>JAUIAS010000058.1 GCA_030425395.1 Alphaproteobacteria bacterium
AAGGACGACAGCGGCCAGCAAACCGGCAACTACGGGTTGGGCGCGGGCGGGTCGTATGACGATCTCAACGGATTTCTGCACCGCGCCGATGAGCTTGCCCTGTCGCTGCTTGAGGACGGTATCACCGCGATGAAGATCTGGCCGTTTGACGCCGCCGCCGAGGCGAACGAAGGCGCGCATATCTCTGCCGCCGAACTGACCGCCGCGCTCGAGCCGTTTGACAAGATCCGCCGCGCCGTGGGCGACCGGATGGATATCATGGTCGAGTTTCATTCCATGTGGCAACTGACGCCCGCGATCCGCATCGCCCGCGCGCTGGCCCCTTACGGCACCTATTGGCACGAAGACCCGATCCGACTCGATAGCCTCGATCTGCTCAAACGCTATGCCGATGCCAGCCCGGCACCGGTCTGCGCGTCGGAAACGCTGGGCGGGCTGGGGGCGTTCCGCGATCTGATGGCCACAGGTGCCGCCGGCATCATGATGCTGGATCTGAGCTGGTGTGGCGGGATCACCGCCGCCCGCAAGGCCGCGGCGCTGGCCGAGGCGGAAAAGCTGTCCGTCGCGCCCCACGACTGCACCGGGCCGGTGGTTCTGGCCGCCTCCACGCATGTGTCGCTGGCGGTGCCCAATGCGCTGGTGCAGGAAAGCGTGCGCGCGTTTTACAACACGTGGTATCGCGATCTGGTCACGGCCCTGCCCGAGGTCCGGGACGGGATGATCACCGTGCCGCCGGGACCGGGGCTGGGGCTGGAACTGGTGCCCGATCTCGATCGCCGTTTTGACGCGCATCGTCAGGTGTCGCGGCTGGAGGACCAATGAAACACGCCGAAGCCATCGACCAGATCCGCGCCCTGATCGGGGACCGCCTGACCACTGCGCAGGCCGAAACCACCCAGCACGGGCGCAACGAAACCTATTACCCCGTCACGCCCCCCGATGCCGTTGCCTATCCCGAAACCACCGCCGAAGTGTCAGCGATCCTGCGGGTGTGCAACGCGCTTGGGTGCCCGGTTGTGGCCTATGGCGCGGCCTCCTCGCTTGAGGGGCAGCACCTCGCCACGCATGGCGGGATCAGCCTTGATCTGGCGCGGATGAACCGGGTGCTGGCGGTCAACGCCGAAGACCTGAACGCGGTTGTCCAGCCGGGGATCACGCGCAAGGCGCTGAACACCGAACTGCGCGCCACGGGGCTGTTCTTTTCGGTCGATCCGGGCGCGGATGCGTCCATCGGCGGGATGGCGGCGACGCGCGCTTCGGGCACCACGGCAGTGCGGTATGGGACGATGCGCGACAATGTCCTCGCGCTTGAGGTGGTCATGGCCGACGGCACCGTGATGCGCACCGGCAGCAGGGCGCTGAAATCCTCGACGGGCTATGACCTCAATCACCTGATGCTGGGGTCCGAAGGCACGTTGGGCATCATCACCGAAGCCACGGTCAAGCTGCACGGCATCCCCGAGGCAACGCGCGCCGCAACCTGCCGGTTTCCCAGCGTGGAAGACGCCGTCAACTGCGTGATCATGACCATTCAGTCGGGCCTGCCCATGGCGCGGATCGAACTGGTGGACGCATTCATGGTGCGCGGCTTCAACCTGTTGTCCAAGGCAAATCTCCCCGAGGTTCCGCACCTGTTTCTGGAGTTTCACGGGACCGATGCCGGCGTTGCCGAACAGGCCGACCGTTTTGCCGCCATCGCCGAGGATTTTGGCATGTCGGGCTGGAAAACCGCCACCGCCGCCGAAGACCGCAACGCGCTTTGGGACATGCGGCACAAATCCCATTACGCAAGCGCCGCGCTGGGCCGGGGCGGGCATATCTGGCCCACGGACGTCTGCGTTCCCATCTCCTGTCTGGCCGAGGCGGTGACGCAGGCCCAGACCGATGCCGCGCGTCTGGGCCTGACGACGACGATCGTCGGCCATGTGGGCGACGGGAATTTTCACGCGGGCTTGTCCGTGGACCCGTCAAACCCCGATGAAATGGCCCGCGCCGAGGAATTCACCAGCGCGCTTGCCGAAACCGCGCTGCGTCTTGGCGGGACCGTGTCCGGCGAACATGGCATCGGGTTGGGCAAGATGAAATTCATGCACGCCGAACACGGGCCTGCAGTCGCCTATATGCGGGCGATCAAGGCCGCGTTCGACCCCAACAACATTCTCAATCCGGGCAAGATGCTGCCCCCCGCGACCGAAAAAGGAGACTGATCATGCCGCCATCCATCGTCAATCCCGATCCTGACGGGGCTTTTGTCGGGCGCGTCTGGCTTCCCGGCGTCGGTCCGGCGCTGGTGCGACTTGACGGGGATCGCGTGGTCGATATCACCTCGCGCGCCTTGCCCACCATGCAGGCGCTGCTGGAAACCGACGATCCGGCGGGCACCCTGCGCGCGGCACCGGGCAATGCGTTCTGCACCCTGCGCGAATTGCTGGCCGGGTCGAACCCCGCTGCCGGGCCGGACGATATGCGCCTGCTGGCCCCCTGCGATCTGCAGGCGATCAAGGCCTCAGGCGTGACATTTGCGGCCAGCATGGTCGAGCGCGTGATCGAGGAACAGGCCGCGGGCGATGCTGACCGGGCCGAAGCGATCCGCGCCCGCGTCACCGATATCATCGGTGACAGCCTGTCCGGCATCGCGCCCGGCTCCCCCGAGGCGATGCGGGTCAAATCGGTGCTGATCGAGGAAGGCCTGTGGTCGCCCTATCTCGAAGTGGGGATCGGGCCCGACGCCGAGGTGTTCACCAAATGCCAGCCGATGGCTGCGGTGGGCTGGGGGGCTGCGGTGGGGCTGCATCCGATGTCGAACTGGAACAACCCCGAACCGGAAATCGTTCTGGCCGTGTCGTCTGCGGGGCGCATTGTCGGGGCCACGCTGGGCAATGACGTGAACCTGCGCGATGTCGAAGGCCGGTCTGCCCTGCTGCTGGGCAAGGCCAAGGACAATAATGCCTCCTGCGCGATCGGTCCGTTCCTGCGGCTCTTTGACGACGGCTATTCGCTGGATGACGTGCGCGGCGCAGACCTGTCCCTGCGGGTCGAAGGCACGGACGGCTTTACGCTTGATGGGGCGTCCTCGATGACCCAAATCAGCCGCGACCCCGCCGATATCGTGGCCCAGACCATCGGACGCCATCACCAGTATCCCGACGGGTTCCTGTTGTTCCTTGGCACCATGTTCGCCCCGGTCAAGGATCGTGACGCGCCGGGTCAGGGGTTCACCCATCACACCGGCGACACCGTGTCGATCAGCGAAGCGGCGCTGGGCGCGCTGGTCAACACGGTGCGCCTGTCGACCGAATGCCCGGAATGGACGTTCGGCACCTCGGCCCTGATGCGCAACCTTGCGCGTCGCGGTCTGCTGTAAGGGGCCTGTCATGGGGGCTTTCCTGTGCATCGGCGAATGCATGATCGAAATCTCGGATGCGGGCGGTGGGCTCTATCGGCGCGGCTTTGCGGGGGATACGTTCAACACGGCATGGTATGCACGGCACCTGTTGCCCGAGGATTGGCGCGTTGGTTATTGCTCTTGCATCGGGAGCGACGCCGCCTCCGACGAAATGGCCGCATTCATGGCGGGCGAGGGGATCGAGACAACCGCGCTGCGCCGGGTGGCGGACCGGACTGTCGGGCTTTACATGATCAGTCTCGACAATGGCGAACGGAGCTTTTCCTACTGGCGGTCGCAATCGGCCGCGCGGCTTCTGGCGTCGGATGGCGACTGGTTGCGCGATGCCGTCCAAGGCTGTGACGTTCTCTATTTTTCGGGCATTACCCTCGCCATTCTGGACCCAAAGGGGCGCGCGACGCTCTGCGCGGCGCTGGCCCGGGCGCGCGCGGCGGGTGCGCGGGTGGCGTTTGACACCAACCTGCGCCCGCGTCTCTGGGAGGACCGGCAAACCATGGTCGAAGGGATGCGGGCAGGGGCCGCGGTGGCCGATATCGTGCTGCCGTCCTTTGACGAAGAACAGGTGTTGTTCGGTGATACCGATCCGGCCCAGACCATTGCGCGCTATCGCGATCTTGGCGCGGATCTTGTCGCGGTCAAGGATGGCGGCGGTGCGCTGCGGCTTTGGGACGGGGATCAGACCCATGTCCTGCCGCCTGTCGCGGTGGCTCAGGTGGTCGATTCCACCGCCGCAGGCGACAGTTTCGGCGCGGCCTTCCTTGCCGGGCTTTGCACGGGGGCATCCCCCCGAGAGGCCGCTTGCGCCGCAATGGCGCTGGCCGCTCAGGTCATTCAATCCCGTGGCGCGCTTGTGCCGGGCATTTTCAAAGGAGATCCCACATGAACATTCTTATCCTCGGCGGCGGCGGCGTAATCGGCCAGAAGCTGGCCGCATCCCTTGCCGTGCGCGGTGAATTGCGCGGCCAACCCATCAGCAAACTGACCCTCGCCGACATCAGCGATCCGGCCCCGGTGGCCGCATCCTTTCCGGTGGACTGCATCACCTGCAATATCGCGGATGCGACATCGGTGAACGCGTCGGTCGGGGCGGATGTGGATGTGATCTATCTGCTGGCGGCGATCGTGTCGGCCCACGCCGAAGAAGACTTTGACGCGGGTCTGTCGATCAACATGATGGGCACGCTGAACGTGCTGGAACGGGTGCGCGCGCTGGGCACGCGGCCCGTGGTCGTGTTCACGTCCTCCATCGCCGTCTATGGCGGCGAGGTGCCGGATCCGATCATCGACCACACGTTCCTGAACCCGCAGACATCCTATGGCGCGCAAAAGGCCATCGGCGAATTGCTGGTCAATGACTACAGCCGCAAGGGGTTCATCGACGGGCGCGGGTTCCGCCTGCCGACGATCTCGGTTCGTCCGGGCAAGCCAAACCGCGCGGCGTCAAGCTTCATGTCCTCGATCCTGCGCGAGCCGCTGAACGGCGAGGAGGCGATTTGTCCGGTCGAAGACGATTTCCCGCATTACTACCTCAGCCCGCGCAAATGCGTGGAAAACCTGATCAAGGGCGCGGAAATCCCCGAGGCCGATCTCGGCATGAACCGCTGCATGATGATGCCGGGCAAGATGTGGACGATCCGACAGGTGATCGACGCCATGACCGCCGTTGCCGGGCCGGAACCGGCCAAGCTGATCCGCTGGGAGCCGCAGCCAGATATCCAACGCATCGTAAAGGGCTGGCGGTTCGACATGCGCCCGGAGAAATCGGTGAAGCTGGGGCTGGAGGCTGACGAAAGTTTTGAGGACAACATCCGGTATTATCTGGAGGACGATAAGCCCGCAGGATGATCGGGGGCGGGCAGGAGCGTCCAGACAGCGCCGCAACGCCCGCAGCCTTTCCCCCGCATTAACGTTAACGCGGCAATTTCGCCCGCGTTGCAACACAAGGCCGGGTCTGGCACCTCGGCCAACCCTTAGGAAACGGATGCGCGTTGACACCGCGCAGACCTCTGAACGGTTCAGACCCCGGATTAGCACCCGGTCCACCTTCCGAATTGGCGGCGCCGCCCATTTAACGAGCTACAGCAGCGATATGTAGGAACCCGGCGGGCCAGAGCGGCCCCGACCGGGCAAAAGGGTTGCGCGCAACAGCCCGCCAAGCGGCCCGCGCGCGTCGGCTTGGCTCAGGCAAACCGCCCGCGCGTCCGGTTGGCAAAGGCCACCAGCGACAGCATCACCGGCACTTCCACCAGAACACCGACAACCGTGGCCAGCGCCGCACCGGAATGCAGGCCAAAGAGGCTGATCGCCACGGCAACCGCCAGTTCAAAGAAATTCGACGTGCCGATCATCGCGCAGGGGGCCGCGATGCGGTGCGGGACGCGCAGCATCCACGCCGCGCCGTAACCCAGGAAAAAGATACCATAGCTCTGGATCAGGATCGGTATCGCGATCAATGCGATAATGCCGGGGCTGGCCCAGATCGTCGGCCCCTGCAGGCCAAACAGGATCATCACAGTGGCGATCAGGCCGATCACCGAAAAAGGTTTGACCCGCTTCAGAAAGCTGTCGATGGCCTCCGCGCGGGCCAGCCTGCGGCGGGTCAGCAAACCGGCCACCAGCGGCAGAACGATGAACAGCGCAACCGACAAAAGCAGCGTTTCCCAAGGCACAACGATATCCGTCACGCCCAGCAGGAACGCCACAATCGGGGCGAAAGCAAACACCATGATCAGATCGTTCACCGTGACCTGAACCAGCGTATAGTTCGGATCGCCCTTGGTCAGATGCGACCACACAAACACCATCGCGGTGCAGGGCGCGGCCCCCAAAAGGATCAGCCCCGCGATATACTGGCTGGCGTCTTCGGGTGCGATCAGGTCGGCAAAGACAACCTCGAAGAACAGCACGCCGAGGGCTGCCATGGAAAACGGTTTGATCAGCCAGTTCACGACAAGCGTGATCACAAGCCCCTTGGGTTGACGCGCCACATCCTGCAACGCGCCCGGATCAACACCGACCATCATCGGATACACCATCGCCCAGATCAAAAGCGCGATGACCAGATTGACCTTGGCGATTTCCATCGCGGCGACGAACTGGAACAGTCCGGGAAACAGATTTCCCAGAACCATCCCAAAGACGATCGCCAGAAACACCCAGACAGAAAGGTAACGTTCAAAAAGGTTCACGGGTCTGTCTCCAACCGATGTGGCAAGGGGGGCACCTTGCGATCAGTTCACCGGTGTCAGCAACTCTGCGCCCGCATGGAAGGCGGCCACGTTGTCGCGTTGCAACTGGCCCATGGCGGCGCGGGTTTCGACCGTGCCGGAGCCCTGATGCGGCTGGATCACCACGTTGGGCAGGGCATAGAAACGCGGGTCGATGTTCGGCTCGCCCAGGAAAACGTCCAGCGCCGCCCCCGCGATCCGGCCGGTTTCCAGCGCATCCAGCATCGCGGCTTCGTCAATCGTGGTCCCGCGCGAGATATTGGCGATCACCCCTCGCGGCCCCAGCGCGTCGATCATCTCGGCCGAGACGAAATTCTCGGTGTCCTTGCCGCCCACCAGCGCCACGACCAGCGTATCCACCGCGCCCGCCAGTGCGACCGGATCGGCGTGATAGGTCCAGCCGGGCGTGTCTTTTTCGCTGCGGGCGTAATAGTGGATATCCATTTTGAACGCGGCAAGGCGGTTGGCGATCTCGCGTCCGATCCGGCCAAGGCCGACGATGCCCACGGTGCCGCCCGACATCTTGCGGTTCAGGCGGTATTCGCCCTTTGCCTTCCACTCTCCTGATCGTGCCCAAGCCGAAGCGTGCTCCATCTCGCGCATCTGCATCAGCAGCATGCCCACCGCGATATCGGCGACATCGTCATTCAGAACGTCGGGGGTGTTGGTGACCTTGATGCCCCGCGCATTGGCGGCATCCACGTCGATAGCGTCATAGCCAACACCGTAGTTGGCCACCAGTCCCAGCGCGGGCAGCAGATCCATTTCCGCGGCACCAAAGGGGTGATGCCCCTTGAAGGCCACCGCGCGGATGCCCGCGCGCGTGCTCTCGTCCAGCGCCGCGACTTCGGACGGACCCCCGACAAGGACCGGATCAAAGCCGGCGTTCAGGGCGTCGCGGTCGCTGTCGCTGTAGGGCCCGATAACGAGGGTGGCGGTCATGGCGGGGATTCTCCGTGGCTGAAATCTGGTATACCAAACGATACGCCCCCGCCACGCGGTGTCAATGCCCGCCACGCAGCGTCGAAAGCGACCCTGTCAGCCTTCGCAAATCTCCTCGACCGATCTGCGCACCGCCCCAAGGTCGAATATCCGGTCCAGCCAATCGGGTTGAAAGATCACGTCGCGGGCCTTGTCGATGGCCATCAGCGCCCCGTCCGAGAATTTGCCCTCGGGGAAAATGCCAAAGGCGATGGCCAGTTCGATCTTGAGATGCCCCAGCACGAAATCATGGGCGGCGGCTTCGGGCACCCCCATGGACACGGCGCGGTCGGTGGCATCGCGCAAGGCCAGGCACAGGGTCGCGGCCACGGTTTCCGACAACGCCGGTTCCAGCACCGCGATGTTCTCCAGCGTGCAGCGGTGCGACCGGGCCACCGGGGCATAGATCCGGCGCGCGATGGCCTCGCACAGGGCATAGTGGTCTTCCGGTCCCTGAATGAGCGCACAGACAATGCCCTGCGGTGCCGCGATCCCGCCAAAGTAGTCTTCCTGCGCGGCGACGCTGTCCTGCGCCTCAAGGATATGCGGATGGCAGGGATGGGTGCAGAAATAGGTCACGTCGTCCCGCACCGGCATTTGTCCGGCATAGGGCGCTGCGGCATCCAGAACGATCACCGCCGCACCGGGTTTGAGCCTGTCGATAAAGCCATGCGCGATCTTGCCGATCAGCCGATCCGGCACCGCCATCACCACCACATCGGCGCGGGCCAGCGCGGTGTCCTGATCGGTGGTTTGCAACCCGGTTTCGGCTTGCAACCTGTCGCGGCCCTCGGGCGAGATTTCGACCGGGTCCAGATCGTAATCCGACCCCATCAGATTGCGCGCGATGCGCACGCCCATTTTTCCACCGGCCCCCAGCAAAGCGATCCGTGTCATGTGTCCTGTCCTTTCGTTGCGGTGCCACCACCGCGTTTGATCCAGCCAAAGTAATCGGGGCTTCCCATTTGCCCGCCCTTCAGTGCGAGTTGCAGCCCGGCCAGCGCCGGGTCGTCCGAATGTGCCGCCAGAAGCGCCGCACCGGGTATCGTGGGGGCCAGCGCCGTGACCGCGAAGATATCGAGCTGCCGCGCGGCGTGGCCCGATGTATCGCCGCCCGATATCACCGCGCGGCGGATACCGGTGTCCTTCAAAAGACGTTTGAGGCAGCGCCCGAGCGCCGCGCCGATCCGCGCGTTGGCGTCCTCATCGCTCAGCCCTGCGGCATCTCGCGCCGCGTGCATGGCAGAAATCGCCGGATCGTCCGGGCCGCGCGCCGAACAGATCAGCGGATCAAGCCCCCGGGCAAGGGCGTCCATCGCCGCTTGGACAGCCTGCGCTTCGGCGGTGGCGTCACCGCGCATGACGGCCCCCACATCCAGCGCGATGATGGCAAAGCCGTGCGCCTCGGCGTGGGTGATCTGTGCCGCCGTGATCGGCGAAACGGAGCCGGAGACCGCCAGAATCCGGTCCACCGCACCGGCGCTGGCGTCGCGATCCTGCGCGGGGATCAGCCCCGCGTCGCGCCAGTGGGCGGTCAGGGCGTATTCGACCCCTTGCGATCCTACGACAAACCTTTGATCCGCAAACCTTTGGTCCGCCGCGGAATCCGGCCAGATCAGCGCGCCGCCGCGCGCCATGTGGGCCTGCGTCATGGCATCTATCGTGACCACCTGCGCCCCCTGCGCGAGCTGACGGGCCAGCGCGGCGGCAGGGTCGGTGTCAAGGTCTTCGATCGTGATCGCGCCAAAGCGGCAGGCGGTCTGCTGCGATAGATGGCGCGCGACATCGGCCTCGCCCATCGGGGTCACGGGATGGGTGGCCATGACCGGGTGACGGTCCAGACGGAACACCCCCTCGGGCGTGCCCGCAAAGAGATGACCGAACGCCTGATAGCGTCGCATCACGGGGGCGGCGATCAGGCAGGGCACCCATCCCGCGCCAATGGTCGCGCGGCCCAGATCAATCGCCCGCCCGATCGAACCCACATGCGGCGCGCTGTCGAGGGTGGAGCAGACCTTGTAATGCACGACGGGCGCGCCCGTCGCCGCCAGAGCGGCAAGGATCGGCGGCAGTTCCCGGTCCATCCAGTCCGGCGTGTGGCTGCGCGCGGTGGTGGCGATGCCGATGCCGCGCACACCGGGAAACCGCGCCAGTTGATCGCGCGTCGGCGGCATCAGGAACAACACCGCGGGCAGCCCCGCGAATTCCAGCACTTCCATGGTCGCCGCAGAGCCGGTGAAATCGTCCCCGACCCACGCCACCAAAGGCCCGTCCGCAAACCCCGTCATGATCCGTAGGCGCCAAGCGCGCGGGCCAGCGCGGGGTTGTTGCGGGCGTGCGTGCGGGCCGGGATTCCAGCGATAGCGCCCTCCCATGCCTGCCGCAGCGATTGCACCCCTGCTGCGGGCCCGTCGGGATGCGCCATGATCCCGCCGCCCGCCGCATAGATACAATCGGCGCGGCCAAGCCGCCGGTAGGTTTCTTCGGGCTGGATGGCCGTCTGGCCCGAGGAAAACACAGGCATCGGAACACAGGGCGCATCGTCGAACATCGGCGTCAGCAGCGATCGGGCCGAGGCAAGAACGCTGTCGTCGGATTCGCTGAACTTGTTGGACAGGCCGTTGACGTGCATGTGGTCCGCCCCGGCCAGCCGCCAGAGCTTGGACCACGCCGCGTAGTCCCACCCAAGCCCTGGCGCGCGCGACAGGTATCCCCAGCCGTTGCGGTGGGCGTGGATCGGTAATTCGCTGTGCCGCGCCAGCCCGAGCATCCCGCTCAGCCCGACCGAGTTGAGGCTGACCATCACACAGGTGCCGCCCAGATCCCGGATCAGATCGTGACGGCGGCGCATGTCGTCGATCTCGCCGGTTAGGTTGAAGGCATACATCACCTTCTTGCCGGTGCGGTCGGCGTGGTCGTTGATCACCCGCATCACCGCCCGGGCGCGATCCTCGAACCGGCAGGCGGGGCCGTTGGCCTGCAGTTCGTCATCCTTGACAAAGTCGATTCCCGCCTCGGCCAGAGTGCCGGTCAGGGCGGCGGTGTCCTCGGGCGACAGGCCGACCGATGGCTTGATGATCGTGCCGATCAGGGGGCCTGCGGCCACGCCCGACAGGCGGCGGGTGCCTTCGATGCCAAAGCGCGGGCCGGGGTTGGCATCGGCAAAGGCGCGCGGCAGACGGATATCGCGGATGCGCAGCCCGGAAAACTGGCGCAGCTCGAACAGGTTGCCCGCAACCGTGGCCATCAGGTTGGGCAGGTCCGGCCCGATATTGTCCATGGGCCACGACAGCGTGACGCGCGCACGCGTGTATTCTGCACCGGTGTTGCCGCCGGGCAGGGTGGGCGCGTCAACGGTTTCCACCACCTCGATGGTTTCGACCCGCGCCCCGGCACGCGCGTGCAGTTCCGGGGTTTCGCCCGGCACCGCGACAAACGTGCCCGAGCTTTGTTCGCCCGCCATGACATCCGCCGCGCGCTGCGGATCGTCCGGGGTTTCGATAAGGTAATCGGCTTCGATCCGGTCACTCATGTCGCGTTCTCCTGATGATAGAGCGCATTGGCGCGTTCGAGGTGATCGCGCATCGACTGGGCGGCGGCCTGCGGGTTTCCGGCGCTGATCGCATCAAGAATGTTGCGATGTTCGCGCAGGGTCAGCGCCTCGAGCCCAAGTTTGCGCACCTGTTCGACATGAAAGCTGCGCATCCAGCCAAAGACGCCATCGCTCAGCGCCTCGAAGATTGGATTGCCGGACACCGCGGCAATGCGCCGGTGAAAGGCGGCGTCGTGATCCAGAAACGTTTCGGGGTCGGGTTGCGCGGCCGTCTGGGCGGCGATGATGGCGGTCAGCTCTGCGATATCGTCGGCGGTGCGGCGCGTCGCGGCCACGCGCGCCATTTCGACCTCAAGCGCGATGCGGGCCTCCTTGAGGTGCTCCAGCGACCGGTCGCCATGGGTCAGCAGATGGCGCATGCTTGTGGCAAGCTGGTCCACCATTGCGTCAACCGAAGGCGATGCCACGCGCGGGCGCCCGCCATGGCGGATATCCACGATGCCCATGTGCTGCAAGCCCTGCATCGCCTCGCGGATGGCGGGGCGGCCCACGCCGTATTGCGCCATCAGTTCGCGTTCCGAGGGCAGGGCGTCACCGGGGCGCAGTCCGCTGCGGCGGATCAGGTCCAGCAAACGGTCCTGCACCGCATCCGACAGTTTCCGCGGTTTTATCGAATCTGGCATACTCATCATACCAGTTTTGGCCTAAAAATTCTAGGTGCGCAACCGTCCCCGGCTGTCTTGACGCTTTCCTTGGCGGTGCGATTTGGCTATCAGATTGATAATACCGGATTTTGGTATACCAGATTTTTTTGCCGCAAAGGCGCCGCTGAAGGAAACGCGCATGTCCGATCTCCAATTCGCCCAGAGCCTGTCGCGGCTTGGCACCGAATCCGCTTTCGTCGTCCTTGCCCGCGCGCAGGCTCTGGCCGCGCAGGGGCAGGACATCATCAACCTTGGTATCGGCCAGCCGGATTTCCGCACGCCCGACCATATCGTCGAGGCGGGGATCAAGGCGCTGCGCGACGGGCATCATGGCTATACCCCGGCCAATGGTATCCCCGCCCTGCGCGAAGCGGTGGCGGGCGACCTGAACCGCCGTCACGGGGTCGAGGTGAACCCCGACAACGTGGTGGTGGTGCCGGGGGGCAAACCCACGATGTTCTTTGCCGTCATGATGTTCGGCGAACCGGGTGCCGAGATCATGTATCCCAACCCCGGCTTCCCGATCTACGAATCCGTCATCAAATATTCCGGCGCGACGCCGGTGCCGATTGCCCTGCGCGAAGAGAACGGATTTGCCTTTTCCGCCGAAGAGGTGCTGGGCCAGATCACCCCGCGCACCCGGCTGATCATCATCAACAGCCCCGCCAACCCCACGGGCGGCGTGACCCCCAAGGAAGAGATCGACAAGCTGGTCGAGGGGCTGATGGACCATCCGCAGGTGGCGCTGATGTCGGACGAGATCTATTCCAACATGCTCTATGGCGGGCGCGACCACGTGAGCCTGCTGCAATACCCCGAAATCCGCGACCGACTGATCATGCTGGACGGCTGGTCCAAGACCTATGCGATGACGGGCTGGCGGCTGGGATACGCGGTGTGGCCGGATGCCTGCGTGGATCATGTCACGCGGCTGTGCATCAACGATCATTCCTGCGTGAATGCGGCGACCCAATACGCCGGGCTGGCCGCGCTGACCGGACCGCAGGAGGCGGTGCATGACATGGTGGCCCAGTTCGACGAACGGCGTAAGGTGATTGTCGAGGCGCTCAATTCCCTACCCGGCGTGTCGTGCACGGATGCGGCGGGGGCGTTCTATGCGTTTCCGAATATCACCGGCACGGGGATGACGTCGATGCAGGCGCAGAACCGGTTCCTGGACGAGGCAGGCGTCGCCACGGTGTCGGGGACAAGTTTCGGCGCGATGGGCGAAGGCTACGTGCGGTTCTCCTACGCCAACTCGACCGAGAATATCGTGGCCGCAATCGACCGAATTCGCGGGATTCTCTGAGGGCAGGGGGCGCGTCCAGCGCGCCCTCGGCTTGGCGTGGCGACGACCCGGAGACGATCCGGTTCGCAGCACCGCCCGAAAAGAGCAGGCCCGAGTCTGCGGGACGGAGCAGCCTTTCGTTTTCTCGCGGTCAAGGCCTGCTTTGATTGTTTCGCCAAGGCAGCGAAAAGCACCTTGAGAGGGGGGAGCGGTTGTTCGGTGCACCTCGAACCGACGTCCGCTATTCGCAGAACGCGAAGTTCGCAAAATCAGACAGCTTCTCGGAACCGGACATTCAGTCCATACCTCATATTGGGCACTTGCAAACCGTTTCTGACCCTCGTGCTCACTGTAGTGTAGCGTCAATAATTTAGGGTCAGGACTCATAGCCAGTAAATGACGAGTGCAGCAAGCGCGATGGCTGATAGGAACACTTTCGGACACCTGTCGTATCGTGTCGCCACACGCCGCCAATCCTTCAGCCTGCCGAACATGAT
>JAUIAS010000059.1 GCA_030425395.1 Alphaproteobacteria bacterium
ATAGCTGAACAACGACCCGCTCGTCTCGTCCGTCCCGCGCATCTTCACCCCCGCCGTTATCGTGCGGAGGGTGAATCATGTTCTCAAACTACTGTCGAGGCGGGACTATTTCAGCGGCCTGTTAAACGTCCTGTTTTCCAGACCGCTTTCGTTGCGCCTCAATCGCCCTCACCTTCTGGCGCACCTTCTTAGTCTCGTGCAACACCATCGCGGGACTTTGCCCCGTGACCGAGGCGACCAGGTTATCGCTACAGCCCGCCTCGACCAGTTCGCACGCGGCGTTATAGCGCCAGCTATGAATATCGTACCGCTCCGCGCCAATGCGTTCTCGGACATTGCGAACGGCCTGTCATGCCCCGCGATAGGACCAGCGATTGATCCCGCGTTCGTTGGTCAGAAAGAACACTGAATGCCGACTGGCGGCACTCAGAGCCGCTTGAAGCTCAGGCAGGATAGGCACCCAAAGTCCCTTGCCGGTCTTGTTTTATCGCCGTGGGCAATTTGCCCAGCCTACGGTTTGGGGTCTGGGTTGATCGTGAACCCGTCCACGGAAATCACCTGACCGGAGATCATCCGCGCGGCATCAGATGCGAGGAACACGGCAAGGTCAGCCACCTCGCCCGCCTCGACGAACCGACCCAGCGCGGTGCCGCTGGCATAGCCCGCATAGACCGCGTCGCGGGTCATTCCCTTGGCCTCGGCCTCGCGTTGCAGAACGCCCTCCATGCGCGGCCCTTCCACAGCACCGGGACAGATCGCGTTGGCGCGAATGCCATGCCCGCCCAGTTCCATCGCCACGGTTTTCATCAGCCCGATCACCCCCCACTTCGCCGCCGCATAGGGCGCGCGATTGGGATATCCGTATTGCCCGGCCGTGGAGGAGGTAAAGGTAATCGCTCCGTGGCCCGCCGATTTCATCAGCGGTGCCGCGTATTTGGTCGCAAGAAACGCGCCTTCGAGGTTCACCGAGAGGCAGGCGCGCCACGCCTCAATCCCAACGTCCTCAACAGCCGCTGTTGGCCCCGCGATCCCTGCGTTGGCGCACAGCGCATCAAGCCCGCCTGCGGCTCTCACTCCGTGAAAGACCGCAGCCATGGCGGCCTCGTCCGTGACATCCGCCTCATGCGCGGCCCAATGCGACGGAACGGTATCAAGGGCCCCGCGATCCACATCCGTGACCCAGACCTCCCAACCCGCAGTATCAAAGGCCGCGCCCATCGCGCGACCCACCCCGGAGGCACCCGCGGTGATCAGAACGCGGCGGCTCACGCCGGTTTGCGGATCGCCGCACCCGCCCCTTCAGGATAATCCAACCCTGCCTGCGCCTGCGCGATCCGCGCCATCGCGGCCTCAATATCACCGGATGGCGGACACGGCTTGCGGGTCTCGAGGCTGACATGCAGCAGGAAATGCTCCCCTGTCGCGATCAGTGTGTCGCCCTTGTACATACGGTGGAACAGGTGCAGCTTCTTTCCCTGACCCAGCAACATCTGGGTGCGCACGCTGATCCGGTCCCCGGCCAGGGCCTCGTCAATGTGGCGGATATGCGTCTCGGCGGTGAAATAGCTGCCACCCGAGGCGATGTAATCAGAATCGCATCCGATGATTTCCATGAACCGGTCGGTAGATTGGGCAAAGGCGTCCAGATAACGGCTTTCGGTCATGTGCCCGTTATAGTCGGTCCAGTCCAAAGGTACCGCACGCGCAAGCGTCAAAATCGGTTGCGACAGATCACCGATGGCGTCCACGCCGCCTGCCAGCCCCGATTGCGGCTTCAGCCCCTTGTCATGGGCATTCAGCAACGCACCCGCGCCCCAGTCCTGCGACTTGAGCGCACGCATCATCGAAACAAGGTTATTATCGCGCGCCTGCTCCAGTTCGCGGATGGTATAGGCACCCGACTGTTCGTCTGACTGCCCCGCGATCAGGTCGACCAATTCGTCGGTGTATTCCGGCACATCCATCAACTTGGTCCATGGCCAGCTCAGGCAGGGGCCGAACTGCTCCATGAAGTGCTTCATGCCCGCCTCGCCGCCTGCCACGCGGTATGTCTCGAACAGCCCCATCTGCGCCCAGCGAATACCGAACCCATAGCGGATCGCATTGTCGATCTCTTCGGTTGTGGCAATCCCGTCCTTGACCAACCACAGCGCCTCGCGCCAGACGGCTTCGAGGAACCGGTCCGCGATATGGGCGTCGATTTCCTTACGCACGCGCAGGGGATACATGCCAATCCCCGTGAGAATTTCCGCCGCCTTGTCAACGAATTCCGCGTTGCTTGCCGGCGTCGCCACCAGTTCCACAAGCGGCAAAAGGTAGACCGGGTTGAACGGATGGGTCACGATGATCTGACCGGGGCGTGCCGTGCCCTCCTGCAATTCCGACGGTTTGAACCCGGAAGTGGAGGAGCCGATAACGGCATTCTGCGAACAGGTCGCCTGAATCTGCCCATATACCTTGAGCTTGATATCCAACCGCTCCGGCACGCTTTCCTGAATCCATGCCGCGTCGCGCACCGCCTCCGCCAGATCGGCGTGAAAGGTCATCGTGCCTTCCTCCGGCAGCGGCACATCCGAAAGCCCGGGCAGAGACCGGCGCGCATTGGCCAGCACTTCACCGATCTTGCGCTCGGCCTCGGGGTCGGGGTCAAAGACCCGCACATCCCACCCGTTCAGCAGGAACCGCGCGGCCCAGCCGCCACCGATCACCCCGCCGCCAACGATGCAAGCAATTCTCTTTGTCATTGCGTGGCTTCCTACCCTTCAGACAGACTTGGGTGCGCGCTTGACAAGACCCAGCTTGTCGCGCACCGCCTGCGGGCCGATGATCTTGGCCCCCATGTTCTCGATAATGGTGACCGCACGTTCGACCAGCTGTGCATTGGTGGCCAGAACCCCTTTTTCCAACCAA
Organism: Alphaproteobacteria bacterium; assembly: GCA_030425395.1. Classification (GTDB taxonomy): domain Bacteria; phylum Pseudomonadota; class Alphaproteobacteria; order Rhodobacterales; family Rhodobacteraceae; genus JAUIAS01. The sequence goes on from JAUIAS010000059.1 coordinate 2,911, forward strand.
AGGTTATCTTCCAACCCGACGCGCACATTGCCCCCCGCCAGCACTGATGCTGCGACATAAGCCATCTGGTTGCGACCCAGCCCAAAGGCGCTGAAGGTCCAGTCGTCAGGAACATTATTGACCATCGCCATAAAGGTATTGAGATCATCCGGCGCGCCCCAGGGCACCCCCATGCACAACTGCACCAGTGCCGGTGACTCCAGCACGCCATCCTTGACCAATTGCTTGGCATACCAAAGATGCCCCGTGTCAAACGCCTCGATCTCGGGTTTGACGCCCAGATCGGTCATCATCCGCCCCATCGCCTGCAACATGCCGGGTGTGTTGGTCATCACATAATCGGCCTCGGCAAAGTTCATCGTTCCGCAATCCAGCGTGCAGATCTCGGGCAGACATTCGGCGATATGCGCCACCCGCTCGGAGGCTCCGATCATGTCGGTGCCCTCTGCCACCGGGAACGGAGACTCGACACCGCCAAAGATGATGTCCCCGCCCATCCCGGCCGTCAGGTTCAACACCACATCCACCTCTGCATCGCGAATGCGGTCCGTAACCTCGCGGTAATACCCCAGATCCCGCGAGGGCGCGCCGGTTTCCGGATCGCGCACATGGCAATGCACCACCGCCGCCCCTGCCCTAGCGGCTGCGATGGCGCTCTCGGCAATCTGCTGCGGGCTGCGCGGCACATGCGGGCTGCGATCCTGTGTGCCACCTGATCCAGTGACGGCACAGGTGATGAAAACCTCGCGGTTCATGGTCAAAGGCATGACGTTCTCCCTCTGTCTGTTGTTGCGCCCAGAGTGGTCGCACTGGCGGGCCTTTGCTTTGCATGATACGCATTTGAATTGATGAATTCGGAAAATAACATTCTGACACCCTCGCAGGTGCCGCTTTCTGTGTCGGTGCTGGTGCTCGACGCCTGCAACACGCTCAGCTTTGCCGCCGCCGTCGATCCGATGCGCGCGGCAAACCGGCTTGCGGGGCGCAGACTGTTTGACTGGTCCTATGTGACCGCAACCGGAGCCGATGCCCTGCTGACCTCCGGTCTGGCGGTGTCCGGCCCGGCCCTGTCAACGCTCACCCGCTGTGATCTCGTGCTGGTTGTCGCAGGCTTCCGCCTCGAGGAACAGGCCCGTCCGCAATTGCGCGCGGGCCTCCGGCGGCTGGCCGCACAGGGGGCGGCGCTGGCGGGCGTGGACGGCGGCCCCTGGATTCTGGCCCGCGCGGGCCTGCTCGACGGTCACGCGGCCACCACACATTGGGAAGACCTCGACAGGTTCGCCGCCACCTTCCCCGACATCCTCGTGGTGCAGGACCGCTACCGCATCAGCGCTGGCCGTCTGACCTGCGGCGGCGCGCTACCGGCGGTGGACATGATGCTGCATCTGATCGAAGCCCGCCACGGTGCCGCCCTCGCCCGCAAGGTGGCAGGTGTCTTCCTGCACGATCGCCCGCAACCGCCCGACCGCCCGCAAAGCCGCTCCGGCGGAGAAACCCGCCACTCGCGCCTGACCGCCGCGGTCAGCGCCCTGATGGAACAAAGCCTTGATACCCCGCTGTCCATCGCCGAGCTTGCCCGCCGCGCCGGGCTCAGCCCACGCACCCTGCAAAGCCGCTTTCGCTCCCAACTGGACACCACCCCGCAGGCCCATTACCTCGCCCTGCGGCTGGCCGAAGCCCGCCGCCTGGTCGAACAAACCGACATGAGCCTGACCGACATCGCTCTTGCTACGGGATTTTCCGCCCCGGCCACCTTCTCACGCGCCTTCAAATCCGCGCACGGCCAAACCGCCCGCGCCCTGCGCGCAAGCCGCACCTGATCCCGCTTTTTCTCTTGCTACAAGTATCCCGGGGGAGGCCCGCCAGGGCCGGGGGCAGAGCCCCCTCTTGCCGCACGCCCCCCGGCGCGCCCGACGGCGCGCAACAAAATGCTCAGAACGGCATCGGATGGCTCCGATGCACCGCATCCAACTCCGTCAGGATTTCCGCATCCAGAACCACTTCCACCGACCCCAGCGCACGATCCAGTTGCTCAGGCGTCGTCGCGCCAAAAATCGCACTGCACATGAACGGACGGGTGCGGCACCACGCAAGCGCCATATGCACAGGATCCACCCCATGGCGCGCCGCCACATCCATGTAGGCCGCCACGGCCGGATAAACCCGGGGACCATGCCGTCCGCCCAATTCAGGGTTGAACGTTTTGCGCGATCCCTCAGGCACCGCACCATCCTGATACTTGCCCGTCAACAACCCCGTGCCCAACGGCGAAAAAGCCAGCAAGCCGACATCCTCATACGCGCTCAGCTCTGCCATGTCCGTGTCATAAAGCCTGCACAGCAAGGAATACTCGTTCTGCGTGCTCGCAACGCGCGGCCCGCCTGTCTCTTCAGCCAACCGCAACCACTGCGCCGTGCCCCATGCGGATTCGTTGGACAGACCGAAATGCCGGATCGTGCCGCGCCTGACCTCTGCGGCCAACGCCTCAAGACAGCCGCGCATATTGTCAATGACCGCCTCACGATCCACATCAGACGGCGCATAAGACCAATTCTTGCGGAACATGTAACTGCCCCGGTTCGGCCAGTGGAACTGATAGAGATCAATGTAATCCGTCTGCAACCGCCGCAATGACCCCTCGATGGCACCGGGAATACTCTCAGCCGTGATCGGAGCCCCGTCCCGCACGATCTTCTGGCCCTCACCGGAATGCTTGGTCGCCAACACGTAATCCCCACGGCGCGCCGGATTTGCGGCATTCCACGTGCCGATGATTTCTTCGGTGCGTCCGGCCAATTCTGCGCTGACCGGGTTGACGGGATACATCTCTGCCGTGTCGACAAAATTGATCCCCGCAGCCAGGGCGCGGTCGATCTGGGCATGCCCCTCGGCCTCGGTGTTCTGAGTGCCCCACGTCATGGAACCCAAACACAATTCCGACACGCGCACGCCGGTGCGCCCCAATGATTTCATCTGCATGATCTGCACCTTCTCTGATTTCCTGCCAAGCCTACCCCCGCGATCATAAAGAACAACCCTCCCGTCTTCCGGCATGAAATACTCCCGCCGGAGGCGGCACCGCGGCGCGCGCAGCGCGACGCAAAATGGCAAAAGTCCGGCGCGCGCAGCGCGGCGCAAAATTATATGAGCCTGGCGCGCGCAGCGCGGCGCAAAATTATATGAGCCTGGCGCGCGCAGCGCGACGCAAAACAATCCGCGTGCGCCGAAGGCGCTCAATCAGATCAGACATCAGGCAAACCAGAGGCCGGGCAGCTCAAAGGCACAGGCACAGATACAGGCAGTCCGGTGACCACCGTTGGATTTCGATCAACCGGCATTGAGAACAAATAAAGAACACTGTACCGTCACCCCCATGCCGAATCTGTCTTTGCTCCCACGCACGCCCGATCGCGCGACGCTGCCGTTTTTGCCACAGGCCGCGCTGGCGCGGGGGCGCGTGCACGAAATCTGTGGTCCTGCACGCCGCAGCCTTGCGTTATGGATCGCGGGGCAGACCCAAGGTCCGGTGATCTGGATTCATGCCGCATGGCAGACTGAGCGCCTCAATCCCGACGGACTGCACCGGTTCATCGACCCTGCGCGTCTGCTGTGCATCAGCCCCGACCGCCCCCAGGACATCCTGTGGACCATGGAAGAGGTGCTGCGTTGCGGCTGCGCACCGCTTGCGGTGGCCGATCTTGGAGCACCCCCCGCCCTGACCCCCGTCCGGCGGCTGCATCTTGCTGCCGGAACACCGGAACCCGCCGCGGCACCGCTGGGCCTGCTGCTGTGTCCCGGCGACGGCGGTGCGCCCGGTGTCGAAAGCCGCTGGCATTTCGCACCGGTTCATGCCCCCGGTCGGCAACTTTGGCGTCTGGACCGGCGTCGCGCACGCACCGAGCCCCCCCGCGTCTGGGACATCGCCCAGACCCGGCCCCGCGGCGCGCCTGTTGTTGTGCCCGGCTCTGCCCCGGCCCCCGGCTCCGCCCCCTGAAAATGTCTTTCCGCCGGGAAAAAAGAGGGCGGGCGAAAAACGACCCGAACTGTCGGCTTCGGGTTTGCCATTCTTCCGGGTGCGGGGCAGTCTCGGGCCATCATGCGCATGCTCGTTTCTTTCGCCGCTCTTTTTCTGTCCGTACTTCTGCTGCAGTTGTCGACTGGCGGTGTGGGGCCGCTTGACGCTTTGTCGGGATTGCAACTGGGGTTTGATACCGAACAGATCGGCCTGTTGGGCTCGGCGCATTTTCTGGGCTTTTTCATAGGCTGTTGGTGGGCGCCGCGCCTCATGGGGACGGTGGGGCATTCGCGGGCCTTTGCCGCCTTCACCGCAACCGGCGCAATCGGGTTGCTGGCCCATATGCTGATCCTTGATCCCTATGCCTGGGCCGCGATGCGGGTCGCGTCGGGGCTGTGCGTGGCGGGCTGCTACACGGTGATCGAGGCATGGTTGCAATCCAAAGTCACCAATGAGACCCGGGGCCGGACCATGGGCGTATACCGGGTGGTGGACATGTCAGGCTCGCTGGCCGCGCAGTTGGTCATCGGGATTTTGCCACCGGCCAGCTATGTATCCTATAACCTGCTGGCCATCTTGTGTTGTGCCGCCTTGCTGCCGTTGACCTTGACCCGCGTGAGCCAGCCCGAAACACCCGCAGCCCCGCGCCTGCGGCCGATGCTTGCAGTGTCGCGGTCCCCCCTGGCGGCGGCCGGTGTGGTGGTTGCCGCGCTTTCGGGGGCGTCCTTTCGGATGGTCGGCCCTGTTTACGGACAGGAGGTCGGTCTTGCCACCGGTCAGATCGCTTGGTTTCTGGCGTCCTTTGTTCTGGGCGGCGCGCTGGCGCAGTATCCCGCGGGATGGCTGGCGGACAAGTATGACCGGCGCTGGGTGCTGATCTGGCTGTCAGTCGCAGCCATTGCCAGTTCGGCCATCACCGTGGGCGCGCAAAACACCGGGACGGTGGGCATCATGCTGACCGCCGGTCTGTTCGGCCTGACCACGTTTCCGATCTATTCGGTGGCATCCGCCCACGCCCATGATTTTGCCGAACCTCACGAGCGGGTCGAACTGTCGGCGGCGCTGATGTTCTTCTTTGCACTGGGCGCGATTGCCGCGCCTTATCTGGCATCCACCCTGATCGCCAGCTATGGCCCGCCTGCCCTGTTCGTGATGATCGCCGCAGGGCATGTCGCGCTGGTTGTGTTCGGAGTGGCACGAATGCGGGCGCGCCCCACCCCCAACACCCGCACAAATTATATCTGGGCCCCGCGCACCTCTTTCCAGATCGGGCGTTTGCTGGGACGTCAGCGGGATCGGGACTGAGCCTGCCCGAAGCGCTGGCAATGGGCGGGGCGATGGGCTAAACACCGCGCAGTTTCCAGCATCGGCATCCAGCTTCGCCGACACGACCAGACCCCAAGAACAGGCCCAGCGCAGCATGACCCGTCATCTCATCACCTCCGCGATCCCCTATATCAATGGCATCAAGCACTTGGGCAACCTTGTGGGATCCCAGCTTCCGGCCGATCTTTATGCCCGCTACCAGCGCGGACGCGGCAATGAAGTGCTGTTTCTGTGTGCCACCGACGAACATGGCACCCCCGCCGAACTCGCCGCGGCCAAGGCGGGCAAGCCTGTGGCCGAATATTGCGCCGAAATGCACGAGGTGCAGGCGCGCATCGCCGATGGTTTCCGTCTGTCTTTCGATCATTTCGGCCGGTCCTCCAGCACCCAGAACCACCGGTTGACTCAGCACTTTGCCGGGGTTCTGGCCGACAGGGGGCTGATCCGCGAAGTGACCGAAACACAGGTCTATTCCAAGGCGGATGGCCGCTTCCTGCCGGACCGTTATATCGAAGGCACCTGCCCCAATTGCGGCTACGACTCGGCGCGTGGCGACCAGTGCGACAATTGCACCAAGCAACTGGACCCAACCGACCTGATCGAACCCTATTCGACGATTTCCGGTTCAAAGGATCTCGAAGAGCGCGAAACCAAGCATCTGTATCTGTGCCAGTCACAGATGAAGGATGAACTGGAACGCTGGATCGACACACGCGAAGGCTGGCCGATCCTGACCACCTCGATCGCCAAGAAATGGCTGACCGATGGCGACGGGTTGCAGGACCGGGGCATCACCCGCGATCTGGACTGGGGCATCCCGGTGCGCCGGGGCGACGCGGATTGGCCGGGCATGGAGGGCAAGGTGTTCTATGTCTGGTTCGATGCGCCCATCGAATACATCGCATCCGCGCAGGAATGGGTCGATGCGGGCAAAGGCACCGATTGGGAACGCTGGTGGCGCACCGACAAGGGCGCGGACGATGTGCGCTATACCCAGTTCATGGGCAAGGACAACGTGCCTTTCCACACGCTCAGCTTTCCAGCCACGATTCTGGGTTCCAAGGAACCGTGGAAACTGGTCGATTACATCAAGTCGTTCAACTATCTGAATTACGACGGCGGCCAGTTCAGCACATCGCGCGGACGCGGCGTGTTCATGGATCAGGCGCTTGAGATCCTGCCCGCCGATTACTGGCGCTGGTGGCTCCTGAGCCACGCGCCCGAAAGCTCGGACAGTGAATTCACATGGGAAAACTTCCAACAGTCGGTCAACAAGGATCTGGCCGACGTTCTGGGCAATTTCGTCAGCCGGATTACCAAGTTCTGCCGGTCGAAATTTGGCGAAGCCGTTCCCGAGGGCGGCGAATGGGGCGACCGCGAAGCGGCGCTTCTGGCGGATCTGGAACGTCAGGTGCGGGCCTATGAAGCGCATATGGAGGCAATGGAGGTTCGCAAATCCGCCGCCGCGCTGCGCGCGATCTGGGTGGCGGGCAACGAATACCTGCAGTCCGCCGCGCCATGGTCCACCTTCAAGCAAGACCCCGAAACCGCGGCCGCTCAGGTTCGGATGGGCCTGAACCTGATCCGGCTCTATGCGGTTCTGTCAGCCCCATTCATCCCAGACGCCAGCGCCACGATGTTGCGGGCGATGGGCTGCGAGGATGCCGCGTGGCCCGGTGATGTATCCACCTATCTGACCGAATTGCCCGCAGCCCACGTGTTCACGGTGCCCGAGGTCCTGTTCGCCAAGATCACCGACGACCAGCGCGAAGACTGGCAAGAGCGGTTCGCGGGCACACGCGATTGACAGGCCGCGTCGCGGAAACCTTGCTTTCCGCGTGATCCGGTGGGGATGGCGACGCCCAAATCCGACAGGTGCGCCAGAGGCCCCCGTTTTCGGGGGGGCGCTGCCCCCCGGCCCTCCGGGCCACCCCCCGGAGTATTTTTCGCCAGAAGAAGGGCCGCCCGCAACTTGGCGAAAAGGAGCGGGAACATGCGCGGGGCGGGCTTGGACATGCGCGCGCAGCGTGTATAGTTGGCGCGTCGGAAGGCAGGCGAACATGGCACAAAACAGCACGGAAACCGGGCAACGGTTCAACATTCTTCTGGTCGGGCAATCCGGGCGCCTTGGGTTTGAGGCGCTGCTTTTTGCCGCTTCGCTGCGGGCCGAGAGCCCGGGATTTGACGGACGTCTGATCATCGCCACGCCAGCACCGTCACCGCTGTGGCCGGACGCGCCGACGCTGGAACAACCCGATCTCGTGGCCGCGTTGGAGGATCTGGGGGCGGAAATACTCCCCTTTGAGAACGCCATCTTCGGACGCAGCTATCGCCATGGCAACAAGATCGAGGCGCTGCGCCTGTTGCCCGAAGGCGAACCGTTTGTGTTTTTTGACAGCGATACGCTGGTTCTGGATGAACTGGGTGATGTGCCGTTTGACTTCGACCGGCCTTCGGCATCGCTGCGGCGCGAGGCCACCTGGCCCGTGCTTGAGCTTTACGGGCCTGGATACACCCAGACGTGGAAATCGCTTTACGATATGTTCGATCTGGATTTCGAAAGCTCTCTGGACCTGACGCAGCCGGATGAATACTGGCGGCGATACCTGTATTTCAACGCCGGTTACTTCTATTATCGGTGCCCGCGCGAATTCGGCAGTCTGTTCGAACGGTTTGCCCGCACCATCCGCGACGCGCCGCCGCCTGAACTGGTCTGTCAGCCGCTTGATCCCTGGCTGGATCAGGTGGCTTTGCCATTGGTCATTCACGCGCTGGGTGGCGGGCGCGATGCGCTGCCGGCGGGATATCTCGACGGGTCAACGACCTGTCACTACAGGCTGCTTCCGATGCTGTATGCCCGCGAGAGCGACGCGGTTGTCGAGGTGCTGGAAACGGTGACGGCACCGAACCGGATCAAGCGGGTTCTCAAGGGGCATGACCCGATCAAGCGCATGGTCTATCAGGGGCGCGGTCACAAGGTGCGCGCGCTGTTCGATCAGGACAACCTGCCCCGCAAGGAGCAGGCCATTCGCAACACGATCAAGCGAAACGGCTTCTGGATGCGCTAGAGCCGGGCGGGCGAATGGGACGCCCACCCAAAAGCTTAGTCGGCCTCGGGCTTGGCCGGGGGTTTTTCAAGCAGGGTGTAGCTTGAGATCATCTCGCCGTCGACCTGGGCGCGGGTGATGCGCCCTGCGGCATTGCGCAGGCTCCGGGCGCGCACCGCCGATTTGATCAACCGGCCAAGTTGCTGGTTCAGCGCGGCGCGGTTGCGTTCGACCTTGGCGGCGCGCTGGCTGCCGACCCCGATGGCGGTATCGTGCTGGGCGCGGAATTCAGCGCTCTGGGACGCCGCCTTCATCACGCTGAGAACAAAGTGCGGGTCAAAGCCCCCTTCGCCGTCGATGCGGCGCGCGGTTTCCACAACATGCGCGATGACCTGCCTGCGGGCGCGGATCCGCTGTGCCATTGGCATTTCTGCGGGCGCTGTATCGCAGACGTGGTCTTCGATCAGCTTGAGCACAAACTGGTTCACATCCATCTTGGCCCCGCGCGCCTGAAACTGCAGGTATTTGCGCACACCGGGATCAAGGGTCAGAACCACGCGCGCGTCTTCGCTTGCGCCCTTGCGGCGGGGTTTCGCGGCGGGATCGGGGGTATCGGTATCAAGTGCCATGGGCAACCTCACGGGGAAAAGGGACACCACGCCCGGCGATTTCAGCGGCACGCCAACGTAGTGTGACGGTACGTTACGCCCGGTGTGACCCCATGTCAACGTATCATCACACTACGTTATCAAAGAGGGTGCGGTATCCCGGTGCCGATCCGACCCAGCCCTGAAAATAGCGGTTGCCCAACCGCGTCCACTGTGGTGACCTCTGCGCGACGCCGCAGAAGAGGCGGTAAAAAATCAAAGGAGATACTCCATGTCCGAGGGACCGACCTACGGGTTCGACACTTTGCAAATCCATGCCGGCGCGCGCCCCGATCCGGCAACCGGCGCACGCCAGACCCCGATCTATCAGACCACGGGTTACGTGTTCCGCGATGCCGATCATGCCGCTGCGCTGTTTAACCTGCAAGAGGTCGGTTACATCTATTCGCGTCTGACCAACCCCACGATCGCGGTTCTTCAGGAACGTATCGCCACCCTCGAAGGCGGCGTTGGCGCGGTATGCTGTTCTTCGGGGCACGCGGCCCAGATCATGGCTTTGTTCCCGCTTATGGGCCCTGGCAAGAACGTTGTTGCCTCTACCCGCCTCTATGGCGGAACGGTGACCCAATTCAGCCAGACCATCAAACGCTTTGGGTGGTCCGCCAAGTTCGTCGATTTCGATGATCTCGACGCGGTGAAAGAGGCCATTGATGACGACACCCGCGCGGTGTTCTGCGAAGCCATCGCAAACCCCGGCGGCTATATCACCGACCTCGATGCCATCTCTGCAATCTCCGATGACGCAGGCCTGCCGCTGATCGTGGACAACACCTCAGCCACCCCCTACCTGTGCCGCCCTATCGAACACGGGGCCACTCTGGTGGTGCACTCGACAACCAAGTACCTGACGGGCAATGGCACCGTGACGGGCGGCGCAATCGTTGATTCGGGCCGCTTTGACTGGTCCGCCTCGGACAAGTTTCCGTCCCTGTCGGCACCGGAACCCGCCTATCACGGTCTGAAATTTCACGAAACTTTCGGGCCGCTGGCCTTTACCTTCCATGGCATTGCCATCGGTTTGCGTGATCTGGGCATGACGATGAACCCGCAAGCCGCGCATTACACGCTGATGGGGATCGAAACCCTGTCGCTGCGCATGCAGCGCCATGTGGAGAACGCCGAGAAAATCGCCAAGTGGCTGGAAGGCGACGAGCGTGTCGATTACGTCACCTACGCCGGGCTTGAAAGTTCCCCCTACCACGATCGCGTTGCCCGGATTTGCCCAAAGGGCGCGGGCGGGCTGTTCACCGTGGCCATCAAGGGCGGGTATGACGCCTGCGTAAAGCTGGTGAACTCGCTGGAGATCTTCAGCCATGTTGCCAACCTTGGCGATACCCGGTCGCTGATCATCCATTCGGCATCGACCACTCACCGCCAATTGTCAGAAGACCAGCAGCGCGCCGCCGGCGCCGCGCCGGAAGTCGTGCGTATCTCCATCGGGATCGAGGATGCCGATGACCTGATTGCCGATCTTGATCAGGCGCTGACCAAGGCGACCGCGTGACAAAAACGGGCGCGCCCTAACAGTTCGCTGAAATAGTCGCTGAGCCGGAACGCTTTCCCGTCATCGGGTGCGGTTCGACTGATGGGTCATGTCTGTCGGCGCGTCCACGGCTCGCTTCTGTGTCCATGTTTCCCTTCATGCC
>JAUIAS010000011.1 GCA_030425395.1 Alphaproteobacteria bacterium
ACCAGGCGATGTCGCGTTTGTCCTCGGGGCTGCGCATCAACGCAGCCAAGGATGACGCCGCAGGCATGGCCATCGCGGAAAAGATGACATCGCAGATCACCGGCCTGAACCAGGCGGTGCGCAACGCAACCGACGCCAAGAACCTGCTGGACACCACCGAAGGCGCGCATGTCGAAGTATCGAACATGCTCCAACGTCTGCGCGAACTGGCGGTGCAGTCGTCCAACGACACGAACACATCCGGCGACCGCAGCAACTTGAATTCCGAAGCGAAACAACTCGTGACCGAAATCAACCGGGTTGCCAAGGACACCACCTTTAACGGAATGAACGTTCTGGATGGTTCCTTCTCGGGCAAGCAATTCCAGATCGGCGCGGATTCGGGCCAGATCCTGAACGTCAGCGTGGAAAGCGCCGCCGCCACGGCCATCGGATCGAATGTCTTGACAACCAACGTGTCGCTGGCCGCAGGCGCAGGCACCACCGACACCGGCATCGCAGCCGCGACCACGCTGAACATCACCGGTTTTGCTGGCAGCACCGAAATCACGACCACCGCCGGTCAGTCCGCCGAGGAACTGGCCGCTGCCGTCAACAACGTGACCGCCTCCACCGGCGTGACCGCAAGCGCCGAAACCAACGTCAAGCTGGACGCGTTTTCGGCTGCCGACACGGTGACCTTTGACGTGAACGGTGTCAGCATCGGGACAGCCGCGATTTCCGACACAAGCGACCTGCGCGGGATTGCCGACGCGATCAACAACCAGTCGGGCCGCACCGGCGTGACCGCCAAGATGGGCGCGGACAACTCGGAAATCATCCTGACCGATTCCACCGGCGGCGACATCCTGATCGACAACTTCACCACCGGCACCGGCACCACCACGATGGGAAGCACCGCGCTGAACGCCGATGAAACGGCTGCGGGCTCCACCGCCGGTGTGCACACTGCAACGCTGGATGACACCGACAATGCAATGGCCGTCACCGGTCAGGTCGAACTGAGCTCCACCAAGCAGTTTTCGGCAGGCACCGATGTTGTGACCGCAGGCACGGTTTTCCTTGAAGCAGCAGCAAACACCTCCGACCTGAACTCGGTCGCGGAAATCGACCTGTCCACTCTGGAAGGCGCGGCTGAAGCCCTCAAGGTGATCGACGTGGCACTTCAGAAAGTCAGCCAGGCGCGTTCCGATCTCGGTGCCGTGTCCAACCGGCTCGACAGCACGATCTCGAACCTGACCAACATCACCGTCAACGTCGAAGCGGCGCGGTCCGGTGTGATGGACGCGGATTTCGCGAAAGAATCATCCGAGATGGCGCGCACCAAAATCCTGTCCCAAGCCAGCACCGCAATGCTCGCTCAGGCCAACAAGACCGCCGAAAACGTGATGAGCCTGCTGAAGTAACGCGCTATTGGCTTGCAAGATCGGCAAACCCAAAACGGGCGGGGGAGATCCCCGCCCGTTTTGTCATCTCAGGCAAACGGATCCTCTGGGTATCCGACACCGGCAAGATAAAGCCCGTCTGGCGGGCTGACCGGACCACAGGCGGCACGGTTGCGGGCTTCAAGCGCGTCCATAAGGTCTTGGGCGGTCCAGCTGCCCGCGCCGACACGTTCCAGCGTTCCCACGAAGCTGCGCACCTGATTGTGCAGAAAGGATCGTGCCCGCACGTGGAAATGCACTTCGGGACCAGAGGTTCCTTCCGCCTCGACCACGTCCAGCGCATCGAGCGTTTTGACAGGGCTCAGGGCCTGACAGATCGTCGACCGGAACGTGGTGAAATCATGCGTGCCCAGCAGCCCTTGCGCGGCGTCGTGCATGGCCGCCACATCTACAGATTTTTTCACGTGCCAGACGCGACCCCGGTCAAACGTCGCAGGCGCGCGGCGTGGCAAAAGGCGAAACAGGTAGCGCCGCTCAACCGCCGAGAACCGGGCGTGCCAGTCCGGCGCGACCCGCGCGCAAGCGGTGATAGCTACTGGCGCGGGCTTGAGATGATAGTTCACTGCCTCGGACAGGCGAAACGGATCCCAATCGCGTGTCAGGTCGCAATGTGCCACCTGACCGAAGGCGTGCACGCCTGCGTCGGTGCGGCCTGCACCGGCGATGTTGTGCGGTCCGGGTTCCAACCGCGCCAGCGCGGCTTCGATTTCACCTTGGACAGATGTCAGGTTCTTCTGCTTTTGCCATCCGACAAAAGGGCTACCGTCATATTCGATTTTAAACGCATATCTGGGCATGTCCGCGACCTAACCCGTCAAAACGATCCGGGCAAGAGGTGGCGGGGCTGGTGTCTGCGGCACTCGATACCTATCTTGAACCAGAACCGAACGGGAGAGCAGGGCGCTTGGGACTATCTTCATTGGCCGATGGGATCTGGCGCGGCGTTGAAACCGTTGGGGATCGTGTCTCTGAGACGCTGTTCGAACCGGTGATCCGTATCGGCGTCACCGGTCTCGCCCGTTCGGGAAAGACGGTGTTCATCACGTCTTTGGTGGCCAACCTGCTGGATCGCGGGCGTATGCCGGGATTGGCGGCAGTTCACGAAGGGCGGATCGAGGCGGCCTTTCTGCAACCCCAACCCGATGATACCGTGCCGCGGTTTGACTATGAAAACCATCTTGGCGCGCTCAGCGGTTCGGCCCCTGTTTGGCCTGAAAGCACCCGCGCGGTGTCGGAATTGCGCCTGTCGCTTCGGGTGCGGCCCTCGGGGTTGTTGGCGGGGGTGCAGGGTCCGCGCACGGTGCATCTCGATATCGTTGATTATCCGGGCGAATGGCTGCTGGACCTCACGCTTCTGGATCGTGATTTCACCACATGGTCGCACGAGGTGCTGGCCCGCATTGCGGATCGGCCACAGGCGTCGGCGTTCCTGAAACGTCTGGAGGCTGTCGACCCGGACGCTCCGCTGGATGAAACAGTTGCGCGGGATCTTGCGGCGGAATTCGCAGCCTATTTGCAGGCGGCGCGGGACGCCGGCTTTTCCGATTGTGCGCCGGGGCGTTTCCTGTTGCCGGGCGATCTTGAGGGATCACCGGTACTGACCTTTGCGCCGCTGCCTGAAACCGCAGCGCCGCGCGGATCGTTGGCGCGGGAATGCGCGCGGCGGTTCGAGGCCTACAAGACCCGCGTGGTCAAACCTTTCTTTCGCGATCATTTTTCCCGGATCGACCGGCAGGTCGTTCTGGTTGATGTGCTTGGAGCGATCCACAGCGGGCCTGCTGCGGTTGAAGATATGCGCCGGTCGATGGCCGCGATCCTGTCGGCGTTCCGTCCCGGACGCAACGATATCCTTTCGCGTCTGATCCGGGGGAAACGGGTGGAACGTATCCTGTTCGCCGCGACCAAGGCCGACCACATCCACCACGAACAACACCCCCGGCTGACCGCAATCATGGCGGCACTCACCCGCGAGGCGCGCGATCGCGCCCAGTTCGCCGGTGCAAAAACCGATGCAATCTCCATCGCCTCACTGCGCGCGACCACGGAGGACATGCGCACGGTCGAGGGAGAAGAGCTTGGCATGGTGCGCGGTCGCCTTCACGACGGGCGCAGCGTTGTGACCTTTCCCGGCCATTTGCCCGAAGATCCCGCACAGCTTTTGCAACCCGCGCGCACTGGTGCGCAGGCCTGGCTGGACGGGGACTACGACATGATGAAGTTCGCCCCGGCACCGCTTGCGATCAGGCCCGGCGACGGGCCAGCCCACATTCGGTTGGATCGGGCGGCCCAATTTCTGATCGGTGACCGGTTATGACGTCTTGCCACACGCCTGACCGCCACATCCGCTGTGCCCGATCCACCGATGCCGGGCGCGTGGGCGCGATCCTGTCGGAATTCATCGACACCACCCCTTGGATGCCGCGCATTCACAGCCGTGCGCAGGATCTCGGATTTGCGGGTATGATGATCGAACGCGGCTGGGTGTCGGTGGTCGAACAGAACGAACGCGTGGTCGGTTTCATTGCCCTTGATGGTCCCCGCGTTCAGGCCCTTTACGTGGGTGCAGAGGCACGCGGACGCGGGCATGGGGCGGCTCTGCTGCAGGGCGCGCAAGCGGCCTTGGACGCACTGGAGCTTTGGACATTTCAGGCCAACAATTGCGCGCAGGCATTCTATCGACGTCATGGTTTCTCCGAGGTTGAACGGACCGACGGGGCCCGCAATGACGAACATCTGCCCGATATCCGTTTTCTATGGGAAAGGGCTGAGTAATGGCCAAGCGACCGGTTGTGATTGAACTGGACGGGGACGCAAACGCGCCATCTGTGGCCGATGCACCGCCGGTGCCAGATATCACGACCCCCACCGCCCAAGGGCAAGCGATGCAGATTGCCGCGCGCGTTGCGGCGCGCAAGCCATCGCGGCTCGGTCGGTGGTTCTGGGGGCTTCTTGCTGCCGTGCTGGGGGCGTTCGTGTCGTTGGCCGCGTGGGATGTGGTGACCGGTCTGATTGCGTCTGCGCCGGTTCTCGGCTGGGCGATGAGCGGGCTGGTCGCGGCGTTTCTTCTGGTGCTGGGTGCCCTTGCGCTGCGCGAAGCGGCCGCATTCGGGCGTTTGGCGCGACTTGACCATCTGCGCCATGATGCCACCGCGGCCCGGTCGGGCGGAGAACTGCGCGCCGCGCGCCAATTTTCGCGGGATTTGATCAAGCTCTACGCCGGGCGCGAAGATACCCGCTGGGCACGTGGGCGGTTCGAGGACCTATCCGGTGATCAACTGGATGCCGATGGACTGCTTGACCTGCTGGAAGCCGAAGTAATGACACCGCTTGACGCGGCCGCCCGCGCCGAGGTTGAAACCGCCGCAAGACAGGTGGCGACGGTAACCGCGCTCGTGCCATTGGCACTGGCCGATGTTTTCGCGGCGATGACGGTGAACCTGCGTATGATCCGCCGTATCGCCGAAATCTACGGCGGGCGTTCCGGCGTCTTGGGAAGCTGGCGGCTGGCGCGAGCGGTGCTGTCGCATTTGGTGGCCACAGGTGCAGTGGCTGTCGGCGAAGACATGCTTGAGCATGTGCTGGGCGGCTCGCTTCTGGGCAAGTTGTCCCGGAGGTTTGGCGAAGGCCTCGTGAACGGAGCGTTGACCGCGCGGGTGGGCGTCGCCGCAATGGAGGTGTGCCGACCATTGCCGTTTTCCGACCGTCACCGGCCGTCAGTGCGCGGTTTGGTGCGCCGGGCCCTGTCGGGACTGATCAGCCGGGATTGATCTGGCACAAGGTCGGGGTGGCCTTGCCGTCCTATAAGTGCTCCATGAAGGATCATGGACACAGCCACGCTGAAATCCGCGCGCGCATCGACGCCGCAAACGGCCCCGGGGTTCTGCGCGATGTCATTTATGGCAGCATCGACGGGTCGGTCACCACCTTTGCCATCGTCGCCGGGGTCGCAGGGGCGGGATTATCGCCCTTTGTGATCGTCGCACTTGGCATGGCCAATGTTCTGGCTGACGGGTTTTCCATGGCAGCGGGGAATTATTCCGGCACCAAGGCCGAGTTGGACAACATCCGCCGTCTGCGCCGGATCGAGGAACGGCATATTGATCTTTATCCAGAAGGCGAAAGGGAAGAACTGGCTGAGATCCTGCGCCGCAAAGGGTTGGAGGGTGCCGCTTTGAAGGCGGCGACCGACGCCATCGCCCAGAACCGGGACGCGTGGATCGAGATGATGATGGAGGGTGAATACGGTGTCGGCGGCGCGGACCCGCGCCCGATGCGCGCAGCACTGGCCACTTTTGCCGCCTTTCTGATGGCGGGTCTGGTTCCACTGTTGCCGTTTCTGCTTGGGATGGAGGATGCGTTCCGGGTGTCCGTCTGGATGACGCTTGTGGTGTTCTTTGGCATTGGCGCGCTCAAGAGCCTTTGGGCAATGACGGCGTGGTGGCGGTCAGGATTGGAGACGCTGGGCATCGGAGGTGTGGCGGCGGCGCTGGCCTATGTGGTGGGCGCGTTGTTCCATGTGTGACTAAGGAGCATCCGAACCGTGCCTGTTTCGGGAAAACCTCTGCCGTCAAAGGCGGTCGCACTGGCGAAAACCGTGGTGCGCTGGACACGCGCGGGGAGGGGGCCTATAACCCGCGCCATGACACGCCATTTCGCGATTATCATTCGAATTAGTGTCCCGGCGCTCTGATCGTTCCGAGCTGCCGGGCAAAGGTGTTCGAGTTGTCGCACCGATCCTTCCCCATATTTCCTGACATGATCCGAGGACGCCAGACATGTGCGCCGAAACGCCTGACTACAAAGATACGCTGAACCTGCCCAAGACCACATTTCCGATGCGCGCGGGCCTGCCCAAACGCGAGCCGGAATGGCTGGCCCGATGGGAGAAAATTGACCTTTACAACCGCCTGCGCGCCCAGAAAGGCCGCCCGGTGTTCTGCCTGCACGACGGACCGCCCTATGCCAACGGCAATCTGCATATCGGTCACGCGCTGAACAAGACGATCAAGGACATGATCGTGCGCAGCCATCAGATGATGGGGTTTGACAGCCGGTATATCCCCGGTTGGGATTGCCACGGTCTGCCCATCGAATGGAAGATCGAAGAGCAATATCGCAAGCAGGGTAAGAACAAGGACGAGGTGCCGATCAACGATTTCCGCGCCGAATGCCGAAAGTTTGCCGAACACTGGGTTGGCGTGCAGCGCGAGGAGTTCAAGCGTCTGGGCATCACCGGGTCGTGGGAACGGCCGTATCTGACGATGGATTTCCACGCCGAGCGTGTGATCGCGGAGGAATTCATGAAGTTCCTGATGACCGGCACGCTTTATCAGGGGTCAAAGCCGGTGATGTGGTCGCCGGTCGAGCAAACCGCGCTGGCCGAAGCGGAAGTCGAGTATCACGACAAGGAAAGCTTTACGATCTGGGTGAAGTTTGAGGTGGCGGAACTCTTTGAACGAGATAGCTGGACAAATCACGGTCCCCGTGGCGAGCGGCGCCCTTTGTTGCCAGAGCAGATGGCAAAAGGAGATGAACAGTTAGGGCTACTTCGCGGTGCAAAGGTTGTCATCTGGACGACAACGCCTTGGACGATCCCTTCAAATAAGGCTGTTGTATATGGTGCCGACTATTCCTACGGGCTTTATGAAATTGTAGAGACACCTGAAGAATGTTGGGCTGCTGTCGGCGAACGCTTAGTATTGGCCGACAAGTTGGCCGACCAAGTAATGTCTCGCGCAAGATTGAACGGCGAAATGTATCGGCGTGTTGCAGACGTTGATCCGGTTTTCATCAAATCTCTCAAACATCCCCTCGCCGGGGCCGAAGGGGCCAACGGCGAATGGGACGACCTGCGCGATTTCCGCGCCGCGGATTTCGTCACGGACGAGGAAGGCACAGGGTTCGTCCACTGTGCGCCGTCACACGGGATGGAGGAATACGAGCTTTACCGCGATCTGGGCATGCTTGATCAGGTCATCACGTATAACGTGATGGACGATGGGGGTTTCCGCGCCGATCTGCCGTTCTTTGGCGGCAAGTATATCCTCAACCGCAAGGGCGGTGAGGGCGACGCGAACAAGGCCGTCATCGACAAACTGGCCGAGGTGGGCGGTCTGCTCGCGCGTGGCAAGATCAAACACTCCTACCCGCATTCGTGGCGGTCCAAGGCACCGGTGATCTATCGCAACACACCGCAGTGGTTCGCGGCCATCGACAAGCCGGTGGGCGACGGGCAGGACATGCACGGCACCACCATCCGCGAACGCGCCCTGACCGAGATCGACAATGTCAAATGGACGCCGAAATCTGGCCGGAACCGTCTGCATTCCATGATGGAGGCCCGGCCCGATTGGGTTCTGTCACGCCAGCGCGCCTGGGGCGTGCCTTTGACGTGCTTTACCCGCAAGGGCGTTTTGCCCACGGATGCGGATTTCCTTCTGCGGAATGCAGAGGTCAACGCCCGGATCGTCGAAGCCTTCGAGGCCGAAGGCGCGGATGCGTGGTACGAAGACGGGGCCAAGGAGCGGTTCTTGTCGGGGATCGTGAACCCGGACGACTATGAACAGGTGTTCGATATCCTCGACGTGTGGTTCGATAGCGGCTCCACCCACGCTTTCGTTCTGCGCGACCGCGAAGACGGGACCGAGGACGGCATTGCCGATGTTTATATGGAAGGCACGGATCAGCATCGTGGCTGGTTCCATTCGTCTTTGCTGCAAAGCTGCGGCACCTATGGGCGCGCGCCCTATCGTAATGTGGTGACCCACGGGTTCACGCTCGATGAAAAGGGCATGAAGATGTCCAAATCGCTGGGCAACATCATCGCGCCGCAAACGGTGATCAACCAATATGGCGCGGATATCCTGCGGCTTTGGGTGGCGCAGACGGATTACACCGCCGATCAGCGCATCGGACCTGAGATACTCAAGGGCACTGCCGACAGCTATCGCCGTTTGCGCAACACGATGCGCTTCATGCTTGGGTCGCTGAATGATTTCAGCGAAGCAGATCGTGTGGATGCGGCAGACATGCCTGAGTTGGAACGCTGGGTGCTGCACCGCTTGGCCGAACTGGATGAGGTGGTGCGCAAGGGTTACGCCGCCTTCGATTTCCAGGGTGTCTTTTCCGCCGTGTTCAATTTCGCCACGGTGGACCTTTCGGCCTATTACTTTGATGTGCGCAAGGACGCCCTGTATTGCGATGGCGACACGTTGCGTCGCCGGGCCGCGCGGACAGTGCTTGACCTGTTGTTCCATCGCCTGACCACGTGGTTGGCACCGATCCTTGTGTTCACCATGGAAGAGGTCTGGCTTGAACGCTACCCCGGTGACGAAAGCTCGGTCCACATGGTGGATATCCCTGAAACCCCGAAGGCGTGGCGCGACGATGCGCTTGCCGCGAAGTGGGCTGCCGTGCGCCGCGCGCGCCGGGTGGTGACCGCTGCGCTTGAGGTGCAGCGCACCGAAAAGGTGATTGGTGCATCGCTCGAAGCAGCCCCGGTTGTCTATGTGGCTGATGCCGAGACACGCGCGGCACTGGAAAGCGTGGCGTTCGAGGATCTGTGCATCACGTCTGCCCTGACTTTGAGCGGTGAGGACGCCCCCGCAGAGGCGTTCACCATGGCCGAAGCACCGGGAATCGCGGTGGTGTTCGATCGTGCCGAGGGCGAGAAGTGCCAGCGTTGCTGGAAGATCCTGCCTGATGTGGGCAGCCATTCCCACGCCGGTGTCTGCGGACGTTGCGATGGGGCCTTGGGCTAATTCTGGACGGGGTGGGGTTTCGGCTCCACCCCGTGCCGACGACCTCAGCCGTGGCGGGCCGCCACGGTCTTGAGCACGGAAAACCCGTAAAGCGCCTCGAACCCCTTTTCACGGCCATGACCGGATTTTCCGACCCCGCCGAAGGGAAGTTCGACACCGCCACCCGCGCCATAATTGTTCAGAAACACCTGACCGGCCTGCAATTTCCGGGCAAGCCGCATTTGCCGCGCCCCATCACGAGACCAGACCGACGCAACCAGACCGTAATCGGTGCTGTTTGCGATGACTGTGGCCTCTTCTTCTGTATCGAACGGAATGATCACTTGGACGGGCCCAAAGATTTCATCCCGCGCCAACGGGTGATCGGGGGGCACATCGGCAAAAAGCGTTGGAAGGACATAAGCCCCGGTGTCCGGCGCATTGTCGACCAGAACGCCCCGTGCGGCCACGCGCAGATCTGCTCCCTTGCCTAGGAACCCCTCTACGATTTCCTTTTGGCGGGCGGAAATCAGGGGGCCAACCCGGTGATCCTGCATCGCGGGGCCAACAGTGAGTGTGCCGTAGGCGTCGGCCATCCGGCGGCACACCTCATCATAGACGCCCCTTTGGACCAGAATGCGCGACGAGGCTGAACAAGTCTGACCAGCGTTCTGGCACCCGGCGTTCACAAGAAACGGCAACGCTTCGTCCAGATCGGCGTCGTCAAAGACAAGCTGCGGAGACTTGCCCCCCAATTCCAGCGTGACAGGCACCACGTTACGGCCTGCGGCTTGCTGGATCAGCGCGCCGGTGGCCACCGATCCGGTGAACGAAATATGCTGGATTCGCGGATGACCCGACAGCGCGGCTCCGGCCTCTGCACCCAGACCCGGCACCACGTTCAGTGCGCCTTCGGGAAGGCCAGCTTCCTGTGCGATATGGGCAAAGGCAAGCGCGGTCAGGCAGGCCTCTTCCGCGGGTTTAAGAACGCAGGCATTGCCCATCGCCAGCGCAGCGCCAACCGATCGGCCTATGATCTGCATCGGATAGTTCCACGGGACGATATGCGCGGTCACACCATGCGGTTCGCGCAGGGTATAGACGGTATAGCCGTCCAGATAAGGGATGGTTTCGCCCATCACCTTGTCCGCAGCACCCCCGTAGAATTCCATATATCGCGCCAGCGCCACCGCATCGGCGCGGGCCTGTGTCAGGGGTTTGCCAACATCGGCGGCCTCAAGGACGGCCAGATCGTCTGCGCGCTCAAGCACAATTTGCCCGATCCGGGTCAGGATGCGCCCACGCTCAAGCGCTGTCATCTTGCCCCATGCACCTGCTCGTGCGGTGTGGGCCGCGTTCACTGCCGCGTCGATATCATCGGACCCACCACGCGCAATCCGAGCGAGGTCGCTGCCGTCTGAAGGATTCACAAGGGGCAGGGTCGCCCCGGTCCGAGGGGGCACCCATTCACCGCCGATCAGGCAAAGTGCGGGGTCGAACCAAAGAGGAAGGGACATATTCATCTCTCCGTAACGATGAAAGTGAGGCTTTGTTTGTGGAAAGGGGTCAGAGGCGGGCCAGCTTTCAGACCGGTGACATTCGGCATCGCTTCAAGGACGCTTTTCCAGAACTCGCCAGCTTGCTGGGCGTCGCGCGCAATGCCCAGTCGCCATGCGCCGCGCCGGGTCGAGATCACGGCGGCTGCCCCGCTGCGGCCTCGTCCCCAACCCCGGCATTCCGGACGAATGTAGAATTCACACAGCTCCATCAGCCGGGGCGTGATCCTGCGCGTCATGGCAAATCCGTCCGGAGCTTCGGGATCACCCAAAAGATAGGCGTTGCGGTTCTTTTCCTGCCAGAAACGGGCGATACGATCCTCTGTAGGTGCGGCAAGATCGGGTGCAATTTCACGAAGATATACGGGCACCATTCGCAAGACAGGGTCCGCGTTGGTGTCATCGACTCGGGTCAGGTTCATGCCGCTCCCTCCAGATCGAGAACCGGTGCCGCAGCAATCAGGGCGCGTGTGTAGGGGTGTTGCGGATTGCTGAACACCTCTTCGGTTATGCCTTCTTCAACGATTTCGCCAGCCTGCATGACCATGACCCGATCCGTCACAGAGCGCACAACACTCAGGTCATGGCTGATAAACAGATAGGCCAGCCCGTATTGCGCACATAAATCGGCCAGCAAATCGAGGATTTGCGCCCGCACCGAAACATCAAGCGCGCTGACCGCTTCGTCAAACAGGATCAGGTCAGGCTTGATGATCAACGCACGGGCAATCGCGATGCGTTGCCTCTGACCACCGGAAAACTCGTGGATATATTTGCGCGCATCGTCCGGTGACAGGCCTACGGCGTGCAGGGCCTCGGATATGGCCGCCTCGCGCGCCGCGCCGCGCGGGGGATCGGGCAGCAGATGAAACGGTTCGGTAATCAGCCGGTTGACCCGATGACGGGGGTTGAAGCTTCCGAAGGGATCCTGAAACACCACCTGCATGCTGCGGCGTATGGCGTCCGCCTCGCGCCCTTGTGCGCGTATGGGGGCGCCATTCAGAAGGATTTCGCCGCCCTGCAACGGTTCGAGCCCCAGAATGGCGCGGGTCAGGGTGGACTTGCCACAGCCGGATTCGCCCACCAGCCCCAGCCGTTCACCTGCATTCAGCGTAAAGCTTACCCCGCGCACAGCTTCGAATTCGCCGGGCGCTTCAAGCAGCCTGGTGCGGGGCAACCGGTAGCTGCGGCGCACATCGCGGGCTTCGAGCAAGGGGGCAGGTGGCGGCAGCGGCGGCAGGTTCACCTGATGGGTCGACGCCTCGAACAACATCCGCGTGTAAGGATGGCGGCGATTGCGCAACAGCTCTGCGGTCGGCCCGGTTTCGACCACTTCGCCATGGCGCATTACGGTGATGCGGTGGGCCATGTCGGCCACCACTGCCAGATCGTGGGTGATCATCAACATGCCCATATCGTCTTCGGACACCAGCCGCTTGAGCAGATCGAGGATCTGCGCCTGTGTCGTCACGTCGAGCGCCGTGGTAGGTTCGTCCGCGATCAGAAGGTCAGGTTGCAGGGCGATGGCAATGGCAATCACCACACGCTGCCTCTGGCCGCCGCTCAGCTCATGGGGATACCGCGACAAGGGGAACCGGTCTTCTGGAAGGCCGACGCGTTGCAGCACCTCGCGGGCACGCGCATAGGCGGCATCGCGTGGCATCGCACCGTGAATCAGAATCGTTTCAGCAACCTGATCGCCAATCGTCTTGACCGGGTTGAGCGCGGTCATAGGTTCCTGAAACACCATACCCACGCGCGCCCCGCGCAGGCTGCACATGCGGGCTTCATCGGCTTGCAAGACGTCATCGCCGCCCAGCATCACCCGGCCCGATGCCTTGGCCCCGTTTGGCAATAGTTGCATAACAGTGAAGGCCGTCATGGATTTCCCGGAGCCGCTTTCGCCGGTGACAGCGTGGATTTCTCCGGGTTCGATCCGCAGCGAAACATCCCGCAGGATATTGGTTCCGTGGATCGACAGAGACAGATTCTCGATGGAAAGCAAGCTCATGTGCGGGCCACCCTCAATCTCGGGTCCAACCAGTCGCGCAGCCCATCGCCCAGCAGGTTCAGGCCGAGAACCGTGGTGATGATCGCCATACCCGGAACCAGCGCCAGATGCGGTGCGATGCTGACAAGCGTCTGGGCATCGGCAAGCATTCGGCCCCAGCTTGGTGTCGGGGGCTGCGCGCCCAGACCGACATAGGACAGGCCCGCTTCTGCCAGAATGCCAAGGCTGAACTGTATGGTGCCTTGCACGATCAAAAGGTTGCCGACGTTGGGCAGGATATGCTCCACGCTGATCCGCGCCGCCGATTTTCCGGCGACGCGCGCCGCAAGGATAAAGTCGCGTTCCCAAAGAGAAAGCGCGGCCCCGCGGGTGATGCGGGCAAAGACAGGGATATTGAAAATCCCGATTGCAATGATCGCATTGACCGCCCCCGCACCGAACACGGCGGTGATCAGAATCGCGATGACAAGCGAGGGAAAGGCAAAGATCAGGTCGTTGCCGCGCATGATGAATTCGTCGATCCAGCGCCCCTTGCGCGCCGCCGCGGCCAGTCCCAGCGGCACACCCAGCCCCATTCCGATCCCGACCGCAACCAGTGCGACCGCGATGGAGGTGCGCGCGCCGACCATGATCATCGAGAACAGATCACGGCCAAAATGGTCGGTGCCCAGCCAATGCGCGCTGTCCGGCAGGCGCAGTTTGGCCGGGATATTCATTGTGGTATGATCGTGCGGTGTCCAGACAAAGGACACCAGTGCCGCCAGCACGAACACCGCGCTGAGCATCGCGCCCGCGATCAGGTTGCGCCGGCCTCTCATGTGCGGTTCCTCAGGCGGGGGTCAACGGCGGCATAGGCCAGATCCACCGTGAAATTCACGACGATCACTGCAAAGACCAGCAACATCACAACGGATTCGACCACGATCAGATCGCGCGAGGAGATCGCCTGAAAGATCAACCTCCCCAGACCCGGCAGATAAAAGACCTGTTCGATGATGATCGCGCCCGCCAGAAGAAACGCAAATTGCAGCCCGATGATCGTGAGAACCGGAATCAGGGCATTGCGCACCCCATGTCGCCACAATGCCTGACGCCGGCTCAACCCTTTGGCGCGGGCCGTGCGGATGAAATCTTCGCCCAGAACATCCAGCAGGGCAGAGCGCATCACCCGTGCCAGAATCGCGGCCTGTGGCAATGCCTGTGCGATGGCCGGAAGGGTCAGCGCCTTGAGCCCTGCCCAGACCCCACCGTCCCAGCCGGGAAAGCCGCCCGCGCTGAACCAGCGCAGATTGATGGCAAAGACGAGAACCAGCATCATAGCAAACCAGAAGTTGGGAATGGCCACCCCGAGTTGCGTCGCCCCCATCACCGCGACATCCCCCGGCCCGCCGCGATGCGCGGCGGCAAAGATGCCGGCCGGGAAGGCGATCAAGGTGGACAGCGTCAGAGCATAAAGAGCCAAGGGCAGCGACACCCACATGCGATCTGCGATCATTTGCGACACGGGCGTGCGATAGGTGTAGGACATCCCGAAATCCCCGGTCATCATGCCTCCGGCCCAGCTCAGGTAGCGTTGCCATTTCGGCAGATCGAGCCCCAGTTCCGCCCGGAGCGCCGCCACTGTATCGGGCTGGGCATTCAGCCCCAGCATGAATTGCGCCGGATCGCCCGGCGCGACCTCGATCACCATGAAAATCACCACGCTGGCAACAGCGAGGCTGATCACAAGAGAGAGCAGGCGTTTGAGTGCATATCGCAACATGGCTGCACAGTAGGCAGGAGGTGCCGCATGGTCCAGTCCCCACCGTGCCTTGTGGGGCAGGTGTCGGATTTGGGTATTTTGGACGAGAAAGAAGCAGGAGGCTTGGCAGGGCCTGCGGGCGTGATAGCTCTTGGTCAATGACGTTGCCTCGTTTCATCGGATCGGAGATTTACCGCCATTCCAGTTATGGGGGCGGGCACCCGCTGCGCATCCCACGGGTGTCCACGGTGATGGATCTGTCGCGCGCACTGGGGTGGTTGCCGAAGGCGGCTTACCTGACTTCGCCGCGTGCGCGCATGGCGGCGTTGGCCCATTGGCATAACGCTGCGTATCTAGAGGCTCTGCAGCGGGCCGAGCGCCGCCAGAGCGTCAGCGCCGAAGACAGGGCGCGGTATTCGCTTGGCACCGCATCGAACCCGGTTTTTCCAGAAATGTTTCGGCGCCCGGCAACGGCAGCGGGGGGATCCATTCTGGCCGGAGAGTTGCTGGCCACCGGAGGCGGGGTCTTTCATCCGGCGGGCGGCACCCATCACGGCATGCCGGATCGGGCCAACGGCTTCTGTTACCTCAACGATCCGGTCCTGGGGATATTGTCGCTGCGCGCGCGTGGCATTCGGCGTGTGGCCTATGTGGATATCGACGCGCATCACCCGGACGGTGTCGCCCATGCCTTTTGCGGAGATCCCGATATTCTGATGATTTCGGTCCACGAAGAGGGCCTTTGGCCGCGCACCGGACCAATCGACGACGATGCTGGTGGCGCGGCGATCAACCTGCCGGTGCCGCGTGGATTTCATGACGACGAGATGGCCTTTGTCGTCGAGCATCTGATGGCACCTGCGGTCGCCCGGTTCGCGCCTGATGCGGTGGTTCTGCAATGCGGTGCCGACGGGGTGGAAGAAGACCCGCAAGCCCATTTAAGCATGTCCAACCGTGCACACCTTGGCGTGGTGTCCGCCTTGCGAGGGGTGTCACCGCGATTTTTGGTGCTTGGCGGCGGCGGCTATAATCCGTGGTCTGTCGGGCGTCTATGGACGGCGGTCTGGGGCGCGCTGGCGGGGCAGGCAGTGCCGGATCTTTTGCCGCCCGAGGCAGAGGCGGTGTTGCGCGATTTGCAGTTTCCCGGGAACCGGCGCGGGCGCAACCCGCCTGAACATTGGTTCAACACGCTGCTCGATGCGCCACGGGGCGGGCCGGTTCGTGACAGCGTGAAAATGCGGGTGTCCACGATCCTGGCCCGTCGCGCGATCTGGGTGTGATCCAGATCAAGGCACGCCAGAGGCAAGATGGCGCAGCGTAAGGAGCAGGAACCCCATGGGAGAACGATAATGACAGCATTGCAGGACCGGGCCGCGCGCAAGGCGGCGATTGTTGCGCGTTTGATGCAGCTTGAGCAGGACGAATTGGCCACCGCCCAGGCGCATCACGAAAGCTTTCTGGCCGATGCCAGATTGGGAGGGCGCGAGGGCCATGATCGTGACGAACTGGTGGCTTCGCGCGAAAACGCGGATCTGGCTGCGGCGTTTGACCATCCGGTGCAGGCCCATCACGCCAAGATCGACGCGATTGAAAATGCCGACTTCTCGGTCACCGATACGGTGCGACCCGGTGCCGTGATCGATCTGGGCGGGCGTCATTTGGTGGCGCTTGTTTCTACCGGACCATTCGAGGCGGAAGGCGTCAGCTATATGGGTATTTCAACGGCAAGCCCCATCTATCAAGCGATGCAGGGGCTGCGCGCGGGCGAGACGTTCACGCTGAATACCCGCGAGATCACCATCGAGGATGTGATGTAGACCCGCCGTCTGGCCCACTGCCCGGCCCGCGCGTGGGATCAGTCGTCCGGCCGGCGCAGGATCTGTTGCGCGGCCCCGGCACCCAACAGATAGACCGAGGTAACGACAAGCCCCCAATGCGCCCAGCTTTCGGGATGGAAATCCACCCACGCAGCCCAGCCTGCAAAAAATGTCCAGGCCAGAGCCATGGGCAGCGACAGTAGGCGCCAGCGTTCGGTGCGGACAGGGTGAATGAACTTGATCGGCAGGAACATCGCCACGGCGAGCACCGTGACCAGCGCCAGACAGATCTGCCATCCCGGTTCCAGCGCGAACAGAACAAGCACCAGCATGTTCCAGCACCCCGGAAACCCCCAAAATGAATTGTCCTTGGTTTTCATCCGGGTGTCGGCAAAATACATGGCGCTGGCAAATGTTATGAGGATGATCATCACCCAGCCGGACCAGCCGTCCATCAACCCGGATTTGAACAGGGCAAAGGCGGGAATGAATACATACGTCAGATAGTCGATAATCAGATCAAGCAGGACACCGTCAAATTCCGGGGCGTTGGTCTTGACGTTGAATTTGCGCGCCAACGGCCCGTCTATGCCATCCACAAAGAAGGCCACGACCAGCCAAAGGAACATCAAGTCCCATTCTTCATTTGCCGCGGCGAGCATCGATAGCATCGCGAAAACGGCACCGGTGGCGGTCAGCAGGTGGACGGAAAGGGCACGAAAGGCAGGGGTCATCATGGCCGATAAATGCCGCAAAACAACGCCGGGGGCAAATGGGTTTCCATCATTGCCCGCGCCATGTGGCGATATGATACGCGGCCGCGGGTATCACCCCGATTTGCGGCCCGCTCGTGGATGGGCCGCGTCATAGACCTCCATGAGGCGGGCAGCATCGACACCGGTGTAGGCCTGCGTCGTGGACAGCGATGCATGGCCCAAAAGCTCTTGTATCGCGCGCAGATCGCCACCCGCCGATAGCAGATGCGTGGCAAAGCTGTGGCGCAGCGCGTGGGGGGTTGCGGTGGCGGGCAGGCCCAGCTGCATGCGCGCATTGGCAAGGGATTTCTGCACGATGCGCGGCGACAGGGGGCCGCCACGTGCGCCGACAAACAGCGCCCGTCCGGGCGTGGCAGCAAACGGGCATAGCGCGGCGTAGGCGTTTATCGCCTCCCGTGCGGCCGCCAAAACAGGAACGATTCGTTCCTTGCCACCCTTGCCGGAAACACGCAGCGCATTATCCAGTGGCAGCGCGGCACAGGTCAGTCCCAGCGCTTCGGAGATACGCAATCCGCATCCATAGAGCAGGGTCAGAACCGCCACATCGCGCGCACCGACCCAATCGTTGCGGGCGCCGTCGCGCACAGTCTCCAGCACATCGTTGACGGCGTCTGTGGCGATTGGCCGGGGCAGCTTGCGGGTGTATTTGGGGCTGCGGGCGCTCAGAACGGCGGTGGGTTCAAATCCTTCGCGTTCGGCAAGCCAGCGATAGAAGCTCTTGACCGCTGAAAGCTTGCGCGCGACCGAGCGCGGCCCGATCCCGTCGGCGCGGGTGCGCGCCAGCCAGGCCCGCATGTCGCTGACCGTGATCTGCGCCAACGCGCCAAGCCCCTGTGGGCCGCCCCTGTGTTCGGTCATAAAGGCGATGAAGTCGCGCAGATCGGTGGTGTAGGCGGCGATGGTGTTTTCGGCGGCACCATCCAGCGCGCGCATATGGTCAAGCCATCGGGCCAGTGCGTCGCGGCAGGCAGGAGCGATGCCGGTCGTCATCGCGACATTATCCCAGCCAGCGCCGCATGGACCGTTCGAACACACCGGCAAAGAAGGACAAAAGGTCGGTGCCCTGTTGCGGGTTGAACTGGTGCGGGTCTTCGCACCCCATGACGAGCAGTCCCGGCAGGCGACCCTTGCCGAAATCCAGCTTGAGACACGCCTCGGAACGGATCCAGTCGCTTGCGTCTCCGTAGACCGCGCCATCCGCGCCCTGCACCTGCCGCAACGTGACCTGACGAACCTGTCCACCCCGCCCGTGCGTCAGGTAGTCATCGACAAACCCCGGTTCAGCAATCCGCAGCACGTCGCCCAATCTCTGAATCGCCGGATCTTCGTCGGTGGCGGCTGATTCGAGCACCAGAACGATCACATCGACACGCAGGATTTCAGCGACTTCACCGCTCAGATCCTGCAGGAACGCTTCAAACTCCAGCGGGTCGAGCATACGCAGAATGGCGCGGTGCACCTGATTGGTTCCGGCGAGGTTTTCATAGGCTGCGGCGATCACCGACCGGTGCGTATCCTCAAGCCGGTCAAGACGGGCCTCCAGCCGTTCCATCGCAATGCCGCGTAAATCCACGATATTCGCGCCCATGGACTTTTCATTCGCGGCAATCAGCGCGCGCATAATGTCCTGGTCGTCCAGAACGGCACCAGGCTTGGCGATGATCGCATCGCGCAGGGAAGTATCCAGTTTCGGGCTGCTGCTCATGTCCGCCTCGTCGTTTGCAAAGTTTATAGCATGGTGGATTCTGGATTGCCCGAAAAAATTGGCTTGGATTTTCTGATTAGGGCGGATCGGCCATGGGTTGCCGAAAGGCGGGTGTCTGATATGGCAATGGAATGGAATCTGTGACGGAAAAAATGTCGGACCGGCTGCGATTGCGTTTGGCCACGCTGGGCGTGGTGGTGGCCGCGATGGGGTTCGGCGTTGTGCCGCTTTTTGCACGGGGCCTTACGGACGCCGGAATGGCCCCATTTGCCGTGGCCTTCTATCGGTATGTGTTGGTGTCGGCGTTGTTTCTGCCGGTCTTGCTGCGGGCGTTGTGGAACCGCGATACGCGGGTCGCTGCTCTTTGGGGTGTGGGGTCCGGCACCGTGATGGGGCTTGGCTGGGTTGGATACGTGAACGCCTTGCAGGTGGTGCCGGTGGGCACAGCGGGCGTGATTTATATGTCCTACCCGGTATTCACGCTTGTTGTTGCTTGGGCGGTGTTTTCCGATCGTCCTTCGGGGCGTGCCATGTTGGCTGCGGGTCTGATCCTGTTGGCCGCAATCATAGCAGGTGGTGCCGAGGTCATGGGGCCAGCACCGGTGATGCCTCTGGTCCTCGCTCTGGCGGCACCGTTCGGGTTTGGCGTGGGTATCTCGGTTCTGGTGCACCGGCTGTCCGGGCTGCGACCGCTCACGCGGCTGACGGTTGTGTCGAGCGGATCGGTTCTGGGGCTGTTGCCACTGGTTCTGGGGGCATCGTGGGAACAGGTGATTCCCTCCGGCCTGGATGCGTGGCTTCTGGTGGCTGGGATCGCGCTGGCCACGGCGCTGGTGCCGCAACTGATATATTCGGTTTGTTCGCCGATGATCGGCGCGGCCCGGTCGGCTATGGCGGGCGCGGTTGAGCTGCCTATGATGTTCCTTGTCGGCTGGCTGGCCTATGGCGAACGCCTTGGTCCGGCACAGTGGCTTGCCGGAGCCATTGTTCTGGGGGCGATCCTGCTGACA
Source organism: Alphaproteobacteria bacterium (assembly GCA_030425395.1). GTDB lineage: Bacteria > Pseudomonadota > Alphaproteobacteria > Rhodobacterales > Rhodobacteraceae > JAUIAS01. The sequence continues at coordinate 19,801 of JAUIAS010000011.1, forward strand.
CCCACGCGTGCGACGCGCAATGTTTCGATGAACATCGCGCGTCCACGGGGCGGTTTCAGACGATCTTGATGCCCGCCGATGCCGCGTCCTTGAGGAACGTCTCAAGGCCCTTGTCGGTCAGCGGATGGGCGGCCAGTTTCTGAATGACTTCCGGGGGTGCGGTCATCACATCGGCCCCGATCCGCGCGCTTTCCAGAACGTGGTTTACCGTGCGGATGGACGCTGCGAGAATCTGGGTCTCGTATCCGTAATTGTCATAGATCGTGCGGATGTCGGCGATCAGGTCCATCCCGTCGATGTTGATATCGTCCAGACGTCCGATAAACGGAGAGATGAACGTCGCCCCGGCCTTGGCCGCCAAAAGCGCTTGATTGGCCGAAAAACACAGCGTCACGTTGACCATCTTGCCTTCGCCGCTCAGCACCTTGCACGCCTTGAGCCCGTCCCATGTCAGGGGGAGTTTCACCGCGATGTTGGGCGCGATTTCCGCCAGCTTGCGGCCTTCGGCGATCATGGTCTCTGAGTCCGTTGCGACGACTTCGGCGCTGACCGGGCCGGAAACGAGATCACAGATTTCCTTGGTGACCTCAAGAATATCGCGGCCGGATTTCTTGATCAGCGACGGGTTGGTTGTCACACCATCCACCATTCCCAGATCGTTAAGTTCGCGGATGGCGTCGATTTCTGCGGTGTCTACGAAAAATTTCATGCCGGTGTCCTGATGTTCTGGCCCGTGTCGGGGCATCTGTTGGGGGTTGGCGTTGCCTACGCTTGGCTTTACCCCAAGGGGACAGATGGCGAAACCCCAAAGCAGAAAGGGCGCGGCGTGCTGGGCGTGCAATATTTCGATGAAGGCAGCCGCGTCTCGGTTCTGACGACCCAGCCGATTGATCGTCCATTGGACTATCGCGCGCCGGAGGGCGGGTGCCATCTCGGGGCCTTTGTTGAGGTGCCCTTGGGCCCGCGCAAGGTCATCGGTGTGGTCTGGGGCAAGGGCGATGGCGGGTTTGACGCGGCCAAGCTGCGGGCGGTGTCACGGGTTCTGGACGTCGCTCCGATGCGGGCAGAGTTGCGTGATTTCCTGATCCGGGCCGCCGAATATACCCTGACCCCGCTGCCGGCGATGCTGCGCCTCGCCACACGTGTGCCGGGGCTTGGCGATCCACCGTCCATGCGCAAGGTCTATCGCAAGGGCGATAGGCTCCCCGAACGGATGACCGATGCGCGCACCCGCGTTCTGGAGGTTCTCGAAAATACCGGCGTGCTGTCCTATACGCTGGGCGAATTGGCCGAAATGGCCAGCGTTTCCACGCAGGTGATCAAGGGGTTGGTCAAAACCGGTGCCGTTGTCGAACAGGACAGCCCTCGCGACCTGCCGTTTCCGCCGTTGGATGCCAATTATGCCCCGCGCGAGTTGACGGACAGTCAGCAACAGGCCGCGGCGGTGCTGCGTGCCGGGGTGGAGACCGGGGCCTATGGCACCACGCTGCTGCGCGGCGTTACCGGATCGGGCAAGACCGAAGTCTACCTTGAGGCCGTGGCGGCCACCCTGCGCAAGGGGCGGCAGGCGCTGGTGCTGTTGCCCGAAATTGCACTGACGGCGGAATTCATCGATCGGGTCGAGGCCCGCTTTGGCGCGCGCCCTGCGGAATGGCATTCCGGGGCCACCTTGACCGAACGCCGCCGGGTGTGGCGCATGGTCGGCGAAGGGCAGGCCCAGTTCGTCGTGGGTGCGCGTTCGGCCCTGTTCCTGCCGTTCCGGGATCTTGGGTTGATCATCGTGGATGAAGAACACGATACGTCCTACAAGCAGGAAGACGGCGTGCTCTATAACGCGCGCGACATGGCCGTGCTGCGCGCGGCGCTGGGGCAGGCGCGTGTCGTGCTGTCCTCGGCCACGCCCAGCCTTGAGACATGGGCCAACGCGCAGGCCGGAAAATACGACCGGCTGGATCTTGCCGCGCGTTATGGGACTGCGGTCTTGCCTGACATGGCGGCCATAGATATGCGCGCCGAAAAACTGGCGCCGGGGCACTGGATTTCGCCGACCCTCAAGGCGCGGGTTCAGGGGTGTCTGGATCGGGGCGAACAAGCGTTGTTGTTTCTCAACAGACGCGGCTATGCGCCGGTTACGGTATGCCGGGCCTGCGGTAATCAGGTCGGGTGCGACCACTGCGATGCGCGCATGGTTGAACACCGGTTTCTAAAGCGCCTGATGTGCCACCAGTGCGGCGAAACCCGCCCCTTGCCCGAAGCGTGCCCGTCCTGCGGTGTCGAAGGCCGTATGGCCGCCGTGGGGCCGGGGGTGGAACGGATGGCCGAAGAAGCGGCCGCGACCTTTCCCGATGCGCGTATCGCCACGCTCAGCTCGGACATGTTCGGCAGTGCCCGCGCGATCAAGGAGCAGATCGCCGCGATTGCGAACGGAGAGGCGGATATCATCATCGGCACGCAACTGGTGGCCAAAGGGCATAATTTTCCCTTGCTGACGCTGGTGGGGGTGATCGACGCAGATCTGGGGCTTCAGGGGTCCGACCTGCGCGCCGCCGAGCGCACGTTTCAGCTTATCCGGCAGGTGACAGGGCGGGCAGGGCGCAGTGACAAGCCCGGCGTGGCCTTGTTGCAGACATGCCAGCCGGAACATCCGGTGATCCGGGCGATACTGGCCGGTGACGAAGAGGCATTCTGGTCTGCCGAAGCTGCCCAGCGTCATGCCGCCGGTGTGCCGCCCTATGGCCGCATGGCCGGGATCATCCTGTCGGGTACCGATGCCGCGGCGGTGTTCGATCTGGGCACCCATCTGGCGCGCAATGCCGCGCCGCTGCGGCGCATCGGAGCCGAAGTCTACGGCCCCGCCCCAGCCCCTGTCGCGCGGGTGCGCGGGCGGCACCGGGTCCGGCTTCTCGTCAAGGCGGCCAAGGGGGCTCCGATCCAGCAGGCACTGGCCGACTGGATCGCGCCGATCCGTCTGCGGGGGGACTTGCGGCTTGCCGTGGATATAGACCCGCAGAGCTTTTACTGATTACATGCCCGCCTTATGGTTAAGGGGGGCGATGATGCGGGATGTTGTGGTGATCGGGGCTGGCCCCGCAGGGCTTGCCCTTGGGGCATGTCTCAGAGAGGCCGGATGTGATCCGCTGATCCTTGAACGCGAATCCACCATCGGCAGCGCGTGGCGGCGTCACTATGACCGCCTGCACCTGCATACCGACAAGAAGCGATCGCACCTTCCAATGGTGCCGTTTCCCGCCGATGCCCCGCGTTATGTGCCGCGCCAGCAGGTCGTGAGCTATCTGGAGGATTACGCGGCGCGGTTCGGCCTTGCCCCTCGTCTGAACTGTGCCGTTCAGAAGGTGGAGCAGATACCCGGTGGCTGGCGTGTCACCGCAGGCGACGACGTGATAGAAACCCGCACGCTGATCCCCGCAACCGGCGTCAGCGAAATGCCGCGACATGGGACGTGGCCGGGGTTGGACGGGTTTCCCGGTCCGGTTCTCCACACCCGTGATTACCGTCGCTCCTCCGATCTGCCGGGCGACCGGGTTCTGGTCATCGGGTTCGGTAATTCCGGCGGGGAACTGGCGATCTATCTGGCCGAGGACGGGCGCAACGTCGATATGGCGGTGCGCGGTGCGGTGAACCTTTTGCCCAAGGAGCTGTTCGGTCAGCCGATCGGCAACTTTGAAATTCTGCAAAAGCTGCTGCCCTACAAGATCGTGGATTGGCTGACTGCGCCCGTTCTGCGCGCCAAGCTGGGAAACTACGCGCAATACGGGCTGCGCAAGGCCTCCAAGGGGCCGATTGCGCAGGTGCGCGAAGATGGCAAGATCCCTCTGATAGATCTGGGCACGCTGGACATGATCAAACAGGGCCGTATCAAGGTGCGTCCGGATCTGTCACGCTTCGACGGTTCAACCGTGACCTTTTCCGATGGCAGCACCGGGGAGTTCGATGCGATCCTGATGGCCACAGGCTTTCGGGTTGATCTGCGCCCGATCTTTGGTGACATCCCGGATATTCTGGATACGGAAGGCAGGCCGCGCGCCTCCGGGCAACAACTGGCACCGGGGCTGTGGTTCTGTTCCTACCATCCGGTGCCAAACGGGCAGTTGAAGGAAATCAGCCAGCAAGCCCCGCGCATCGCCCAGGACGTGGCGGAATATCTCGCGGGATCGCGCGGGTCGTGACAGGCGAATGGGCTAGGTGAACATCGCCTGATATCGGTCCAGCCCGCGGTCCAGTTCTTCGGGGCGAATGCTGGCCGCGGCATAGCGGTCTGGACGGATCAACAGAATTTCGTCGCGGTGGCTGCGCAGCGGCTTTGCGCGCGGGTCGGTGCAATCCGCGCCGGGTTTCGGCCCGGCGGCACCGCGATACGGCAGGAACACCCGCCCCAGCGGCATGCCAAGAAACCCATCGCGTTCCAGCGCGTCAAGGGCCAGCGCGCCTGCGCTGTCTTGCGCGATCAGGCTGAACCCGGCACCCAGCAAGGCATCGAGCTTGACGCTTTGGCCATCCTGCACCACGTCCGGCTGAGGGATCATTTCCCCCACGAGCGACGCCTCGAAAGCGCCTTGCCCCAGATCGAGAAACAGACCCGTTTCAAAACGGGGGCGGGGCTTGAACCGCATGTGCAAGAGGTAATCCTGAACTGCGGGAAACGGGGCCAGCGCCTTGAGAAGGTGTTCGCGAAACGCCAGCCTGTCACGATCAATCGGCATGATGATATCGCCCATCGCCACGGCAAGCTGGATCATCGCCCATGCCGGATCGCGGCGTTCCTCGTGATAGCTGTCCAATACGGTCGCAGATGCTCCGGCAAGGACGGCGGCCAGCTTCCAACTGACGTTTGCGGCGTCGCGCAGGCCCGCGTTCATCCCCTGACCGGCAAAGGGCGGGGTCAGGTGGGCGGCGTCTCCGGCAAGCAGGATGCGGCCCGCGCGCCAACGCTCGGCCATTCGCGCGTGGAAGGTATAGACTGTCTTGCGGATGATATCCCCCGGGGCAACGTGTCGGAACGGGGCCAGCAGCCGTTCTATGAACGCGTCGGCCAGCCCCTCCTGGTGGGTTTCGCCGGGCAGCAGCATGAATTCATAACGCCGCCCGCCATGCGGCGCAGGCACAGACACATGCGGGCGCACGTTCGAGCAATAGAAATGGGTGAAATTCGCCTGATCGGGATCGTTGCGGGTGTCGATCACGATCCAGTCCTGTTCATAGGTGGACCCGTGCATCGCAATTCCCAACCGGTCGCGTGTGGGGCTGCGTCCACCGTCGGCGGCAACGACATATTGTGCATGAATGGTCTGTGCTGTGCCGGTGGCATCCTTCAGGTGCACGGCGATGTGGTCGGGGCGCTCTGTCGTTGTGGTAACCTCGCAGGAATAATGCAGGTCGCACAGGGGGCTGTGCGCCACCCGGTCGCGCAGGGCGGCTTCCATTTCGGGTTGATTGATGAAATGGCGCTTTTCAAACCCATAGGTTGCAGGCCCCGCACCGACACGGCCAAAAGGCGTGCCGTCATCGGCCACATATTCCGCCCCATTGCCGACCACCGTTTGCGGCATATAGGCCTCATCGGCCCCAAACACCTGAAGCGTGCGCGCGCCTTCGTCGTCCAAGACGATCGCACGCGGGATGTCTAATGGCCCGTCCGCCCGGTCCAAAATGATCGAACGCACGCCATAGCTGGCCAGAAGCAGCCCGGTGGTCAGGCCGGTTGATCCCGCGCCAATGATCACCACGGGAATATGTCTGGGCAATTGGGTCATTCACGGTCTCGCGCGTCGGGGTCTGGCATGCCCAGTGTGGCGGAATTCGTGATCAAGGGCCACTGTGATCGCGAACTAGACCGACAGGTAAGCGTCGCGGATTTCGGGGTGGGCGTTCAATTCGTCCAACGTGCCGGTGAATTTCTGGCTCCCGCTTTCAATGATCACTGTCGTATCGGCAACAGCACGGGCGAAATGCAGGTTCTGTTCCGACAGTAGAACGGTCAGCCCATCCGCCTTGAGTTGCTGGATCACGCGCACCATCTGTTCGACAATGACCGGGGCGATGCCTTCGCTCGGTTCGTCAAGCAGAACAAAACTCGGGTTGCCCATCAGCGTGCGCGCAATGGTCAGCATCTGCTGTTCGCCGCCCGACAGGGCCTTGCCGCGATTGTCGCGGCGTTCGGCGAGGTTGGGGAACAGGTCGAACAACATATCCTGTGTCCATGTGACGGTCCCTTCGCGCGGCGGCTGGCGTCCGACTTCGAGGTTTTCCAGAACCGTCAGGTCGGTAAAGATGCGGCGTTCTTCGGGAACATAGCCCAACCCCATCTTGGCCACCTTGTGCGATGCAAGACCGGTGATGTTGTGGCCCTGAAAGGTTACTGTGCCTGTCTTGGGGCGCACCAGTTGCATGATCGACTTCATCGTTGTGGTCTTGCCCGCGCCATTGCGGCCCAGCAAGGCAACGACCTGTCCGCGTTCAGCGGCAAAGCTCAGATCGTTGAGCACATGCGCCTTGCCGTAGAAGCTGTTGATCGCATTCAGTTCAAGCATTTTCCGCAGCTCCCTCGGATGCGAAGACCGTGCCGCCACCCAGATAGACTTCCTGAACGCGCGGGTCCTCGCGGACTTGCGCGACATTGCCTTCTGCGATCAGTTGGCCCCGGTTCAGAACCATGATCCGATGTGCATGGGCAAAAACGACGTCCATGTCGTGTTCGGTAAACAGCACCGAAACGCCCTTGTCGCGCACGATGTCAGCGGTCAGTTGCATCAACGCGATCCGTTCTCGCGGGGCCATGCCCGCTGTCGGTTCGTCCATCAGAAGAACCGAAGGTTCGTGTGCCAGAGCGATGGCAAGCTCAAGCCGCTTGAGATCGCCATAAGCCAGCACCGCGCAGTGACGTTCGGCTTGCGCGGCCATGCCCACCATCTCAAGGAGCGCCATCGCGCGATCCCGGTGCATCTTGTGCGCGTGCGGGAAAATGCGAAACACCTGCCCGTGATGCGACAGGAGCGCCATCTGCACGTTTTCGATCACCGTCATTGACGCATAGGTTGCGGTGATCTGGAACGTGCGTCCGACGCCCATTCGCCAGATGCGGCGCGGGCTCAGGCCGGTAATGTCCGCGCCGTTCAGATGAACGGAGCCGCGTGTCGGCCGCAACTGGCCCATCAGCATGTTGAAGCAGGTGCTCTTGCCCGCGCCGTTTGGCCCGATCAGCGCCAGCAGTTCGCCCTGCGCGAGGGCAAAGCTGACATTATCCACGGCCATCAACCCGCCAAAGGCCTTGGTCAAACCCTTGGTTTCCAGAGCCGGATTTGTCATGTCGTATCCTCCCCCCGCTTGAGCAGGCCAACCCGTTCCGCCGCCTTGCGCAACGATCCCACGATTCCGTCAGGGGCAAGGATCACCACCACGATGATCAGAAGGCCAAGTGCCAATCGCCAGTATTCGAACCGCACAAGGATATCCTCGACCCCCTTGAAAAACGCACCACCGGCGACACCCCCGGCCAGCGTCTTGACACCTCCGAGGAAGACCACGATCAGCGCATCGAAGCTGCGCGCGATTTCCAGTTCGTTGGGAAACACGCTGCCCTTGGAAAAGACGAAAAGCCCGCCCGCCAGACCGGCCATGGTTCCGGCCAGCCCAAAGGCCAAAAGCTGCACCCGCTTGGTGTTGATCCCCGTTGCCTCGGCTTGCCGGGCGCTGTCCCGTGCGGCGCGCAACGCATAACCGAACGGAGAATGGGCCACGTGGCGCAGGGCGATGATGCCTCCTACACTAAGCGTCAGCGCAAAGTAGAAGAACACGGTTGTTTCCTTAAGCCACTCCGCAGGCCATATCCCGACAAGGCCATCATCGCCTCCGGTGACATCACCCCATTGGAACACAAGGCTCCAGATCAACTGTGCAAACGCCAAGGTCAGCATGGCGAAATAGACACCCGTCAACCGCAGGCAGACCCATCCGATAATCAGGGCGGCAAGGCCCGCGCCGATGGGGGCCAGGATAAAGGCCAGCTCCATCGGGCTGTCGGCATGTGTAACCATCAAAGCCGCGACATAGGCTCCACCGCCGAAAAAGGCCGCGTGCCCAAAGCTCACCAGACCGCCAAGACCCAACATGAAATGCAAAGACGCTGCGAACAGGCAGAAAATCAGGATATCGGTCGCCAGAACCTGACTGAACGTCGAGGCGTAAAGCGGCATCGCGGCGAGCGTGGCCACACCCGCGCCGACCAACAGCCGCACCTGAAGCCCGGCGGGCTTGAAGGGGCGTTCGGGTTCGCCCACCTGCCCGTGTTCGCCTGCGACTTCCTCGCGTCCAAACAGGCCATAGGGCCGGATCATCAGCACCAGAACCATAACCACGAACATCAGAACCAGCGTCGATTGCGGCAGGTAGGTCACGCCAAAGACATTCAGAACCGATATGATCACGGCCGCCAGATACGCACCGGGCAACGATCCCATGCCGCCAATCACCACCACCACGAAAACCGCGGTGAGGATGTTGAAGTCCATCATCAGGTCGGCCCCGCCCTTGGGCAGTTGCAGCGCACCGCCCAGACCGGCCAGCGCCGTGCCAAGTGCAAAGACGCCGGTAAACAGCCACGCCTGATTGACACCCAGCGCACCGACCATTTCGCGGTCCTGGGTGGCCGCGCGCACAAGAACACCGACCCGTGTCTTGGTGATCAGATACCACAGACCCAACGCAACAAATGGCGTGATCACCAAAAGCGCGATATCATATTTCGGGATCGGTTCCCCCATGATCCGAACGACACCGCGCAGCCCCGGTGCGCGCGGACCGAGAAGATCCTCGGGGCCCCAAATCAGCAAGGCCAGATCCTGAATGACGAGGATCACACCAAAAGTGGCCACCAACTGGAACAACTCGGGCGCACGGTAAACGGGGCGCAGCACCAGCACTTCGACCAGCACGCCCAGAACGCCGACGGCCAGACCTGCGAGCAAAATCGCCCCCCAAAATCCCACCGCGCCGGGCAGAACCTGCATCAGAGTATATCCGATATAGGCCCCGAGCATATAGAATGACCCATGGGCAAAGTTCACGATACGGGTCACCCCGAAGATCAGGCTCAGTCCGGACGCGACCATGAACAACGCACCCGCATTGGCAAGCCCGGTCAGAACCTGAGCGATAAAAAGGCCCATGTGCACACCTATCGGAGTTATCTGAGAAGGAAAGGCCGCCCCGTCATCATCACGGGACGGCCATGTTGTGACGGCTGGATCAGTCGGTCACGGGGCGCAGTTTGCGCACTTCTTCGTCAGAGGGCAGGTAATTCGCCCCGTCCTTGTAGGACCAGTCGACCATGATGCCCTTGCCATCCACAACCGCGGTGCGGCCCACATAGGCCCCCATTGTCGATTGATGGTCGATGGCGCGGTAGGTGATCCGGCCCATTGGCGTGTCCACCTCAAGGCCCTTGAAGGCCGCGCGGATCGCATCCGTTTCTGTCGATCCGGCCTTGGTCAGCACGGCCGCGATGGATTGCGCTGTCATGTAGCCCACGATGGAGCCGAGGCGCGGATAATCATCCCAGCGTGCCTGATAGGCGTCGACAAAGGTTTTGCCCGGCCCGTCGGTGATTCCGTACCAGGGATAGCCGGTGACGATCCAGCCTTCCGGGGCTTCGTCGCCCAGCGGATCAAGGTATTCCGGTTCGCCCGAAAGCAGGCCCAGAACGGTGCGGCCATCGAACAGGCCACGGTCGGTGCCTTCGCGCACGAGCTTGGCCAGGTCGGGCCCGAAGGTCACGTTATAAATCGCGTCCGGCTTGGCGCGTTCCAACGCCTGAACCTCGGCACCGGCGTCGATCTTGAACAGGGCGGGCCACTGCTCGGTCACGAATTCCGCGTCTGGCTGAAGGCGCAGCAGGTTTTCCTTGAATGCCGCAACCGCGTCTTTGCCATAGGCATAGTTCGGCGCGATCGTCGCATACCGCTTTGCGCCGGTCTTGGCGGCCTCTTCGGCCAGCATCGCGGCCTGCATATAGGTCGAGCTGCGCAGACGGAACGTATAGGCGTTGCCTGACGCCCATGTGATCGAATCCGCAAGCGGTTCGGAGGCCAGATAGACATACCCTTTTTCACCGGCCAGCGACGAAATCGCGAGACCCACGTTCGAAAGGATGGTGCCGGTCAGCATAACGGTGCCGTCGCGGGTCATCAGTTCTTCGGCGATCTTGATCGCTTCGCCGGGCTTGCCCTGGTCATCGCGGAAGATGAACTCAAGCGGGCGGCCTATGACACCGCCGGCTGCATTGATTTCTTCAAGGGCCAGCTCGATCCCCTTTTTGTAGGGTTCGGCAAAGGCGGCCATGCGCTTGTAATGGTTGATTTCGCCAATCTTGATGGCGTCCTGGGCAAGGACGGCCATTGGTGCCAGTGCCAGCGCTGCAGCTCCGGCAAGGCTTTTCAGGAAAGTCTTGCGTTTCATCTTGGTCCCTCTCTGTTTATTCTCAACGGCTTAGTCATGCTGGACGAACGTGGGCCTTTCCGGCTCTCCTAGGTCCTCCGTCGCTTCCGCGTCCACGAGGTCGCGGATCCGTTTGCGATAGACATTCGGTCCTTTGTCGATCGCAATCCGTATCGGTTTGCGCTTTTGCGGGCGCTTTTCCTCGATCTCGATCGCCTCAAGGACTTCCTTGTCCTCGGCAAAAGCGATCCGGAACATTGCGTCCATCTGCTCAGAGGCGCTTTCGTCGCCCACGGCCGTGTTCCGCAAATGCATCCAGTGATCAATGGTATAGTCATCCGTCACAGGTGTCACGAAGTGCAGGGCAAAGATCCTGACCCCCTGATCCCGATCTTCCTCGGGCAGGTTCAGCCCGGCATCGACGCTGCCGAAATCAATCACCGCCGTGGAGGGCATGTGCAGATAATAGTAATGCCAACGATCCACATTGCCGTCAAAGCCGCCGAATTTCTGAAAGAAGCCCACCGGCGGTGCGTTGCGAATCCAGCGCCAGGCCGCGATGGTCTCGCCGCTGGTTGAAACATGCACCGGCACATCCTCTGACGCGGCGCTTCCCAATGTGGTGGGATGCACAAAGCTGACGTGGGCGGGATCAACAAGGTTTTCCGCCACGTTCAGATAATTGGCCTTGAGGTGCAGCGCGTCACCGTGATGGCAGTGCCAGTTCGGATCGCTGAATTCGGGCATATCGAAAATTGATGCCGGGTCTGCCTTTTCGGGATCGCCGGTCCAGACCCAGACGATGCCGTGGCGTTCTTCGACGGGATAGGTATCGACATAGGCGCTCTTGGGCAGATTGTCCTGCCCCGGCACCCGAACACACCGGCCATCGGTGCCAAAGGTCATCCCGTGATACCCGCATTGAACCGTGTCGCCGATCCGTTTGCCTTTGGACAGCGGCAACAGCTTGTGCGGACAACGATCTTCCAGAGCGACAAGGTTGCCGTCAGAGGCCCGGAACAACACGATTTTCTGATCCACGATCGTCAGGGGCTTGAGTTCGTCCCCGAAATCATGCGACCAGCCTGCGACATACCAAGCGTTCCTGACAAAGCCCATTGGGCCGATCTCCCTGTCGATTGCGGCGTTCCCGGTCGATTTGGCAACACTATATTGTTAGTTGTCAAACGATTTTTGGCCTGATTGAGGGATTGATGGACCAAGCCGCGTTTTCGTGAAACGATATGATGACACGGCACGCCGAAGGATGAAAATGGACGCAAATATAGAAACCGACGCCCAATCCGCCTATCGGCTGGAGGATCAGGTTGGCTTTAAGCTGCGGCTCGCCAACCAGAAGCATCTTGAGCTTTTTTCAAGGATGATGCCCGACGTCACGCCCACGCAATTCGCGGTTCTTGCCCGCTTGCGCGAAACCGGGCCGCTGTCACAAAACCATCTTGGACGTCTTGTCGGAATGGACGCTGCGACAACCAAAGGGGTGGTGGATCGGCTCAAGGCGAAGGGCTTTGTCGGCAGCGCCCGCAGCCAGACCGACATGCGGCGGCTGGATATCTCGCTGACCGATGCCGGGCATATTTTTGTCGAGGATGCGGTCAAGATCGCGCAGGATATAACCCGCGCGACCCTGCACAATCTGACCCCGCGCGAACGCGAAAGGCTTTTGGTTCTTCTCGACAAGCTTTGAGGGTGTGCGCCGTGAATTAGCGCAACCCGTCCTTGCCTTCGGCTTCGTCATGGGTCAACCCGCCGACACGGGGCAGGGGGCGTCCGCTGTCGGTCACGGCAATGGCCACCATGATTTCATTGGCGCGCGGCGCATCGTTCATGCGCACCTCGACCCCGTCGAAATGGCTGCGCACATAGGCCGCGTCCTTGTGGCCAAGCGGCACGTCCAGATCCTGACCGGGCCCACCCATCTTCTTGGACGACGGAACCAGCGCCGCCCCTTTTTCCACCGCTTTGCGCAGGGGCGCGCCCATCTTGGGGTGCAGGAGCGCCGCGGCATGTTCCAGTTCGCCGTTTTCACCAACCATAGCGGCCTTGCCATAGCTTTGTGCCTCTTCCGGCGTGATGCCCAGTGCGGCCACGCATTTTTCGCCCAACAGCCCACCGAGTTCGGCACCGATCTCGATCAGCTCGGACAGGTCGTCCTGATAAGTTCCTGCGAAAGGATTGCGGATGACCGCCACGCCCACCGCCTTGCGGGTGGGTGGCGCGATGGGTTTGCCCATTTCCTTGTGGGTTTCCTCGATCCAAACGGCCAGTTTGCGAATATCGGCTTTCATCTCAGTCCGTCCTCTCCCTTGATGTCCTTGGCGTCCAGCCCGCCCGCGCGGTTGTGAACCCGCGCGCCGGTTGTCATGACCAGAATGACGGCCATTTCGTCATGGCGCGGCGCATCATTGATGCCCACTTCTATGGAATCAAAGTGGCTGCGCACATAAGATGCGTTCACGTGGGTCACAGGCACATCAAGCCGCGTTCCGACGCCTCCGACCTTTTTGCCGGATGGCACGATAGCTTTTGATCCGCCGATCACCTCGCGCATGACATAACCGCCGGGTGCGTGCCACAATGCGCCATGCTCCAATTCGCCGCCTGCGCCAATGATCGCGCCCTTGCCATAGCCTTCGATCAACGTGGCGTCGCCGCCCATTTCCTTTAACAGGCGCTGCGCCATCATCAGGCCCAACGGTTTGAGATCTTCCATGAACGGTTGGATGTCCTCGACATAGCGCCCGGCATACGGATTGTGGATCACCGCCATGATATAGCCCCGGCGCACAGGTTCGTTCGCGCGTGGGCCACCCTCGTGATAGATGTCCTCGACGGATGTGACGAGTTTGCGGATATCGACCTCAGACATGCAGGGGGATCCTTTCGATTGGGTGTGTGTCTGTATTCGGGATGGGCAGGCCGGGCATAACGATGCCGTCCCCCACCACAACGGTTTCGCCGCTCAGGGTCAGTGCTGCGGCATCTATAAGCCCCTTGTCGCGCATGTCGCGCGCGCAGGCCATGCCCGATGAAAGGGCGCAGGTGATTTCCGCGTGCGAGAGTGGCGCGACATCGGTAACCACCGGGCGCGCGCCAAGATCGCTGTCGGGATGCAAATCACGGGCCGCCTGCCGGGTGATTGCGGGGTGGCCGGGTAAATCCGTGGCATTGGTGATCAGCGTCGCGGCGACATCCGCCGCGGCGGCATTGCGGGCCAGCACGGTCACGCTTTCGGCGATCCCCATGGACAGGCTGCGCCCGCCCCGGCCGCTGGTGGCGATCCCGCGCGATGGTTGGTCAGCGGTGAGGGCGATCCGGCCAAGTTCGTCGCCTGCAAGGCCGGACATGGCAATGCGGAAGCTTGCCTTGCCGGTCAGCCAGATGGCGATATCCCCGCCGTTATTGACATAGGCACGCGACAGAGGTGTCGCCTGAACCATCGCCCGCAATATCTCGTCTGCGACCGATCCGGCAACGGCGGCCATAGGGGTGACAAAGGCGTTCGCGGTATGGGGTTGGCAGGCGCTGACCATGCGTTGCGCAACCGGGCTTGCCGGCCATTGTCCGACAGCATCGCGCAGCAGGGGCAGTTCGGCGACCAGCTCTTCCAGCACGGTGGCAAACCGCCCGTGCGCGGCGGCAAAGGCTGCCTCGGTGTCGCCATCTGCTCCAATCACAAGGTCAATCGGCCCGTGCTGCAGGTGCAGACGGTTGCCGGGCAGGCGGGCGGCCTGCGACCCTTTCATGCGCGGCCCTTGCGGACATGGGCCGATTTGTGGCGCTGGCGTGCGTGCGGATCGGGCCCGCCTTTTGGCAAGACCTTGCGGATATCGGGGTTAAGAACGGTTTCCACGGGCCGGATGTTGTCCACATGACCGCCAAGCGCGGTGTAATCCGACACGGGCAGGGTAAACTCGATCGGCGCGACAAGCGCGGGTGTCGGCACATAGCCAAAGGAATTGGTGGGCATCTCCATCACATCCACCATGAAGGTAATCCCGCCTCCGGGCCAGACATAGGCCTCGGCCCCGCCGCAGGACACATAGGTCAGCGCATCCTTGACCGACCGGGTCAGGCGCACAGGGTTTTCCGTGACACCGGCCCGGAGGCTGCCACCCGCGCCGCCCATGAACAGCACCGAACACAGCGACGGTTCACAATTCTCGGCGATACGTTCGCACGTCAGCCGCAGGCTTTCGGGCATTTCAGCGGGCTGCGGTTCAAGCGCGTCATCCAGCACGAAATAGGCCCATTGTTCGCCCGTGGTCGATACCATCAGCAGGCGCAGACCAGCCCAGGCGCGCTTGGGATCGGCGGGCCGCAAAATGGTCAACGGGTCTTCGACATCGGTGCCGCCCCAGCCCGTGCCCGGCTCGGCCACCTGGAAATAGCGACCGGGCGTGGACCGCCGCCCGTTGATACGGATGCCCGAGGGGGTCATGCCCAGTTGCTTGCCCGCCTCATGTTCGGTCAACACGCCGGTAATGTGGTCGTCCACGACGATCACCTCGTCCACGTGGCCTTCCCATTGCTTGGCGAACATGCCGATGGTGGCGGACCCGCAGCCGACCCGCATCAGCCGTTCCGGTTCGCCGTTGATGATTGGCGGCTTGCCCGCCTGCACGATGACCGTCGCACCGCCGTCTATCTGCATTTCGACGGCTTCTCGGTTGCAAAGCTGCATCAGGGCATCGCAGGTCACGCGGCCTTCTTTCTTGGACCCGCCGGTGAGATGTTCGACACCGCCCAGCGACAGCATCTTGGACCCGTATTCGGATGTCATCACGTGGCCGATTGCTTCGCCGTCCACGCGCACCACGTCGCGCTCGTGCCCGATGAAACGGTCAGTGTCGATCTTCACCTTGACGCCGCAATAGCTGTAGATGCCTTCGGTCACCACGGTGACCATATCCACGCCCTCGACTTCCTGGCTGACGATAAAGGGGGCCGGTTTGTAGTCGGGATAGGTTGTGCCCGCTCCGACTGCGGTGACAAAGGTTCGGTGTCCCTGAATCACGTCGCCATCCCAATCCTGCGCATCCCCGGAGGAAGGCAGGAATTCCACCGCCTGCGCGCCGCTTTCGATTACGGTCAGCGGATCCAGCCGCACCAGAACCCCATCGTGGTTGGCATAGCGGTCACAGGCCCCGGCCTTGCCGTCCGCGATGTAACACATCACCGGGCAGGCATCGCAGCGGATCTTTTCGGCGGGCGTCGTGCGGGCACTGTCGTCAGGCATGGTCGCCTCCTGTGAGTGGGGATGGAAGATCAATCATGGCCGGCCTGCCTGATCGCAGCCCTGAGCCGGGCGGGTGTCACGGGCAGGCGGCGCAAACGTGCGCCGGTGGCCCGTGTGATCGCATTCAGAATGGCCGGTGCGGTGGGGATCAACGCATGTTCGCCCAGCCCCTTTGCCCCGTAAGGCCCATGCGCATCCGGTTCTTCGATAATGATCGTGTCGATCGGGGGGACGTCGCCAAAGGTCGGGATCAGGTAATCATGCAGGTTCTCTGTGCGGCCCGGGAGGTATTCCTCCATCAGGGCCATGCCCAGCCCCTGTGCCACGCCGCCATGTATCTGGCCTTCGACCAGTAGCGGATTGATCGCGCAGCCGACATCATGGGCCGCAACCATGTGAAGAACACGCGTGGTCCCGAGCTTTAGATCGACCTCGACCATGGCCAGATGCGCGGCATAGCCATATTGCGCATAAGGGTCTCCCTGACCATTTTCGTCGAGCGGTTTGGTCGGGGGGTCATAGCTTTCCAGCACCCGCATGACATAGCCGTCGGCGTCGGGTTCCAGATGGTCCAGCCGCAGGCGATGTGTCGCGGCACCGTCGATGACGTGCACGCCGTCGCCCAGATCAATGCGGGAATCGTCCGCGGCGTTCACATGTGACAGAATCTGCCGCCGCAACGCCTCACCGGCCAGACGCGCGGCATTGCCGGTCACAAAAGTCTGCCGGGAGGCGGATGTCTTGCCCGCGTCGGGGGTGCGGTCGGTGTCGCCATCCACGATGGCGATCCGGAGCACATCCGCCCCCAGCGCGCGCGCGAAAATCTGTGGAATGACGGTGTTGGACCCCTGTCCGATGTCCGCCGCCCCTTGATGCAGCACCACGGTGCCGTCAGCGCGCACCCCCGCCTTGATGGTTGACGGGTTGGGCAGCGATGTGTTTCCGCAGCCATACCAGCCACCCGCCACGCCAACGCCGCGCTTGCGGGCCTGATGCTGCGCGTTGAAGGCATCGCAGTCACGGTTCAACTCTGTCCACGCTGGGCGCAAGGCCTCAAGGCAGGCGGTGATCCCGACGCCTTGCTCAAACACTTGGGAACAGACCGTTGGCATCCCGTTTTCCAGCGCGTTGGCAATGCGGAATTCCAGCGGATCCTGATCCAGCTTTGCGGCGAGTTCGTCAAACAGCACTTCTTGCGCCACAGCCGATTGCGGCACCCCAAAGCCCCGGAACGCTCCGGATGGCGTGCCGTTTGTATAGATGCCGCGTGCTGTCGCCACATAGTCGCGCACCCGGTATGGGCCCGAAGCATGGATCGGCACGCGATTGGCCACTGTCGGTCCCCAGCTTGCATAGGCACCTGTGTTGAAAATGCCGTCAAACCGCATCCCCGAGATCGCGCCGTCGCGGGTTGCACCGATCCTGAGCGTGATGGACGACGGGTGGCGTTTGGTTGTGGACGCCATGCTTTCCTGACGCGAATAAGTGATGCGCACAGGTGCATTCAGCCTGAGAGCGGCGAGCGCGACAAAGGGTTGGAACGACACGTCGATCTTGGACCCGAACCCGCCACCTGTCGCGGTCGGCACCACCCGGATGTCTTCCAGAGGCAGCGCAAGGATGGTGGCCAGTGTTTCCTGATCCATGACAGCCGCCTGCGTGCAGCCGTGCACGTGCAGCCGCCCGTCCACCACCTCGGCGAAACCGGCCTCTGGTTCGATATAGCCATGTTCGACATAGGCGGTTTCAAACGTCGCCTCGACGCTCAGATCGGCCCGCGCCAGCGCGGTTTCGGCATCGCCATGTTTGACAAACCCCTGACACAGGACGTTGTCGGCATGCCCGTCATGCAGTTGTGCCGCGCCGGGCACCATGGCCTCTTCCGGCGTAAGCATCGGCGGCAACGGGGTCCACTCAATGGGGAAATCTTCCGGATCGAAGCGGGAGATCTCCTCGGCAGGGCCGACGATGGCGGCGATGGCCTCGCCCCTGTGGCGGGCCAGTCCTTCGGCAAAGACCGGCTGGTCGATGAATCCCGGGATCACGCCAAAGCGGTTGCGGCCGGGAATGTCCGACGCGGTCAGAACCAGCGCCACCCAAGGATGGGCGCGCTGGAACGCGTCCAGATCTCCGATGGTGAATTCGGCGTGATGGTGCGGCGAACGGATCACGCGCAGGACAAGCGTATCCTGTCCGGCCACGTCATCTCCGAAACGTTCGGTTCCGTCGACCTTGGGGCGTCCGTCCAGCCGGGTGAGCGAGGTGCCCACATCGCCGGATACGGCCTCGGCAGTAATCGGGCCATGCCCCGCCGCGACAACCGCGTCGATGATCTTGCGATATCCGGTGCAGCGGCACAGCACCCCACCAAGGGCGTCTTCCACCTGGGCATGATCCGGCGATCGGGTATCGCGCAGCAAGGCCACGGCGGCGGTCATCATGCCGGGAGTGCAGATGCCGCATTGGGCGGCCTGATGGGCGTGAAAACTATCGGCAAGCCGTTGGGCGATGTCGTCGCGCTCAACCAGTCCAGCCTGTGTTTCCACAACGGTGCCCTGCGCCTGCGCCGTGGGCATCAGGCAGGCACAGACGGGTGCCCCGTCGACCAGAACGGTACAGGCTCCGCAATCGCCCGCGTTGCAGCCGACCTTGACGTCGCGCGCGTCCAGCCGTTCGCGCAGGCTGTGCGACAACCTTTCGCCCGGTGCCGGTGCCACCGAGACGTCCGAACCATTCAGCGTGAAGCTGGTCACGTCGAGCGTCTTATCCATGGCTGCCTCCGCAGGACGTGACCAGAGCGCGCAGGATCATGTTGCGCACCGCATCCAAGCGGTATTCGGCGCTGCCGCGCACATCCGAAATGGGCGACAATGTTCCAAGCGGTGCCGCCGCGACGATGCCTGCGGCGTCGTCCACGGCGCGTCCTTCCAGAGAGGTTTCCAGATCACGCAATCGTGTGGCCACCGGGCCGCAAGCCCCCACAGCCACCCGCACGTCGCGCATCTGCCCGGCTTCGACGCGAACCAGCGACGCGACCATGGCAATAGAGATCACCAGATATTTGCGCGACCCCAGTTTCTGGAACGCACCGGTTCCCGCGCCGGGGTCTGGTATCCAAAGCGATTGCAGCAGTTCATCGCCACTGCGTGCCGTTCTGCGCGGACCAAGGATGAAATCGGCAAGCGGCATGTCCCGCGGCCCGCGCGGAGATACCAGCCGCACCTGTGCATCCAGCGTCAATAAGGCCGGCACCCCGTCCGCCGCAGGCGACGCATTGCACAGGTTGCCTCCGATCGTTCCCGCATTCTGGATCTGGAGCGATCCGACCTCGCGCGCGGCGGCCCGCAAGCCGTCAAAGCAGGCGGGCAGGTCTGCGCGCGCAATCGCGGTCCATGTCGTCGTGGCGCCGATGCGCCATCCCTGCCCATCCCGCGCAATCCCGGAAAATCCGGGCAGGCGCGTGATATCGAGCACATTGTCCGGCAAAGGCCCGTCCCCGCGCGCGGGATACCAGTCGGTCCCGCCTGCAATGACGGAAGCATCCGCTGCCAGCGCGGCGAATGCGTCTTCAATCCTGTCTGGGCGATGATAGCTCACCGGTCGCTCCCTGATTGCGTGCCGATTGTTTCACCGGCTTTTTGTTTGCGTACAAATAAGAAAGCCGCCTGATCGGGATTCTGTCAAACCCTTTCGTTATTCTGATGGGGCTCACGCTCAGTTCGTCGGTGGCGCGCAGATGAAACCTGTGCGCCAGCCACCAGATACCGGGCCATTGGGCCCGTGCGAAACACTTGATCGCGGATCGGTTTCTGTTAGCGTTCAAATGAAACACGGGGAGATAAACCAATGGCAGACGCTGCACCTTCTTCCGCTCCTGCGGGCAAACTCGTCATCCGAAACATCGGCTTGATGTTGTCGGGCAAGATGGAAGAGCCGATTTTTGATGCCGATTGTCTGATCGCGGTGGATGGCCGTATTTCGGAATGGGGCCGCGAGGCGAATCTGGATACCGAAGGGGCCGACACGTTGATTGATGCCAATGGATGCACCTTGGCACCGGGGCTGATCGACAGCCATGTTCACCCGGTTGTGGGGGATTACACCCCGCGTCAGCAACAGTTGCATTGGATCGAATCCACTCTGCACGGCGGGGTGACGACATTGATCTCGGCCGGCGAAGTGCACATGCCGGGCCGACCCAAGGATGTTGTCGGGCTCAAGGCGATGGCGATCGCCTCGCAGCGTTGGTACGAGAATTTCCGCCCTGCCGGCGTCAAGGTGCACGCAGGCGCGCCCGTGATCGAACACGGCATGGTCGAAGAAGATTTTGCGGAACTGGCGGGCGCGGGGGTCAAGCTGTTGGGAGAGGTCGGCCTTGGCACCGTCAAGGATGGCAAGACCGCGCGGCAGATGGTGGATTGGGCCCGCAAATACGGCATCCAGTCGACGATCCATACAGGCGGCCCGTCGATCCCCGGTTCGGGCCTGATCGACGCCGACATGGTGATGGAGACCGGCACGGACGTTGTCGGCCATATCAACGGCGGGCATTCCGCGTTGCCGGATGATCAGATCGTGTGCCTGTGTGAAAACTGCTCCGCGGCCCTTGAGATCGTGCACAATGGCAATGAACGCGCCGCCCTCCTGACGTTGAATACCGCGCGTGAACTGGGCAAGCTGGATCAGCTCATTCTTGGCACCGATGGTCCGGCCGGGTCCGGGGTGCAGCCGCTGGGGATCATGCGGATGGTCGCGATGCTGTCGTCGCTGGGCAATGTCCCGGCCGAGATCGCCTTTTGCTTTGCCAATGGCAACACCGCGCGGCGTCGCGATCTGGATTGCGGGTTGATCGAGGTCGGGAAATCCGCGGATTTCGTTCTGATGGATCAGGCCCAGCATGCGCCGGGCAAACATATCCTCGAATCGGTTCAGCTTGGTAACCTGCCCGGCGTTGGCATGACGATCATCGACGGCGCTGTTTGTTCAGGGCGCAGCCGGAACACGCCGCCCGCCGGGCGCGTGCCCGAAATCGTGCGCGGTTGACGGCGCACGGCTCAATGCAATCAGGGCTGTTCCGCCGCGCCGTTGCGCGCGGCGCTCAGCTCACCCGTGTGCAGGACCGGCGACGCGTCAATGTCTTCGGCGTCCAGCATCGCTGCGACCCGTTCAAGCGCGGCAACCAGCATCGCCTGTTCCCAGTCGTCCAGCTTTTCGAACTCGCGCACATATCTTTGTTGCAGGGCATCGGGCGCGCTTGTCAGGGTTTCGCGGCCTTCATCGGTTATGATGATGTCAGTCTGGCGGCGGTCCACCTCTGATCGGCGGCGCAGCACCAGCCCCTGTTTTACCAGCTTGTCGACCAAAGCGGTCACCGTCGCCTGCGATACGCCCATGCGGGTTGAAATGCCTTTGGCGGTTGTCTGGCCCGTTTCACCCACCACCTGAAGCACCCGGAACTGCACCGGCGTGACGCCGGCGGACGTGGCCAGCTTTCGGCCATACCTTTCGGTGGCTTTCAGGATGCGGCGAATGGCTATCAGGCTGATATCTGTTCTGTCCATCGTAAGTCTCCAAGGTGATGAAAGCTGCCATATTCTCGCGGTTTGAGCAATATACTTTGCTTGATAGGGCTGTGAGGCGAAGTAATAAGCAAAGTAAAAATCACCAAAAAATTCATGTAAAACAGTGTGTATGGCAAAAATAATTTAGCCTCTTGAAATAAAATTCGATCCTGTTATTTAGTTATGCGAAACAATTTGGAGACTTTGGAAAGATGCAGCACGCCATTGACATGTTCCGCTCGAAAGCCCCCGTCTTGCGCAGACCCGATGCGCGCGATGGAGCGGCGATCTGGGAATTGGTTCAGGCGTGCAAGCCGCTTGATGAAAACTCGGTGTATTGCAATCTTGTGCAGTGCGACCACTTCCGCGACACCTGCGTTGTTGCCGAACGCGACGGCCGCGTCGTTGGGTGGGTGTCCGGTTATATCCTTCCCAATGATCCGCAGACGCTGTTTGTCTGGCAGGTCGCTGTGCATTCATCCGCGCGCGGTCTTGGGCTTGGTTCGCTCATGCTGGCCAGTCTGATGGAGCGTGACACCTGCAAGGATGTCACGCGAATGCAGACCACCATCACCGCCGACAACGAAGCGTCCTGGTCGCTGTTTCGCCGATTCTCGCGGCGTCGCGGGGGCGAGCTGTCCTCGCAGGCGCATTTTACCCGCGATACGCACTTTCGCGGTCTGCAGGCGACCGAACACATGGTCACGATCACCTTCCGTGACCGGATGGAAGCCGCCGCCTGAGGCGCGCGACCCATGCAACGCAGCCCCCTTTTTCCGCAAATGATACTGGAAGGACCAGTTATGACGTCTGTGAAAACAGCCGATTTTTCGATCTTTTCGCGCCGCGAATCCGAGGCGCGCAGCTATTGCCGTAGCTTTGAGACAACCTTCGTCTCGGCTTCGGGCAGCATGATGACCGACGCAAACGGACGCCGTTACATTGACTTCCTGTCAGGGTGTTTGTCGCTGAACTATGGGCATAACGACCCGGACATGAAGCAGGCGCTGGTGGATCACATCACCGCCGATGGCGTCGCGCATGGGCTGGATATGTATACCGACACCAAGGCGCGGTTCCTTGAAACCTTCGAACGCCTGATCCTTGCCCCGCGCGGGATGGATCACCGCGTCATGATGACCGGCCCCACGGGCACCAACGCGGTTGAGGCGGCGATCAAGCTGGCCCGCAAGGTGACCGGGCGCCGGAATGTGATTGCCTTTACCAACGGATTCCACGGCATGACGCTGGGCGCTCTGGCGTGCACCGGGAATGCCGGCAAGCGGGATGGCGCTGGCGGTGCCGCGCTGTCCGACGTGACGCGGATGCCCTATGAAGGTGCCCTTGGCGACGACGTGGATACGCTGGCGATGCTGGAGGCGATGCTCGACAATCCGTCCAGCGGTATTGACGCCCCCGCCGCGTTCATTCTTGAGCCGGTCCAGGGCGAAGGCGGGTTGAATGCCGCGTCGGGCAACTGGATGCGGGGCATTGAACGGATTGCGCGCAAACACGGCGCGCTGCTGATTGTCGATGACATTCAGGCCGGGTGCGGGCGCACCGGGACATTCTTCAGCTTTGAGGACATGGGCATCACGCCGGACTTGATCCCGATGGCTAAATCGCTGTCCGGTTTCGGCCTGCCGTTCGCGGCGCTGCTCATCCGGCCTGAACGTGACATCTGGAAGCCAGCCGAACACAACGGCACGTTCCGGGGCAATACCCATGCCTTTGTCACGGCCCGCGTGGCGATCGAGAAATTCTGGTCCGACAACAGTTTCGCAGAAACGCTTTCCGCCAAAGCGGCGATGCTGGAAGAAGGGTTGCGAACCGTCGCATCGCTTGTCGAAGGGGCCGAACTCAAGGGGCGTGGTCTCATGCAGGGCGTTGATGTGCGCTCGGGCGATCTGGCTGCCGAAATCTGCGCGCGCGCCTTTGACAAGGGGCTGATCATCGAAACATCCGGTGCCTATGACGAAGTCGTCAAGGTGCTTGCCCCGCTGACCACCTCGGACGAGGTTATGCGCCACGGGCTGAATATCCTTCTTGATGCGACCCGAGAGGTCGTCACGGCAAAACCTGCAATGGCAGCGGAGTAACAGACATGATCGTACGTGATTTCAATCACATCGTAGAAAAAGAACGGAACCGCGTGGTGAGCGATGCCAAATGGTCATCGGTCAGGATGCTTCTGGCCGATGACGGGATGGGGTTTTCCTTCCACATCACCTTTCTTGAGGCCGGATCGGAACACACGTTCGAATACAAGAACCACTTTGAAAGCGTTTACTGCATGCAGGGCAAGGGGGCGATCACCGACCTCAAGACCGGCGAGACCCACGAAATTCGTCCGGGCGTGATGTATGCGCTGAACGAACATGATCGCCACACCCTGCGCGCCGAGGAAGAACTCGTCATGGCGTGTGTCTTCAATCCGCCGGTTACCGGCAATGAAGTCCACCAGGCTGACGGTTCCTATGCGCTCGAATCGAGCTAAGCGAGGTTTTTCATGACCCATTCCACCCATACCGTCGAAAAGATCGGGGGCACTTCCATGAGCCGGATCGGCGAATTGAAGGAGAGCCTGATCATCGGTGATCGGTCGGGGGCTGATCTTTATGGCCGCATCTTTGTGGTATCCGCCTTTGGCGGCATTACCAACAAACTGCTCGAACACAAGAAATCCGGCGAACCGGGGGTCTATGCCCTGTTTGCCAATGACGATGACGATCACGGCTGGCTGGATGCTCTGACGCATGTGCGCGACGCGATGGAGGCCGCGCATACCGATGTTCTGGATCACCCGGCAGACCGGTCAACCGCGGATGAGTTCGTTCGCGACCGGATAGAAGGGGCCAGATCGTGCCTTTTCGATCTTCAGCGGCTGTGTTCTTACGGTCATTTCCGCCTGTCGTCGCACATGCTGGCAACGCGCGAGCTTCTTTCGGGGCTGGGCGAGGCGCATTCGGCTTTTGTCACCGCACTTTTGCTGAACCGTGCAGGGGTCAACGCGCGTTTTGTGGATCTCAGCGGTTGGCGCGATGAAAATGAAATGGACCTGGACGCCCGGATTCACGCCGGTCTGGAGGACGTGAACCTCCACGAGGAAATGCCGATCGTCACCGGGTATGCCCAGTGCCGCGAAGGTCTGATGAAAGAGTTTGATCGCGGCTATTCCGAAGTGACGTTTTCGCGCATCGCCGCATCGACGGGGGCCCGCGAGGCGATCATTCACAAGGAATTCCACCTGTCTTCTGCCGATCCCAAGATTGTTGGCTGCGATCAGGTGCGCAAACTTGGCCACACCAACTATGACGTGGCGGACCAGCTGTCCAACATGGGCATGGAGGCGATCCACCCCAAGGCAGCCAAGACGCTGCGACAGGCTGGCGTGCCTTTGCGTGTGACAAATGCGTTTGAGCCGCACGATCCGGGCACATTGATCGACGAAGCCCCCGGCGATGCGCCGGGTGTCGAGATCGTGACCGGTCTCAAGGTGGTTGCACTTGAGGTGTTTGAACAGGACATGGTTGGCGTCAAAGGGTATGACGCGGCCATTCTGGATGCGTTGCAGCGCCACAAGGTGCGGATCGTGTCAAAGACCTCGAACGCGAACACGATCACCCACTATGTCGAAGCGTCGCTCAAGGTGGTGCGTCGGGTTGTCGTCGATCTTGAGACCAAATTCCCCTCGGCAGAGATTGCAACACGGGCTTTGTCCGTGGTGTCGGCCATCGGGCGCGATCTGGCTGGGGTTCAGGCGCTTTCCAAGGGTCTGACCGCGCTGGACGCGGGCGCGGTAAACGTGATCGCCGCCCATCAGACACCGCGCAACGTGGATGTGCAATTCGTGGTGGACGCCCGAGACATGGACAAAGGTATCGCCGCGCTGCACGGCGCATTGGTTCCCAACAGGGAGGAACGGCACCTCAGGGCCGCTTGAGACAGCCATCAGAGGCCGGGTCAACCGGCCCAACTAAAACCCCGGCGTGTTTTGGCACGCCGGGGTTTTTGGTTTTCAACTTGTGGGCGCGGTGCGTCAGGCTTGCAGCGCCTTTACATCCACGTCGCCTTCGGCCTGTGCCTTGATCGCCATTGCCGCCGCGTTGGCACCGGCAGCCGTGGTGAAATAGGGGATCTTGTCATACAGCGCGATGGACCGGATGGAGCGGGAGTCATCCACCGCTTGCGCACCTTCTGTGGTGTTCATAACCAGCTGGATGTCCCCGTTCTTCATCAGGTCGGTGATGTCCGGGCGGCCCTCATACACCTTGTTGACCTTGTTACATGTGACACCCTGTGCGGCAAGCCAGTCATGCGTGCCGCTTGTCGCGACAAGGCTGAAACCCAAATCGGTCAGTGCCCGCGCCGCGTCAATCATCAACGGGGTTTTGTCCTCATCCCGGATCGAGATGAAGGCACATCCACTGCGCGGCAGGTCCATGCCCGCGCCCATTTGCGCCTTGAGAAAGGCACGCGGGAAATCACGATCCCAGCCCATGACCTCACCGGTTGACCGCATTTCCGGGCCAAGGATGGTATCAACGCCGGGGAAACGGGCAAAGGGCAGAACCGCTTCCTTGACCGAGAACCACGGCATGTTCGGGTTTGCCAGCGTCATGGGATCTGCCAGCGGCAGAACCGTGTCATAGGAGGCGGCCGTGTCGTAATCCGGGCGCATCGGGAAATCCGACAGCTTCTCGCCGGCCATGATACGCGCTGCAATCGACGCGATGGCGCTGTCGGTTGCCTTGGCAACAAACGGCACTGTGCGCGACGCGCGGGGGTTCACCTCGATCAGGAAGATTTCCCCGTCCTTGATCGCGAATTGCACGTTCATCAGTCCGACCACGTTCAGACCGCGGGCCAGAGCCTCGGTCTGGGTTTCGATCTCGGCGAGCACTTCAGCGGAAAGCGAGTAGGGAGGAAGCGAACAGGCGCTGTCGCCGGAATGAACGCCTGCCTCTTCGATATGCTGCATGATGCCCGCGACATGGACGCTTTCCCCGTCGCACAGTGCATCGACGTCAAGCTCGACCGCGCCCGACAAATAGCTGTCGAGAAGAACCGGGCTGTCGCCCGAGACCACGACCGCTTCGTTGATATAGCGTTCAAGCTGTGCGGTATCGCGCACGATTTCCATCGCGCGACCGCCCAGAACATAAGAGGGGCGGATCACCAGTGGATATCCGATGTCCTTGGCAATCTCCATCGCCTCGGCACCGGAATGGGCAATGCCGTTATGTGGCTGCTTGAGCCCCAGATCATTGACCAGTTTCTGGAACCGCTCGCGGTCTTCGGCAAGGTCGATCGCATCCGGCGTGGTGCCGAGAATAGGGATGCCTTCGGCCTCGAGCGCGCGGGCGAGCTTCAGAGGGGTCTGGCCGCCAAATTGGACGATCACACCGTGCAATGTGCCGTTGGATTGCTCAACGCGCAGGATTTCCATCACGTGTTCAAAGGTCAGCGGCTCAAAATACAGACGGTCGGACGTGTCGTAATCGGTGGACACGGTTTCCGGGTTGCAGTTGACCATGATCGTTTCATAACCCGCATCCGTCAGCGCGAAACAGGCGTGACAGCAGCAGTAATCGAATTCGATCCCCTGGCCGATCCGGTTCGGGCCACCGCCGAGAATGACAACTTTCTTGCGGTCCGAGGGGCGCGCTTCGCATTCCACTTCGCCCATCATCGGGGCTTCGTAGGTGGAGTACATATAGGGCGTCTGCGCCTCGAACTCGGCGGCACAGGTGTCGATACGCTTGAACACCGCGGTCACGCCAAGATTATGGCGCGCGCGCCGCACGTTGTCTTCGTCGCGCCCCGTCAGCGCACCGAGGCGCGCATCGGTAAAGCCCAGCATCTTGAGATCGCGCAGGCCCTCTTCGGTCGTGGGAAGGCCGTCGCGGCGAATGCGGGCTTCGGTTTCAATGATTTCGCGAATACGGGCCAGGAACCATGGGTCAAACGCCGTGACGCCCTGAATTTCATCGTTGCTCAGCCCGTGGCGCATGGCCTGAGCGATCACGCGAATACGGTCCGGGGTTTGCAGGCTCAGCGCCTTGATGACCGCCGCCTTTTCAGCGCCTGCATCTTCCCAATGGCCCACGCTCACCCCGGGAATGGAGTATTCGTCAAACCCGGTCAGCCCGGTTTCCATCGACGCCAGGGCCTTTTGCATGGATTCGTGGATCGTGCGGCCGATTGACATGGCCTCGCCCACGGATTTCATCGCCGTGGTCAGATAGGGTTCGGACCCTGCGAATTTCTCAAAGGCAAAGCGCGGAATTTTTGTGACCACATAGTCGATCGTCGGCTCGAACGATGCCGGGGTTACCTTGGTGATGTCGTTGTCCAGCTCATCAAGGGTATAGCCGACCGCCAGTTTGGCCGCGATCTTGGCGATGGGGAACCCCGTCGCCTTGGAGGCCAATGCCGAGGACCGCGACACACGGGGGTTCATTTCGATCACAACCATACGGCCATCGGCGGGATTGATCGCCCATTGCACGTTCGAGCCGCCGGTTTCCACGCCGATTTCGCGCAGCACGGCGATCGAGCCGTTGCGCATGATCTGATATTCCTTGTCGGTCAACGTCAGCGCCGGGGCCACGGTGATCGAATCGCCGGTGTGCACACCCATCGGGTCCACGTTTTCGATGGAACACACGATAATGGCGTTGTCGGCCTTGTCGCGGACAACCTCCATTTCGTATTCCTTCCAGCCCAGCAGACTTTCATCGACAAGGATCTGGCCCACCGGCGACGCATCCATGCCCGAGCGGCAGAAATGGATATAGTCATCGCGGTTGTAGGCCACGCCACCGCCGGTTCCACCGAGGGTATAGGCCGGACGGATGATCGCGGGCAGGCCGATGTCCTCAAGCGCCTCAAGGGCGATGCGCAACCCTTCTTCCAGATCGCGTTTGCCGTCGGCTTTCTTGGGGGCGGTCACGATGGTGGCACGGGGGTTTTCCAGTCCGAGGCGATCCATCGCCTCGCGGAACAGCTTGCGGTCTTCGGCCATTTCGATGGCGTCACGCTTGGCTCCGATCATTTCGACGCCGAACTTGTCCAGAACGCCCATCTCTTCTAGGGCAAGCGATGTATTCAGGCCGGTCTGACCGCCCATCGTCGGCAAAAGCGCGTCTGGACGCTCCTTTTCGATGATCTTGGCAACGATCTCGGGGGTGATCGGCTCAATATACGTGGCATCGGCAAGGCCCGGATCGGTCATGATCGTCGCCGGGTTTGAGTTGACGAGGATAACCCGATACCCTTCCTCGCGCAGCGCCTTGCATGCCTGTGCGCCGGAGTAATCGAATTCGCAGGCCTGTCCGATGACAATGGGTCCTGCTCCGATGATCATGATCGACTGGATGTCGGTTCTCTTCGGCATATCGCGGTCCCTCTGGATGTTTAAAGGCGCCCCCTGCGCCCAAATTGTCTGCCTTATATTCATGGCGCGGGCAGGCGCAAGAGGGGAAGCAGCCCAATCATGCCGCAGGGTGCGCGCAGAATCGGTCGCGGGCCTTGACTTCCGGGGTCAGAGACGGTGTATCGGCGCGACCGCGTCAGCACTGAAGGAAAAACACCATGCACGCCTTTCGCAGCCATACCTGCGCTGATCTGAACGCCGCCAATGTGGGCGAAACCGTGCGCCTGTCGGGCTGGGTCCACCGGGTCCGCGACCATGGCGGCATTCTGTTTATCGACCTGCGCGACCATTACGGGATCACGCAGGTTCTGTGCGATCCCGACAGCCCGGTCTTTTCACAGGTCGAAGCCGTGCGCAGCGAATGGTGCATCCGCATCGACGGCACCGTGAAAGCCCGCGACGCGGATCTCGTGAACCCCAAGCTGCCGACCGGCGAAATCGAAGTGTTCGTGCGTGACATGGAAGTTCTGGGCCGCTCTGAAGAACTGCCCCTGATGGTGTTCGGCGATCAGGAATACCCCGAGGAAACCCGCCTGCGCTATCGCTATCTCGACCTGCGGCGCGAGGCCATGCAGAACAACATGACCCTGCGCTCGGACGTGGTGACGTCGATCCGCCGCCGCATGTGGGATCTGAACTTCCGCGAATTCCAGACGCCGATCATCACCGCATCCAGCCCCGAAGGCGCGCGCGATTTCCTTGTGCCGTCGCGCCAGCATCCGGGCAAGTTCTATGCACTGCCGCAGGCTCCGCAGCAATTCAAACAGCTGATCATGGTCAGCGGCTTTGACAAGTATTTCCAGATTGCGCCCTGTTTCCGCGACGAGGATCCGCGCGCAGACCGTTCACCCACCGATTTCTACCAGCTTGACATGGAAATGTCCTTTGTCACCCAGCAGGACGTGTTCGACACGATCGCGCCGGTGATTGCCGGTGTGTTCGACGAATTCGGCGGCGGGCGTCGCGTGGACGCGCCGCAGGACTGGCCACAGATTTCCTATCGCGACGCGGCGCTCTGGTATGGCACGGACAAGCCCGACCTGCGTAACCCGATCAAGATGCAGGTGGTCAGCGAGCATTTCGCCGGTTCGGGCTTTGCCATCTTTGCCAAACTGCTCGAACAGGAAGGCACGGAAATCCGCGCGATCCCAGCACCCACAGGCGGCAGCCGCAAGTTCTGCGACCGCATGAACGCCTTTGCCCAGAAAGAGGGCCTGCCGGGGATGGGCTATATCTTCTGGCGCGAGACCAATGGCGAAATGGAAGCTGCCGGTCCGCTGGCCAAGAACATCGGCCCCGAACGCACCGAGGCGATCCGCCAGCAGCTTGGCCTTGGCGTGGGCGACGCAGCCTTCTTCCTTGGTGGCAAGCCCGAAGCGTTCGAAAAGGTCGCGGGCAAGGCGCGCGTGGCCATCGGCGAAGAACTGGGCCTGACCGATCAGGACCGTTTTGCCTTTGCATGGATCGTCGATTTCCCGATGTATGAGGCCGACGAAGACAGCGGCGCGGTGGATTTCAGCCACAACCCCTTCTCCATGCCGCAGGGCGGGATCGAGGCACTGGATGGCGATCCTCTCGATATTCTCGGGTATCAATACGATCTGGCATGCAACGGATATGAACTTGTGTCCGGTGCGATCCGCAATCACAAGCTGGACATCATGATCAAGGCCTTTGAAATGGCAGGCTATGGCGAAGACGAGGTGCGCAAGCGGTTCGGCGGCATGGTCAATGCGTTCCAGTATGGTGCGCCGCCCCACGGTGGATGCGCCGCGGGGATCGACCGGATCGTCATGTTGCTGGCCGATACGGCCAACATCCGCGAGGTCATCATGTTCCCGATGAACCAGCGGGCCGAAGATCTGATGATGTCTGCACCGTCCGATCCGATGGCCGATCAGTTGATGGAACTCGGGCTGCGTGTCATTCCGCGCGACTGATCCTGAAAACACCGGCTTGGCCTGCGCGGCGCGTGCGGCTAGGCTTGGTGTATGAACAGACACAGTGACGACAGAAACCCGGAACGGCCGCTTGGCCGCCCGGTTCCCGACTGGACCCCGCCGCCGCGCCCCGAAGGCGCGGTTCTCAGCGGGCGATATGCCGTTTTGGAGCCGCTGTCTGCCGCCGACCATGCGGCGCTCCTGTTTCGCGAATATGACGGGCACGACGCACTCTGGGATTACATGCCGCAGGGGCCGTTTTCCTCCGCGTCCCTGTTTCATCGCTGGGTGCGGGATGCCACCGCCGACCCGGATTTCGTCTATTACGCCATTCGCAACCGTGACACCGGGCGTTGCAGCGGCGTGGCCAGCTATCTGCGCATCGCGCCCGAGGCCGGGTCGATCGAGGTGGGCAATATCAACCTTTCGCCCAGCCTTCAGGGGACCCGCGCCGCGACAGAGGCGATGTTCATGATGATGCAATGGGCCTTTGATGCGGGTTATCGCCGGTATGAATGGAAGTGCAACGCGCTCAACCGGCCGTCGCGCCGTGCCGCGCAGCGGCTGGGTTTCAGTTTCGAGGGCATTTTCTACAATGCCGTCGTGGTCAAAGGTCGCAACCGCGATACCGCCTGGTTCGCGGTGATAGATAGCGACTGGCCCGCCCTGAAAGAGGCGTATCGCGTGTGGCTCGACCCGGCGAATTTTGACGGGCAGGGGCGTCAGCGCGAAAGCTTGGCGGACCTTACCGGGCTGGTGCGGCGGTTGTCCGATCCCTCGCTCTGACCCGCGGTGTTTATCCCGCGCCACTCGGCGGCGTGCCAACGGACCAGCAACACCCCGGCGATAAGAAAATACACCGCTACCCCGGCCATTCGTTAAATCGCCCGTGCGATGTTGCGGCGGGTCTGGACCAGTCCGGCCAGGCGCGCGGCCGCCGATGTCAGGGGCGTGCCGGTGTCGCGTCTGCTCCGCACGGCGCGGGCGGCTTCCAGCAGCGCGTCATCGCTCGCGCTGCGGGCGACGCCACACAGGAACCGGGCGGCATAATCAATCATCCGGTCGTCCGCCAGATCGCCCAAAGCCTCGGCGGCGTGATCCATATCCTCTGCAAAGGCCAGTTGATCCGGTGTGATCCGGTCGTCGGCACAGGAACGCAGGCCCTTCGGCTGCCTGTCCGGGGGCAGATGCGCCAGCACCGCCTGCTGAAACGCGGCCAGAGATGCCAGCGGTTTGACAAGGAACCCATCCGCACCTGCGGCAATCGCCTCCTCTGCGGCACCGGTGATGCCCGACAGCCCAAGGATCACATCCACCCGAGGGCGCGTATTGGCCAGCTCGGCAATCAGGTCGGCACCGGACCCGTCTGGCAGACCAAGGTCGATCACCACGACGGACGGACGATACACCTTGAGATGGCGGCGCGCCGAAAATAGGCAGTCGGCCCGCCGAATGCGCGCCCCGCTGCGCAAACACATCAGGCGCAGCGCCTCGCTGGCAAAACGGCTGTCTTCCACCACCAGAACCGTCAGCCCCAGAAGTGGGCGGTCCGAAGTGGGGCGCGGCGCGGTCATGGTCATTGCGTCAATATCCTGCATCCCCTGTTCCTTTCGCTTGATCCGGGTTGCAGGATCGCGCGACTTACCTAACACCACGTTAACGCGCGATTTCGCGCACTTGCCCTTTGCGGGGGCGCGGGACATAACCCGCCAAACGCCACGGAGGAAAAAAACATGATCGGACGCCTGAACCACGTAGCCATAGCCGTGCCGGACCTTGAGGCCGCATCGGAACAATACCGCAGCGCGCTGGGGGCCAAGGTTGGTGCCCCGCAGGATGAACCCGACCACGGTGTAACCGTGGTGTTCATCGAACTGCCCAATACCAAGATCGAACTGCTCTATCCGCTGGGCGAAAACAGCCCCATCCAGGGATTTTTGGACAAGAACCCGTCGGGCGGCATTCACCACGTCTGTTATGAGGTGGACGACATTCTCGCCGCGCGCGATCACCTTCAGGAAACCGGTGCGCGGGTTCTTGGATCGGGCGAACCCAAGATCGGTGCCCACGGCAAACCGGTTCTGTTCCTGCATCCCAAGGATTTCAACGGCTGCCTTGTGGAACTCGAACAGGTCTGATCGGACGGGTTGCGCGCGGGTTTTATTTCGCGCGCGCCGCACTATCTCTTCCAGAACATACCCAAAGGAGCCGACATGGGCATTACCTCAGCACTCGTCCTTCTCGCGGTCATCTGGTTCATGACCTTCCTGATTGTCCTGCCCTTTCGGATCGAAACCCAAGGTGATCTGGGCGATATCGTTCCGGGCACCCACGCGGGCGCGCCGGAAAATCACCACCTCAAGAAAAAAGTGTGGATCACCACGGGGCTTTCGCTGGTGCTGTGGGCAATCATATCCGGCATCATCCTGTCAGGCTGGATCAGGATCAGCGATTTCGACTGGATGAGCCGGATGAGTTGACGGCCTATCCCCGCGGCGGCGGGCTCTTGTCAAAGCTGGGAATGCCCGGCGCGACCGTGTGCCATTTCGGGGCGGAGCCCGTCCAGATGGTCCTTTGGGGGGCTGCCGCCTCTTGCGGTGCAAACAGCCCGACCTTGAGAACCACCTTGTCCGGGTATTTCCCAAGCTCAGAATGCGTGGGTGTGCCGCAGTTCGGACAGAAGAACCGCGTGACCGTGCCGCCGCTGTCTCCGATCACGTCATAGCCACGCAATTCGCCTGAAAATGTGCAATCTGCCCGATTGACCATCGCGATATAGGCCGGGCCACCGCCCATGGCCTTTTGACAATCCGCGCAATGGCATTCCATCGTGGTGCCGAAACCACCGCGCAGCGTGACGGATATCGCGCCGCACAGGCAGCCTCCCTGCAGCTGTTCTGTCTGGGGTTCGCCTGTTTGCGTGTCCATGGTGTTTCCTTTCCCTATATATGCACGGCCCGATTGTTCCGGGTGTCGCCTCGGGCCAAGCTTAGGGGCCGGCACGCGCGTTGTCCTGCATTTTGTGACTGGCCCGGATCCGGGTGGATCAGGATCAGGCCCGGGTTCGGGCGGACACCGCGTGGAAAATATGTGTGAACGTGGCCGCACCGAGAACCGGGATCAACAGGTTGACGATCGGGATCGACAACGGGATTGCCATCAGGATGCCCGCGATCCAGATCTTGCCCATATGCGCCTTGCGCAATGCCTTGGCCTGCGTGCGCCCCACGCGTCGCATCGCGGCGAGCGTGAAATATTCCCGGCCCAAAAGGAAGCCGTTGAGCCCCCAGAAGATGAACGGCGACGCCGGTGCGAACAGCACATACAAGACCAGCGCCAGCAGGTTCGCCCCGATGAGAACGCCCATGAAACTGATCGTGTCGCGGATCGCGTCGCTCAGCGGGACGGGCTGGGCCGGGGGCAGGTGACGATAGTGGCGATCTTCGACCGCTTGCGCCACGGTTTCCAGAAACATCGACGTGATAGCCGAGGCAACCGGAACCATCAGGAACACCGACAGCGCCAGCATCACGAACACCGACCCGATGCTGAGAATATCATCGAGCCATGTGACCGGGCCGATGATTGGCAGGCCGACCTCATCGCTCAGCGTGACCTGCACAAGCGCGATCAATCCTGCCGTTGCCATGATCAAAAGCGCCAGCGACAATCCCACACCCAACCACAGCACCCGCCGGAACCGTGGATCGCCAAGCTGCTGGACGGACAGGCGGAAGGCGCGGAATATCATGCTTGCAACCACGTGGTCAGGGCAGCAACATCGGGGCGCGGGCGCTCGGGCGGGGCGGATTTTTCAGTGCCGATGTGAATGATGCCCGCGACCCGTTCGCCCTGGGTCAGCCCCAGACCGACGCTGCAGAATTCGGCGTCATGGGACGCCCACCCCGAGAGCCAGTTCGCCCCCCATCCTGACGCAAGCGCCGCGTTCAGCAACGCAAGGCACACAGCGCCCGCCGAATAGGTCTGTTCCAACGGCGGAATTTTTTCGGACGGTTTCTGGACCTCGACCACCACAACCGCGAGGTTGGCCATGTCGAACTGGTTCTGCGCCTTTGCGATATCCTCTGCGGATTTGCCCAACGCATCCCCCCGTTGCGCAGTCAATGCCGACAGGCGTTTGAATACGTCACCGTGCAATACGATAAAGCGCCACGGTTCCAGCTTGCCGTGATCGGGGGTGCGGGCGGCGGCGGTCAGGATCGTGTCCAGCTCTGCCGTGTCAGGAACCGGCGCAACCAGCGTCTTGGCGGGGCGTGACCGCCGCGTGAGAAGAAATTCGAGGGCGGCAGGGTTTTTCGCGGGCATCTTATGTAAAGCCTTTTTACATTGCGGGTTGGCTCTATCTCGGGCATCCGGGCTGGGTTTTCAAGTGGCCTGCGGCGGCCAAGTCATCTTTTCTGCCATATCCGCGATATAGCCATCCAGAAATGCACCGAAAACCCCGTCGGGTTGTCGTCTGGCGATCAGGTGGCCAAGCGGGTCGGGCGCATCAATCGTGCTGCCTGCCAGCGTGGCAATGGTCGCGTGGCCGCAAAACGGCACGTAGACCTCGGAATAGCCGCCCTCATGCACCAGAACCAACCGCCCGTCGCACAGTCGTTCCGCCGCTGCCTTGACCTGCGCGGTGATCCCGGCAAAGCCTGCCGCGCTCATTTGCAGCCGCGCCAGTGGATCGACCGCCGCCGCGTCATAGCCGCAGGCGACCACGATCATATCGGGGGCAAACCGGTCCAGCGCCGGAATCACGATGCGGTCCATCAAGTCGCGATATTGCGCATCCCCCGTGCCCGGCGGCAGCGGCAGATTGATGTTGTATCCTTCGCCTGCACCCCGGCCCCGGTCTTCGAACGCGCCGCTGTCGATGGGAAAGCTCTTGTCCTGATGCAGGGATATGGTCAGCACATCGTCGCGATCATAAAAGATCGCCTCGGTGCCGTTTCCGTGATGCACGTCCCAGTCGATCACGGCAATGCGGCCCACATCATGGCGCGCTTTTATCGCTTCGATCCCGATGGCGATATTCGCCATCAGACAAAACCCCTGCGGCGCGTCGGGCAAACAGTGGTGCCCCGGCGGGCGCGACAGGGAATAGGCGTTGTCCAACTCTCCGCGCCATACCGCATCCATCGCGGCACAGGCCAACCCGGCGGACAGCGCCGCGATCTCATACCCGCCTGAAGAAAACGGCGCGGGCACCCCCAGTTGTCCACCGCCTGCATCGCTCAGGGCCTTGAACCGGTCAAGATAATCGGCCGGGTGAACGCGCAACAGGTCTTCGCGGCTGGCCATCTCCGCGCTGCGCATGTCCAATTCCCGGCTCAGGCCGGTGACGTCCATCAGGTTTTTTAGCCGCCGCTTGGTTTCCGGGTCCTCCGGCAATCCCCCCGCTGCGGTTGGTTGAACAAGCCCGCCCACCGGAAGGGTAAAGGCAAAGTTGCCGCCAGAATGCCAAAAGCATTTCTCGTCCCAAAAAAAGCCTGTCGCCATATCCTGTCCCCTTGGGTTGCTGGGTCAGACTATGGCGGGGCGCAGGCGCCTTTGTCCATCGCAAGGACGCGCCGGACCGGGTCAGGATTTGGGGGCCAGCACGTATACCCCTTCGGGCAGGTCGAGAGCCGCACCAAGATCGCGGATCTGGTTGGGCGACAGGGTGATCTTGTGCACCGTATCGGTGCGCGGATCCCATTGTTCAACGGTGACGCATTCGGCGAAACTGTTGATCACAACATCTTCCTGAAGCGGCGCTTTGCCCTCATCGACAAGCGTCACGACAGTGGCATCAAATTCGTGTTCAATCGAAAACATGCACCCACCCTGCGCGCCCCGGTGAGCAAAGGCAAGGGTGACGAAGGCAAGGGAAACGAAGGCGCTGGCCCCCGCGCGGCGTTGTGTTAGGATTTACGCCGCAAAGCATTATGGAAAGGCGGACCCAATGCGATGGATGGTGGTCTTGGCGATTCTCGGTCTGGCGGCCTGCGACGTGTCCGTTCCGCAATCGGGCGGGCAATCCGCACCGCAGGTGGCGCTGCCTGCGCCCTCAGCAGGGTCGCCCATGGCCGCGACGCAGGCTGATGCGGCCTTTGCGCGTGTGGCCCGCACCGTCGAGCCAGTTGCCGAACAGGAATGCGCGCGCCTGACGCGCGGCGTGAATTGTGACTACCTCATTCAGGTCGATACGCGCCCGGACGCACCGTCAAACGCGTTTCAAAGCCTTGATCCCTCGGGGCGACCGGTGATCACCTTTACCGCCAGTCTGATCCGCGAGGCCCACAACATCGACGAACTCGCCTTTGTCATGGGGCACGAAGCGGCGCATCACATCGCGGGCCACATCCCCCGCCAACAGCGCAACGCCATC
Organism: Alphaproteobacteria bacterium; assembly: GCA_030425395.1. Classification (GTDB taxonomy): domain Bacteria; phylum Pseudomonadota; class Alphaproteobacteria; order Rhodobacterales; family Rhodobacteraceae; genus JAUIAS01. Next base: position 56,828 of record JAUIAS010000011.1, read on the forward strand.
GCTGGCGCGGTGATCCTCGGCGGTCTGGCGGCGCTGACTGGGTTGGATACCTCAGGGGTGGAAAGCGCACAGCGCATCGGCGCGACCGTTGGCTCGCGCACCTATTCCAAGGAATACGAGCTTGAAGCCGACAGGCTGGGCACGGTGATTGCCTTGCGGGCAGGCTATGATCCGCTGATCGGGGCGCGGTTCTTTACGCGCATCCCCGATCCCGGCAACAGGTTCCTTGGATCGCATCCGCCCAACGCGGCGCGGTATCAGACAGTGGTCAACACGATGGCCGAATTGCGAGGCTGACCCGATGCGTCGGCTTGGGATCATCCTGACGGACAAGGGATCAAAATACGCGGTCAGCGGTGCGCCGGTGACCAGCCGCGCGGAAATCGACGCGGCGTTGGCCGATCTCAAGACCGACAAAAACTATGCCAAGGCCACTCACAATACATGGGCGGCACTGCTGCCAAATGGCGGGCTCAAAGCCGATGATGGCGAAAGCGGCGCGGGTGCGGTCATCTTGCGCATGTTGGAACGGGAAAACCTGACCGGCCATCTTGTTGTCGTAACCCGTTGGTATGGCGGTAAAAAGCTGGGCGGAGACCGGTTCCGTCACGTGCAAACCTGCGTGCGCGATTATCTGTCCGCCCTGAGTTGACCTGAATCAAGGCGTCGGTGCCTCGCTCTGGTGTTCACTATGCGTGTGTAAAGTGAAGCGTAACACAGCGAGTGAAATGTAATGAGTAGCAATCCGATTTTCCGCCGTCACGCCGCTCTCGTGGATCGCATGGCCGACCGTATGGGGATCGACCTGGAAGAGGCCGTGCTTCGCGGCCGCTTGGAGTTCGAAGAACTGTCCGAAGCAGTGATCCGCTGTGCCGGCTGCCTGAACCCCGACAGCTGCGAATATGTTCTGGACCATTCCATAGGCTCCGGTGCGCCTGCGTATTGCCGCAACACTGAGCTTTTTAACCGTATGGGACGAAACAAATGATCAGACCGTTGGGCACGATACGAGAACACTACTGGAGAGTGGTGGGTATGGCATCCCGCATCGGGGTGAACCTCGTGTCGGCCCGCAAGGAAGGCCAGCTTTCGTCGCGCGAATGGGCCGATATGGTCAGAACCTGCCGTGGTTGCGAGTGGGCGGCGAAATGTGACAAATGGATGGACCGAACCGAGGCGGCACCTTGCGCACCGGCCACCTGTTTGAACCGCCGTGAATTCGAGGCTCTGAAAAGGCGGAAGGCCGGATGAAGATGCATCAGGAAAACGCCGGGCCAGAAACGACCGTTCAGCATGACCGTGCCTTCTGGATGGTGCGGGGCGTCGCGCGGGCGCTGGGGCTGAACCTCGCGCAGGAAATGGCCGAAGGCCGGATGTGTCGCGGGCAGTATTGCGCGATGATCGAAAACTGCCTGAACCACGCCTGTCTTGATCGCTGCGGCGAATGGTTGGGACACACACCGGGACAGGCCAGCGAACCGCCGCCGGGATGCGCGAACGCACAGGCTTTTGCGAAGATCGCTCAGCGCACCTGCTGACGCCGCAGGTGCCAGCGATACAGGACCGGGGCCGCCACATGATCATAGATCATCGTGGCGAGACCGCGCACACCGGGGAGCCCCACCACCCAAGCCAACCACCGATAGCGTGGCATCGCCTGCCAGAGCGCCAAGAATGCTGGTATCCCGCTGATCACCTGCCCATCGCGCAGCACATGCAACCGGCGCGCGGCAGCGTCGGCGCTCACACCCCATTCATCCAGATCGGCACGATTGAGATCATCGAAACGCACCGGAAGACCCTGCGCCGTTACACGGCGGGCATAGTGATCAATCTCAAACCGGCAAACGGGGCATTCCGCGTTATACAGAACACGCATGTCCCCGGTATTGGCAGGCTCGTCCTTCATGAGCGTCACAGGGCTCTGTGACTGCCGTCGCACAGCGGGGATTTGCCGGTGGACTTGCAACCGCAAAAGAACACGGCTCCATCCTTTTCCGCGGTGTATTTCACCGGGGACAGGCCCGTATCCTTGTGGCTGCCATCGCAAAACGGCTGACGCGCGGACCTGCCGCAAGAGCACCAGAAATATGATTTTCCTTCGGTCACATCGACCTTGTAGGGGGCTTTTTGTGCGATGATCGGGGTGTCGGCCATGATAGGTATCCTGTTCTGTTCCCAACTCAGATAGCACGCGTTTGCAGCAAGGGAAGTGTTGCGCGGTCATGCCACTGCGCCCAAAGTGAACTCGGGGAGGGGACAGGCCATGCTTTATTTTCTGCAAAGGCTCAAAATGCGCCTGATCTGGAGCTGGTCGGGGCTTGCCGCGACGTGGCGGAGCGAACATTCCTTCCGCACATGGGTCTGGGCCAATGCGGTCTCTGCGACGCTGGCACTGTGGTTGCCGCTGACCACAGCAGAGCGGGCCTTGATCCTGGCGCTGGGGGTGTTGGTTCTGGCGGCGGAGCTGATCAATACCGCCATCGAACACACGGTGGACTATATCTCGACCGAACAGAACGACCTTGCCGGGCGGGCCAAGGACGCGGGCAGCGCCGGTGTGGCGATCACTGCCATCGCGGCCGGTGTCGCTTGGGTCGTGATCCTGTTGGGTCTTTGGTAGGGCCGGATCAGACGATCCGCCCCCAAAGATCGTAGTCGCCTGCTTCCTCGACCTCTACCGTGACCAAATCGCCGGGGCTCAGGTTTTCAAACCCGTCATCAATGAACAGGTTTCCGTCGATCTCGGGCGCGTCGGCCTTGGTGCGGCAGGTGGCGGCTTCGTCGTCGACATCGTCCACGATCACCTGCATGACCTGACCGACCTTGGCCTCAAGCTTGGCTTCGGATATCGCCTGCGCCTTTTCCATAAAGCGGTTCCAGCGGTCCTGCTTGACCTCTTCCGCCACGTGATCGGGCAGGGCGTTGGACCGCGCGCCATCGACATTTTCGTATTTGAAGCACCCGACCCGATCAAGTTGCGCCTCATCCATCCAGTCCAGCAGATGTTGGAACTCTGCCTCGGTCTCTCCGGGGTAGCCCACGATAAAGGTGGATCGCAGGGTCAGGTCAGGACAAACGGACCGCCACGCGCGGATTTCGTCCAGCGTCTTGGCGGCTGCGGCAGGCCGCGCCATCCGGCGCAGAACATCGGGGTGCGCGTGCTGAAACGGGATATCGAGATAGGGCAGAACGCCGTTCTCCGGATCCGCCATCAAGGGGATCAGATCGCGCACATGCGGATAGGGATACACGTAATGCAGGCGCACCCATGCGCCCAGCTTGCCCAGTTCCCGCGACAGATCGAGGATATGGCTGCGCACCTCCCCGTCTTTCCACGGGTTCACATCATATTTGCGGTCAAGCCCATAGGCGCTCGTGTCCTGCGATATCACCAGCAATTCCCGCACGCCGCTTTCGGTCAGCTTTTCGGCCTCCCGCAGGATCGCATGGGCCGGGCGCGAGGCCAGCTTGCCACGCATGTCGGGAATGATGCAGAACTTGCACGCGTGGTTGCAGCCCTCGGAAATCTTGAGATAGGCGAAATGGCGTGGCGTCAGACGAACGCCGCTGGCGGGCAGCAGATCAATGAACGGATCGGGCGAAGGCGGCACGGCGGTGTGCACGGCGTCCAGCACCTGCTCGTATTGATGCGGTCCGGTCACGGCCAGAACGCGGGGATGCACGCCGGTGATATATTCGGGTTCCGCCCCCAGACATCCGGTGACGATCACTCGCCCGTTTTCATTCAGTGCCTCTCCGATGGCCTCAAGGCTCTCGGCTTTGGCGCTGTCCAGAAATCCGCAGGTGTTCACGATCACCGCATCGGCCCCGGCATAGTCGGGTGAAATGCCATAACCTTCGGCACGCAACCGCGTGAGAATGCGTTCGCTGTCCACCAATGCCTTGGGGCAGCCAAGGCTGACCATTCCGATGGTAGGTTGGCCCGAACGGGGCGTGGCGTCGAGCCGCGCCTTGGGCGCGAGGTCGGGGCGGAGATCTGGTGGGTTCGTGCTCATGCCCGCGCCATACACCGCTTTGACCCGCGCGCAAAGCCCTGACGGTGCTTGCACCCGCGAGCGGGCATCTGCATCATGATCTGACAGAAGGTGGAGGTCCCATGCGGTTTATCCTGAGATTGGTCGTCGTGCTTGTGGCACTGGTCGTCATCGCGGTGGGGGCGCTCATGTTCCTGCCCAAAGAACGGATCGCGGCCATCGTTGCCGATCAGGTGCGTGCACAGACCGGGCGCGAACTGGTGATCGCCGAAGGCGTATCGCTGGCCTTCTGGCCGGTGCTGGGGGTTGAAACCGGACCTGTGCGTCTGGCCAATGCCGATTGGGCCGGGCCCGATCCCATGCTTGAGGCGCGCGGCCTGTCCATCGGGGTCGAAGCCGGGGCGCTGATCTCGGGGGATATTCGTATCCGCCACGTGGTTCTGGACATGCCGATCATCCGTCTGGCCACCCGCAGCGACGGTGTGGTCAACTGGGATCTGGCCCAGCCCGGAGACACAGACACGGCCACCCCGGACCCTGCCAGTGACGCTGCCGGTTCGGGTGGCTTGCCCGCCGGGGTTACGCTGGAACGGCTGAGCCTGAACGACGGGCGTATCCTGTTTTCCCCCGAAGACGGCGAACGTCTGGATCTGAAAAACATCAACGTGGATATTTCCCTGCCCGAAGCCGATGGTGCCGCGCGGATTGTCGGCCGCTTGACCCCCTTTACCGAAGAGATCGGGATCGAGGCGGAAATCGCCCGCCTCTCGGGAATGCTGGCCGGAGAGGTGGTGCCGATAACCGCCGCGATCGACACCGCCGGGAGCGCCCTGAACTTTGCTGGCCGGGCCAGCATCACCGGCGATGTTGCCGGGCGTTTGAGCCTGAACGCGCCGGATACAGCGGCGCTTGCCGGGGCCGGGGGGATCACGGGGCTGGATCTGCCGCGCGGGCTTGGACGGGCCGCGGCGATCGAGACCGAGGTGACCTATACAAGCGACGGGCGGCTTGCCCTGCGCGATCTGGTTGCCACGCTGGATGACAATCGGCTGACAGGGGCGGCCGATATCGCGGTGGCGGACCCCATTCAGATCACCGCGCAACTGGCCGCTGGGGCGTTGGATCTGTCCGCTCTGGCCGGAGGGGGCGGCTCGGCAGAGGCTGGCGCACAGCCCGGCGGCGATGCTGCGGGCGGCGGCTGGCCCACCGATCCGATTGATGCCTCTGCGCTGGCCCTGATCGAGGGGTCGATCTCCTTTGTGGCCGACAGCATCGACACCGGGTCCATCAAACTGGGCGCGACCGACGCGGTTCTGAGCATCGAGCGATCCCGCGCGGTTTTGAACCTGCGCCGCGCATCGGTGTTTGACGGCGGGATCACAGGACAGCTCGTGGCCAATAACCGCAGTGGGCTGTCGGTCGGCGGTGCCCTGAGCGCCACCGGCATCGACATGCAGAAAATGCTGACCGATACCGCCGATGTTGACCGGCTGACCGGGGACGGCGAGGCGGAAATAGAATTTCTTGGGTCGGGCAATACCGTCGATGCGATCATGAAGTCCCTGTCGGGCAAAGGGTCGCTGAAAATGGAACGCGGCGTGATCCTTGGCATCGACCTCGACAAGCTGATGCGCAACGGCGATGCGGGCGGAACCACGGTTTTTGACAATTTGTCAGCCAGCTATACGATGGCCGCAGGGCAATTTCTGAACGAAGATCTCAGGGTGCTCTTGTCCAATTTCCGGGCCGAAGGGGCGGGTCGCATCGGGCTGGGGCCTCAGGATATCGACTATACCTTTACCCCCATCGCGCTGCGTGCCAACTCGGGCAAGGGGCTGGCCATTCCGGTGCGCATCGCAGGCCCCTGGAGCGGACCGCGCATCATCCCCGATCTTGAGGCCGCCTTCGATATCGACGTGGACGGCAAGATCGAGGAGGTGCGCCAGGAAGCGCGCGAGAAGGTGGAACAGAAGGTTCTGGAAGAACTGAACGTGACCCCGCAAGAAGGCCAGTCTCTTGAGGACGCGGCCAAGGAAAAGCTGCGCGGTCAGGCCGAACGCGGCCTTCTCAAGCTGCTGGGACAGGAGTAGGGCCGGGGCGCATCCCTGCGCCCCGCTGCAACTCAGATCGTCTGGTCGTACGCGCCCACGGACGGTTCGGTGCGGATGACCGCATCCAGATCGGCAAAGATCGCGCGCAGTTCCTCATCGCTTTCTGGGCTCTCGCAGACCACCACCAGATTGGGTGTGTTGGACGAGGCCCGAACAAGCCCCCAGCCGCCATTGTCAAGGATGACGCGGGCACCGTTCACCGTCACGATTTCCTTGATCGGGCGACCGCCCAGCGTGTCTCCGGCATCGGCTCTGGCCACCAGTTTGGCCACGATCCGTTCCAGCGTCGCGTATTTTTCGGTATCGGAGCAATAGGGTGACATGGTCGGCGTTGCATAGGTCCGGGGCAGGTCACGGCGCAGGTCGGACATGGATTTATCCGGGTTGCGGTCCATCAGTTTGCAAATCTCGACAGCCACCCGCATGCCACAGTCATAGCCGCGCCCGATCGGTTCAGCGAGAAAGTAGTGGCCCGATTTCTCGAACCCGGCCAGCGCGCCGAGTTCCTTGACCCGCCGTTTCATGTGGCTGTGGCCGGTTTTCCAGTAGTCGGCCTTGATCCCGTTGGCGATCAACGTCGGGTCCGACGCGAACAGGCCGGTGGATTTCACATCCGCAACAAAGGTTGCGCCGGGGTAGATACCGCTCAGGTCGCGGGCCATGATCACGCCCACCTTGTCGGCAAAGATTTCTTCGCCCTCGTCGTCCACCACCCCGCAGCGATCACCGTCGCCATCAAAGCCAAGCGCGAAATCCGCACCGGTTTTGCGCACGGTATCGGCCATGTCGTGCAGCATCTCCATGGCTTCGGGGTTGGGGTTGTAATGCGGAAAGGTGTAATCCAGCCGATTGTGCGACGCGATGACCTCAACCCCCATCCGGGCGAACAATTCCGGCGCAAACGCCGAGGCCGTGCCGTTGCCCGTGGCGCAAACCACACGCAGTTTTCGGGTCATGCGGAAATCGCCGACGAGATCATCAAGATAGGCCTCGCGCACGCCGTGCACGAATTCATATCCACCCCCGGCTGCCGCCTCGCCTTCGCCGTTCAGGACGATATCGCGCAGCTCGGCCATTTCGTCGGGGCCGTGGGTCAGGGGGCGCTCAAAGCCCATCTTCACCCCGGTCCAGCCGTTTGGATTATGGCTCGCCGTGACCATGGCCACGGCCGGCACATCAAGGTGGAACTGTGCAAAATAGGCCATTGGAGACAAACAGGGGCCGATGTCCTTGACCTGAATACCCGCCTGCATCAGCCCCACGATCAGCGCATTCTTGATCGACAGAGAGTAATCGCGATAGTCGTTGCCGACCGCAATCACCGGGTCGATCCCGCGTCGGCGTATCTGGGTGCCCAGCCCCAGACCAAGCGCGGTAATTCCCGGCAGATTGATATCGTCCGGATATTTCCAGCGTGCGTCGTATTCGCGAAACCCCGTGGGGACGATCATCGGATCGCGCAGGAATTCCCATGTGTTCTGGGTGACCGTTGGGGCGGGTTTCGTCATTTCAAACCTTTAATCTGAAGAACGGGCGATCACATCAGGACCGGATCGGCCTTGGCCAGCCGGTCGAACGCCATCAGGGTTTCGATCAGGCGCGGCATGTTGCGCAGGTAAATCATGTTGGGGCCATCGCAGGGGGCGTTGTCGGGATCTTCATGAGTCTCGATGAAAACCGCGGCGACGCCGATGGCCGCGGCGGCCCGTGCCATCACGGGGGCAAACTCACGCTGGCCACCGCTCGATCCGCCCTGACCGCCGGGTTGTTGCACCGAATGGGTCGCGTCCATCACCACCGGATAGCCCGTCTGCGCCATTTGCGGCAGGGACCGCATGTCAGCCACGAGCGTGTTATAACCAAAGGTGGTGCCGCGCTCGGTCAGCATGATGCGGGTATTTCCGGTGCTCTCGATCTTGGAAATCACGTTTGGCATTTCCCAAGGTGCCAGGAACTGCCCCTTTTTGACGTTGATCACCGCACCAGTTTTGCCCGCGGCGACAAGCATATCGGTCTGACGGCACAGGAAAGCGGGGATTTGCAGGACATCCACGGCATCCGCGGCAGGGGCACATTGGGCTTCGTTGTGCACATCCGTCAGGACCGGCACACCGATCGCCTTGCCGACATCGCTCAGGATCTTCAGACCGGCGTCGATACCGGGGCCGCGATTGGACAGGACCGAAGTGCGGTTGGCCTTGTCGAACGACGCCTTAAACACATATTGCGCGCCGGCCGCGTCACAGGCCTCTTTCAGCGTGCCCGCGATCATTTGCGCGTGGTCCGCGCTTTCGAGCTGGCATGGGCCTGCGATCAGGGTCAGCGGGCAATCGTTGCCGACCGTCAGCCCGGCGATGTCGATCTGTTTCATAGGGCTATCGCCTTTCCGCCAGTTACTGGCTGATCTGTTCGCGCAAGATGGATGCTGTCAGGGAAACCATCAGATAGATGCCCGCAAAGATCAAGAAAGCCAAGAGCGTGTTTTCGAAACTGCGCGGATAGCTGGGTTCCTGGCTGGGGACCGGTTCAACCGAAATGGTGAGGTATCGCACCTGCCGGTTTGCTTCCAACCGGGTGGTTTCCACCTGCTGGAGCGCCGATTGCAACAGCATGTCCCGCGTGGCCAGATCCGCCTGCGCCATCTGGATGCGCACGGCAAGCTGGGCCAGCGAATTTTCGCCCTGACTGACGTCCGTCATCTTGGCGTTGAGGTCCGTCAAGGCGGATTCGAGCCGCCGGATATCGCCCTCCACGCCTTCAACGCGGGCCTGATTGGGGCGCGCGTTGTCCAGAAGCGCGGCCAGTTGCAGCTCCTTTTCCTGAAGCTGAACCTGAATTTGCGTGATCTGGCTGCGCAGGGACGCGATCACGGCTTCGGGATCAAGCACCGCGCCCTTGACCTGCAGGTCAACAAGGTGCTGCTGGGCTGAACGACGTTCAATCTGCGCCTGTTCAAAGCTTTCGAGCGCCTCACTCATCTGGTCGGCGCGCTTTTGCTGGGTCAGGTCATTCACCCGCTCTTCGGCGTATGAGATCAGCTTTTTGGAAAACAGCGTGCTGACTTGGGGATCGGCGGCGACGATTTCCATGCGGATCACGCCTTCGGTCGGGTCATAGCCGATTTTCACGTTTTTCTTGAACAGCTTGTAGGCTTCCTCGTTCGAGGGGTTGGCCTCCATACGCTGGACCGGATCAATCCATTCCTGCGTGAAATGCGATTTGAAGCCTGCATCTTCATCCAGTCGCAGCATGGCGTCCTTGGACTGCAGATAGGACTGCACCGCGATACTGTCCTGATTGGTGGCAAATTGGGTGCCCGAAAGCAGCCCGCCGATGCCTGCCGTTCCGCCGCCATCGGCCTGCAGGATCAGGAATTCCGATTTTGTGGAATACATCGGGGTGGCGGCAAAGAAGAAATACCACCCCGCCACAATGGTGGGCAGCATGACAAAGAATGCCAGCCGCGTCAGCAGCAAGGCCAGTTTGCGGCGGCGGCGCTGGGTCAGCTCGCGCTGGATGCGTGAAATGGCCTGTTCGCGTTCTTCGGCGGGGCTGACCTCGGTCGAGGGCAGCGTGTTGCGCGGTGCCGGAACGGTTTGCGGCAATTGGTGAAGCGCGTCGGGCTGATCCTGTTCGGCACCGGGTTCGGTGCCGGTCTGGCCTGCGCCGTTCCTGCGCGGAACCACCAGTTCCAGCATGTTTGACCGCTGAAACGGATCAATCCCGCGTTTGCGCAGCAACCTTACCGCGTCAAAATCGGAGGTGGCAGAAATTCCGTGCTTTTGCGCGACCCGGCGGGCCATGCGCAATTGGCGACCGGTCAGGCCCTCTTTCCGGATGGCGTCGATGTCCTCATCGGCGCGGGTTTCTTCGGGGGAATATGTTTCGCCCTGAACCGGCCAGGGGGTGTTGCCGGATTTCTTGGGCGGGGGCGGATGCCCGTTTCCGGCATCCGGCCGGTTGCCGGTTGGGGGATGCTGGCCCTGAGTGGATTGACCCGGTGCGGATTGGCCCTGCGCGGATTGACCCGGTGCAGGCCGCCTGCCGGGAGGGGGGGGCGGCGTCTGGCGCGCGCGCGGTGCCTGCGCGCCGCCGTTTGCGGGGGGTATGGCACGGTTTTGCGGCTGCGTGCCCGGTTGTGGATGCGGCTGCGGTTGGCGGGGGGCCGCTTCGCGCGCGTTTCGGGCGTGCGTCTCTTCGGTGGGGCGGCTGGCCTCTTGCCTGTCGCTACCCGCCGGGGTGGGGCCCGTCCGCTTGATGCGGAACTTTTTAGCTTTGAGTTTGGTAGTCATAAAGCTGCCGTGCCTCTTCGAGGGAGTCGAACATATGGAGTTTACCATCCATCAGGACAGCGACGGAACGAACGAATTTTTCAAGCGTGCCAGGGCTATGTGAGACGATGACCAGTGTTGTGGTTTTGATGCGTTCTTCAAGAATGGCGCCAGCCCGTTGGTTGAATTCCACATCCGTCGAACCGGGCATACCTTCATCGACCAGATACATATCGAAATCCAGCGCCAGCATCAGCGAAAAGCTGAACCGCGCCCGCATCCCCGACGAATAGGTGCCCAGCGGCTGATCGAAATATTCGCCAAGATCGCACAGCCAGCGGCAGAACGCCTCGACATAGTCGGGATCAAGACCATAGAGCTTGGCGATGTAGCGGCAGTTTTCCATCGCCGACACGCGCCCCACCACGCCGCCCATGAAGCCCAGCGGAAACGACACGTTGCAGGTGCGCCGGATCGTGCCTTCGTCGGGTTTTTCAAGCCCGGCCATCATGTTGACAAGCGTTGTCTTGCCGGTTCCGTTCGGGGCCAGAATGCCAAGCGAATTGCCGAGTTCCACCTTGAAGGAAACCCGATCCAGGATCACCTTGCGGTGACTGCCCGTCCAGAAGGACTTACTGACGTTCTGAAATTCCAGCATTCTTTTTGTTCAGGCGGTGGTTGCCTGCCTTGCTGACTGTCGTTCTGCTCAATCCTGCCGTGCACAGGTTGCCATATTGTTACCGGCACATTTGGGCTGAATTATGTCAGATATGGTTAAGAAATAACAGGGATACAATGCGCGAACCTATATCTAAAGATATCCGGGCGATGTATCGCGACGCGAAACGCTGTCGATTGACGGGATACCGCGCACCGGTCCGCGGGGGTGGTGCACGGCGGTTGCCGCGCTAGGATTGGTCCATGCAAGGTGACAATAACGGCAATCTGGTGGCGGAAATCGGGGCCTGCAATCTGTGCCGCGACCGGTTCGCGGCCACAGCTACGGCGCACGCGCCGCGCCCGGTGGTGTGGTTCACGCATGGGGCGCGTCTGCTGATCGCCGGACAGGCACCGGGGGCGCGTGTGCATGCCTCGGGGCGTCCGTTCACGGATCCGTCTGGTGACCGGCTGCGGGATTGGATGGGGGTGCCTGCGGATGTGTTCTATGATCGCGGCAGGGTGGCCATTGTTCCGATGGCATTCTGCTTTCCGGGCTATGACGCACGCGGCGCGGACCTTGCCCCGCCTGCCATTTGCGCGCGCACATGGCAGGCGCGCGTCGCGGCGCATCTGGGGTCCGTGCCCCTGACGCTGCTGGTTGGGGGCCATGCGCAGCGCTGGCATCTCGGCACCCGGTCGGGCGTGACCGAAACGGTGCGCGCGTGGCGGGATCACGCGCCGCGCGTCTTTCCCTTGCCTCATCCGTCGTGGCGCAATACCGGATGGCTGAGAAAAAATCCATGGTTTGAAACCGATCTGCTGCCCGCGCTGCGGGCGCGCATCGCGGAGGTTTTGCAATAATGACGACACCCAGACAGACGGCGCTTGATATCGCCTATACGGCGATGGACGCCGTGCCGCATGACGACGCCGCCCGTTTGCGGTTCTACGAACGGCTTGCCGATTGCGAATTGTTCCTCATGCTGACCAAAGAAGCCACCGGCGAGGCGCTGTCGCCCGAGGTGTTCGAACTCGCCGACGGGCAATTCGTTCTGGCCTTTGATCTCGAAGAACGGCTCGCAGCTTTTGCCGGGCGTCCGGTGCCCTATGCGGCCCTGTCTGGGCGGGTCTTGTCCGCGATGCTTGCGGGGCAGGGCATCGGGCTTGGGCTCAACCTCGACGTGGCTCCGTCCTCGATCCTGATGCCGGCGCAGGCGCTGGGATGGTTGCAGCAGACCCTCGGCAACGCGCCCGAGGAAGTGGAGGCGCGGATCGCGTCCCTGCATCCGCCCTCGGGCCTGCCGGATATGCTGCTGCAGGCGCTGGATACAAAACTGGCGACGGCGGTCGGGTTGGCCGGGTCGGCCTATCTCGCCGCTGTGGAATACGATACCGGCGGGCGCGGCCATATGTTGGCCTTCATCGACGCGCGCGAGGGGGCAGAAGGCGCATTGGCCAAGGCCGCGTCAGAGGCGCTGACATTCTCGGGTCTGGAAGCGGGCGCGATGGACGTTGGGTTCTTTGCCGCCACTGACGAAATGTCCGCGCGTCTGGCCAAGGTCGGCCTGCGCTTTGATCTGCCGGAACCTGCCACGGCCAAGGAATATCAGCCCGCCGCCCCCGGTATGGACCCCGCGAAGCCGCCGAAATTAAGGTAGGAAGAATATGCGAGTGTTGGGCAATATTGCCCACGCTACTCCACTTGGAAAGATCTGACTCGCAAACCGATAAATGGCCGCCCCGCGATCCCATAAACCACTACGTTGCGGTCGCCTTTTTGAAAATAGACTGATCTCTTGGTTGTGCGGCTGACTTTGTATCCTGCCTGCTTCACTTGAGCCTGCAGGTCTTTGTAGATGTGATCCGCGTGGGCATGACTAAATAGGCCGTTTGTATTGATTTGGCATCCACTGTTATAGCCGGGAGGGTTCAGTTCTACGACGATACCTCGGCCAAAGGCGCCGGCCGCTGGTGATCCAAAAGAGTAGCGCCAATATTTCCGACGCTTTTTTTCGCGGAATCCGTGCTTGCGCAGGGAAGGTTCGATGCTTTTTCCTGTGAGCGCCGAATCCAGGCAGACATCGAGCATTTCTTCTGCGACAGCCAGTGTTTTCTTGCCATCCGCGTATGCGGGCGCGGTTCCCAAAGCGAAGAGCAAGAGCGCGGCGCTCTGGATGAAAGGTTGGAAAAATCGCACGGAGCGTGGTTTTGGAACTCTTCGCATTGCTGGCTTTCTGCAATTGTGGATGTGATTTGCCATGAAATATGTTTACGCCGTATTCGTATTCGAAGGCATGGAAGGTGTAAATTTGTAGGTTGTATTTTGTTGGCGGGTGCAATTTTCGCGGTCTTCTCGGGGCTTCAATTTGTGTGGAAATGTGTCCCCGACTGAATTGAGAAGTTACTGGCTGGCGTGAAGTGTCCCGAACAGTCGTCGGATTGCCCCCGCGCGCGACGGCGTGGCTGGCGTTGTCGCCTTTACGCTGAGCAGTCCTGCCCACCACCACCAGCCCCCGCAACGCCCGCAGTCTTTCCCCCGCATTAATCTTAACGCGGCAGTTTCGCCCGCGTTGCAACACAAGGCCGGGTCTGGCACCCCGGCCACCCAATGCGTCCGACCTTTAACCTAAAACATCGGACATCACTTTTCGCGTTCGACCGAAGGGAGAGGCAGCGAACAAGTGAGTCTTGTTTAAGGTCGGATGCATAAGGAAACGGATGCGCCTTGAAAAAGCGCAGACCTCTGAACGGTTCAGACCCCGGAGACACCACTCCGGTCCACCTTCCGAATTGGCGGCGCCGCCCATTTAACGAGCCACATCAGCAAAAGACATGAACCCGGCGGGCCAAGAGCGGCCCCGACCGGGCAAAGCCCGTTGCACTTGTCCCCACACGCTCCGCTTGCGGTGCGCAGCAATCAGGGCGTCATTTATCAAGGGATTGCAAAAGACAAAGGACCGGAAACCCCAGCAGGTTCCGGTCCCCAAGATGCCGACCTCGCGCGGGCCTCAGCGCCGCAATCGCTGACGGCTTACCGTTTCCGGTCGCGGCGCGAGCTCATGGGCTGGAACGCGACGCCGACATGGGCCTCGCAATAGGGCTTGCCGGCCTGAACCGGCAGACCGCAAAACCAGAAATCCTCGGTTGCGGGATCGCCCACGGGCCATTTGCATGTCCGCTCGGTCAGTTCCATCAGGCTGATCTTGCGCGCCTTCTTCTCGACCTCGTTGACCTTGGCCAGCGCCTCGGGGCTGATTTCATTCGCAGACGGTTGCGGTGGCAGCGGCTGACCGGCGGGGATGATCTGACGGCGCGCGGGAATGGAGCGCGCTTCTGCTGTCGGTTCGGGCGACGGCGGGCGCGCAGGTTCCGTGCGCGGCGACGGCTTTGCCTTGGGTTCGGCCTTGGGCGCGGCCGCAGCAGCCGGTGCGGCCGGTTTTTCGGCGGCGGCGGGCTTGGCCTCGGATTTGGCTGCTGGAGACGCGGCGCTTGACGATGCGCTGGCGGCCCGGTTGGACAGGCCCAGGCGATGCACCTTGCCGATTACCGCATTACGGGTCACCCCGCCCAGTTCCTTGGCGATCTGGCTTGCGGACTGACCCTCACCCCACATCTTTTTCAGAAGTTCGACCCGCTCATCCGTCCAGGACATCGTCCACCTTTCCCAGCTAAAAAAACGGCCGCTTGCGTGGCCGCTCTGCAAATTCCCTTGCAGGCCCTATTCTAATCACCCCGAAGCGAGTTACAAGGCGTCTCGTTCCGGGCCTTGGGCCGGAATGGCCAATACAGGCAGGAGGCAGGCAATGGCAAGCGAATGGAGTCCCGGCACTCGGCGGTTCGGGCGCGTCAACTGGTTGGGGCTTTATACCCTGTGCGCACGAGAAGTTCAGCGGTTCATGGCGGTCTGGACCCAGACGCTTCTGGCTCCGCTGGTTACGGCGGGACTGTTTCTGTTGATCTTCACCATCGCCATCGGTCCCCGCCGCGGCGATGTGATGGGTGTGGACTTTACCACCTTTCTGGCCCCCGGCATCATGATGATGACGGTGATCCAGAACGCGTTTGCCAATACGTCTTCGTCAATCGTGATCTCCAAGGTGCAGGGGAATATCGTTGATACGCTGATGCCGCCGCTGTCGGCGCTGGAACTGGTGATCGGATATCTGGCGGGCGGTGTGGCGCGCGGGATCGTTGTCGCGCTGAGCACCGCCGTGGGCTATGCGGTGTTTCTGGGCATCGTGCCCGCGCACCCGATCCTCGCGCTGGTGTTCGTGGCGCTCGGGGCCGCGTTCCTTGGGGGGCTGGGGATTATCGCGGGGGTGTTTGCCAACAAGTTTGACCAGATGGCCGCGATCACCAATTTCATTGTCACGCCGCTCGCCTTTCTGTCGGGGACGTTCTACTCGGTTCAGGCCTTGCCACCCGTGTTGAACCAGATCACCCATTTCAACCCGATCTTCTATCTGATCGACGGGGTGCGCTTTGCGATGATCGGGGTGTCGGACAGCAATCCTGTCTTTGGGCTGGCGGTGTGCGTCGGCGCGACGATTGCAGTGGCGACCGTGGCATGGGCAATGTTTCGCACCGGTTACCGGCTCAAGGACTGAGCGGGGTTTCCGGCGACGGTGCCAGGGGCGGCGCTGGCGGTTCCATCCTGATACGCGCCTGTCCCAGCCTGGGATGCAGGCGCGCCGCGATGAAAAAGGCAAGCGCATGTGCGGCGGCCCCCGCGGCAAACACGGCGGCCACCGGTGCCACCAGGAGCACGACCCATGCGACACCGGGCGTCACAAAGCCCGATACATCGCGATAGCTTGCGTAAACCGCTGACATCTCTGTGCGCTCGGACGGCTTCACCGCCATGAGGAACGGAAGCCCTGCGCAGATATCCAGAACGATCAGCCATATCGACCCCAGCACAAGACACCCCACCGCGAGGGCGGGCAAACCCCCGGCCAGCGCCCCCGCCGCGCCGAAACACAGCGCCGCTGCGGCAAAGGCGCCGCGCACCGCCCGGCGCAGCGACCGCCGCCGCACCCAGCGCAAAATGACCGGGGCAAGGAACAGGCAACCGTTCGAAAACGACAGGACAAGCCCCCCCACCTGTTCGCCCAATCCCTGCTCGACAGCGAATATCGGCAGGTAGACGATATAGACCCACCACCCGCAGGACCGGATAACCGCAAACAGCCATCCGGCAACCAGACGCGGCTGCCGGAAGAACCGGGGCAGGTAGGTGACAGGGCTGGGCGTGGAGTGGCGCGCCCGCACGATCAGCTTGCCATTGCCCAGTCTCAGGAACCAGAACACCGCCAGCATGGTCAGCGCGGCAAGTCCCGAGATGATGAACGGTGCCGGCTGCCAGATGGTCAGAAGGGTGACACCGCTCAGCGGGCCAAGGGTCCAGCCAAGGGCGCTATAGAACATCCGGCTGGTTTCGCATTCTCCCAGATCCGCCTTGGCGATATAGTCAAGAACATAGGCGTTCAGACAGACAAAGCAGATCACCGTCGCCACCGTGTTGATCACCAGCGCGCCCACCAGCAATTCTTCTTGCCCGGTGGCGGCCCCGAACGCCGAGAGGATGAACAAGGCCGCGCCGATCGTATAGACCCAGCGGCGGGGAATGCGCGCGGTTAGCGCCGGAACAAGCAGCCCCACGATCAGCGACAGCACACCAACCCCGAAATACAGCGCCGACATAAGCGCGGCGTCGCCCAGCACCCGATACACTTCCAACGGAAAAACCGAAATCAGGATGCCACGCACCACCGCCTCGATCCCGGCCAGAACCGCAAAGCCGCGCACACCGGGCGTCGGTGCGTGGCGCAGCCATTCGGGAATTCGTCTTTCATGCATGGTGGTGTCCGGCCGCTGGCGTCTGCGGCCAGACTAAGACGGGGCTCCGGGCGCTGTCGCAGGTATTTGCGACACGCCGCGCGCCGCGATCAGGCGTTTTGCCATCTCATCGGCGCAACTGTTCACCGGCTTACCGGGCCACCGGCGGCACCGGCTGTTTGCCGCGCCGCCCTTCACGCAGCGCCAGCAGCAGCGCCCCCCCAATGATCGTCGCGGCACCGATCACCGAAACGACATCCGGGACCACCGCGAAGACCGCAAAGTCATAAAGCGTCGCAAAGATCAGCGTGGCATAGCTGAACGGCGCGACAAAGCTGGCGTCGGCGCGGGCCATGCCATTGATGAAACAGGCCTGCGCGCAGGCCATCGCAACACCGATCGCGGCAAGCGCGGCCCATTGTTCGGGGCTGGGCACCGTCCAGACCGGCAGCACCGCGCAACTGGCGATGAGACACCCCAGCATATTGTTGAAAAACAGGATCTGCGCAGGCCCTTCGCGGTTTGTCAGCCGCTTGATAAAGATCAGTTCGATCCCCATGAACACCGCGGCAATCAGCGCCAGAAGGGCCGCGGGCTGAAACGCATCCGGCGACGGGCGCAACAGGATCACCGCGCCGCAAAACGCAATCGCCGCCGCCAGCCAGCGCACCGGCCCCACCTTTTCCCCCAGCAACGGGATCGCCAGCACCATCCCGAAGACTGGGTTCACAAACACCAGCGCCGTCGCATCTGCCAGCGGCAGATACGCCGCCGCCGCAAACATCAGCGACACGCCCAGCCAGCCGAAGATCGTCCGTCCGATGTGCAGCCCCCAGGCGGGGCGGCCGAGACGCGGGCGCAGGATACCCAGCGCGCAGCCAATCGTGGCAAAGGCAAAGACGAATCGCCCGTGGCTGATCTGCAGCGGATGCAGCGGCGGGCCGAACACGCCGGTCCCGATCGCCTTGGCCAAAAGGGTGGTGACCGCGATAAATGCGGTTGCCAGCAAAATGAGGGCCGCGGCAAGCGCCGGATTTTCGCGGGGACGGGTCATGGTCCTCTCTTGCGCCTTTTGCAGGGCGGCTGCAATCGTGTGGCGACCCGGCTGGGTGTCGCAAATGCGCCACGCCCCGCCCGCCCGCAGCGGCGCGTTATGCGAATCACTTTGATTCGGGCGCGGCCGTGGGGTAGCGCATCGCCATGATCACGCTGACACATATCAATGTCCGACGCCGACGCCGCGTCTGAACGCGGCGAATGGCCTGTCACGCTGACCGTGGTCCGGCGCAAAGTGAAGCGCCCAAAATCCCTCCATTGACGTAATGCCCTTGCCTGAGGCACTCAAAGGGCTCTGTTTTCTCAAAAGGATGATCCGATGATCCCGTCCGTTCTGCCCACCTATTCCCGCGCGCCCCTCAGCTTTGTAAAGGGCGAAGGCTCCTGGCTGGTCGAAGCGGACGGACGACGTTTTCTCGATCTCGGGGCGGGAATCGCGGTCAACGCGCTGGGCCATGCCCATCCCGCGCTGGTCGCGGCGCTGACCGAACAGGCGAATGCGCTTTGGCATACCTCGAACCTCTACCAGATCCCGCAGCAACAGGCGCTGGCGGACCGTCTGGTCGCGGCCAGCTTCGCCGACACCGTGTTCTTCACCAACTCGGGGACGGAGTCCTGCGAACTGGCGGTCAAGATGGCCCGCAAGCATTTCTTCGAAGAGGGACAGCCGGACCGGGTCGAGATCATCACCTTTGCCGGGTCGTTCCATGGCCGTTCTTCCGCCGGTATCGCGGCGGCAGGCTCCGAAAAGATGACCAGGGGGTTTGGCCCGATGCTGCCCGGTTTCGTGCATCTGGACTGGGCCGATCACGATGCGATCGAACCGGCCATCACCGACAAGACCGCCGCAATCCTCGTGGAGCCGGTGCAGGGCGAAGGCGGCATCCGCCCGCTGCCCGACCAGTGCCTCAAGGGGCTGCGCGATCTTTGTGACCGCCACGGCATCCTGCTCATCCTCGATGAGGTGCAATGCGGCGTGGGGCGCACGGGGCGGCTCTTTGCCCATGAATGGGCGGGAATCGATCCCGATATCATGATGGTCGCCAAAGGCATCGGCGGAGGGTTCCCGCTTGGGGCCGTGCTGGCCACCGAAGACGCGGCGTCCGGCATGGTGGCGGGAACACACGGATCGACCTACGGCGGCAATCCCCTGGGCTGCGCAGTGGGGTGCAAGGTGCTCGACATCATCGACACCCCCGAATTCCTGGCCGAGGTCACGCGAAAATCGGGGCTGCTGCGTCAGAAGCTGGAAGGTCTGGTCGCCGCCCATCCCGATGTGTTTGCCGAAATTCGCGGCGTGGGCCTCATGCTCGGTGTGATCTGCCGCGTGCCATGTGCCGATGTGGTCGCCGCCGGATACGCGCAGAACGTCCTGACCGTGCCCGCCGCCGATAATGTCATCCGCCTTCTGCCACCGCTGACCATCACGGATGCCGAAATCGACGACGCCATCGCAAGGCTGGACCGCGCCGCCGCGTCCCTCAAGAGCTGATCCGCTTTCTCTTGCGTCAAATATCCTCCGGGGGGCGCGGGGGGTGGAAAACCCCCCGCCTCCGCCGCCAAATGCAAAGACCGAACCGATGAACCACTTTCTCGATATCCACAAAACAGACGCAGACGCCCTGCGGACCATGGTTGACAGCGCACGGCGGATGAAAACCGCGCGCCTCGGCCGGCCCAAGGCGATGCCCGATGACGACCTGCCCCTCGAAGGCCGCATGGTCGCGCTGATCTTTGAAAAACCGTCCACCCGTACCCGCGTGTCCTTTGATCTGGGCGTGCGCCAGATGGGCGGGCAGACCATGCTTCTGTCGGGCTGCGACATGCAGCTTGGGCACGGCGAAACCATCGCCGATACCGCGCGGGTCCTGTCGCGCTACGTGGACATGATCATGATCCGCACCTTCGACGAAACGGTGCTGACGGAAATGGCCGAATTCGCCGATGTCCCGGTGATCAACGGACTGACCGACCGCACCCACCCCTGCCAGATCATGGCAGACGTGATGACCTACGAGGAACATCGCGGCCCGATCAAGGGGGCCAAGGTGGTCTGGACCGGCGACGGCAACAACGTGTGCAGCTCCTTCCTGCACGCCGCCGGGCAGTTCGGCTTTGACCTCACCTTTGCCGGCCCCGCGCCGCTCGACCCCGATCCCGAGTTCGTCGCCTATGCCCGCAGCAAGGGCAGCGTCGTGACCATCGAACGCGATCCGTTCAAGGCCGTCGAAGAGGCCGATCTGATCGTGGCCGACACATGGGTGTCCATGCATGATGCACAATCGGCCCGTGAACGCCGCCACAACATGTTGCGCCCCTATCAGGTCAACGATGATCTGATGGCCGCCGCCAAACCCGATGCATTGTTCATGCACTGCCTTCCCGCCCACCGCGGCGAGGAAGTGACATCGGCGGTCATGGACGGCCCGCAATCGGTGATCTGGGACGAGGCCGAAAACCGCCTGCACGCGCAAAAGGCAATCATGCGCTGGTGTTTCGGGGCCTGAACGGGAACCCGAACGCCGCGCCCGCCATCATCTTGCACCCGTCTTGCAACTGTCTTGCAACCTGGGCGCAAAGCTTTCACTCTGTTCCGCGGTGACAATCGGAGCAGAGCAACATGCGCGGAGCGGATATCGGGGTCTATGGTCTGGGCACGATGGGCAGCGCGCTCGCCCTGAATCTGGCGGAGAAAGGCTTTTCCGTCTCCGTGTCCAACCGGGAAGACGACTGGTTCGACGAGGTTCTCGATCGGGCCGGGCCGCTGGCCGCGCGTCTGCAAACCCACGCAACGCTCGCGCATTTCGTGGGCGCGCTGGTGCCGCCGCGCGTCGTGGTGCTGATGATCCCCTCCGGCGCGCCGGTTGACGACCTGATCGGCAAGCTTCAGCCGCTTCTGGATCCGGGCGATACGCTGGTTGACGCAGGCAACGCCGATTTCCACGCCACCCGGGCCCGGGCTGCGGCCCTCGAACCCAGCGGCATCCGGTTTGTCGGTCTCGGCGTCTCTGGCGGGGCCGAAGGGGCACGGCACGGCCCCTCCATGATGATGGGAGGCCCCGAGGACAGCTGGCAACGGCTGCGCCCATTTCTCGAAGCCATCGCCGCCCGTTTCGATGATACACCCTGCGTGGCCCGCGTCGGCCCGGACGGGGCCGGGCATTTCGTCAAGACGGTGCATAATGGCATCGAATACGCCGAGATGCAGATGATCGCGGATATCTACGGGCTGCTGCGCGATGTCGGAGACTGCGACACCCAGCGCATCCAGCGCCTGTTTGCAGGATGGCGGCGGGGGCTTCTTGCCTCTTACCTGTTTGATGTCACCGCCCGGACGCTGGATACGGTTGACGAGGCAACCGGAACCGCGCTGGTGGACCTGATCCGGGACCGGGCCGAACAGAAAGGCACGGGCCGCTGGACGGCGATCGAAGCCCTCGACCTCGGCCAGCCCGCGAACACGATCGAAGCCGCCGTCAGTGCGCGGGCATGGTCGTCGCAGGACACCCGCCGCGCGGCATTGGCCGAACCGTTCGGCGGCCTCGGCGGGCGCGCGTCCCTGCCGTCGCCACAGGATATCGAAGACGCGATGATCGCCTGTCGGGTGATATCGCATATGCAGGGCGTCTCTGTCCTGCAAGCCGCGTCCGAGAAATATGACTGGGGGCTTGATGTCGGATCTATCGCCCGGATTTGGCGCGCAGGCTGCATCATCCGGTCCGATTATCTCGACCTTCTGGCCGATGTGCTGGACGCCTGCGGCACCGGCGACCCGCTGTTGCACCCGCATATCGCCCCGCTTCTGGACCGCGGCATCCCCTGCCTGCGCCGCACGGTTGGGGCGGCGGTGCACGCGGGCCAACCCGTGCCGGTGCTTGCGGCGGCCCTGACGTGGTTTGACAGCCTGCGCCAAACCCGTGGAACCGCCAACATCATTCAGGCCCAACGGGATTATTTCGGCAACCACGGGTTTGAACGCACGGACAAGGACGGGACTCACCACGGTCCGTGGTCCTGACCCGCCACCGGGAAAATGGGGGCTCTGCCCCCGCCGCGCTTTGCGCGTCTCCCCCGGAGTATTTTTGGCCAGAAGAAGGGGCTCCGGTCCATGAGCCTTCGCGCGTCTTTGCTTCTTTCTCGTCCAAAATACCCCCGCCGGAGGCGCCGCGACGCGCGAAGCGCGGCGCAACGGATGGCTCCGGCCCAGGGTCGCTTCGACGCGCGCCTTTGACTTAACTGCGCCGTGGCTTTGCGCGCAGGGTGGGGGCCGCGTTGCGCGGATCTTCGGGCCAGGGGTGTTTGGGATACTGGCCGCGCATGTCCTTGCGTACATCCGCATAGCTGCTGTCCCAGAAACCGGGCAGGTCGGTGGTGACCTGAACGGGGCGGCGGGCGGGTGACAACAGGGTGATCCGGATCGGTTGCCCGGCCGCCTTGGGATGCGTCTGCACGCCGAACAGTTCCTGCAGTCGCACCTCGATCCGGGGGCCGTCATCGGCGTATTCTATGGGAACGCGCCGACCCAAGGGGGTTTCAAAGGCGGCAGGGGCGAGACGGTCCACAACCCGTTGTCCCTCCCAGCCGAGCCGTGCCTGCAAGGCGGGCAGGAGATCGAACTGTTTCCAGTCGGCGGCGCTTTTCTGGTCGCCGTCCAGCATCGGCAGCAGCCAGTCTTCGAGTTCGGCCATCAGCCCGTCGGGTGACATGTCGGGCAGCGCGGCCTCAGGATCGCCTGCACGGACACGCTCGACCCGCGCGGTCAGCCGTGCGGCGGGGCCGGTCAGGTTCAGGCCAAGGTCGCGCACGCCGTCCAGCATGGCGGCGGCGATGCGGTCTTCCGGCACGTCCTTCCAGAGCAGGTCGGTGACCACGACGGCCCCCAGTTTTTCTTGCCGCCGGGCGATGACGCGGCGATCGCGCCTGGACCAGGCGCAGTGATCGCGCCATGTCATCTGGTCGCCCAAAACGGCGCGCAATTCGCTCTCGCTGGTGGCAAGGGCTTGCCGGATACGTGCATCGCGCCCGCCGCCGTCGATATCCGTGACCACCAGCCACGTTTGCCCCGCCAGCGCGTCGCCACTGTCCAGCACCGCGCCGCGCCCGCCAGACAGCAGATAGCGCGCCTCGTCCCCGGGCCTGCGCCGTGCGATCCGGTCGGGATAGGCAAGGGCCGCCATCTGTGCGGCTGACAGTTTCGCCCGGGCCGCCCCGGCGCGGTTCGACAGGCGCCGCGCGTCCTCGCGCACCCTGGTCAAGGCGGCGCGGTTCACCTCCGGTCCCGGTGCCCCTGCGTTTTGCTGCAAGGCGCGCAGCCTGAGTGACAGATCGGCCCCGCCTTCCTTCAGGATGTCGCGTTCTGCCATCAACGCCGCCAGCGGGGCCGCCTCGGGTCCGGCGGTGGCCAGCATATGGCCAAGCCTCGGGTGCAGCGGCAGGGTGGCCAGATGACGCCCGTGGTCGGTGATCTGGCCGCGCCGGTCCAGCGCGCCCAGCATGCGCAACAGGGCCTGCGCCTCGGCATAGGCTCCGTCCGGCGGTGGCGTCAGAAACGCCATATCCTCCACGCGCGCGCCCCACAGGGCAAGCTCCAGCGCCAACCCTGACAGGTCACCTGCCTCGATCTCGGCGGGTGGAAAGGCGGCCAGCGCCCCTTCTTCGCCCCGGGTCCAGAGCCTGTAACACAGCCCCTCAGCGACCCGCCCCGCGCGGCCCGAACGCTGAGTGGCTTCGGCCCGTGTCACCCGTTCGGTAACCAGCCGCTGCATTCCGCAGGCCGGGTCGAATCGCGCGCGTCGTGCCTGTCCGCCATCCACGACAACCCGCACATCGGGAATGGTCAGGGACGTCTCCGCGATGGAGGTGGCGAGCACGACCTTGCGCCCGCTGCGGGCAGGCGCAATCGCGTCGCGCTGGGCGGAAAAGGGCATCGCGCCATACAGCGGTGCAATCTCGCAGGTCTTGGGCAACTGCCCCTTCAATAGCGCCTGCACGCGTCGGATTTCGCCCTCTCCCGGCAGAAAGGCAAGGATCGCGCCGCCTGTGTCCCGCGTAGCGCCTTCGGCCTGAACGATCAGATCCGCCATCGGCCCGTCGCGGCGATCACCGGGTTTCAGGGGGCGCTCCAGCCACCGGGTTTCAACCGCAAAGGCCCGGCCCTGCGCGCGCACCATGCGGCAGTCCATCAGATCGGCCACCGGGGCAGCATCCAGAGTGGCCGACATCGCCAGCAACATCAGATCGTCGCGCAGCGCCTGTGCCACATCAAGGCACAGCGCAAGCCCCAGATCGGCGGCGAGCGATCTTTCGTGGAATTCGTCAAAGATCACCGCGCCGACACCGGGCAGATCGGGGCTGTCCTGTATCATCCGGGTCAGGATGCCTTCGGTGATCACCTCGATCCGGGTCTCCGGACCGGCACGGGTTTCCCCGCGTATCCGGTAGCCGACCGTTTCCCCGATGCGTTCACCGCGCATCGCGGCCATGCGTTCGGCGGCGGCCCGCGTGGCGAGGCGGCGCGGCTCGAGCATGACGATCCGTCCCTTGATCAGGCCCGACTCCAGCAACGCCAGCGGCACGCAGGTCGTCTTGCCCGCACCCGGCGGAGCCTCGAGCACGGCGCGTCCGTCCGCGCGCAGCGCCTCGATCAGCGCGGGCAGAGCGTCATCAATGGGTAAACCGAAAGCCATGCCGCCTTATCCCCGAAGGCTGCAGGCGGGTAAAGCGTTCCGCGCCGACACAACCACTGGACATTGGGCGGCTGCCCAAGGCATCTAACGGCCACGGATCGCCTTGACCGGGGCGATCCGCAAGGAAACGGAGACCGCACATGGAAACAGCCGACACCGCGCGCCGAATCATAGACGGAGACCGCCGGGCGCTGGCACGGGCGATCACGCTCGTGGAAAGTGGGCGCACCGATCATCGTGCGCAGGCGCGGGATCTGCTGGAAACCCTTGCGCGCAGCGGACGGCAGGCCCTTCGCATCGGTCTGTCGGGCACGCCCGGCGTGGGGAAATCCACTTTTATCGAGAGCTTCGGCATGATGCTGATCGCGCAGGGTCTGCGCGTGGCCGTTCTGGCGGTGGATCCCAGCTCGGCCCGGTCGGGGGGCTCGATCCTTGGCGACAAGACGCGAATGGACCGGCTCAGCCGCGAACGCGGCGCGTTCATCCGCCCGTCGCCATCGCAGACCCATCTGGGCGGCGTGGCCCGCCGCACCCGCGAGGCTGTCGCCCTGTGCGAGGCCGCGGGCTTTGACGTGGTGCTCATCGAAACCGTGGGGGTGGGGCAGTCCGAAACCGTCGTGGCCGAAATGTCCGATCTGTTCCTCCTGCTTCTGGCTCCGGCAGGCGGAGACGAATTGCAGGGTGTGAAACGCGGGATCATGGAAATGGCGGACATGATCCTTGTGAACAAGGCGGACGGGGATCTCAAACCGGCGGCGACCCGCACCTGCGCCGATTATTCCGGGGCCTTGCGCCTGCTGCGCAAACGTCCACAGGACCCCGACGGCTTTCCCAAGGCGCTGATGGTGTCCGCGATCGAGGAAAACGGCCTGTCCGAGGCATGGGCCGAAATGTCCCAACTCGCCGGGTGGCGCCGCGAAACGGGTCACTTTGATGGCCGCCGGGCGGCACAGGCGCGTTACTGGTTCGGTGAAGAGGTCCGTCAGGCGCTGCTGGCGCAATTGCGGACCCCGGACGCCCGCGCGGCGATGGATGCGCTGGGGGATCGGGTCGCGGCGGGGGATCTCACCCCTCAGGCCGCCGCCGAATCCATGCTTGCCGGGCTGGGCGGGCGCTGATCATTTTCTCTTGCCGAAAATATCCCCGCCGGAGGCACGGCCCGCAGGGCCGTTCGATGGCTCTGACCACCGGGCTGTTCAACGTGCCGGACTGCGGGACCGCACTTCTTCGCCGGGAATTCCCCGCAACCTGCTTGACCCGGCCTCTGATTCCGCCTAAAGCCCGCTGACGAGTTTCCGGGGCGCTGCCAAAAGCCGCGCCCCTGCCCATTTGGCGGGGCCTGTGCCCCGGACCACAGACGAAGGATAGACCCATGTCGCGCCGCTGCGAATTGACCGGAAAAGGCCCGATGACTGGCAACAATGTCAGCCATGCCAACAACAAGACCAAGCGTCGTTTCCTGCCCAACCTGAACGATGTGACCCTGCAATCCGAAACGCTGGGCCGTGGCATCAAGCTGCGCATTTCCGCCCACGCGCTGCGCAGCGTCGACCACCGTGGTGGTCTGGATGCGTTCCTGGCCAAGGCGAAGGACGACGAGCTTTCGGCCGCCGCGCTGAAGGTCAAGAAAGAGATCCAGAAGGCTCAGGCCGCCGCCTGATCCGGTCTTCTGGACGGCTGCAAACCCCCGCGATAGCGGGGGTTTTCGCGTTTGTGCGACCTGTTGTCCTGACCGTGACGTTCTTGATAAAAATCATGGTGCTGGCGGCGGCGGCGCAATATGTCTCGGGCATGGCACTTCTGCTTCGATACAGTCTGGCGATGGTTCTGGCGGCGCTTGTTGCGCTGACCGGGCTTGCGCTTGCCTCCGAGCGCGGCATGTCCCGCGTGGCGGGCCAGATCGTGCTGTGCACCGGACATGGCCCGTTGGCCGTCTGGGTCGATGCCAACGGCCAGCCGGTCGACAAGATCGCGCTGTGCCCCGATCAGACCGCATCGCTTCTCGGGGCGCTGCATCTGCCTGAGCCCGAAACTGATTTTGCACCGGCGGCTCGGCTCATCCACGTCGCGGCGGCAGGCGTGCCGCTTGCTTCGCGGGTCAGGATCGAGCCTCGTGGCCGGTCCCCGCCTGTCCTGTTCTGACATTCTCTTACGATTTCGAACTCTTCAGACAGGAAAGGGACAGATATGTCCGTGAAAACGATTCTTATGGCGGCGGCTTCGGCTGCGCTTTTCTCCACCTCGGCACTGGCGGCCGATATCATGGTGCATGATGCCTATGCACGTTCGGCCGGCAAGATGGCCAAGGCCGGTGCCGCGTTCATGCAGATCATGAACAGTGCCGATACCGATGACCGGCTGGTCGCCGCGCGGTCGGATGTGGCGGCCAAGGTCGAACTGCACACCCACATTCAGGATGCCAACGGCGTCATGCGCATGGTCGAGGTCGAGGACGGAATCGCGGTTCCGGCCGGTGGCAAGGCGATGCTTCAGCGTGGCGGTGATCACGTCATGTTCATGGGCATCAAGGCCCCGTTCGAACAGGGCGAGGAACTGGCCGTGACGCTGGTTTTTGAAAACGCCGGCGAGATTGACGTGATGATTCCCGTGGATCTGGAACGCAAAGGGACTCATGGGGGCCACGGCCAGATGAACCATGGCGAGATGAAGCATGGCCAGATGAAGCATGGCCAGATGCAAAACGGTCAGATGAAAACCGACGACTGATCCCGTCACCGGGCCGCGCGGGGGTCACTCCGCGCGGCGCTGCAGCAGCTCCGCGACCCAGTCGGGCACGATCTGCGTGGCAGGCCCGAAGCGGGTTTCGTCAAATGCCGAGACCACCGCCGACGGTTCAAGGTTCAGCTCAACCGTATGCGCCCCCGCGCCGAGAGCCTCCTGAACAAATCCCGCCGCGGGATAGACATTGCCCGAAGTTCCGATCGCCGCAAAGATGTCGGCATCGTCGATCAGCGACAGGATGGTCTCCATCCGGTAAGGCATCTCTCCGAACCAGACCACATCGGGCCGGGTCGCGGCCGCGCCGCAGGCCGGGCAGGGGTCATCCTTGGCCATCCGTTCCGGTGCGTCCCAGCGGTGGCCGCATCGCGCGCACAGGGCGCGCGCCAATTCTCCATGCATGTGGATCAAGTCCCGCGCGCCCGCGGCCTCGTGTAACCCGTCGACGTTCTGGGTCACGATGCTGACCCGTCCGGGCCAGTCTGCCTGCAACCGCGCGAGGGCCTTGTGCGCGTCGTTCGGCACGGCCTGCGCGGCATTCTCCCGGCGCGCATTGTAGAATTCGTGAACCAGAACCGGATCGCGGGCAAACCCTTCTGGCGTGGCCACGTCCTCAAGCGGGTATCTGCTCCACAATCCATCCGCGTCCCGGAACGTGCCAAGACCGCTTTCTGCGGAAATGCCCGCACCGGTCAGGATGACGATGTTTCTCACCATGATCTCCTTGCCTCGATGGCCCATGTGCAACATGGTTGGCCCATGAGTGATCGTATCGTTTTTGTGTGTCTGGGCAATATCTGCCGCTCACCCGCTGCCGAAGGCGTGTTCCGCGCCATGTTTCCGCAGGCCCGCACCGACAGTGCAGGCACATCCGACTGGCATGTCGGGGAGGCGCCCTATGGGCCGATGCAATCCGCGGCGCGGGGGCGTGGGTATGACCTGTCGGATCTGAGGGCGCGGCAGGTCACCGCCGATGATTTCACGGCGTTTGACCTGATCGTTGCGATGGATGCGCAGAATGTCGCCCGGATCGAGGCGGTGCGCCCGCAGGGGAACGAAACGCCGGTGCGTTTGTTCACGGATTTCGCGCCGCACGCGGGCGCGGATCACGTGCCGGACCCCTATTACACCCGCGATTTCGATGGGGTGCTCGATCTGATCGAAACCTGCGCTGCGGGGTTGGGAAAAGCGGTCTTTTCGTCCTGATCGTGGCACCTGCCGGAGAGGGCAGGCTGGGGGGGGGCGCTGCCCCCCGTCGCGCAAAGCGCGCCTCCCCCCGGAGTATTTCAGGCCGGAAGAAGGGGCGGCGGTTGTCTGCAGGTCGCGGGGGACGCGGTGTCGTCTGCGCAACCTGTTCAGGCGCTTCGGCAGAGCGTCTCCGCAGTTTTGCCAAAGGCGGTCCAGCGTTCCCAGAAGGCATCGTCGCGGGCTGTGTCGGACAGGCGGACGTCATGGGCCTTGGCCGGGTCGTCAAAGAACGCGGCCCCGAGGAATTGCTCCGGCGGGCTCAGGGTTTGGTTGGCGGCCATCTGGATGCAGCCGCAGCGTTCGCGGCTGACGCCGGGACGGCCGGAGTTCAGGCAGGCGGTTCCGAGGGGGCCTGAGGTGGTCATCGCCGGTGCCGTTGGTGGCACGTAGGACGGCGGCGCCTTGCTGCCGCATGCGCCCAGAGTAAGCGTGATCGCAACCAGTGCCGCGCCTGCCCGCATCTTCTGTTT
Source organism: Alphaproteobacteria bacterium (assembly GCA_030425395.1). GTDB lineage: Bacteria > Pseudomonadota > Alphaproteobacteria > Rhodobacterales > Rhodobacteraceae > JAUIAS01. Next base: position 85,905 of record JAUIAS010000011.1, read on the forward strand.
CCCCATCTGAGTGCCGGTTTCATCGGTGCCGGTCGTGACTATGCCGCAACCGTCCCCGGCTTGCAATCAGGTGCCTGCGATGCCACCTTGACCAACCGCTGTTTCCCGCTCATATCCCCGGCTATGACAGAGCTTTCCAGAATCCGAAATTTTTCCATCGTCGCCCATATCGACCACGGGAAATCCACCCTCGCGGATCGGTTGATCCAGTCCACCGGAACCGTGCAGGACCGGGACATGAAGCAGCAGCTTCTGGATGCGATGGATATTGAACGCGAACGCGGCATCACGATCAAGGCGAACACGGTGCGCATTGATTACAAGGCCGACGATGGCGAGACCTATGTTCTCAACCTGATCGACACACCCGGTCACGTCGATTTTGCCTATGAGGTGTCCCGCTCCATGCGCGCGGTCGAGGGGTCGTTGCTGGTTGTGGACTCCACCCAAGGGGTCGAGGCGCAGACGCTGGCCAACGTCTATCAGGCGATTGATGCCGATCACGAGATCGTGCCGGTTCTCAACAAGATCGACCTGCCCGCGGCGGATTGCGATCGGGTGGCCGAACAGATCGAGGATGTGATCGGAATCGACGCCTCCGGGGCGCTCCGGGTGTCGGCCAAGACCGGGATCGGCATCAAGGAAACGCTTGAGGCGATCGTCAAGCTGTTGCCGGCCCCCGAAGGCACCCGCGATGCGCCGCTCAAGGCGATGTTGGTGGACAGCTGGTATGATGCCTATCTGGGGGTGATCGTTCTGGTTCGCATCAAGGACGGTGTGCTGCGCAAGGGTGAGCGGATCAGGATGATGTCGAACGGATCGGTGCACCATGTGGACCGTATCGGCGTGTTCCGTCCACAGATGCAGCCGGTGGATGAATTGGGACCGGGCGAGATCGGCTTTCTGACGGCCTCTATCAAGCAGGTGCGCGATACCCGCGTGGGCGATACCATCACGCACGAAAAGAAGGGCTGCGAAACCGCGTTGCCGGGGTTCAAGCCATCCGTGCCGGTGGTGTTCTGCGGGTTGTTCCCGGTGGATTCGGCGCAGTTCGAGGATCTGCGCGACGCGATCGAGAAACTGGCCCTGAATGATGCGTCCTTCAGCTATGAGATGGAAACCTCCGCGGCCCTTGGTTTTGGGTTCCGCTGCGGGTTTCTGGGGCTGTTGCACCTTGAGGTGATCCGCGACCGGATCGAGCGGGAATACAATATCGACCTGATCACCACGGCACCGTCGGTGGTCTATCATGTCTATATGAAGGACGGCAGCATGCGGGAATTGCACAATCCCGCCGACATGCCCGACCTGACCCATGTCGACCATCTCGAAGAACCGCGTATCAAGGCGACGATCCTTGTGCCGGATGAATTCCTTGGCGATGTTCTCAAGCTGTGTCAGGAACGCCGGGGCATCCAGATGGATCTGACCTATGCCGGATCGCGGGCGATGGTGGTTTATGACCTGCCGCTGAACGAAGTGGTGTTCGACTTCTATGACCGGTTGAAATCTGTCACCAAAGGCTATGCGTCATTCGATTACCAGATGACGGGGTATCGGCAGGACAATCTGGTCAAGATGCAGGTTCTGGTCAACGATGAACCCGTGGACGCACTGTCAACAATGGTGCATCGCGAGCGCGCTGAAATGCGGGGCCGGGCGATGGTCGAAAAGCTCAAGGATCTGATCCCGCGCCATATGTTCAAGATCCCGATACAGGCGGCGATCGGCGGCAAGGTCATTGCCCGCGAAACCCTGTCGGCGATGCGCAAGGACGTAACCGCCAAGTGTTACGGCGGCGACGTGACCCGAAAGAAGAAGCTTCTTGAAAAACAGAAGGCGGGCAAGAAGAAGATGCGCCAGTTCGGCAAGGTGGATATCCCGCAGGAAGCGTTCATCTCGGCGCTCAAGATGGATAGCTGACAACATCTGCAAGGCGGCTGTGCCGGGGTCCGGCGCGGCTGTCCGAACGATGGCTATGGGCGCTGACTTAGGCCCGTTCAGCTGCCTGCGGGGGCCGCGCGGGCCGCGCCCCGCAATGTGACGCAGATCAAAGACAGATATTCTGAAATCTATATACGTGACCCATCTGATCAAAGGAGGGTCCAATGCTTGCGCTTACATTACTTATTCACATTTTTCTGGGCTCGACGCTTGCCGGATCAGCGGTGATTGCGGCATTGACGCTGGGCTATGACACGCTGATGCCCATTCTCATATCTGCGGGTGTCGGTTTTGTCGCGGCAATCCCGGCATCGTGGCTGCTGGCGCGCAAGCTGTCCTGACAAAGCCCCGGTTTTGATGGGGTCAGGGTGGCGCTGCGGCCACCCTTGCGCATTCAGTATCCAAAAGCCGAGTTCGGCATCCAGTCGGGTTTGGTGCCCGCCGGTGCGGCCCGCATATGCAGGCAGGCCGTGCCGAGCCTTTGGAAATAGGTGGCCTGAATCGGATACCATCCGGCCTTGGGCACCTCGACCTCGGTCGCGTCGATCGGTTCGCAGCCGCGACGGGCGGTTGCCAGCGCAACGCGCTGGCCGCCAACAAACGCCTCCAACCCGTCGTTGCTCAGGAAATCAATCGTATACCGGCCCGGCGCATCGAACCTGACATAGCCTTCGATTCGCGCCGCGATCTTGTAGGCCTGACCCGAAGTCATGGTATCCATGCCGTCTTCGGTGTCCCAATAATCCAGCCCTTCAAGCGGCGGGCCAGCCTTGGCCCCGTCTGCGAGCGCGCGCTTGGCATCGCCCAGTCCTTTCACATCGTCCGGATAGGCATACCAGACCTTCAGTCCCGGCTTGACCGATGATGGCTGCGGGTCGGCCGGGGCCAGCTTGAGCGGCCCGGCCATCGCGGCCCCGCTCGCGACAAGGGCAAAGGCCGCCGCCAATCCAAGTGAGAAAATCTGTTTCATGGCCCTTGTCCTCCGTCTTTGGGCAAAATCTCTGCGACGCAAATTTTCCTCATAGCGTAGGTGCGAAGACGCGCGTGCACAAGCACCGGGAGTTTTCGGGTTTGACCTCTGGCATGGCCGGTGCCTAAACTTGCAAAAAAGGAGATATGACAATGTCACGAACCGTTCAGCAAATGCTGGCCGAGGCCCATGCCGCCGTTCCCAAGATTTCAGCGCAGGATGCCAAGGCAAAAATGCAAGAGGGGGCGCTTCTGCTCGATATTCGCGATGCGCCGGAACTGGAGCGTACGGGCCGCGCGGTCGGTGCCCATCACATTCCGCGGGGCATGCTGGAATTCCGGGCAGACGATACGGTGCCGTTCCATGATCCTGAAATGCGCAAGGATCGGGCGATCATCCTGCATTGCGCATCGGGTGGACGCGCGGCGCTGGCGGGCAAGCTTCTCAAGGATATGGGGTTTGGTGAGGTCTATAACCTCGGCGGGCTGCAGGATTGGATCGATGGCGGGGGCGCAACCCTTGAAGGGGTTGATCCCGGCATGTGACCCCGGATCAGACCGTCACGCGGGGGAATGATCCCGGTGCGTGAATACGTTTCATGACAGGGAGGAAATTCATGAAAAAACTGGCAACCGCTGCGGCAATCGCTCTCATGGCGACAGGCGCATTCGCAGAAGGGCAGACCCACCACGTCGCCTTTCATGTGGACGAAAATGACCCCAAGTTGATGAACATGGCGCTCAATAACGCGCAGAATTTGTCAAACTACTATGAGGCGCAGGGCGATAGCGTCGTGATTGAAATGGTGGCTTACGGGCCGGGTCTGGCCATGTATGTGCCGGGCAAAAGCCCCGTGGCCGAACGCATCGCCACCATGTCGCTCGAGCTTGAGAACATCACATTTGCCGCCTGTGGCAACACGCTGCGCAAAATGTCCAAGAAGGCGGGTAAGGACGTGACGCTGATCAGTGAGGCCGAGGTCGTCCCCTCGGGCGTGGTGCGTCTTGTGGAACTGCAACAGCAGGGCTTTGCTTATATCCGGCCCTGAAAACAGCGCGCGTCCTGCGGATTGGCGGGACGCGCGCCACTGCGCATCGCGGGATCGTGACACGCTTTAGCCCAGAAAGGCGCGCAAGGTTGCTTCGAATTCGCGCGGCTTCTCGGCATGAAGCCAATGGCCTGCGTCGGGGATTTTCGCGAATTTTGCATTCGGAAACAGAGTTTTGATCCGCTCGCGGTGTTCGGGCCGGACGTAATCCGACACTGCCCCGGACAAGAACAGGACCGGGCCGTCGAACCGGGCCGACATCTCGGGGAATCCCAGAATATGCGGCATCTGGTCTTCGAGAACATCGAGGTTCAGTTTCCACCGCTTTTCCGCGACGTCCAGCGATTGGGTAAAGAACGCCTGCAGCGCGGCATCGGTGCCCTGAGCCGCCAGTTGCGCCTGCGCGTCCGACCGCCGGGTGACCTGTGACAGGTCCACCGCGCGCATGGCGGCAATATGGTGGCTCTGGCTGTGGCCATAGCTTACTGGTGCAATATCCGCGATGACCGCGCGCCGCACCATTTCCCCGTTTTGCAGGGCCAGAACCATGGCGGCCTTGCCCCCCATCGAATGCCCCAAAACATCGCAATACCCGCCATGTGCCGCGATCACCTCGGCAAGGTCCGCGGCCATGTCCGGATAGGTGTTCGATGGTGCACGCGGGCTGTCGCCGTGATTGCGTTGATCGACGGCGATGACCTGGCGTGTATCGCTCATCCGTTTGGCAATGACGCCCCAGTTGCGCGCTGACCCGAACAGGCCGTGCACAATGAGAAGCGGAGGGAGGTCGGTGGGGGTGCCGTGAATAATCGTGTTCAACATGCCCCCAGATACCGCGCCTGCGCCGCCCGCACCAGACCGATTGCGCAGATGTTGAGAGGAAGCTAGGCTCACCCCGATGGATGGCTTTGAGACTCAGATGAACCGCGTGTCTGACCTTCTTGAGGAAAAGATGGGTCTGACCGGCGATGACATGACCGGCCGGTTGCGAAAGGCGGCGCGGCATATGCCCCGTCATGTCCGGCGGCGCGCGCGTATGCTGACTGACAGTCTCGCTCTGGCCCAGCACCCCAAGCTGCGCCTGACTCTGGATATGCCGGCCCTCGGCTCCGCTGCGCGCGTGGTGACGCAATGGCTTGAATCCGTGGATCCTGCGGAACGGCGCAAGGATCTGGTGCTGGGGATATTGGCCTCGCTGTCGTTCAACCTGATCGCGGTGTTCACTCTGGTGCTTGTTGTTCTGCATTGGCGGGGATTGCTCTGATACCGGACGCCCGTAATGGTGGCCAGAGGGGCTATGCCCGGCCTCGTTCCGGGGCTTGGGATTGAACCGCGCGACCGCATATGCGCATGGTCAGGGTCACGCGACCCGCATCTGATCGGGTTGGTTTTCAGGGGAAAAATCCGACATGCAGATGCCGCAAGCCAAAAGACCCGCCGCGCGGTTGGAGGGGCTGGATCTGGCCCGATACGTCGCGTTTGTCGGGATGGTCATCGTCAATTTCAAGATCGCCATGGGCGCGGATGCGGACGCGGTCATAGGTTCTGGCACAGGTTCGGGCACGGGAATGGCCCATGCGCTGACCGCAGCCCTGGAAGGGCGCGCCGCCGCGACCTTTGTGGTGCTTGCAGGGATCGGACTGGGGCTGGCTGGGTTAAAGGGGCTGGATCAAACTGTCCCGGTGACGATCAAGAGGGCGGTGTTCCTGCTGGTGATCGGTCTGTTGAACATGACGATCTTTGATGCCGATATCCTGCACTACTATGCCTTCTATTTCCTTTTCGGAGCGGCGCTGTTGCCGCTGCGAACCCGCACGCTGATCTGGGGTGTGCTTGGCCTGAACCTGCTGTTCGTGGTCGGTTTGATGATCCTCGACTATGACGCGGGCTGGGACTGGGACAGCTACACCTATTCCGGGTTCTGGACGGTGTCAGGATTTGTGCGAAACCTGTTCTTCAACGGTTGGCACCCTGTGGTGCCGTGGCTTGGCTTTCTTGTGTTCGGGATCGTGCTCAGCCGCATTTCGCTGGATGCCAGAGGCACGCAACTCCGGCTCGTCGCAGGGGGCGCTGTGGCTCTGGCCCTCGTGGAAGGGATCAGCGCCGTGCTGACACCCCTGATGGCAAGGATCGACCCGGAGTTGGTCGCGCTTGTCGGCACCGACCCGGTGCCGCCAGTGCCGTTCTATTTCGTGGCCGGGTGCGGGGCGGCCTGTATCGTGGTGGGGCTGTGCCTGCTGATGGCGGACAGGATGCGCAGGATCGGCCTGCTTGCCGTGTTCGGCCCGGCCGGTCGCCAGACCCTGACGCTCTATATCGCCCATGTCCTGATCGGTATGGGCACGCTCGAGGCGCTGGGCATGCTTGGTGGTCAATCCGTAGGGCAGGCGGTCTGGGCCTCGGCCGTGTTCTGCGTCTGCGCCACGGTTTATGCGATGATCTGGGCCAGGTGGTTCAAGCGCGGCCCGATCGAGGCGTTGATGCGCAAGATCGCCGGATAGCCGCACCCGACCAACAGGCGCGGATCAGCAATCCGGGATCGGGATCACCGTCCGGGGGCCGTTGGCAAAGGTGGCCAAGACCGGTATCGCCCCGCTGTTGTAAGAAACCGTGGCCCCGGCAATTTCGGCCCCTGTGACCGTCGTGGCGCGTTGCCCAAGGGTGTCGTCCACGTCAATCGTAAAGGCGATGTTGGCATCGGGGGCAAGGCGGGTGATCTCAAGCGCGACCCGGTTCTGACCGTCCACAACCGTGGGCACCCGGGCCAGCGCGTCGGCGCCCTGAACGATCTCAAAGGGTTGGAAAACCTGCGTTCCCTGACCCGCTGAGGTTACGTCAAAGATCAGCCCGCCCTGTGACTGCGACAGGTCGATCACGACGGACGCGCCCGTAATGGTGCAGGACCCGATGTTCCGGATTTCAAACCGGTCCTTGGGGGCTCCTTCCTGAAAGCTCACCCGCAGATCGGCATGGGCAGCGGTGGCGATCACGCACCACGCCGCGGCCGCCGTCGAAACACCCAAGGCGTGGCCAAGATTTGTGTTCGCCAAGATCATGCGCCGGTCCCTTTCATCCTGTTTACAAGGAATACGGATGGGGGCCGCGGGCGGATCACTTCGGACGGGTGTGCGCTAGATCGTCTTGTATTACAGTGGCCACTATTCTTGTGCGCAAATCCGATGCGCAAACGGGCCGCAAGAGATGAAAAAGACCCCGCCAATGCCAGCACCTTGCAGTCAATGGTGCCGTGCAGCGCTTGGAGCCGTTCAGGTCAGCCTGATGACAAGAAACCAGCGTCCCAAGAAATTTTTGGAAGCTGGTTTCCGTGAAGGCCCGGTGTGCGGACAAAGCCGCAGTTCACTCGCGTGCTTGCAGTGACCGCAGTCAGCCCAGACTTCGCCAATGCGGACAGGGCAGAGAGCTTTGCAAAAGGTTTTGAAGCTCTTTTTTTGGGTCTGCTTGACTGAACTCCGCCCAGCAACATGCCGCACGTGCAGGAAATCCAACATTGTCGCGACTGGCCCACATCGGTCATTCATAACCTGCGCAGCGGATGGCCGATGTCAACCCGATCACGGTATTCGAGCCGACTTTGCAACCCCTCGAATACGGGTCTTTTTACAGCGAATTTTTTCGCCATAGAAACCATAATGCGCAAATGATAGTTTTCTTGGACAAATAGCGGTGTTGGGGTCGTTTGAATATGCCTGTTCCAAGTTACGAAGACCTAATGCCCTTAGTGTTAAGTCGTGCGAAAACTGAGCAGCGTGTTCGAGATGCAGTTGCAGCAATCGCTGATGCCCTGAATCTGACTGACGAAGAGCGCAACGAAACCATCCCGTCAGGACAAACCACGCTCATTTCAAGCCGCGTTGCTTGGGCGGTCACATACTTGGTTCAAGCAGGTCTTTTGAAACGGCCAAGGCGCGGACACTTTGTTATTACCAAGGAGGGTAAGTCAGTTCTGGATAGCGATCTTCAAAGCCTTGATCTTGCCTACCTGAAAAAGATCCCGGCCTTTATCGACTTCATGAACCGAAAAGGGACCAACAAGGCAGTAAGTGACACGTCATCACCCACAGAGGTTCCGCAAAGCGACAAAAGCCCCGAAGAGATCATAGGCAGCGCCTACCAAGAACTCGAAACCGACCTGAAAGAGCAAATCCTAGAACGAATATTGCAGAACTCACCTTCATTCTTCGAGCATCTTGTCGTTCGCTTGCTATCCAGCTTGGGCTACGGACGTTCGGACACATTGGCCGAAGTGATGGGTAAGGTCGGTGACGGTGGGATCGACGGTATCATCCATCAGGACAAGCTGGGGCTGGATGTCGTCTATGTTCAGGCGAAACGGTATGCTCCCGAAAACGCAGTCAGTCGGCCAGAACTACAGGCATTTGTGGGCACTCTTGCAGGCGTTTCGGCACATAAAGGCGTGTTCGTCACCACTTCCCGCTTTTCTCCTAGGCTCAGGACCCATTGATTTCGGAGCAGCGGCGTGATTCACGGTTCGAAAAACGAGCTGTGAACATGTCTGATCTTTTCTGGCTGAGCGATGCGCAGATGGCGCGTCTTGAGCCTTTCTTCCC
>JAUIAS010000012.1 GCA_030425395.1 Alphaproteobacteria bacterium
GGACGAATCCGTTCCCGGTGCGCAGGTCAACCGGTTTTGCGCCTCGGGGCTGGATACGTTCAATACCGCTGCGGCCAAAGTGGCTTCGGGGTGGGAAGATCTGGTCTGCGCGGGTGGCTTCGAAAGCTTGTCGCGCGTGCCCATGGGGGCTGACGGCGGCCCCTTTGCCGAAGACCCGGAAACCGCTCTTGATACCGGGTTTGTTCCGCAGGGGATCGGGGCCGATCTGATCGCCACCATCGAAGGCTGGAGCCGCGATGACGTGGATGCCTTTGCCCTGGAAAGTCAGAAGCGCGCGGCCCATGCCCGCGACAGCGGCTGGTTCGATCGGTCCGTTGTGCCGGTGCGCGATGAAAACGGGATCGTGGTTCTGGAACGGGACGATTTTATCAAGCCTGACACCGACATGCAGAAACTTGGCGCGCTCAAGGCCAGCTTTGCGATGCCCGGGTCTATCGGCTTTGATGCCGTCGCTCTGGCCAAATATCCGCAGGTCGAGCGGATCAATCACGTGCATACACCGGGCAACAGTTCGGGCATCGTGGATGGGGCTTCGCTGATCATGGTGGGTAACGAACAGGCAGGGCGCGATATCGGGCTGGACCCGCGTGGCCGGGTTCTCTCCATCGCGCTGACGGCCACCGATCCCACGATCATGCTGACCGGGCCGGGGCCTGCCTCGCAAAAGGCACTGGCCAAGGCCGGGCTGACCATCGACGATATCGACCTCGTGGAAATCAACGAAGCCTTTGCATCCGTCGCGCTGCGGCTTCAGCGGGATCTGAATGTGCCCGATGAAAAGCTCAATGTCGTGGGCGGGGCCATCGCCATGGGCCACCCGCTTGGCGCCACAGGCGGTTGCCTTGTCTCGACGATGCTGGATGAACTTGAACGCCGCAATCTCAAGCGCGCGCTGATTACCATGTGCGTCGGTGGCGGCATGGGTATCGCGTCGATCATCGAACGGGTCTGAGGGGGCTGACATGAAGGATTTCATTTACGACAAGGACGCGGACGGCATCGTCACGGTGACGATGGATATGCAGGGCCAGAACGCGAATACGATGAACGCCCGGTTTGAACCCGGAATGCGGGCGCTCTGCGACCGGCTCGAAGCCGAAGAGGGGCTGACCGGCGTCGTCTTTGCATCTGCCAAATCCACCTTTTTTGCGGGGGGCGATCTGCACGATATTCTGGCGACAGAAAAGGCGGACCAAGCCTCTTTCGACTTCATCGAGGCCAACAAGGCCACTTACCGGCGGCTGGAAAAGCTGCCTGTTCCCGTGGTGGCCGCCGTCAATGGCGCGGCTCTGGGCGGCGGGTATGAGCTGTGTCTTGCGTGCAATCACACAATCGTTGTCGATGACCCCAAGGCGGTCACCGGCCTGCCAGAGGTGACGCTTGGCCTTTTGCCGGGGGCGGGGGGCGTGGTGCGTCTAACCGCGCGCCTTGGGCTGCAATCGGCGCTGGGGTATCTTCTCGAAGGAACACAGGTGCGCCCGCGCGACGCGCTCAAGGCCGGGATGATCGACGAAATCGTGCCCGCGCGCCACGATCTGATCCCGGCGGCCAAGTCATGGATCAAGGCCAATCCCGACCGTCACGCGCAGCCGTGGGACAGCAAGGGGTTTCGCTATCCCGGCGGGGATGCGCTGCACCCCAAGGTGCGGCAGGCGATCATGGCGTCCTCGGCGATGCTCTACAAGAAAACACGTGGGTTGCTGCCTGCACCGGAAAAGATCCTTGATGTCGCGGTCAATTCCATGCGGATGAACTTTGACGCTTCCCTGCGCATGGAAACCCGCCGGTTCATCGGGCTGATGGCATCCAAGCAGGCCAAGGCCGCGATCAGCACGTTCTTTTTCGGGATGCAGGCGATCAAATCGGGTCAGGTGCGTCCCGAAGGCGCGCGTTGGACGGCAGGATCGTCAGCGGTCCTTGGGGCTGGCATGATGGGGGCGGGGATTGCCTATGCCCATGCCAAGCGGGGGCTGGCGACACGGCTCAAGGATACGGACCAGTCAAATGCCGACAAGGGCAAGGCCTATTCCGAAGCGCTGTGCGACAAGGCGATGAAACGCGGACGGATGGACGATGCATCCAAGGCGCAATTGCTTGATCTCATCACACCCGCCATCGAAGACGCGCCCGCGGCCAGCGTGGACGTCATCGTCGAAGCGGTTTTCGAGGATATCGACCTCAAGGAAAAGGTGATCCGCGATACCTGGCCGATGTTGTCGGAGGACGGCATTTACGGATCGAACACCTCGACCCTGCCGATTTCGGTGCTGGCCGAAGCCTGCCCGGACCCGACCCGGTTCATCGGGCTGCATTTCTTTTCCCCGGTGGAAAAGATGAAGGTTGTGGAAATCATCATGGGCGAAAAGACCAGCCAGGACACCCTGCGCAAGGCCTATGATTATGTTCAGCAGATCGGCTATATGCCGATTGTGGTCAACGACAGCCGAGGCTTTTTCACCAGCAGAGTGTTTGGCACCTTCATGGATGAGGGCTGTCAGTTGCTGGTGGACGGCATGTCGCCCGTGGCCATCGAACGGGCGGCGTGGCTGGCCGGTATGCCGGTCGGGCCGTTGCAGGTGTTTGACGAAGTCTCCCTGATCCTTGGCCAGAAAGTGCGCAAGACGCATGCCGCGCTGGATGAAAGGCTGGGCGTCGTGTCCGGGTTTGGTGCCCATAACACTGCCACTGTCGAGGTCACCGAACCAATGATCGCCGAAGGCCGTGGCGGGCGCCAATATGGCGGCGGCTTTTACGATTATGACAGCGCGGGAGGCCGACAGCTTTGGGGTGGACTGGATCGCTTTGCCAAGGGCAACGCCGACATTCCCTTGCAAGACGCGATTGACCGGCTGTTGTATCGTCAGGCGATCGAAACCCTGCGGTGTCTTGGCGAAGGGGTTCTCAATACCGAGGTCGAGGCCAATCTTGGCGGCATTTTTGCCATCGGCTTTCCGCCCCATACCGGTGGCGCGATCCAGTTCATCCGGGGGGAGGGGATCGACGCCTTTGCCGCGCGGGCGCGTGCGCTTGCCGATGCCTATGGTGAGCGGTTCGCGGTGCCTGACGCGCTCTATGACCTGCTTCGCAACACCGTGGCGGACGCGGCATGAGCGGTCCCCTTGCCGGAATGAAGGTGGTCGAGATGCAGGGCCTTGGCCCTGCACCTCTGGCGGGGCAGTTTCTGGCCGATCTTGGCGCGCAGGTAACGTTGATCACCCGCAAATCCGGCCGTGCCGATCCCACCGATATCAACAACCGGGGCAAGCGGTCCGTGGCGATCAATCTCAAGGACGCCGAAGGTGTGGCCGTGGCGATGGACCTGATCGCGGGTGCAGATGTGCTGATCGAAGGGTTTCGCCCCGGCGTGATGGAGCGCATGGGCCTTGGTCCGCAGGAGTGTGCCGCACGCAATCCCGGCCTCGTCTTTGCACGCATGACGGGCTGGGGGCAGGACGGGCCGCTGGCGCACACGGCTGGCCATGACATCAACTATCTGGGGCTGACCGGGTTTCTGCACGCTATCGGCACGGCCGATGCACCGCCGCTGCCGCCTCTCAATATCGGGGCGGATTACGGGGGCGGAACGATGTTCCTTCTGTTCGGGATCATGGCCGCACTCTTTGAACGGCAAACCAGCGGCAAGGGGCAGGTGGTCGATGCCGCGATGGTGGATGGGGCGTCGGCGATGATGGGGCTGGTGCACAGCTTTATCGCGCGTGGACAGTGGTCTGAATCGCGCGAGTCGAACCTTCTGGACGGGGCCGCACCGTTTTACCGGACCTATGAATGTGCGGACGGCAAGTTCTTTGCCGTGGGGCCGCTGGAGCCGCAATTCTTTGCCGAACTGGTGAGACGCGCGGGATTGCCCGAGGATCATCTGCAAACCCAGATGGACGCGCGCGCATGGCCCGACCGTCGCTCTGCCTATGCCGAGGTGTTCCGCAGCAAGACCCGAGACGAGTGGACCGCGATATTCGAGGGATCGGATGCCTGCGCTTCGCCGGTTTTGACGTGGTCGGAAGCCCCTGCACATCCACATAATGCCGCGCGGGGCACGTTTGTCGATGTGGACGGGGTGACACAGGCCGCACCGGCACCACGGTTTTCACGCAGCACGCCCGACACCCCTCGCGCGCCCGAGGCTCCGGGTGCCGCGACCGATGCGGTGTTGCGCGATCTGGGGTTCGACGCGGATGCGATTGCGCGGTTGCGGTCTGCGGGTGTGCTGACCTGATCGCCTAACGCGCGCCGGTGGCGTCATGGACATCGCCGGGGGCCAGCGGGCGGAACCGGTCCGTGGGCACCCCGGCGGCGTGCAGGCTGGCCTTGAGCAACTCCACCGGTTCTTCGCGCGGCTCATCGGTCAACTGGAACGTGCCCCAGTGAAAGCCCAGCGCCTGACGCGCCCCCACGTCATGGAAAATCTGAACCGCCTCATGCGGTGCCACGTGTTGCGGGGCCATGAACCAGCGCGGCGCGTAAGCTCCGATCGGGATCAGCGCGATGTCCGGTTCCCCGTGCCGGGCGCGGATGTCGCGAAAGATCGCGCCGTCGCCATAGCCTGTGTCGCCTGCAAACCAGATCCGGGTGTGGCCCGCCTCGATCCAGAACCCCGCCCATAACGCCATGCGGCGATCTCCCAATCCCCGCGCCGACCAATGATTGGCCCGTGTCAGGGTCACCGACACACCATCCCCAATTGGCAAGGTGTCGTGCCAATCGCCGGTGCTGATCCGCGCCCCGCGCACCGCGCGGGAGACGATGGCGTCGGTTCCCAGAGGCATGATCATTTGTGGTGCGTGACGGGTGTGCAGTCGACGCAGGGTCACTGTATCAAGATGATCATAGTGGTTGTGCGTAATCAGAACCGCGTCAATCGGGGGCAGGTCGTCAAAGCGGATGCCCGGTTCGGTCACACGGCGTGGTCCGGCAAACCGCAGCGGGCTGGCCCGGTCCGACCAGACCGGATCGGTCAGGATATTCACCCCCCTCACCTGAATGAGCATGCAGGCATGGCCGACCATGGTTATGCGGGCAATGTCGCATCGCGCCGTAGGCCGCGTCGGGGTCACCGGAACATGCCGGGGCCACTGTGCGCGGGTTCCTTCGCGCCGCCACTTCCACAGGTCGGCCAGCGATCTGTCGGTGCCGGGCTGGTTTCCGCTGTGAAACCGCACCCCGTCAAAGTGATCGCTGATGGGTCCAGCGTAATACCGGTTGCGCGCCATGGGGAATGTCCCTTTATCCTATGGTGCCGAAACCGGCACCGGCAACATGGAGCGAAGAAGACCGAAAAGGCAACCGAGGGCCATGTCGCGTTGCAATAAAGCTATCTAAAGATATTCAAATTGTATTGTTAGTTATAATGCGAACCACTGAAGATAGGCGTGTGAGATAACGGTCGCGATCTCGCAAGAAGTGCATAAGCATATTCCAATAACAACGGGCGATGACATTTTCCATGCGCTCTCGGGAATACAAAATGACTGCTAAAAATTTTCGTCAAAACATGCACATACTGGACCGCGGGCTGCGGCTAACTGTGGGAATCGCCCTTTGTTGGGTTGCCTTGCCGTCCCTGGATATCCTGGGGGATACGGTGTTTCGATACATTCTGTTCATTCTGGGGGCGCTAAACATTGTCGCTGCCATTATCGGTTGGTGCGCCCCCTATCACCTGCTTGGCATTTCCACTCGTGAACAGGCGTCCGAGGACAACTGAGTATCGCGCCACAGAGGATGCATCCGATGGCACAGCTAAACATGACGAGAGAATATCTCGCAAATCTGGTTCTCGACCCACGCAAACTTCAGTTGAAACTGATGGGTCTGGTAACGGTTGGATTGTTGCTCCTGAACGCGGCTTACGCCTACGATTCCATTCGCACCGGCGTGCGCAACGCCAAGTATCTCGAAGTGACGAATTTTGTTGCCCACGCAGAAATGGTCCGATCGCATCTCGATGGGGAGTATGACGAAATGATGGGGGCCTTCACGGGTGCCTCCACCGAAGCCGATGATGCCGCCGACGAAATGATGCGCCATATCGCAACGCAACACTATTTGCGCAATCTCATGGTGCCCACGTCGGCTTATCTGGCGCTGGCCTTCGGGCCGACACGATACGCCGAGACCTCACAACTTTCGGAGGAGGAGACCGTGGCCCTGCGGGATCATCTGCGCGAAAACGGGGTGCCCAATGGGCTTGAGGTGCTGACAGGTGGACTGTCGCTGGACAAACTCGAGGGGTTCCGTTTTGTCACGGTAGATGGTCAGGAATATCTGACCATCAGTGCGCCCATTTTTCTGGGCGAGGCTCAGATTACATTTGTCGAGAAATCCATTGCCACAGCGCTGGCAATGGAAGGCGAATCCACCGCAGCGATCATCCGCGCGATCGTCTTGTTCTGGCTGGGCTTTTCAATGGCTGTTTGCGTGGCTGTTGTGGTGGGCCGACGTGTTCGCACGTCCAACCGGGTGATCCGCAAGGCGGTCTCTGCAAAGGAACGCGCGAACCGCGACCTTGAGGCTATCGTGCGATCCCGCACCGAGGAGCTGACCCAGGCGAAAATCGCGGCCGAAGCGGCAAGTGCCGCCAAAAGCGAATTTGTCGCCACAATGAGCCATGAAATCCGCACCCCGATGAACGGGGTGATCGGCATGGCCGAAATCCTGTCAAAATCCGATCTCAGCGATCAGCAGGCATCAATGGTGCGCACGATCCGAAAGTCGGGCGGCGCGCTACTGGATATCATTGACGATATTCTTGATCTGTCCAAGATCGAAGCGGGCAAGCTCGAGATCGAGGAAACCAACACCCGCATCCGCGAGATCACCGAAAGCCTTGCGATGGGGCTGGCACCGGTCGCCGAAGAAAAGAATGTGCGGCTCAGCCTCATGATCACCCCCGAGGTTCCGGAGAGCATCACCGCCGACCCCACGCGATTGCGGCAGGTGATCACCAATCTCGTGGGGAACGCGATCAAGTTCTCTTCGCGCAAGGAGCAGGTTGGCAAGGTGTTTCTCAAGTTGGATTACACAGCCGATCACAACCTTGTCGTGACAGTGGCCGACAATGGCATCGGGATGGAAAAGTCATTTTCAGACCAGTTGTTCACGCCGTTTTCGCAGGCCGACCAATCCACGGCGCGACGGTTTGGCGGAACCGGACTGGGTCTGAGCATCTCCAAGAGCCTGCTTGACCTGATGGGTGGAACAATTGCGCTCGAGTCCGAACCAAACCGCGGCACGTCCTTCACGCTGACCATCCCCGCGGATCTCGTGGCACCCAAGATCCACCGACTGCCGCCGCTTCCGGCAGGTCTCTATGTGTTGTGCGAACCTAAGGCGCTGCTGAAGGCTGAAAAGTCCGATCAGCCGATCCTGCAGGGGCTTCCCGTCCGGTCGTTCATTGAGGCGGACTCCCTTGCCAATGCGGTCAAGCTCGAAGAGGGCACACCGTTCATCATGCTTGCTCTGGAAAGCATTCCGGCGTGCAACGCCGTGATTGATGCCATCAAGCCGATGCGCCCGGATGCAAAGTTCATCGTTCTGGTCTGGGACCGATCCGTCACGTCGGGCCTGTCGCCGGAGGGCACCTATTTTGTCTATCGCAACCCCGCGCTTCCTTCCGAGCTTGAGCAGGCCATTCTGACCCTCGCAGACCCGCATTCCGCCAGAAAAACCCACTTTGCCGGTCAAAGGCCCGGCGCAGGCACGGACAATGTAGCGAAAATTTCCCCGGATCTGAGCCGGGCCTTCGAAAGATCGGGCAAGACGCTCGCGGAAAGGACTGATGTGAAAGACAGCTCAATCCTGGTCATTGAGGACAATTATGTGAACCAGCAGGTGATCATGCGGCAGTTGGAAAACCTCGGATATCAGGCCGAGATCGCCTCGAACGGAAAAGAAGGCCTCGCCCGGTTCAAGAATGGGTCGTTTTCGTTGTTGCTGTGCGATTGTCACATGCCCGAAATGGACGGTTTTGCCATGGTCGAGGCACTGCGGCTGCACGAACGCGAAACCCGTCAACCCAAGACCCCGGTGGTCGCCATCACGGCAAATGCCTTGTCGGGCGAGGGCGAAAAATGTCTGGCGAGCGGCTTTGACGATTACCTGCCGAAACCCTTCGGGCTTGAGGCGCTGGCCAACCTTCTGGCGCAACACACTCAGGCTGCCTGACGGGTATTTCGATCCACAACATTGAATGATCAGACGCCGCGTGACCCAGCAAAGCTGTCGCGCGTAGCAACGCTGCGCCCCGTTGGGGCAAAGATCGTGGACTTCCGCGGAATCGCCTGTGGCTTTTTGTGTATTTTGATGTATTTTTTTCCCACTAAGGGAGGATTCACATCGGAATGGACGGGTTTGCAGGAATACTTGGCCAAGCGTTTGGCTTGATCGCATCAGGCGACCCGACCTTGTTGGGGATCGTGGCGCTGTCGTTGCAGGTCACGGTCACTGCTGTGGTTCTCTCTTGTGTGATCGGCCTGCCGCTCGGCGCGGCGGTCGGGGCGTTCCGTTTTCCCGGACGCGGGGTGATATCCATTGTGCTGAATGCGCTGATGGGGCTGCCACCGGTCGTGGTTGGACTGGTTGTTTACCTGATGTTGTCTGCATCGGGCCCGTTCGGGGTTCTGGGGCTGCTTTATACGCCTGCCGCGATGATCATCGCGCAGACGGTTCTGGTCACGCCGATCATTGCCGCTTTGACGCGGCAAGTGGTTCAGGATCTCGATAGTGAATACCGAGAGCAGTTTGCGTCGCTGGGCGTCAGCCCGCTGCACCGGATCGGTGCGTTGTTGTGGGACGGGCGCTTTGGGTTGTTGACCGTGGCGCTTGCAGGCTTTGGCCGTGCTGTCGCCGAGGTGGGCGCAGTGATGATCGTAGGTGGCAATATCAACCACGTGACCCGCGTAATGACCACGACGATCGCGCTTGAAACCTCGAAGGGCAATCTGCAACTGGCGCTGGCACTGGGGGTGGTTCTTCTGATGCTTGCCTTTGCGGTAAACGCCGCTGTGATGGCAGTGCGCGGCGTGGCGGAAAGGGCGGCTTATGCCTGACGGGTGCTTGCCTGTTGATCCGCCTGCGATGGCAGGCAGCGGGACCGCGTTGCTGTCGCTGCGCGGGGTACGCTTTGCGGCGGGGGGGCGTGACCTGATCCGTGGTCTGGACGCGGATATCATGCCCGGACGGTGCAGCGTGATCATGGGCGCGAATGGCGCGGGCAAGAGCCTTTTGCTGCGGTTGATGCACGGGCTGTTGGTGCCGGATGAGGGGCGCGTTCTGTGGGACGGCCGGGACATGGACCAGACTGCCCGACGCGATCAGGCGATGGTGTTCCAGCGCCCGGTGATGCTGCGCCGTTCGGTGCGCGCCAATCTGGCGTTTGCGCTGGCCGCGCACAGGGTGCCCGGGCGCGACCGCAGTGCGCGGGTAGACGCGGCGCTGGCGCGGGCGCGGCTTGAGCATCTGGCCGACCGCCCGGCGCGGGTGCTTTCGGGGGGGGAACAACAGCGGCTTGCGTTGGCGCGGGCGCTGATCTGTCAGCCGCGCCTTCTGTTTCTGGATGAACCCACGGCCAGCCTTGACCCTGCGTCCATCCACGCCATCGAAACGCTACTGCGTGCCGCCTTGCGATCCGGGGTTACGCTTGTCCTTGTGACCCATGACGCCGGTCAGGCGCGTCGGCTGGGTGACGATATCCTCTTCATGCACAACGGTCAGATCGCCGAGGCAGGCCCGCTGACCGAGATTCTGACCGCGCCACGATCGGAACCGGCAAAAGCCTGGCTTGAGGGCCGGTTGCCACTTTGATCCCAATTTTCAAACCAGGAAGGACCATGCCTATGCTCAGACGCCATTTCCTCGCGCTTGCCGCGACTTGCGCTGTCGCTGTTGGAGCAGGAACTGCGGTAGCGGCCGAAGACCGCTTTATTGTGGTGCAATCGACCACCTCGACCCAGAATTCGGGCCTGTTCGATCACATTCTCCCGATCTTTACTGAAAAGACAGGGATCGAAGTGCGGGTTGTTGCGATGGGCACCGGTCAGGCGATCCGCAACGCGGCCAACGGCGATGGCGATGTTCTCTTTGTGCATTCCAAACCTTCCGAAGAAGCCTTTGTGGCCGAGGGGCACGGCGTGGAACGGTTCGACGTGATGTATAATGATTTCGTCATCGTTGGTCCGGCCTCTGATCCTGCCGGGGTGGCCGGATCGTCGGACGTGGTCGCGGCCCTTTCGGCCATTGCTGCGGCTCAGGCCCCATTTGCATCGCGCGGCGACGACAGCGGCACCCACAAGGCGGAACTGCGGCTTTGGGCGCAGACCGGCGTGGATGTAAGCGCGGCCTCAGGCACCTGGTATCGCGAAACCGGATCGGGCATGGGGGCCACGTTGAACACCGGAACGGCGATGGGGGCTTATGTGATGTCAGATCGCGCGACCTGGATCAGTTTTGGCAACAAGGGGGATGCCAAGATTGCGGTTCAGGGCGATGCAAGGATGTTCAATCAATATGGCATCATCGCGGTGAGCAAGGAGCGCCACCCCAACGTCAAGGCCGATCTGGCCCAGATATTTGTCGATTGGGTCATTTCTCCCGAAGGGCAGGCGGCGATCGCGGCTTTCAAGGTCGGAGGGCAGCAGCTGTTTTTCCCGAACGCCGGTTCCTGAAGCCGGGATTGAAAAAGGGTCCGGGGCAGGTCAGGGCGAGAGCCACTGCACCTGTCTCAGAACCGACAGATCATAGCCACCCATGGCGGCGGCTTTCTGTGCGAAGGTCTCTGTTTGACTGAACGCGATCAGCGCCTGAATTCCCGGTGTGAAATAGGCGCGGCGGTCAACCAGCAGATCATACCGTTCCCAGAGCAGGCCATTGAACGTCAGCCGATAGCTGCGCGCGCTGGTTTCAAGGCCCAGAGCAACATCCGCGGTTCCTTCGCTCAGCATCGCGGCGGCCTCGCTTTCCGTGCGCGCGGCCGAGGCAGTCAGCGTAACATCGTGTTCGTTGATCCCGTTGCGCGCCATCAACTGCGCCAAAAGGGTGCTTGCACCGGCACCGTCCTGCCGCCGCACCACGCGGCGCCCGCGCAGGGCGCCGATGCCATCGGCCAGATTGCCAACACCCGGCGCGATCATCAGCCCGCGTCGGCGCATCGCCCACCCGATCAGGACCGCGTCCCGTGGTGCCAAGGATTGCACCGCCCGGATGTTCCAGCCGTCGTCTTCGGCGATGTGCAATCCTGTCATCACAGAACGGGCGGCGACAAATCCATCCAGCCCGGCGCGGCTTCCGTTGAAAAAGGTGGCCAGTCCGCTGCCGGACTCTGCAGCGGCCCAATCCAGTAGCGGATCATGCGACCCGCCCAGAACATTCGGGCGCGCGGCGGACGCGGTCCCGCTGCTTTCGATCCAGGCAAGGAGTTCGGTTCGGGGAAACAACAGCTTGCCGGTAATGCGTCTGTGCGGGATCTCTTCAGCGGCGGCCAGATCATAGACCTTGCGTTCCTTCACGCGCAGCAACTCGGCCGCTTCCCGGGTGGTCAGGTAACGCGGGCCATCTGTGTCAGGTTCGGTCTGGATCGTCATATTTGGCATGTTCTGCGAATCTTGCGGCGGCGACAAGCGCGCATTTTCGCCCCATTTCAATGATTTCGCCCAGATTGATTCGCATGGGCCATGTCCGTTTCGTGGTCAATCCCGCAGTTTGCGCGCAATAGGCGCGCAGGCGGCAACAACGGTGCCGCATTCTTGCCACATTTCCCCGGATTGAGGCCGCCCCGTAAATAGCCCGGCAATCGTTTTCTATTTGGATACAATCCTGAGGTGAAACGTGCGAAACTCCTTAACAATCAGGGAAAATTCGGCTATTTGGGCCATTATTCTGGTCCTAATGGGAAACAATGCAGTCATTTTGATAGGGTGAAATCGGCCTCTAAATAGCCACATTTGGACCTCTTTTGCCTTATTCGTGCTATCTTTCGAGCATTTTTTGCTTCCTTCGTCACAATCTGACCATTACATATGGTCTTGCCCGCTTGGGGGGCATGGTCTGACGGTCACGGGGGCGATCACAGGCCAAAGCGTCAAAACTTGATGCGCATCGCAGAGCTTGAGAACCGCTTTTGGCGGAACGATATCTCTGACCCGAAAGGTCCCCGCAAGGTCTTAGACCTTGCGCCGTGTCCCTTCCGGAACGGTCGCATCCGGTTCTGACGCTTACACCTCCTCACTTGGGCGCTGAGTAGCCGCATATCGCGGTGGTAACGAGCCTTATCAGGAGACGCCTCATGGCTAACAATTTCACAGACAGCTTTCCGGCGAACCTCCTTGGCCTGTGGGATTTCCGCGGTGGTGCCGAAAACAACGACACCGGGCTTGATGACGGGATCGCACAGGATGGTGTGTTTATCGACGATGCGACCGCGGTTGCCGATCAGCTGGTTCTGACGGGCACCTCCTTTGTCGGCGTCGATGACCGTTTCGACGTGTTTGGCGACGATGCGCCTTTCGATCTTGCCGAAGGCACGCTGATCGCCGAATTCACACCCGGTCCCAACACCGGAGCGGCGTTCCAGACAGTCGTCAACCGTGGCACCTTCTGGCACGGTCCGGATGATGGGTATTTCGAAATTCACATCACCGAAACCGGCGCGATCGAACTGACACACAATGTCGGCCCGACAATTGGCAGCACCGTGTCTGTGTTCGAAACAACCGGTCCGGGGTTCTTTGTCCCCGGTGACGTTCTGCGCACCACCTACACCTGGTCGGAAACCAGTGGCGGATCTTTCACCGCTCAGAACCTGACCACGGGCGACTCTCAAACCATCGATATCAACGTCACCGGTCTTACCATGGACATCGGTGACAGCACCCTGCAAAACTTCACCTTTGGCGCTCGCGAAAACACCGACGAAGAATTCATGAAATACTTCAACGGTCAGATCGATTACGTTGCGCTCTATGACGGAGAAATAGTCGTCGTGCCTTGCTTTACCCCCGGAACCCTGATCGCAACCCCCGATGGCGAACGCGCCGTTGAAGACCTCGAAGTCGGTGATCGCGTAATCACCCGCGACAACGGCATCCAGCCGATCCGCTGGATTGGCCGCCGCGATCTGGATGTGGCGGAACTGGCCTCTGCCAGCCACCTGCGCCCGGTGCGCATTGCCGCTGGCGCATTGGGGCAGGGCCTGCCGGAACAGGACATGATGGTGTCGCCGAACCACCGGGTTCTGGTCTCCAACGACCGCACCGCGCTCTATTTCGAGGAACGCGAAGTTCTGGTCGCGGCCAAGCATCTTGTCGGCATGCAGGGCATCGACATCGTGGACGAACCCTCGGTCACCTACATCCACTTCATGTTCGATCAGCACGAGGTCGTGCTGTCCAACGGCGCCTGGACCGAAAGCTTCCAGCCCGGCGATATGTCACTGGCTGGCGTGGGCACCTCGCAGCGTTCGGAAATCTATGAACTCTTCCCCGAGCTTGAAGGTGAAGAAGGCGTCGCGGCCTATCAGTCGGCCCGCCGCGCGCTCAAGAAACACGAGGCACGCCTGGTTCTCAACTGAACTTCGGCACAGACCTTCCCCGAATATGCAGCCGCGCGGATCGGGGCGCGCATACATGGAACGCGGACCGGACCACCGGTTCGCGTTTCCTATTTTTCGGGATCGCCATCGCCGCGCGCGGCGCGCCATGCGGCCCAGTCTTCGGGCGTGTCCAGATCGGTCACCGCACGCTGACCGGGCAGGGGGCACAGCCGCAGATCGCCGGAATGTGCGCGGATTACGCCCGATGCCCCGGTATCTCCGGTCACTGCGGCCAGATCGTCAAAGAACCGTGCCGGGAACACAACAGGATGGCCGGGGTGGCCTTGGTTCGACGCCCCACGCCAGATGAAATGTGGTTCTGCGCGCGCAGCGGCCATCACCCTGCGCAGGTCTTCGGCCTGCAATTCGGGCAAATCGCCCAACAGGATCATCACCGCATCGCTTAGGACAGGCATCGCGGTAAGGCCGGTGACCAAGGACGCGGACATTCCGTCCTCGGCCCGCTGTGCGGTCACGATCCTTAGCGGCAAGCCGTCCAGCGCATCACGGCGCGCCGCTTCCTGAGCGCCCGAGGGCAGCACAACGATCACGTCTTGGCCCGTCGCCAATGCCGCTTTGGCGCGGCTACGCAGGATCGCAACCCCGTCCACACGCTGCAACAGCTTGTCGTCCCCGCGCATCCTGTGCGAACGCCCTGCCGCCAACAACAGCACCGGGCAAATGAACCGATCCTTCTTCTCCATGGCCAAACCCTAACGCTGGGCGGGTTCCGCTCAAGCGCCTTTTTTCGGTTGCCGAAAATATCCCCAAGCGAGTGGCCTGTGGGGCCGCCTGTTGCGGGACGAACGGCTTAACCCATTCCGCGCATCCGGGCCCCGTCGGCGTCAAAAGGCATCTCGTGGATGCGCCGGGCGCGGCGCTTCTGGCCAAGAATCTCGATCTCGACCTCGTCCACGTCCAAACGGCTCACGGGCAGAAACCCTTGGGCAATGGACATGCCGGACCAGTGCGCAAACCCACCCGAGGTGCAGAACCCAACGACTTCATCCCCAATCCAGATCGGTTCATAGCCCTGAACATCCGCGTCATCGGCCATCACTTCAAAGGCGCACAGGCGGCGGGACGGCCCTGTTTCCCGGTCGGCCTGTGCGGCCGCACGACCAATGAAATCGGCGTTCTTGCCAAATGCAATGAACCTATCCATCCCGGTTTCCGCCGCTGTGTAATCGGGCGAAAACTCTGCCATCCACGACCCGAACAGCTTGTCGAGCCGCAGGCTCATCATTGCGCGCATCCCGAAAGGCACCATGCCATGGGCCTGTCCAGCAGCCCACAGGACCGACCATAGCGCCCGTTGTGCCATGGCATCGCAATAGATCTCATATCCCAGATCACCGGTATAGCTGACACGTTGCACCACGCAGTCCACCATGCCAACCGTGATCCGGCGCACATCCAGGAACCGCATATCGGAAATATCGGCGCGGGTGCAGGCCGCCAAGGTCTCTCGGGCCTTTGGTCCCGCGATTTGAAATCCGGTGCGTTTATCGCTTATATTTTCAATGCTTACGCCGCTTTCTTCATGCTGCCTGAACCAGCGCATGTGAAAGGCTTGTGCCCCATAGGAAGCCGTCAGAACAAAGTGATCCTTGGCGAGGCAGGAAATCGTGAAGTCCCCGATAAGCCGACCCTTGGCCGACAGCATCGGGCTGAGAGACAGCCGCCCCTGTTGTGGGATGCGTCCGGCCATGATCCGGTCCAGCCAGTCACGGGCGCGCGGCCCTGTGACAAGGTATTTTCCGAAATTCTGCACCTCGTTGATGCCCACGCCCTCGCGGACGCCACGCACTTCGCGGGCGGTGGCCTCAAACGCGTCCGAGCGGCGGAATGACGGCGTTTCAAAGCCGGGTTCGTTCCCGGTTGCAAAGTAATTCACCACTTCCAGACCATACTGGAATCCCCAGACAGCCCCCATGCCGCTAAAAATGTCATACATGGGCGAGGTGTGCAGTGGTCGCGCCGCGGGCAATTCCTCGTTGGGATAGGAGACCGAGAACCGTTTCTGGTAATTCTCGATCACCTTGGGCAACGTAAAGCCCGGCCCGATTGTTTCAGGAAAGCGCGCCACGTCCATCGCCATCACATCGCGTTCGCATTCGCCCTCGATCATCCACTGTGCCAGCATCAGCCCGACGCCTCCGCCCTGGCTGAACCCGGCCATGACCCCGCAGGCCGACCAGTAGTTGCGCAGCCCGGGAACCGGACCGACCAAGGGGTTGCCATCGGGGGCAAAGGTGAATGGTCCGTGGATCACGCTTTTGATACCCGCGCGTTCCAGAACCGGGAACCGCCGATAGGCGAATTCGATGCTTTCGGTGATCTTGTCGTAATCGTCGGGCAGCAGTTCATGGCCAAAGTCCCAGCTGGTGCCATCAACCGCCCACGGGCGGCAGGGCTGTTCGTAAAAACCGATGCACAGCCCGCGTCCTTCCTGCCGCAGATAGCTTTCCCCGGCGGGGTCCATCACATGCGGGTGTTCGTGTTCGCGCTCATAGATTTCCGGGATATCTCCGGTGACAAGGTATTGATGCTCCATCGGGTGCAGCGGCAGATAGACGCCGGCCATTGCCGCGACTTCGCGCGCCCAGAGCCCGGCTGCGTTGACCACGTGTTCGGCATGAACGGTGCCCTTGTCGGTCACGACGTCCCATGTCCCGTCCGCGCGCGGCGTGGTGCTGATCACCTTGCAATGGGTTTCGATCGTGGCCCCACCCATCCGCGCCGCCTTGGCATAGGCATGGGTTGTTCCCGAAGGATCAAGGTGGCCATCCAGCGGATCGTAAAGCGCGCCGATGATGCCATCGGTATTGGTGACAGGGGCGATTTTTGCGATGTCCTCAGGACCGACGATTTCGGTTTCCAGTCCCATGAAACGATGCTTGGCGCGTTCGGCCAACAGCATGTCGAACCGGTCGCGGTTGTCCGCCAGCGTCACCCCGCCCACGTGATGCAACCCGCAGGACATGCCGGTGATTTCTTCCAACTCCTTGTAAAGGCGAATGGTATAGCCCTGAAGCGCGGCCATGTTGGTATCGCCGTTGAGCGTGTGAAACCCGCCTGCCGCGTGCCAGGTGGAGCCCGATGTCAGTTCCGAGCGTTCGAGCAGCATCACATCCGACCAGCCCAGCTTGGTCAGGTGATACAGAACCGAACAGCCGACGACACCGCCGCCGATGACACAAACGCGCGTGGTGGTTTTCATGCATTGCTCCTTTTGTTCTGGCAGGTGGTGTGGTGCACTATGTGCCAGGAAGTCAATATGCCGGTTGGCTGTCTGCGACGCGTGGCGTCGCTGCTGGGACAGCGGGTCGGAACACAGGCTTGGAACACGCAAACCGGGAAAGGACGCGTTCATCATGTTCACACAGATCATCAACGGTGTGACCCACGCGCTGACCCGGTTCCGACTGCGGGTGGCGGGAATTGCGCTGTTGTCCATCGTCGCGGTTGCCGCGGCCAAGCTGATCGGGCCGTTTCTTCCGCAAAGCTTTGGCGATCTGGTGGGCGCGGGCGCGGTCGACAGGCTGCTTGATATCATGGCCACCTCGATGCTCGCCGTGACAACTTTTTCGCTGTCGGTTGTGGTTACGGTTCAACGATCCATTTCGGCGCAATGGACCCCGCGCGCCAACCGCATCCAGCTTGAGGATGGGTCGAGCCAGCTTGTGCTCGCCACTTTCATGGGGGCCTTCATCTATGCGATGACATCCATCGTCCTGCGCTCGGCCGCGATGTTCGAGGATCGCGATATCGTGGTGCTTTTCGTGATGACGCTCGCGGTGCTGGCCCTTGTGGTTGTCGTGATGCTGCGCTGGATCGTGCGGTTGCAGACAATGGGATCGCTCACCGATATCGCGGATCGCATCCAGACCCGGACAAGGACCGCGTTGCGCGATGTCATGGCCAGCCCATGTCTTGGTGCCACGCCCTTGGTCGCGGGCACGCAGATGCCCCTGAACGCGCAGGATGTTCAGGCCAGGCGCTCAGGCTACGTCACGGTCATCAACATGGCCGCCATTATTGACAGGGCCCAATCCTGCGATGGTCTGGTCTATCTGGTGTGCCGGCCCGGCGATTACGTGCGGCGCGGAGCGGTTCTGGCGCATGTCATGGATGAACGGCTGGGCGCTTGTGTGCACAAACACGTCGAGATCGGACCGATGCGCGACGTTCAGCAGGATCCCGGCATTGGGTTGCGGATGCTCTCCGAAATCGCCAGCCGCGCGCTGTCGCCCGGCGTCAACGATTCCGGCACCGCCATCGACATGATCGACCGCCTGACATGGACATTGGAAAGCTGGGAGGGCACCGCACAAGATCCGAAGCCCGACGCGGATGCGCGGGTCTTTCTGCCGCCGCCGGAAGTGGCGCGTTTTGTATTGGCCCCGTTTGGCCTGATCGCAAGGGACGGGGCGGGCGCGTTGGATGTGCAGCGGGCCTTGCAGGCGCGGCTTGGCGATCTGGCACGCCACCACCCAGATCAACGCATCGCCGCCGCCGCCGAAGAGCTTCGCCAAAGCGCGCTCAGACGGGCGAACTCCGCCATGACGTTTGAAGAAGATCGCACCGCTTTGGCCCAAGCCGCCAAGGCTGCCGCGGGCGGGTCCGCCTGATGGTCGCGGTGCCTTTGCTTCTTCTGGCCCAAAATACTCCCGCCGGAGGCGTCCCGAGGCTGGCGACTTGTCCAGCAGCGGCATGTCTTGGCGCGGACTGACCTGTCATTGTCGGAAACTGCAAAGTCCGGGCGCGGTCATCTGCGAATGTGGCCCGAGCAACGAAAGGACCGGACATGCGCACGCAAGCACAGGCCGTCATCATCGGAGGGGGCGTTATTGGCTGCTCCATCCTGTATCACCTGACCAAACTTGGCTGGACGGATGTCGTCCTGCTGGAACGAGACGAGTTGACATCCGGGTCGACCTGGCACGCGGCGGCGAATATTCACGGGCTGCACGACAGCGCGAATATCTCGCGGCTGCAACATTATACGATGACACTGTATAACGCGCTGGAGGACGAAACGGGTCAATCCTGCGGCGTGTTCCAACCCGGCAGCCTGTATCTGGCACAGACCGAAGCACGCGAACACCAGCTGCGGTTGCAAGAGGCCAAGGCCCGCCTTTACGGCATGAATTTCCACGAAATTTCCCGTGATGAGGCCGAACGCCTGCACCCGCTGGTCAATTTTGATGGCATCCGCTGCATCATGTGGGAACCCGACGGCGGCAACGTGGATCCGTCCGGTGTGACAAATGCCTATGCTGTGGGCGCGCGCCAGCGGGGCGCGGAAATCCACCGCTTTACCCCGGTTACGGCCACACGTCCGCAAGCCGATGGCACATGGATCGTTGAAACACCCAAGGGAGAAATTCATACCCAATGGGTGATCAACGCGGCCGGGCTCTGGGGGCGGGAGGTGGCCGCGCTGGCGGGGATCACCTTGCCGTTGCAGCCAACGGAACACCAGTATTTCGTCACCGAGACCATCCCCCAGATCGACGCGATGGACCGCCGCTTGCCGTCTGTGGCGGATCGCGACGGCGAATACTACCTGCGCCAGGAGGGCAAGGGGCTGCTGATCGGCGCATATGAGAAAGACATGCGGTTCTGGGCGGAAGAGGGCACGCCGCTGGATTTTGCCCATGACCTGTTCCCCGACGATCTTGAACGGATCGAGGAAAACATGATGCGTGCCATCGACCGGGTGCCGGTGGTCGGCGAAGCGGGCATCAAACGGGTGATCAACGGGCCGATGATCTGGTCACCCGACAGCAACGTGATCCTTGGGCCGGTGCCGGAACTCAAGGGGTATTTCTGCTGCAACGGGATCATTCCCGGCTTTAGCCAGTCGGCAGGCATGGGGCTGATGGTGGCCCAGTGGATCGTCGAAGGCGAAATGCAGTATGACATGTTCGCTTGGGACATGGCCCGGTTTGGCGATTGGGCGGACAAGGCGTTCACAAAGGCGCGTGTTCAGGACAGCTATGCCCACCGGTTCAAGATCCACTTCCCCGGCGAGGAACGCGAGGCGGGTCGCCCGGTGCGTACCCGGCCGGCCTATGACATGCAAAAGGAAATGGGTGCCGTGTTCGGGCTGAACTATGGCTGGGAACACCCCGCCTATTTTGACGCCGACACCCCGGATACCGCGGGCTTTACCCGGCAGCCCTGGTGGCACAGCGTTGGCCGCGAGGCGCGCAGCCTGCGCGAGCGGGCCGGGATCATCGACATTTCGAACTTTGCCAAATACCGGGTCAAGGGTCCGGGCGCCGAAGACTGGCTGAACGCTGTCTTTGCCAATCGAATGCCGCGCGCGGTGGGCAAATCATGTCTGACGCCGCTGATCGGTGTGCGGGGCGGCATTGCGGGGGACGCGACAGTCACGCGGCTGGCAGAGGATGAATTCTGGATCGTGTCCTCGGGCATGGCCGAGCGGTATCAGAAGCGCTTCTACGACATGGTGCCATTGCCGGAGGGCACCACCTTTGAAAGCCTCACCAACAGTCATTGCGGCTTTAACGTCGCAGGTCCGCAATCGCGGGTTCTCTTGCAGCGGTTGACCAATGCGTCGCTTGAGACGGCGGATTTTCCGTTCATGGCGTCCCGCATGATCGACGTGGCTGGCGTGCCTTGCATGGCGTTGCGGGTGTCGTTCACCGGTGATCTGGGGTGGGAGCTGCATTGCGCCGCCGAAGATCAGGCTCGCCTTTATGCCGCTTTGCTGGAGGCCGGTCGGGACGTCGGTGCGGTCCCCGTGGGCAGCCGTGCCTTGATGAGCCTGCGTCTCGAAAAGGGCTATGGGTCGTGGGGCCGCGAATACAGCCCCGAATACTGGCCGCAAGAGGTCGGGCTGGACCGGCTTTGCAAGATGGACAAGGATTTCCTGCACAAATCCGCCGCTGCCGAAGCGATGGCCAAGACACCGCGCGAACGGATGGTCCTGATTGCGCTGGATGAAGACGCGGTCGCCGCCTCGGGCGCGGATGCAACCGGGGGCGAACCGGTGTTCCGCAATGGCGAAGGCATCGGGCGGGTCACGTCGGGGGCGTATGGCTATGGCGTGGACATGTCACTGGCGCTGGCTTTTGTGAAAAATGCCCAACCGGGCGACAGGGTCGATGTGATGGTTCTGGGTCAGCCACATGGCGGCACGATCCTTGAACATGCGCCCTTTGATCCCGAAGGGGCGCGTCTGCGCGCCTGACGAGTGATCACAGGGTTCAGGCCCCGTTGCGTGCGGGGCCTGCCGCGCCTTGTATATTGCAACGTTAGCAGTGCTTGCCCATCCGCGTGCGCCGCGAAGCCTTGGCCACTTTGGCGGTCAGGGTAATTGCGCCGGTCTGTTACTTGCATCGTGTTTGGCGGGTGACGGTGCCACGGGCCGGGTCAGTCTGTTGTGCGGAACCGGGTCCGCTGCACCAGTATCACCGCGAGAAGGGGGGCCACCACTGTGACCGCCGCAACGCTGATCAACAGCAGGCCCAATTGGGTGTAATCCGCCGCCGTTGTAACCTCTCCGGTGACCGGGTCTGTGACAGCGCGTGTGACGACGAACACTTCGTTGACATAGCGCGTCGCCAGCGTTGAAGCCGAAAGCGCAAGGTTGGTGAATGAGGCCATCACCGCAAAGAAGGTGGCCTTGAGCCCATCGGGCGCATTGCGCGCGATCCAGGCCAGCATCGGGATCATCGCGATCTGGCCCAGTGGCGATTCCACCGCCGTATCCAGAATGGCGATGAACCGCGCGTCCACGATTCCGCCGGTCATGGCCGCCGTCCAGTGATGCAGCCCGTAATACAAACCGATATTG
This sequence comes from Alphaproteobacteria bacterium, assembly GCA_030425395.1. GTDB lineage: Bacteria > Pseudomonadota > Alphaproteobacteria > Rhodobacterales > Rhodobacteraceae > JAUIAS01. Next base: position 21,453 of record JAUIAS010000012.1, read on the forward strand.
GGCAGTGCCAGAACCCCCGCCGCCAGCGTCAGCGCCACCACGATCCATGCGATGGACCGGTGCGCCATCATCGGGCGCAGCACCACCATCCCGAACAGCGTCAGAAGCGCCGTGATCAGCGAAAGCACTGACAGGAACTGCGGATCAAAGTCCAGAACGTCGATCTCGAACCAGGTCTGCCCGGCACCGGGTAGCGGCACAGCGCGAAACACAAAGATGATCGCCGCAGTGCCCACCAGCATACGTGCGCGATCGGGCGGCAGGGCGCGCAACAACTGGCGCATCAGGATCAGAACCACGGTCATCGACCCTGCAAAGATGATTTCCTGCCCGAACGGCACATCTCCAAGCCCGACCGCAAGCGACAGTGCCACGAAGGCAGCCCCTCCGGTGAAGTACCAATGGTTCAGCGTGACGGTCCCGCCCTGCGGTTCGGGGGCAATCGCTTGGCGGCGGCGCATCAGACCGGCCAGCGTAACGCCTGCCACCGACAACATCGGCAAGGCCAGCGCCCAGAGGTAAATCGCAGAAAACACGGCCTCCCGATCGGTGCGCGGCAGATCGTCCAGCCCGTCAAAGGCATAAATGTTGATAGCGGCTACGATGCTGGCCCCGCCGATCAGGGCGAACCGTCCCAGCGTCTGCATTGTTGTGTGCAGGGCGCGGGCCTCGTCATCGGGAATGGCGCTGCCGTCGGGATGGCTGCGCGGCACAGCATCCACGGACATTGCATCCGCGACCGCGTCCTGAATGACATAGCCACATGGCGCGAGGATCGCGGCGAGCACATACCAGCCGGATGGCTCCATCAGGTCCGTCATCCAGTCCACCCGCGCGGCAACCCCATGCATGACAAGAAAGGAGGCCGCCATCAGCGCGGCACCGATCCACACCAGAACCGCCTTGCGCCGCCACATCAGATCGACCAGATGCCCCAGCGGCATTTTCAGAGCCCATGGCAGACCGGCCCAGAATCCGACACCGGCAAGAAACGCGGCGGACACATCGAGGTAATCCTTGACCACAAACGTGCCGACCACCGCCGTGATGCCCGACGCGCCATAGGCGGCATACACCAGCAGCGGCGGCACAAAGGACCAGCGCATCTGGCGTGCCAGATCAAGGAAAACCGCGTCGAACCAGTGAACCAGCCGCGCGCCCATGGCTTACAACGGCCTGATCTTGAGACCGGTGATCCGGTTGCCGTCGCGTTCTGTGACTTCGAACCGGAACCCATGGAAAGAAAACACCTGACCCCGCGTGGGGATCATCTGTGCTTCGTGAATGACAAGGCCGGCGACGGTGTTGGCTTCGTCATCAGGCAGGTTCCAGTCTGTCGCGCGATTGAGATCGCGGATCGTCATTGCCCCTTCGACAAGGAACGCCCCATTGTCCGATTTGCGCAGCGTGTGGTCGCCCGCCGGGTCGAATTCATCGGTGATTTCGCCGACGATCTCTTCGAGGATGTCTTCCAGCGTGATCAACCCTTGCAGTGACCCGTATTCATCCACCACCAGCGCGAAATGCGTGCGCATCCGCAGGAATTGACGCATCTGATCGTCCAGCGTCGTGGTTTCGGGGATAAAGTAGGGCGGCATTGCAACGTCGGTGATCTCGAACGTTTCAAGCGCGATGGCGTCGCCTTCGGGGCCGCCGATGATCTTGTACATCGCCCGCAAGAGATCCTTGGCATGGATCAGTCCAATGATGTTTTCGGGATCGTCGCGATAGACGGGCAGGCGGGTGTGGCTGGAGTTCAGGCATTGTTCGAGAATGGCTTGGGGATCCTGATCGGCGTCGATCATCTCGATGTTGGAGCGGTGCAGCATGATTTCCTCGACCGTGCGATCACCAAGGTCCAGCGCGCCAAGAATCCGGTCCCGGTCTTCCTTTTGAACGATGCCTTCGGAATGGCCCAGATGCAGCGCACCGGCGATTTCCTCGCGCACGGCCATGATGTGGCTGTCGGGGTCGATGCGGACCCCGAACAGCGACAGAACACCCCGCACCAGCAGCCGCACGGCGGCAACCACCGGGGCAAAGACCGTCACGATGATGGAAATCGGACCAGAGACCGCAGCGGCGGCCTTTTCCGAATTGGTAATCGCATAGGTCTTGGGCAGCACTTCGGCAAAGATCAGGACCAGAAGCGTCATCACCAGCGTGGCCAGCGCCACGCCGCTTTCGCCAAAGGCGCGGGTAAAGATCGCCGTCGCCAGCGAGGCTGCGAGAATATTGACAAGGTTGTTGCCCAGAAGAACCGATCCGATCAGGCGTTCATTGTCTTCGGTGATGCGCAACGCGCGCTGCGCCCCGCGCGACCCTTTGTCGGCCTGGCTGCGCAGCTTGCCACGCGAGGCCGCTGTCAGCGCGGTTTCAGAGCCGGAAAAGAACCCCGAAAGCACCAGAAGAAACAAGATACCCCCCGAAGTGATCCAGAAGGTGCTGTCGAGGGCGGCATTGGCCGGTTCCATGTCAAATCCCGATTGTGTGGCAGATGACTAGGTTATGGGGTGCGCGGGCGCGGGGATCAAGATGGCGCAGGCGCTTGGGTGGCCAAGTATCAATGACATTTGTCGTCAGTCACGGTCTTCCGCGCGGGCCAGCGGGTGATGCGTGCGCACGAGTTCCGACAATCGCGTCTGGAGCACATGGGTATAGATTTCCGTGGTCGAGACATCCGCATGACCCAGCAGGGTCTGAATCGCGCGCAGGTCGGCTCCGCCTTCCAGCAGATGGGTGGCAAACGCATGACGCAGCGTGTGCGGCGTGACCTTGGACGGCGAAACACCCGCCGCCAGCGATATTTCCTTGATCAGCGCATAAAACCGGTGCCGGGTCAGGTGTCCCGATGCACCCCGTGACGGAAACAGGAACCGGGCCTGTGGGCTGGCGGTGCCGCGCGGTGTGTCCATCATCGCGTCACGGACCGGTATCCATTCCACCAGCGCGTCGCGCGCCGGTGGCGACAGCGGCACCATGCGTTCCTTGCCCCCTTTGCCCAGCACCAGCAACATGCGCGGATCACCTCGCGCGGCGGCGACTGGCAGTGTCACCAGTTCGCTTACACGCATGCCGGTGGCATAGAGCAGCTCCATCAGACAGGTGTTGCGCAGCCGGTCCGTCGCGCTGCGTGCCGATGTGCGCGCCGCCTCCAAGAGCGCGTCCACCTCGTCGTGGCTCAGTGTTTTGGGAAGCCGCTTGTCTTTGCCGGGGCCGTTGATCTGGATTGCGGGGTTGTCGCCGCGCCAGCCTTCTTCGAAGGCAAAGCGATAGAACTGCTTGATCGAAGACAACCGGCGCGCGCGTGTGGCCTTGGACAATCCCTGTGCCTCGCAGTGCAGGAGGTAATCTTCAACGCGGTCGCGCCCGGCCTCCAGCAGGGTAACGCCGCGTGCCGCAATGTGGCCCACGAAATCCATCAGATCGCGGCCATAAGCAAGGCGTGTGTTGTCGGAGGCACCAAGTTCGGCTGCCTGCGCCTCGAGAAACGTGGATATGCGATCTGAATCGCTCATCCCTGTGGACCCAGAATCACAAGCTGCAACGCCGCGCGCCGGGCGACATCCTCAAGCCCGAGCGCCCGCAATCCAAGCAACGCGTCTGTAAGATCACCCAGATTGCCCCGCGCGCCGCTGTCCAGTAGATCGAGCGCCTTCAGGATCGTTTCCCCCAAGGGATACCCATCGAGGCGTGGCGGCAGAGCGGGCATCGGGGCGAACCCGTCGGTGATCGCCAGACGCTGCGGTCCGGAACCGGACGCGGGGTTGGCCGCGGAAACCTGGGCAGACACCGATCCGGGCAGGCCACGCGCCAGCGCGGTCAAAAAGGCCGTGTCGCCAACGGCCAGTCCCGCGGCTTCGGCCATTGTGGCGGCGGTTTCGTAGCGATCCGACAACAAGAGGAACCGAAGCGCAAGATCGCCCGCCTCTCCGGTCATCGGGATGCTCTCCAGATCGGGGGCGAAAACATCGGCGAGTGTTACGGTCAAACCGGCGGCGTGCATCGCGTCCCATGCCTTTGGCAGGGTCTCCGCCACTGCGGCCTGATCCCGCGAAAACAGGGCGGTTTCAAACTTTTGCACGGCCGCGACCCGATCCCAGACGCCGCCCGAAGCCGCAGGCATCCGTGCGGTATAGACGCCAAGCAACCCGTTGCCAGTCAGCGCGCCCGACCGGCCCAACCGTTCAGCGGCGTCCAGTTGTGCCTTCCAGCCTGCCACATCATGCAGGTCGATCACCGCAAAGGCACGCGGCAGCGCGGTGGCCGAAAGCGGTTCCGCGATCGCGGCCCGCAGAGTCACGATCAGCGGCGTTGGAGCCTCCGGCGGCGACAGGGGGGTCGCGTCTTCGAAAAACTCCGGATGCAGAAGCCGGTCCAGAAGGTCTTCTTCCTCGGGGCTCATCAGGCCAAGGCTGCGTGCACCGTCGAACATGACCGTGGCGGCGGCGATGTGGCCCATCCGCGCGGCACAAAAGACAGACGCGGCATATCCCGGTGACAGATGCGGGGTGTTCCGGATGGCATGGCAGGGGGCCGCGGGTTGTTGCACCAGAAGGCCCGCATCAAACCACGCCGCGACAAGCCCCGGATCGTCAAGCGGTTGCGCCACTTCGAGCAGAGCAAAGGCAGGGTCGGCGGCCCCCATCGCCATCAGACGGCGGGCGCGGGCCTCAAGGACCAGATCGGGGCCGGTGCCGGTCGCGCGGGCCTCGGTCAGCAGCAAGGTGAACAGCAATCGCCGTGCGGCGGGCAGGGCAGAAACCGAGACATCGGCAATCGCCCGCGCAACGGTTGCCGGGTCGCTTCCTTGCCACAAGGTATCGGACAGCCCGGTAATCCTGCCGGAAACCAACCCCACCGGTGCGCGGGCCGCTTCGAGCGGTTCGACCGTGACATCGGGAGGCATTGTCTGTGTGACCAGCGGCGGCTGAGGCGGGATCTGAACGGTTGGCGGCAGGTCGTTCAGCCAGTCAATCGCCGAAAGCGGCTGCTGCGCTTGGGATTGCCCGGCCGCAAGGGCCAGAGGCACGAAAATGGCCAACCACCTAGCCATCGTTCAGGATCACCGGTGTGCGGATCTGTGTTTTGGGCGGGGTGAAGTCTGCGCCGAAAAACGGCCCCAGATACGCATAGCTCACCAGCCCTATAAATCCGAGAACCAGAAGGTAAATCACCAATTTGACCAAGCGCCCCATATCTTTTCCACTTCCTGCCGATAGGTGTTTTTTTTGACGTTATATATGGCCTTTTCCCAAAGTTCACGTCATTCAGTCTGACATGACGGAATTTGCGCAAAGCTTGGCCGATGGAGCCGTGCCCGAAGGGGCGCCCCGGCTTCTCAAGACGGTGACGATGGTTGGCATGATGGGCGCGGGCAAGACCGCAGTCGGCAAGGCACTGGCCAGCCGTCTGGGTGTTCCTTTTCTGGACAGCGATGCCGCCATTGTCGAGGCCGCGAACATGAGCATCGCCGAAATCTTTGCCCGTGACGGTGAAGCCTTCTTTCGTGCCAAGGAAACACAGGTGATCGGCCGCCTTCTTGAGGGCACACCCGGCGTTCTGTCGACCGGGGGCGGGGCGTTCCTGTCCGAGGAAAATCGCGACATCATCGCCCGCAAGGGGGTTGCGGTATGCCTCAAGGCGGAACTGGACGTTTTGTGGAACCGTGTGCGCCACCGCGACACGCGCCCCTTGCTCAAGACGCCCAATCCCTACGGCACCTTGCGCGCCCTGTTCGAGGCACGTGCCCCGATCTATGCGATGGCCGATCTGGTTGTGGAAACCGACGCCCATGTTGCGATTGACGCCACGGTGGACCGGGTGATCGCAGCCTTGGTCACGCGACCGGATGTTCTGGTCTTTGAGAAAACTGCAACGGACGGCTGACATGCGCGAAAAGGTTCACGTGGCTCTGGGTGATCGCGCCTATGACATTGAAATTGGCCCGGGCCTTCTGGGACAGGCGGGCGCGCATATTGCGCCGCTTTTGGCGCGCAAGCGGGTCGCGGTGATCACCGACGAAAATGTCGCGGCCCTGCACCTCGAAACCCTGCGCACCGGCCTTGCCACCCATGGAATCGAGATGACGGCTCTGGCGCTTCCGGCGGGTGAGGCAACCAAGGGTTGGCCTGAATTCAGCCGTACCGTGGATTGGCTTTTGGAACAAAAGATCGAACGGCGCGATGTGGTGGTGGCCTTTGGTGGCGGTGTCATCGGCGATCTGGCGGGGTTTGCCGCATCGGTTCTGCGGCGTGGTGTGCGATTTGTGCAGATCCCGACGTCTCTGCTCGCACAGGTCGACAGCTCGGTCGGGGGCAAAACCGGAATCAATTCCCATCACGGCAAGAACCTGATCGGTGCGTTTCATCAACCGTCGCTGGTTCTGGCGGACACCGAGGTTCTGGGCACGCTGACAGCGCGCGATTTCCTGGCCGGTTACGGCGAGGTGGTCAAATACGGCCTGTTGGGGGACGCGGCGTTTTTTGAATGGCTGGAAATGCAGGGCCCGGCGCTGGCCTCGGGCGACATGGCGGCGCGGGTTCAGGCGGTCAAGCGATCGGTCGAGATGAAGGCCCGCATCGTCGAGCGTGACGAAACCGAACAGGGCGAACGCGCGTTGCTCAATCTGGGCCACACGTTCTGTCATGCGCTCGAGTCCGCGACTGGCTATTCCAGCAGGCTTCTGCACGGGGAAGGCGTGGCCATTGGCTGTGCTCTGGCGTTCGAGCTTTCGGCGCGTCTGGGTCTTTGTTCGCAGGAATCGCCCAGCCGCGTGCGCGCCCATCTCAGGGCGATGGGTATGAAGACGGACCTGTCTGATATTCCCGGAGATTTGCCGGATGCGCGCGGACTGCTGGATCTGATGGCGCAGGACAAGAAGGTCGTTGATGGCAAGCTGCGCTTTATCCTTGCGCGCGATATAGGCGATGCGTTTGTAACCTCTGATGTGCCCGGCGGAATGGTCGAGGCGCTGCTCAAGGATGCGCTGCGCGACCGCTAAGCGACAGTTTTATCTTCCCTGATTGCGAAAGATAGCGCCCGGACAGCTGTTCATGTGGCGATCGTCAGCATTCACCGCCGATGAAATCGGGAAAGAACACGCTGTAATCACGACCCACGCAGCGGCGGGTGACCTCGCCTTGCGGGTTCATGAACCTGCGGTCATAGATCAGACCCGCATCGGAACCGCATGGGGTCAGAGACACGCTGGACCGGCACTTGATCTCGTAGTGTTCGCGCGGTGTGGTGATGACATAAGATCCATCGCGCAATCCGTATGCTCCGGTGATCGGCGTGGCGCAGGCATCCGTGATTGACCGGACAACGTTTCCGGTGGCCACGTCGCGGATATCATTGCCCAAATTGCGCAGGGTGCAGCGACCGGTGATCACCAGATCGTTGCTGAGCGCGACAATTGCGGCATAGGGGCCATGCACCGGTGCACCGTTCGAGATGACATACCCCTGAGCGATTTCATACCCCGGAGAGGGTGCGGCCGTTTCTGCCTGTTGCTCTTCGGTCTGTTCCTCTTCGGTCGGGTCGGTCTGCGGCTGCGCCGAGGCCGTGTCCGTTTCGGGCGGTGTTTCTACAACAGGAGGCGGCGCGCTCGCCGGTTTCGGTGCCGGGCTTGGCGTGGTGCCCGGCGCGGGTTCGCTCGCGGCGGGGGCGGCCCCCTGGATCAACGGTGTGGGCAGCGCCACGGGGGCAACCGGTGTGACTTCGGGGGCGGCGGCCAGGTCGCCCGGTGTGGTGATCATCGTGGCCTTGATCTGCGGCCAGAACCAGACTGCAGCGCCAAGCAAGGCCAGCACGACAACACCGGCAAAAAGGCGGCCACGCCCGGAAGGCGGATCTTCCGGGATCACACCGTGTATCGGCGCGTCGGCTTGCACGCGCCGGGGTATGACTTGCGGTTCCCGTTCCGGTGCGGCTGCGACTTCAGGCGCGGGATCCTGATGTGTTTGCCCAAGAACAAGGGTTTCCTGCTGTTGGGCGGGGTCCGGTGCCGGAGTTGGTTCGGAGTCGGGAAGCGGTTCAGGCTCTGGCAACGGCTCTGGCTCTGGCGCAGCAACAGAAACCGGCTCCGGTTCCGGCCTCGCATCCGCCTCTGGTTCAGCATGCGCCTCGGGCTCTGGCGCAAACACCGGTTTTTCGGCAATCGCAGGCTCGGTCTCAATGCCGAGCACGCTTTGCGGGCCTTCCATCAACGTGTGAGGGGCGACCGGCCCATCAACGATCTGACCAGAGACAGGTGCGCGCATCACCCCGCGCGCACCCGTGCCAGTTTCAAGCGCATAAACGGGATCACCTGCCGCAACCATTTGACCGGCGGTCACGTGGACCTCGATGATACGGATCGGATAGGCAACCGATTGGGGGAGGCGCAGGCGCTTCAGGGACATGTTTGCAAGGAATTCAAAAACGCGTCGTTTGGCAAGAGTGCCAGATCAGACGGTTGAAAACTGTGGCGCGCACGCCTGTACAGGCGTGCGCGTCTTGCCGGGGGCGGCCATATGTTGATCGGACCGCCGCCAAACGCTCAGAACGGAATTTCGTCGTCGATGTCACGGCTGCTGCCGCCACCCGAGGGGCCACCGCTTGATGATCCGCCACCCGAAGGCGCGGGTCCGCTGTCATACCCACCGCCGCCATAGCCGCCATCGTATCCACCACCGCCATAGCCACCGCCTTGACCGCCACCTTGGCCACCGCCACTATCGCGACCGTCGAGAAAGGTCAGTTCGCCGCCGTAGGGACGCAGAACGACCTCGGTGCTGTAACGATCCTGACCGCTCTGGTCCTGCCACTTGCGGGTTTCCAGCTTGCCCTCGACATATACCTTGGACCCTTTGCGCAAGTACTGTTCGGCCAGCCGCGCCAGGTTTTCGTTGAAAATCGCGACGCTGTGCCATTCCGTGCGTTCGCGTCGTTCACCGGTGTTGCGGTCCTTCCAGGTTTCGGACGTGGCAATGCGCAGATTGCACACCTTGCCGCCGTTCTGAAAGCTGCGCACCTCGGGATCGCGACCCAGATTTCCAATCAGGATCACCTTGTTCACCGAACCTGCCATATCTTACCCCGCTATCGTGATGTTCGTTCCGGTTGCGGCGATTCTGCACCGCGTTTCCGCGTGACACTACACTTCCTGCACCGGGGTTGAAACAAGGTTAACGCCGATTGAAGGAGCCTGTCGCGCCTTTCACCGGCAAACTCTTGCGCGATCCAAATGCTGGGGCTTTGCCTGCACGCGCCCGACGTCTATTCTCGATTGAAACAACCGGCGGAGCCCATGCGATATTTTCTGGCCATTTCCTGTATGTGCGCACTCGCGCTGCCGATTGATGCGCGCGCCGATCTGTTCGGCAAAAAAGGCGGGTCCGCGCGTCTGGGATCGTCGGCCAAGGTGCTGGACGCACGCAAATCCGCGACCACCGCAATGACGGTGTCCATTGCGCCGCCCCGGGTTCACACACCGACGATATGGGATGGTCCGGTTTACGAGGGCAGCTATCGCGGCCCTTATCTCGACGCTGCACGGAATGCGGCGCGCACGGCGGGGGTGCCCGAAGGATTGTTTCTGCGGCTGGTTCATCAGGAATCCGGTTGGAATCCGGCGGCCGTTTCGCACAAGGGGGCCATCGGGCTGGCCCAGTTGATGCCCGGCACGGCGCAGTTGTTGGGGATTGATCCGACCGACCCGCTTGCCAATCTTGAAGCGGGGGCGCGGTACCTTGCCGCCCAGTTCGAGGAATTCGGCAGCTGGGAACTGGCGCTTGCCGCCTACAATGCGGGGCCAGAGGCGGTGCGCAGGCACGGCGGCGTGCCACCTTACGCCGAAACCCGGGATTATATTCGCATCATCTGGGGGAGCTGACGCACCAACCGCTTGAGGATAGGCGCGCAAGCCTTTGTTTTTAGGTCACTCTGCCGCGATTTTAATCACGGCTTCCATGCGGGCCAGAATATCGTCGGCAAGATGACATTTGATCTGGTGGTTGTCGCCAAGCTGCCGAACCGGGGGCACTTCTTTTTCGCACAGACCGCCGGGAACTTCGGATTTCCAACGGCATCTTGTCTGGAACGGACACCCGGGCGGTGGGTTCATGGCCGATGGGATATCTCCATCCAGAACGATATGCTGCTTTTGAACCGACGTGTCGGCAATCGGGACCGCAGACAAAAGCGCCTCGGTGTACGGGTGATAGGGCGGCGAGAACACCTGATCCGTGGTCCCCAATTCGACCACATGGCCGAGATACATCACCATCACGCGATCCGACAGATAGCGCACGATCGACAGATCGTGCGAGATGAACAACAGCGTCGTCTTGTGTTCGCGCTGGATCTCCATCAACAGGTCCGTCACCGCCGCTTGCACCGACACATCGAGGGCTGACACAGGCTCGTCCGCCACCACGATGCGCGCGTCACCTGCGAAGGCCCGCGCGATGCCGACCCGCTGCTTTTGCCCGCCGGACAGCTGACGCGGCATCCGGTCCGCAAATGCGCGAGGCAGCTTGACCAGATCCAGCAGTTCAAGCATCCGCGTCCGCCGTTCCCCGTCGGAATTGCCAATGCCGAAAATCTCAAGCGCCCGCATGATCTGACGGCCCACCGTCATCGACGGGTTGAGCGTGTCAAACGGGTTCTGGAACACCATCTGCACTTCGCCCACGGTCTTGGCGTCGCGGGATTCGATCGGGATGCCCTCGATGTTGCGCCCATCCAGCAGGATCTGCCCGTCGGTGGCGGTTTCTAGGCCCATCAGAACCTTGGCAAAGGTCGACTTGCCACACCCCGATTCCCCAACGATGGCCAGTGTCTCGCTTTCGCGGGCCTCAAAGCTGAGGCTCTCATTGGCCTTGACCACCTTTTTGGTGCCGCCCCCGAACAGAGCGTTGGCAGCAACCTCATAGTATTTCTTGAGCTGGTCCATTTTCAGGACAACTTCGCCGATCTCGCCTTTTTCCTTGGTCTCCGCCAGCTCCATTGGCGCATCCCAATCGATCTCCTCGAACTTCAAACAGCGGCTTTCGTGACGGTCATCCCCGTCGATAGGCCGCATCTTGACATCGCTGGCGTTGCAGCGCCCTTCTTCGAAGTAATCGCACCGGGGGCCAAAATTACAGCCGGGTGGGCGTTCGTGGGGCAGGGGAAAGTTCCCCGGAATGGCCCGCAAGGGGCGCGCATTCTTGTCGGCACCGGGCAATGGGATCGACCGGAACAGCGCCTGCGTGTAAGGGTGACGCATCTCGTCAAAAACATCTTCGATGGATCCACGTTCCACCGCCTCGCCGGAATACATCACACAAATCCGGTCGCAAGTTTCCAGAACCAGCCCCAGATTGTGCGAGATAAACAGCATCGAGGTGCCGTATTTCTTGCCAAGATCCTTGACCAGTTCAACAACCGCAGCCTCAACCGTCACATCCAGTGCGGTCGTCGGCTCGTCCAGGATCAACAGCGCCGGTTTCGACATCAGCGCCATTGCGATGACGATGCGCTGTTGCTGGCCACCCGACAACTGGTGCGGATAAGAATTCAGCATCCGCTCGGGATCGGGAAGGCGCACATCCGTGACCACCTCCAAAGCCCGGTCCCAGGCTTCCTGTTCGCTGATGCCCTCATGAATCATCGGGACCTCGATCAATTGCTTGCCGATCTTCATCGCCGGATTGAGGCTCGCCATCGGTTCCTGATAAATCATTGCGATTTCGTTGCCACGAATGTCGCGCAGCTCCTCTTCGCTCATTTCGCTCAGGTCACGGCCCTTGAACTTGATGGAGCCGCCCACAACGCGGCCGTTCTTGCCAAGGTCCTGCATCACACCCAGCGCCACGGTGGATTTCCCGCACCCTGATTCGCCCACAAGGCCAACCGCCTCGCCGGGCTGCACCTTGACGGAAAAATCCATCACGGCCGGAATTTCCCGCAGCCGTGTGAAGAACGAGATCGACAGCATGTCGATTTCAAGGATCGGCCCTTCATAGTCCACGATCTTGCTCATCTTTATCTCCCAGCTTCGAAAGGTGCACATTCGGCCCTTTCTCTTGCTTCAAATATCCCGGGGGGTCCGGGGGGCAGCGCCCCCCGGCCTTGTTTCCTTAGTCCTTCAGCGATTCCTCGCGCAGACCGTCGGCCAGCAGGTTCAGGCCCAGCACCATCGTCAGCAGCGCAAAGGCTGGCGGCAGAGCGGGGTGCAGATAGATCGACAGAAGCTTGCGCCCCTCGTTGATCGTGGATCCCCAATCCGGGCTTTCCGGTGGCAGTCCCAGCCCAAAGAAACCCAAGGTGCCCAAAAGGATGGTCGTATACCCGATGCGCAGACAGAAATCGACGATCAGGGGGCCGCGCGCGTTGGGCAGGATTTCCCACAGCATGATATACCACGGTCCCTCGCCACGGGTTTGCGCAGCCGCGACATAGTCGCGTGTCTTGATGTCCATCGCCAGCCCGCGCACGATACGGAACACCGTGGGCGAATTGACAAAGACCACCGACACGAACACGACGAGGATACCGCCGGGAATGTCGAATAGATCAAGGAACCCGGGAAGAACCTGCAACTTGGATCCCACCTCCGAGATCAGCGACAGGTAAACCCAGCCCATGAGCCCCAGAACAACGATCAGTAGCGGTGTGCGTTTCTTGGGTTGGGTGTAGTAGCGCGAGTTCAGCAGCACCGCGACAAACACGAGCGGAAAGATGAACAGCACCATAGCCATATAGTTGGGAAGCCCGGTCTCGATGATTTCCGGTGTGACAAGCAGATAGAACAGCAGGATCACCGGGAAGGCGAGGATCAGGTTGGCAAGGAAAGACAGCAGCGTATCCAGCCGCCCGCCGTAATATCCGGCAGGCAGGCCGAGGGTGATCCCGACCATGAAGGCAAAGATCGTGGCAAGCGGCGCGATCTGCACCACCACCCAGGCCCCGTCAATCATCCGAGAAAACACATCCCGCGCAAGGTTATCCCCCCCCAGCAGATAGTATTGGTAAACCCCGTCTTCGGCCATGCGCAACGGCGTGCCGGGGGCCTTGTTCTTGAGGCCCGAAACCTGTGCCAGCGAGTCATGCGTGACGATCATTCCCGCAGCGCCATAGACACCGGCGAACACCCAGAACATCACCAGACCAAATCCGATCATGCCGATCGGGCTGTCAAAGAGTTTTCCGTAAAGCCCCAGTCGGCGCTTGAACGTGATTGATACGGCAAAGAGGGCCGCGAGAGATATCCAGACCGGAATGAACTGGATGGCCATGCGGACGATGATTTCGCCCCAGCTTAGCGGTTCCATATGCTGTGGCCTCCCTTATGAAATTCGAATGCGTGGGTTGAGGAAAACGTAACCGATATCGGACAGCAGCTGGGTCACCAGCACCACCACAACGGAAACGACCGACACACCCAGCAAGAGCTCGATGTCATTGTTGCCTGCCGCCTGCACGAGGAGCCAGCCAAAGCCTTTGTAGTTGAACAGCGTCTCGACGATCACCACACCGTTCAGCAGCCACGGGAACTGCAACATGATCACCGTAAAGGGCGCGATCAGTGCGTTGCGCAGTGCGTGTTTCATGACGATATTGGGAAAGCTGACCCCCTTGAGCCGCGCGGTCCGGATATATTGCGCGGTCATCACTTCGGTCATCGAGGCGCGCGTCATGCGCGCAATGTATCCCATCCCGTAAAGAGAGATGGTCAGAACAGGCAGGAAGAAGTTTTCGAAATTGGCGCTTTCCATGGCTGAGGTTGCGGTTCCCTTGAACCATTTCAACCCCACCGCTGAGGATGCAAACACCGCGATAAAGATCACCCCTGAGACGTATTCCGGTGTGGCGGTCGTGATGATGGACGCGGTTGACAGCGTCCGGTCCGTCTTGGTCCCTTCGCGCATGCCCGCAAGCACCCCGATCAACAGCGCCGATGGAACCATCAACACCATCACCCAGAACATCAGCTTGCCGGTCAGGCCCAGTCGCGTGGCCACCAGGGAACCGACTTCGTCCTTGAATACCGTGGAATATCCCCAATACCCCTGAAGGATACCGCAGAAACTCGGCGCGTCGGCGGCGTCTTGTCCGGGCATGATACAGCGCCCGGTAACTTTGCCGTCGTCATGCGTGTGCCGATAGGATGGCACCACACCCAGCCATTCGCCGTATTTCACGGGCACCGGTTGCAGGTATCCGCGTTTTTCGAGAAAGCTCGCAACCGCTTCGTCCGACATGCGGAAGTTGCCCTGCGTTTTGGCAAGCTTTTCGAGGTTTGGATATAGGTTCGTCAAGAAAAAGACGAGGAAGGTCAGGCAGAGCGCTGTCAGGATCATGACCCCGACACGCCGCAAGATGAACAATCCCATAGGCGCTCCCGTTGGTAGCTTTCCGTCACCGATACATCGCCGGTTTGGATTTGTGTCCCGACCTGTTTACCGGTCAGGAAAAAAAGGGCCGCACCTTGCGGTGCGGCCCGGCGACACCGCTTATGCGGCGCTCCACTTATAAATTTGCGGCAGATAGGCGATATGCATATCCGCGCCTTTGATCGATCCGTCGGTGTGACGATACAGCGACCGGAAGTAAGGCTGAATGGTTACACCTTCATCCGCAACGATGGCCTGCATCTTGGCTGCAACGGCGCGGCGCTTGTCGGCGTCCGCAATCGCATTGGCTTCGTCCAACAACGCGTCAAACTCGGCGTTTTCCCAACCGAATTCGTTCCAAGCCTCGCCCGAGCGATACGCCAGACCCCAAACCTGGGTTGCCAGCGGACGGTGGTTCCAGTTGGTCGATGAGAACGGATATTTCGTCCAGTCGTTCCAGAAGGTCGAACCGGGCAGAATGGTGCGCTTTACATTGAAGCCCGCGTCGCGCAGCTGCGCGGCAACGGCATCGGTCGTGTTCTTGCGCCAATCGTCGTCGATGGAATGGATTTCGATTTCTTCGTCCATCGACTTGCCTGCGGCCTGCCACAGCTCTGCGGCTTTGGCGGGGTCAAACGGCAAGCGGCCAACTGAGGGATCGTATTCCGGGTGCATCGAACCGGCGTGGTGGTTGTTGGCGGCGACACCGCGCCCACCGACGCCGAGTTCCAGACAGACCGCATTGTCCACGGCCATTGCCAGAGCCTGGCGCGCGCGCTTGTCGCCATACTTTGGCGTGCCGTCTTCGCCCATAGCCTTCTGGTTGGGACGCACGACGATGGTCGCGCCCGACGCCACTTCGGATTTTTCCCAGCCGAGGCCATCCATGATGTCGATGAAATCACCGACCGTTTCATAGAACAGGTTGACTTCCTCTGCTTCGGCTGCGGCCACCCATGCGGACGGATCGGTGCCGTAGTCGATATATTCGATCCGGTCGAGATGGTAACCACCACCTTCGATCACGTCGTCACCCCACCAGTCGGAGACCTTTTCGAGAACGGCCTTCACGCCGACCTCGTGTTCGACAACCTTCATCGGTCCGGTGCCGACCAGTTCGGACAGCGGTGCGGCTGCGTCCAGGCTGGAGTGGTAAACGGCAGCAGGATAATCTGCCATGCCCGCGATGATCGTGATGTCTGGTTGCGCGGTCTTGAGAACAACGCTGTTGCCATTGACCGTGATCGCACCGTCGCGCGCCTTGCCGCTGTCGCCGTCGATCAGCGACGCCATGCGACCGGCCATGGAGTTACCTTCGGCGGACTTGTCGCACCAATCAGTGATCACACGGGCAACATCGTCTGCGGTAAAGTCGTCACCGTTGCTCCACTTGATGCCCTGACGGACATTCAGCGTGTATTCGGTGGCGTTGTCATTGACCGACCAGCTTTCCAGCAGGCGCGGTTTGAACGAACCGTCATTGTTGTATTCGACCAGATATTCCAGCGTGCCGGCGGTGAGGAAGGCGATCTGGGTCCAGTCATAGGTGCGTGGATCCTTGAACGCGCGGACTTCCATCTGCATCTTGGCCGTGCCGCCCTTGTTGGCGTGTGCCGCAGCCTGCGCCGGTGCGTCGAGGCCGATCAGGCCGTAAGCCGCTGTAGCAGAAACGCCAAGCGCGGTGGCGCGCGTCAGGAATTCACGGCGGCACAGTTTGCCTTGCGAATATTCCTTTGCATGCATTTCTGCCGCCCAATGAACGGCGGATTTCGATTGGGTCTTGTCTGTCATACACTTTCTCCCTGTTGTGTCTTTTCCTGCCATTTAACCGCGTTCTAAAGCGGCTGCTTACTTGGCAGGCATGTTCGTTGGCCTCATACGGCAACAATATTGCGCCAGCGTCAATGTTTCCTTTCGGCACTTATTGGCCCAAATGCGACATTTCGATAACTTGAAAACGACAAGTCGCCGCTGATTGATGCGCTAACGGATCAAGCGGGATGAACCTTGGGTTGAATGCGGTCATGCGCACGGCGTCGCAAACCGGTCGGTGTGGCACCGGCGTGCTGTTGAATAAAGCGGGTGAAATAGGCGGCCGACCCAAAGCCCAGATGCCGGGCAATGTCCTGAACCGGGGTTTGCGTTTCCTCGAGCAGATGCCGCGCGGCGTGAAGCACCCTTTCGGTCAGCATCGCGGACGCGGTGCGCCCACATTCCGCTTTGCACACGCGGCTGAGATGGGTCGCCGTCACACCAAGCTCGGTGGCATGATCCGACGTGGTGGCCGGGCTGGCGTGATGCGTGACGAGCCGCGCCGCGTATGCCCGGACAAGACGGCGCGCGGCACTGGCGGCATTGAAATCCCCGTTCTCTGCCAATTGCCGACGAAACCAGATAGCAACCAGACGCGCATATGCCGCAACAGCATCATCGGCAAAGGCCGCGCCTCCTTGCTGTTCGCGACCTATCGCCTCGAGAAGAGCGGTCAGCTCGGCATGGGCCACCACCGACCGCATTCGCAGGTGGAATACGTCATCGGGAAACCCGATATCCGTCGATCCGGGCAGCACCAGCGCCTGCCCGTATCCCTGCCGGCCCAGTTCCACCGAAAACAATCGTCGTGCCGGAATATAAATCGCGTTGTGCACACCGATGCCGCGCCGCACCCCGTCCAGAACGGCAACCCCCTGTCCCTTGGTGATCCAAAGGAAAACAGAGGTGTCGCGATCGTGCAGCAATTCCAGCTTCCACGCGCCACCGGCAGCAAGCTGGGCGATGGTGAACAGTCTGGGTCCACCAAGGGGCGCATCGGGTTTGAACATCTACGGAAACCGGTGAATTGTCGGGTTTCGTCAATTCAAACCGTGAATGGCGGGGCGCACAAGTAAAAAATTATTCTATTTAGCCAAGTATGCGCAATGGACGGATCGTCAAATACCGGCTCTGCGCAAGGCCCATCCGGGGCAACCGCCGCTATGGTTCAATGGGCGTCCAGTCGCGCATACGCTTGCGAAACCATGTCCGCTGGCGCTTGGCGAACTGGCGCGTTGCGATACCCGCCCGTTCAAGCGTTTGATCGCGATCCGTTGTTCCGTCCACGTAATCCATCAATTCCGGCACCCCGATGGCGCGAAAAGCAGGGCGCGCAGGGTCGTAGTGCGGGCGCATCGCGGCGATCTCCTCCAGCGCGCCACCGTCCATCATCGATTCGAATCGTCCAAATATGCGAGCCTCAAGCCAGGCTTTGGGCGCATCGACAACCAAAGCGTGACAGTCCGACAGATCCAGATCCGGGGCAGGGGTCTGATCGTGCCATTGCGCCAGCCCGCGCCCGGTCTGCTGCAGAACCTCCCAGGCGCGCTGCACGCGGGCACGGTTCTGCAAATCAATCCGTGCCGCTGTGAGCGGATCCAGCCCGGCGATCAATGCCGGGGTTTCGAGTGTGTCCGCACGCGCGCGCACCGCGGGATCGGTTTCAGGGATATGTGCCAGCCCTTCCGTGAGCGCGAGAAAATATAATCCGGTGCCGCCCACGATGATCGGACGGGTCGCGCCGCCCAGAATGTGGCGCACTTCGCGCAACCAATGGCCGGCCGAATACGGCGCATCCCACGCGACGTGACCATATAGCGCATGAGGCGCGCGGGCCTCTTCGGCAGCGGACGGGCGCGCGGTGATCACACGCCAGCAATCATAGACCTGACTTGCATCTGCGTTGACGATAACCCCACCCTGACGGGTGGCAATCTCCAACGCCAGCGCGGATTTTCCCGATGCGGTCGGCCCCGCGATCAACACCGGGCGCTCGGCATCAAGGCCGGAAATCAACGCGTCGATCTTCATAGTTTGCACCCAATTCACAGGGCGCGCGACGAATGTGCAGCACACACATTGAATACCGCGCGGTTTTCAGACATTTTGCCGAGGATTTTGACCTGCCAACTGCCGGAGTGCAACATGACCGACGCCGCCCAACCCGAGGCCCAGACCAAGTTCAGCCGCGTAATGCTCAAGATCTCGGGCGAAGCGCTCATGGGACCCCAAGGATTCGGGCTGCACCCGCCAACCGTGGAACGTATCGCGGCAGAGGTGAAATCGGTGCATGATCTGGGCGTCGAAATCTGCATGGTCATCGGCGGGGGCAATATCTTCCGGGGATTGCAAGGCTCGGCGCAGGGCATGGAACGGACCACCGCCGATTACATGGGCATGCTGGCCACAGTGATGAATGCGCTGGCCCTGCAATCGGCGCTGGAAGGCCTGGGGGTCTTTACCCGCGTGATCAGCGCGATCACAATGAACGAGGTCGCAGAACCCTATATCCGCCGCCGCGCCGTGCGCCACCTTGAAAAGAAGCGGGTGTGCATCTTTGCTGCCGGCACGGGCAATCCGTATTTTACCACCGACACCGCGGCCACCCTGCGCGCCAATGAAATGAATTGCGAGGCAATCTTCAAAGGCACCAAGGTTGACGGCGTTTACGACAAGGATCCTGTCAAGCACGCCGATGCGGTGCGCTATGATACGGTCAGCTACGATGATTGTCTGGCCAAACGCCTCGGGGTCATGGATGCATCCGCCATCGCGCTCGCGCGTGACAACAACTTGCCGATTATCGTGTTTTCCCTTGATGAACCGGGTGGCTTCCGGGGCATTCTGGCGGGCAAGGGCACCTATACCAAGGTGCAAGGCTAGCGGTGATTGCCTGCGGGCGGAACGGTTGCAGGTGTGCGTGCCGCAAAAGCGTTTTTCTCGGTGTCGCTTCTTTCTCGTTTCAAATACCCCCGCCGGAGGCGCCCCGCGACGCGCGCAGCGCGGCGAAAAACTTTTACGAATGACGCGCGTAGCGCGGCGCAAAACTTCGGCATATGGCGCGCGCAGCGCGGCGCAAATGATTATCTTGCCGCGCCCGGCGCGGCACCGCACGGCGGATCGGGTGCGATCAGCGCATGGACAAATCGACGGGTGAGCGCGTATAGATCGCGGGACGGTTTCAAGCGACCGGGAGAAGAGAGAGCAGATGGCTGACGATTTCGAACTGGATACCGATGACCTCAAGCGCCGTATGGATGGTGCCATGAGTTCATTGAAGACTGAATTTGCATCGTTGCGCACCGGGCGTGCGAGTTCTTCGATGCTGGAACCGGTGCAGGTGGACGCCTACGGGCAGATGACGCCGATCAATCAGGTCGGTACCGTCAACGTGCCCGAGCCACGCATGGTGACGATCAATGTCTGGGACAAGGGTCTTGTCGGTAAGGTCGAAAAGGCCATCCGCGAAAGCGGTCTGGGCATCAACCCGCAGTTGAACGGCACCATCATCATGCTGCCGATCCCTGAGCTCAACGAAGAGCGTCGCCGCGAGTTGACCAAGGTCGCCGGACAATATGCCGAAGGCGCGCGCGTTGCGATCCGCAATGTCCGCCGGGACGGCATGGACCAGATCAAGAAGGCCAAGGCGGACGGGATGTCCGAAGACGATCAGAAATTCTGGGAATCCGAGGTTCAGGATCTGACCAACCAGATGATCGCTGCGGTCGATGCGGCGCTTGAGAGCAAGCAAGCCGAGATCATGCAGGTCTGAGACAGCGCAGCATGCCCAATCCAACAGCAGTCGCGCCTTTGGCCAAGGCCCCCAATCACGTTGCCATCATCATGGATGGCAATGGCCGTTGGGCGCAGGCGCGAGGCCGTCCGCGCCTGTTTGGCCATCATGCGGGCGCGCGCCGGGTGCGCGAAGTGGTCGAGGCCGCTGCCGGGTTGGGCATCCGCTACCTGACGATTTTTGCCTTTTCGACCGAGAACTGGAAGCGGACCCAGGTCGAGGTTGCGGGGCTGATGAACCTGTTCCGGCGATACATCCTGCACGAAACACGGTCGCTTGTGGAAAACGACGTTCGGGTGCGGTTTATCGGTGACCGGGTCAAGCTGGATCAAAAATTGATTGAGCTGATGGATGAGCTGGAAACCCTGACCGAAACCAACGACGGTATCCACCTGACCATCGCCATCAATTATGGTGGCCGGGACGAGGTGGCGCGCGCCACTAAACTTCTTGCCGAAGATGTCGCCGCAGGCAAACTGGCCCCGGCGGATGTGGATGAGGAAACCCTTCCGCGCTATCTGGATACACGGGTGTTGCCCGATCCAGATCTCGTGATCCGCACCAGCGGCGAGGCGCGGATTTCCAATTTTCTGTTGTGGCAGTCGGCCTATGCCGAATACGAATTCATCGACACGCTCTGGCCTGATTTTACGGCGCAAGAGCTTGAAACCCTGTGCCAATCCTATGCCAGCCGCGACCGGCGTTATGGCGGGGCCCGCGCATGAGCGGGGCAGGGCAGTGGTCTGACCTCGCGGCGCGGGTGGCGTCGGCTTTGGTAATGTTGGTGGTGGGACTGGCGGCTGTGGCTGCGGGCGGTCACGTGTTTCATGTCTTTGCAGCGGTGCTCTGTGGGGTGATGATCTGGGAATTGGTTCGGATGGTTTCCGTGACCAACCAAGATCAGGATCAACCCGGTCTTGCGGCTGGGCTGGGTGCGATTGCCGGGGTTTCCGCGATGGCGGCGATCTACCTGCCCGCAGGGCTTGGCTTGCCGGTCCTGTTTCTTCCCGCGCTCGCAGGTCTTGCAAAGCTGACCGAGGGGCGCCGCGTTTTCATAACCTATGCGATGCTGATCATGCTGGCTGGTTTCGGCCTCATGGGGGTTCGCGACGATTTTGGCTTGTTGTGGATGCTTTGGCTGGTTGCGGTTGTCGTGGTCACGGACGTGGCCGGGTATTTCGCCGGGCGTCTGATTGGCGGGCCAAAGTTCTGGCCCCGCGTCAGTCCGAAAAAGACGTGGTCAGGCACCGTTGCGGGCTGGGTCGGGGCAGCCGTCGTGGCCTTTGTCTTCATGATGCAAACCGGGGCGGACGCTTCTTTGATCGGAATGTCCGTATCCGTTGCGATGGCATCGCAACTTGGAGACATCGCCGAGAGCGCGATCAAGCGGCGCTCGGATGTCAAGGACAGCAGCGCCCTTATCCCCGGACACGGCGGCGTGCTGGACCGGTTCGACGGGATGCTGGGGGCATCAGCCTTCCTGCTGGTTGCAGGACCGATCGTGGGTTTCCCGCCGGTCGGGATGTAACGGCATGCGTCGCGTTTCGATTTTTGGTGCAACCGGGTCCATCGGTCAGAACACAATCGACCTGATTGCGCGCGCGCCACAGGATTACGATGTGGTCGCTCTGACAGGTGCGGGGAATATCGCCCAGCTGGCTGCGGATGCGCGACGCCTTGGGGCCGATGTGGCCGTGACCGCTTATGATGATCGCCTTGACGACCTGCGCGCCGCCCTCAAAGGGTCTGGCGTTGCGGCGGCGGCCGGTCACAATGCCTTGATCGAAGCGGCGGCGCGGCCGGCGGATTGGGTGATGTCGGCCATTGTCGGTGCGGCAGGGCTTGCCCCGGGGCTGACAGCCCTTGAACAGGGCGCGACCCTGGCACTGGCGAACAAGGAAACCTTGGTTTGTGCAGGCGGCTTGGTGCTGGACACAGCGGCGCGCAACGGGGCGCGTCTGTTGCCAGTGGACAGCGAACATTCGGCGGTGTTTCAGGCGTTGATCGGCGAAGACATCGCCGCCGTCGAGAGGATCATTATTACCGCGTCGGGGGGTGCGTTTCGCGATTGGCCGATCAAGGATCTGGCGAAGGCCACATTGGCGCAAGCATCGAGCCACCCCAATTGGGCGATGGGCCAGCGTATTACCATCGACAGCGCCTCAATGTTCAATAAGGCGCTGGAGCTAATTGAAACCAAAGAGTTTTTTGGCGTTCGGCCGGAGCAGATAGAAACCATCATCCACCCCGAATCGATGATCCACGCGCTGGTTGGCTTTGTTGATGGGGCCTTGATGGCCCATGTCGGCCCGCCTGACATGCGTCATGCCATTGGCTTTGCCTTGCACTGGCCCGAGCGGCGCGATCTACCGGTCGAACGGCTGGATCTGGCGCGGGTTTCGCAGCTTAACTTTCGCGCCCCTGACGAGGCGCGGTATCCCGCGCTTCGTCTTGCGCGGCAGGTCATGGAACGCGGCGGATTGTCGGGTGCAGTTTTCAACGCCGCCAAGGAACGCGCGCTGGACGCGTTTATCGCCGGGCGTATCGGTTTTGTGGACATGGCGTCGGTGGTTGAGGAGGTTCTCGGCCAATTTGAGGCAGAAGCGGGTCTTATTGACGCCCCAATGTCCCTTGATAATGTCCTGAAGACGGACCATCTCGCACGGAAGAAGGCGGATGGGATTATGGCAGAGAGAGCAGGAAAATAGAGTGGATGTAATCGGTCTCATTCCGCAGTTTGGCGGACTTGTCTGGACGGTGCTGGCGTTTGTTCTGGCATTGTCGATCATTGTGGCGGTGCATGAATACGGCCATTACATTGTCGGGCGCTGGTCCGGCATTCATGCCGAGGTGTTTTCTTTGGGCTTCGGTCCGGTCCTGCTTTCCCGCGTTGATCGTCATGGAACGCGCTGGCAATTCGCGCTGCTGCCATTTGGCGGATATGTGAAATTCGCCGGGGACGCGGATGCGGCCTCGGGCAAGGATGAGGACGCACTTGCAGCCGTGGCCGAAGATCCGGTGGCGCTGCGTCGCACGATGCATGGTGCCCCCCTTTGGGCGCGTGCGGCCACCGTTGCAGCGGGGCCCGCGTTCAACTTTCTGATGTCGATTATCGTTTTCGGTGCCGTCTTCGCGGTCCAAGGGGTCGCGACCGATCCCCTGCGCGTCGGTGAAACACGCGATCTGCCCGCCGGGTTCTATGGCCTTCAGGAAGGCGACGAAATCACAGCCATTGCAGGCACTCCGGCTCCGTCATTTGACGAGGCGAGCCAATGGAAAAGCTTTACCGACGGAATTCCGCAGCAGCCTGTCCTGCAATATGACATCATGCGCGACGGGCGCGCTCTGTCGGTGGACGGACCGTATCTGTTTCCGCCACACGTGCGTCAGGTGGCTCCGCGCAGCGCAGCCGACGATATCGAGCTCAAGCCCGGTGACGTGATCACCGCGATAGATGGTGCGCCGATCTTTGCCTTTCAGGAACTGAAGGATGCAGTGGAATCGTCCAATGGGCGGGTTTTGCTTTTGGATGTGTGGCGCGACGGACAGGTGATGGAATTTGCGCTGGCACCCAAAAGGGTGGATGAACCTTTGCCGGATGGCGGGTTTGCGACCCAGTGGCGTATTGGCATTGCCGGCGGCATGGCATTCGATCCCGCAACGCGGCCCACGGGCGTGTTTCAGGCCATTCAGGGCGGCGCCGCGCAAACCTGGTCGGTTATCCAAAGTTCCATGTCGGGGCTGTGGCATATCGTGACGGGTGCGATTTCGACGTGTAACCTTTCGGGGCCGCTTGGCATCGCGGAAACCTCGGGGTCGATGGCGTCGCAGGGGGCCGAAAACTTCATCTGGTTCATCGCTGTGCTGTCCACTGCGGTGGGGCTTTTGAACCTGTTCCCTGTGCCTGCACTGGATGGCGGTCACCTCGTATTTTATGCCTATGAAGCAGTAACAGGCCGTCCGCCCAACGATACGGCGCTGCGAATTCTGATGACGGTGGGGATCGGACTGATCCTGGCAATGATGGTCTTTGCCTTGGGTAACGATATCTTCTGCCCATGAACGCAGGCCAAGGTCTGATGGACACTGGTGCGGCCATGGACCGGATGGGCTGGTGAACACCCCGTAATAAAAGGTGTTTTGGGCGGAAAGGTCATATCTCTGCCCAATTCCCGCCCCAAACAAGAGGCATGGTAACAACATCGCAAAAGGATGTACGCTATGCAAACCATTCAGAACAGTTATCGCGGTTTGAGTCTCTTGTTCGAGATTAACGGTGATCGTTTGCTTTATGTGGGCACGATTGCCCTGTCTTTGGCGACGGCTGCCTATGTCGTGAGCTTTCTTTAAGCGCCGCGCGCGCCAAATCAGACCTTCCTTTTTCGCGCCCGGACCGCCCTCGTTCCGGGTTCGTCAGAACGGCCCGCAACTTATCGCGTTGCGGGCCTTTTTGTGGTTTTGACAACGCGGGACATTCCCGATACTCAGGGGTCAATAGCTGCTAAAAAATAGGTTCTGATCCATGGGACAGGGGACAATCGCGGGTAAATCCTGCGGCTTCCGATTTAACAAGGTCCATATGTTGTGGTCCGCACCGCTCGCGCTTTTCCTAAGCATTGCAATGGCTTTGATGGTTTTTCCGACCGTTTCCGCCGCACAGGATTACCGGTTCAATGCTGTCTCTGTTCAGGGAAATCAGCGTATCGAATCCGGCACGATTCTGACCTACGCGGGAATCGCTCGCGGTGAAACGGTCTCGGCTGGTGAGCTGAACGACGCCTATCAGCGCATCGTGAACAGCGGATTGTTCGAATCCGTCGAAATAGAGCCGCGCGGTGGCACGCTTGTTATCTCGGTCAAGGAATACCCGGTCATCATCCGGTTGGCCTTTGAAGGCAACAAGCGGATCAAGGACGAAGACCTCGAAGGGTTTATTCAATCCGCGCCGCGCCGGGTGCTCAACCCCGCGCAGGCCGAAAAGGACGCGGCGACCATCGCCGAAGCGTATAGCCAACAAGGCCGCATCGCCGCCACCGCCACGCCGCGCATCATTCGCCGTGGCGACAACCGCGTCGATCTGATCTTTGAAATCGCCGAAGGTGACACGATCGAGGTGGAACGCGTGTCGGTTGTTGGCAACCGCGTCTTTTCCGACCGCCGTTTGCGCCGTGTTCTTGAAACAAAGCAGGCCGGCATTCTGCGCGCCTTTGTGCGCTCTGACACGTTGATTGAAGATCGGGTCGAATTCGACAAACAGGTTCTTCGCGACTTCTATCAGTCGCGCGGCTATATCGACTTCCGCGTCAAGGATGTGAACGCCGAACTTACCCGCAAGCGCGACGCGTTTTTTGTGACCTTCAACGTCGAAGAAGGGCAGCAATTCACATTTGGCGAAATTACCACCGTATCGGAATATGACGGCATTGACGCACAGGCCTATCAGGACGTGCTCAAGATCAAACCGGGTGTGGTCTATTCGCCGTCTCTTGTCGAAAACTCAATCTCCCGGCAGGAACGCCTCGCGCTGAACAATGCGGTGGACTTCCTCAGGGTCGAACCCCGGATCACCCGCAACGATGCGGACCTGACGCTGGATGTCGAATTTGTTCTGACCCGTGGCCCGCGCATTTTTGTCGAGCGTATCGACATCGAAGGCAACACCACCACCCTTGACCGGGTGATCCGCCGCCAGTTCCGGATCGTTGAGGGCGACCCGTTCAACCCCCGCGAAATTCGCGAAAGCGCCGAACGCATCCGGGCATTGGGTTTCTTCTCTGAATCTGATGTGCAGGCCCGCGAAGGCAGCTCGGACGATCAGGTCATCGTCGGCGTCGATGTGACCGAACAGCCAACAGGCTCACTCAGCCTTGGCGGCTCCTACTCGGTCAATGACGGTTTCGGGATCGCTCTGGGCCTTGAGGAAAACAACTTCCTCGGGCGGGGCCAGAAGCTGCGGTTCGATTGGTCCTCGGCAGAGGACGCGGCCTCCTATGGGCTGTCGTTTGTGGAACCGAACCTGTTGGGCCGGGATGTCGAACTGGGCTTGTCTGCCTTCTATACCGAAGCGGATTCCAGCTTTTCGACCTATGACACCGAAAGCCTTACTTTCCGCCCGTCGCTGACATTCCCGATCAGCGAAAACGGTCGCCTGCAACTGCGCATGGCCGCCAAGGAAAGCGAAATGAAGGCCCGTGCCCTGCCTACGCATGGCACTGTCATAGGCAATGAAATCGCTATTGGCCCACAAACCGATCTGTCGTTCGGCTATACCTATTCCTTCGACAGCCGGATTACCGGTCTGAACCCGAACGCTGGTGTCCTCTTGCAGGTCAGCCAGGATTACGCCGGGTTTGGCGGTGATAGTGAATACATCAAGACCAGCGCCCGTGCCGTTGCCCAAACCAAGGTGTTTAACGAAGAAGTCACGCTGCGTGCCACGCTCGAGGCCGGTTCGTTGAATTGGAAGACCGGCACCAACAGCCGTGCAAGTGATCGCTTTATTCTGGGGCCACGCACGATCCGCGGGTTTGAACCCGGCGGGATTGGCCCGCGCGATCAAACCGGTGGTTTTGACGATCCGCTGGGCGGTAACCTCTATGCCGTGGCGCGGTTCGAGGCGGACTTCCCGCTTGGCTTGCCCGAGGAAATCGGGATGCGCGGCGGCGTGTTCTATGATGTCGGCAACGTCTGGGATATCAAGAACGTGAACACCGTGGGGGCAACCAATATCGTTGGTGCCAACGGATCTGCACGCCACGTCATCGGCTTTGCACTGTTCTGGGACACCGCGATCGGTCCGCTTCGGTTCAACTTCACCAACGCGCTGAGCAAAGAGACCTTTGACAAGGAACAGACCTTCGACTTCACGATCTCGACCAATTTCTGATCGTCTCACCATTCCGGGCCGCCGTTTGGCGGCCCGCATCCTTTTGTGCCTGATTTTTGGCGCAGCAGGGGGCTTGCCTGTGGCGGCCCAAAACCTTGGCACGGTGCAAAGCCCGATCCTCACGGTCGAATCGGACAGGCTTTTGATCGACAGCGCATTTGGCAAACGACTCGAACAGGAGTTCGAAGCCGATGGCGCGGTCCTTGCTGCGGAAAACCGCAGGATCGAAGCTGAATTGACAGCCGAGGAAAAAGATCTCACCGAACGCCGCCCATCAATGGATGCCGAGGCCTTTCGCGTGCTCGCGGATGCGTTCGACGAAAAGGTGCGGGAAATTCGCCGCACGCAGGACGCCAAGGCGCGCGAACTGACCCAACGCCGCGAAGCCAACCGCGTGGCTTACCTTAATGCGGTGGCCCCTGTGCTTGAGCGTATGATGCGCGAATCCGGTGCCGCGGTCATTCTGGAACGCAGCAGCGTGTTTATCAGCGCGAACGTGATCGACATCACCGATACCGCCATTGCCCGTATCGACAGTGTGCTGGGTGACGGCAGCCATCTGATCAAGCGGGACGAACAGGCCGAGTAACGCGCAGATGCTTGCCCAATTGCGCGTGGGTTGCTAGGGACTTGGCCCAAGTTAAACACAACAGCGCGGAAAGACCTGACCATGACGAATGACCTGAAAAGCGCGGACATTTCCCTGATCCAGCGGATCATTCCTCATCGTTATCCATTTCTTCTGGTGGATCGCGTTGTTGATATCGACGGCTATACCTCGGCCACGGGGATCAAGAACGTCACCATGAACGAACCCCATTTTCAGGGGCACTTTCCCGGAAACCCCGTGATGCCCGGCGTTACAATCGTCGAAGCGATGGCCCAGACCGCCGCCGTGATGGTGGGGGTGGCTATGGACTATGCCGATCGCAATTTGCAGGTCTATTTCATGGCAATCGACAAGTGCAAATTCCGCCGCATGGTCCGGCCCGGAGATCAGTTGGAACTGCGCCTGACCACGCAGCGCGGCAAACCCGGCGCGCGGGTCTGGAAGTTCTCCGGCGTTGCCACCGTCGATGGTGAAATGGCCGCCGAAGCAGAATTTACCGCGATGATGGAGCAACCCGCCGGATGAGCCCCAAAATCCACCCTTCTGCCGTGATCGAAGACGGTGCCCGCATTGGTGCGGATTGTACCATTGGTCCATTCTGCCTTGTTGGCGCAGATGTGACGCTTGGTGATCGCGTGACGCTGAAATCGCATGTTGTCGTCACTGGCAATACCATCATTGGCGAGGATACCGAAATCTATGCCTTCGCTGTCATCGGCGAGGTTCCGCAAGACAAGAAATACAAGGGCGAGGAAAGCCGCCTGATCGTCGGTGCGCGCAATCGTATCCGTGAACACGTTACCATGAACGGTGGCACCGAAGGCGGCGGCGGTGTGACCCGCGTCGGCGATGACGGGCTGTTCATGGCAGGGTGCCACATCGCCCATGACGCGCAGGTCGCGAACCGCGTCATCGTCGTCAACAATGCCGCCGTTGCCGGGCATTGCATTCTGGAAGACGATGTATTGGTCGGCGGGCTGGCTGGGTTGCACCAGTTTGTGCGCATCGGGCGTGGTGCGATCATCGGCGCGATGGCCAAGGTCACCAACGATGTGATGCCCTATGGGCTGGTGCAGGGCCCGCGCGGCGAACTGGACGGTCTCAACCTTGTCGGGTTGAAGCGCCGGGGTGTCAGCCGCGAAGACATAACCGCGTTGCGCGCCGCCTTCCAGATGCTGGCGCAGGGCGAAGGCACCTTCAAGGATCGGGCTGAAAGGCTGGGCGATGAAACAAACAGCGACTATGTGCGCGACATCGCTGAATTCATTCTCAGCGAAAGCGACCGGTCTTTCCTGACTCCGAAATGACCGCGCGTCTTGCGTTGATCGCCGGGCAGGGGGATCTGCCCGCCGCTCTCTACGGGGCATTGGATGCCCCTCCGATGGTCTGTGCGGTGATGGGACATGAACCAAATTCCCTGACCCCGGACTGGATTTTCAGACTGGAAACGCTGGGCAGCCTGATCAACGATCTGGCGGCGGGCGAGGTGAGCGAGGTGTGCCTGTGCGGGAGCATCCGCCGGCCCCAGATTGACCCTGCCGCCATTGACGCGGCGACCTTTCCGCTGATCCCGGCGCTGCAGGCCGCGCTGGCTGCGGGTGACGACGGTGCCTTGCGCGCGGTCATGGCCTTGTTCGAAGAACGGGGCCTCAAGATACGGGCCGCCCATGAAATTGCGCCGTCGCTGCTTGCTCCGTTGGGAATACTTGGTGCGATGCCGTCCGATCCATCGCTTGATGCCGATCTTGCGGCGGCGCGGCTGGCGTTGCAGGACATGGGCAGCGGCGATATCGGACAGGCGGTCGTGGCGCGCGACGGGAAGGTGATTGCCCGTGAAGACGCGCGCGGCACTGATGCGATGTTGGCCGATCTTTCCCAACCAGACAGCGACACCGGCGATCCACGGGGCAAGGGGGGCGTTTTGATCAAGGCACCCAAGCCGGGGCAGGATCTCCGCGCTGATCTGCCCACCATCGGCCCGGATACAGCGACCGGCGCGCAGGGCGCAGGGCTGCGCGGCATTGCCGTGGCCGCAGGTGCGACCCTTGTTCTGGATCGTGCCAGCCTCGCACATGCCTGTGACAAGCGCGGGCTTTTTCTCTGCGGGGTCGATGCATGCATGTTTTCGTGATCGCGGGCGAACCCTCGGGGGATCGCCTCGGCACGGCCCTGATGGCGGGATTAAAGGCTTTGGTGCCGGGTATCCGGTTTTCCGGCGTGGGCGGCGCGGGCATGGCGGGCGAGGGGCTTTCGAGCCTGTTTCCCATGGACGAATTGTCGGTGATGGGCATCGCCGAGATATTGCCGAAATACCGTCACCTCAAACGCCGTATCGCGCAAACCGCGCGGGCAGTCATCGACACCGCGCCCGACGTTCTGATCACCATAGACAGCCCGGATTTCTGCCTGCGTGTGGCCCGGCAGGTCAAAGCGGCATCGGATATTCGCACCGTGCATTACGTCGCCCCGACGGTTTGGGCATGGCGTCCGGGACGCGCGCAGAAAATGGCGCAGGTGATTGACCATGTGCTTGCCTTGTTCCCGTTTGAGCCTCCGCTGATGCAGGCCGCGGGTATGCGGTGCGATTTTGTCGGACATCCGGTTGTGGCCGAGCCGGTCCCCTCGGCGCAGGATCAGGCGGCGTTGCGTGCCCGGTTTGATCTGGGCGAGGCACCGGTTCTTCTGGCTTTGCCCGGATCGCGGCGCGGAGAGGTCGGACGCCTTGCCCCCGTCTTTGGGGCGGCGATAGACCGCTACTTGGCCGCACGCCCGGATATGCGGGTCATTGTGCCTGCCGCAGGCCCGGTGGCACATGTGGTGCGTGATCTGACGGCGGACTGGCCCGGGTCCGCAATCGTCCTTGATCCGGCAGAGCATGACGATTTTCCAACGCTCAAACGCGGTGCCTTTGGCGCGGCGGAGCTGGCGCTGGCCGCGTCGGGGACGGTTTCTCTCGAACTGGCGGCGGCTGCGACACCGATGGTTATCGCTTACCGCTTCAACTGGCTCAGCTGGCAGATCATCAGCCGCATGGCCATTGTCGATACTGTCACCTTGGTAAATCTGGTCAGCGACACGCGTGTCGTGCCCGAATGCCTTGGTCCCGCCTGCACCGCTGAAAACATCGCCAAGGCTCTGGATGATGTCGCCCGGTCCCCTGATCTGCAACGTGACGCGATGGCGTTGACCATGCAACGGCTGGGGCAGGACGGACAGGCCCCCGGTCTGCGCGCGGCGCACGCGGTTCTTGATGGGTTGTCCTGACGCGCGGCCCGTCCAATCGCCCGCGTCGCGCGACAGGTTAACGTAAACACCAGCGCGCCAGCGCTGACCCGTTCACAAACGTGGCGTCAGGCGGGCGTATTCTCGGGACTGGAACGCGATGCCTAAGACGATGCTTCTGTGGTCCGGGGCTTTGGTTTGATCCAGCCGCCGCCAAAGATCCGCGTGCCGCCCGTTTCATAGAATACGCAGGCCTGTCCGGGCGACACACCTTCCTCTGCATTCAGCAATTCGACCTCGGCCTCGGTGGCTGAAATCGGACGGACGATTGCTTCGCGCGGGGGGCGCGTGGACCGCACCTTGACCGACAGATGCCATTCCGCCCGGCTGTCGAACGGTTCATCACCCAGCCAATTAATCTCGCGCACCGGGATGGTGCGGGTAGCCAGCATATGCTTGGGGCCGACGATGACCTGCCGGTTTTCAACGTCCAGACGCACCACATACAGCGGATCGGCCAATCCGCCGATCCCCAGCCCGCGCCGTTGACCGATCGTGTAATGCAGCACACCATTGTGCTGGCCCAGAACGCGGCCATCGGCATGGACGATATCGCCGGGTTCCGCAGAGCCGGGACGCAGCTTTTCGATCACGGCGGCATAATTGCCATCAGGGACAAAGCAGATGTCCTGACTGTCGGGTTTGTCCGCCACCGCCAAACCATATTGCGCGGCCATTTCGCGGGTGGCGTGTTTGGACGGAAGGTGTCCCAGAGGAAACCGGAGGTAGGCCAATTGATCCGGGGTGGTTGAGAACAGGAAATAGGACTGGTCGCGGTTGGCGTCTTCTGCGCAATGAAGCTCGGGACCGTTTGCCCCCTCCTTGCGTTGAATGTAATGGCCGGTTGCCATGCAGTCGGCCTCGAGATCGCGGGCGGTCTCAAGCAGATCCTTGAACTTGACGCGTTCGTTACAGCGGATACAGGGCACGGGCGTTGCACCGGCAAGATAGCTGTCGGCAAATTCGTCGATCACCGCGTCACGGAAGATGTTTTCGTAATCCAGCACGTAATGGGGAAATCCGCGTTCCTGGGCCACGCGTCGGGCATCGTGAATGTCGATCCCCGCGCAGCAGGCCCCCTTTTTCGCCAGTGCCGCACCGTGGTCATACAGTTGCAGCGTCACCCCCACGACGTCATACCCCTGGTTGGCCAGATGGGCCGCAACCACGGAACTGTCGACGCCGCCGGACATGGCCACAACAACGCGCGTTTCCGATGGCGGTTTGGCAAATCCAAGCGAATTGACCGGATGCGGAGTATCAAGCGGCATGGGGTGTTCCCTTCGGGACGCGGGGTGGGTTCGTCAGAATATAGGAAAATCCTAAATACTCTCAAGACCGGGCTTCACGCCCCATTAAAGGGTCTGGCGCAGTCTGCAACCGCCGAAACAGGATGACCCGATATGTTTCTAAAGAAAATAGATGGAAAACGGGCCGTGCGCTTGCCCGATGGCCGTGTTCTGACCCGAGCCGACCTGCCGCCACCGGATACGGTTCGATGGGTGGCATCGCGCAAGGCTGCGGTTGTGCGCGGCGTGGCGCATGGGCTGCTGACCGAAAAACAAGCCATGGAACGCTATGGTCTGAGCGCCGAAGAATTCATGTCCTGGGTTGAGGCGGTTGCCTCGCACGGGGAACAGGCGCTCAAGACGA
This sequence comes from Alphaproteobacteria bacterium, assembly GCA_030425395.1. Taxonomy (GTDB): domain Bacteria; phylum Pseudomonadota; class Alphaproteobacteria; order Rhodobacterales; family Rhodobacteraceae; genus JAUIAS01. The sequence continues at coordinate 53,852 of JAUIAS010000012.1, forward strand.
CCAAGCTGCGGGTGTATCGCAAATCAGATAGACAACCCTAAGTTGTTTCGCTAAAGTCGTACACAAGGTAACCGTCGGTTAACCTCTTTGCCCCAGATTTATCTGCGGACATCGCCACCCGAGGGAGAGTGCAGAATGCGCATATTATTGGTCGAAGACGATCCGGTCACTGCCAAGAGCATTGAGATGATGCTGACCCATGCAAACCTTAATGTGTACACCACCGATATGGGGGAGGAGGGGATCGACCTTGCAAAGCTCTACGACTACGATCTGATACTGCTTGATCTCAACCTCCCGGACATGACCGGCCACGATGTGCTGCGCCAGTTGCGGCTGGCGCGGATCGACACCCCGATCCTGATCCTGTCGGGCAGTGACGATACCGATAGCAAGCTCAAGGGGTTCGGCTTTGGCGCGGATGATTATCTGACGAAACCGTTCCACCGCGAAGAACTTGTGGCGCGTATCCACGCGATTATCCGTCGATCCAAGGGGCATTCGCAATCAGTGATCCATACGGGCCGGATCGCGGTGAACCTTGATACCAAGACGGTCGAATCCGAAGGCGAGCCGGTGCACCTGACCGGCAAGGAATACCAGATGCTGGAACTGTTGTCGCTGCGCAAGGGAACCACCCTGACCAAGGAAATGTTCCTGAACCATCTTTACGGCGGCATGGATGAGCCCGAACTCAAGATCATCGACGTGTTCATCTGCAAGCTTCGCAAGAAGCTGAGTCAGGCCACCAACGGTGAAAACTACATAGAAACGGTATGGGGGCGTGGGTATGTCCTGCGCGATCCGGTACCGGTGGAACCCGCCGCCCCGCTTGCCATCGGTGCGTGACGGCAAAACCTGACGCTGCCTCTGGACCTGCCCCGTCCCGCGACCTATCACTTGGAACGCGCGGACGGCCCGCGCAGGACAGGGGATGGGACGTGCGTAACGAAACCCGCGATATCGCGACCATGGATGAGGCGACCGCCCGCGCGGAGCTGACTGAACTGGCCCGGCAATTGGCCGAGGCGGACGCTGCATATCACCAGAAGGATGCGCCGATCCTGTCGGATGCGGAGTATGATGCATTGCGCCGCCGCAATGCCGCCATCGAAGCGGCGTTCCCCGATCTCAAGCGCGCCGACAGCCCGTCTGACCGCGTGGGGGCACCTGTGGCCGACGGGTTTTCCAAGGTCACACACGCGGTGCGGATGATGTCGCTTTCCAATGCCTTCGATGAGGGCGATGTGACGGATTTCGATACCTCGATCCGCAAATACCTCGGGCTTGGGAGCGATGCACCTCTGGCCTACACGGCCGAACCCAAGATCGACGGGTTGTCCCTGTCGCTGCGCTATGAAAATGGTGCCCTTGTTCAGGCCGCCACGCGGGGCGACGGAGCCGTGGGCGAAAACGTCACCGCCAATGCCCGCACCATCCGCGATATTCCACAGCATATCGACGATGCACCCGAAGTGTTGGAGGTCCGCGGCGAGGTCTATATGTCCCATGCGGATTTTTCCGCACTCAATGACAGGCAAAACGCCGCCGGTGCCAAGACGTTTGCCAACCCCCGCAACGCCGCTGCTGGTTCCCTGCGTCAACTTGATAGCGCCATAACCCGCGCGCGTCCTTTGCGCTTTTTCGCGTATAGCTGGGGCGCGCTGTCCGAACCCCTTGCGCAAACGCAAGAGCAGGCCATTGCGCGATTGGCCCGGATGGGATTCTCTACCAATCCCTTGACCCGCCGGTGCGACACCACAGAGGACATGATCGCCCATTACCGTGACATTGAGGCACAGCGCGCGACATTGGGGTATGATATCGACGGCGTGGTCTACAAGGTCGATGATCTTGCGCTGCAATCGCGGCTTGGGTTCCGGTCCACCACGCCGCGTTGGGCGATTGCGCACAAATTTCCCGCCGAATTGGCTTGGACCCGTCTGGAACGGATCGAGATTCAGGTGGGGCGGACCGGCGCGCTCAGCCCGGTTGCGCGTCTGTCACCCGTCACAGTCGGTGGCGTGGTCGTGTCAAACGCCACATTGCACAATGAAGACTACATCGCCGGACGCGACTCCAAGGGCGGTGAAATCCGCGCTGGCAAGGATATCCGCGAAGATGACTGGGTTCAGGTCTATCGCGCGGGTGACGTGATCCCCAAGGTGGCCGATGTCGACCTGTCACGCCGCCCCGACACGGCACAACCCTACGCGTTTCCCGATACCTGCCCCGAATGCGGCAGCGCAGCCGTCCGAGAGGAAGGCGATGCGGTGCGCCTATGTTCCGGCGGCATGATTTGCCCTGCGCAGGCGGTTGAAAAGCTCAAGCATTTCGTCTCCCGCGCGGCCTTCGATATCGACGGCTTGGGGGCTAAACAGGTGGAGCAGTTCCATTCCGACGGGTGGATCGCGGAACCTGCCGACATCTTTACGCTCAAGGATCGCTACGGTCCGGGTCGTATGGTCCAGTTGAAAAACCGCGAAGGATGGGGCGAAAAATCCGCACAGAAACTGTTTGATGCGATTGAGGACAAACGAAAGATTCCTCTGGGTCGGGTGATCTTTGCACTTGGCATTCGCCATGTGGGCGAAGCCGCCTCCAACCTTTTGGCGCGCCATTACGGCAGCTGGTCCGATTTCGAAACCGCGATATCGGCCGCTGGCGCGCTGGAAGGCGCGGAGTGGGACGATCTTCTGTCGATTGACGGGATCGGATCGGTTATGGCCAGATCGCTTGTCACGGCTTTTGCCCAGGACAGCGAACGCGCCTCGATTGATCGTCTGGCCGCACATCTGGACATCGAAGAGGTCGCGCGCGTCGACACCTCCCAAAGCCCGGTCGCCGGCAAAACGGTGGTCTTCACCGGCACGCTTGAGAAGATGACCCGCGCCGAAGCCAAGGCCCGCGCGGAGTCACTTGGGGCCAAGGTGTCTGGTTCGGTCAGTGCCAAGACCGATATTCTTATCGCGGGGCCCGGGGCGGGATCCAAAGCCAAGAAAGCCGCCGAACTGGGTATCGACACTCTGGACGAAGACGGGTGGCTGACCCTGATCGGCGACGCATGAGCGGGCGGCCCGAGGCGCTGTTCCCGCTTTTTGCCGCGCTCGATAGCCTGCCGGGGATTGGGCCGAAGACCGCCAAGACCCTTGCCGATAGTGGCGTTGAATTGCCACGTGATCTGCTTCTTTCCTTGCCTTACGCCGTGGTGGATCGTCGCCGCCGCACGACGATCCGGGGCGAGGATCTGCCACGTATCCTGACCGTGACCGTGACCGTCGGTGCCCATCGTCCGCCGCGCAACCGAAGCGGTGCCTACAGAATCCACGTTACCGACGCCGAGACAGAATTCCAGTTGGTGTTCTTCCATGCGCGGGGCGATTACTTGCGGCGATTGTTGCCCGAAGGTACGCAACGCGTGGTGTCGGGCAAGGTCGAACTGTTCGACGGCATCGCACAGATGGTCCATCCCGATCACGCCGTTCCCTTAGAGGACGCGGGAGACATTCCCGAAATTGAACCTGTGTATCACCTGACCGCCGGCATCACCCAAAAGACGATGTTCAAGGCCACGCGGGGTGTTCTGGATCGCCTGCCAGAGGTGGCCGAATGGGCCGATCCGGCGCTTGTTGCGCGCGAGGCCTGGCCTGCATGGGCGGCGGCTCTTGGTCTGGCGCACGCACCACGAGGGGCGGACGATGTCGGGCCACATTCCGCCGCGCGCACGCGTCTTGCCTATGACGAATTGTTTGCCCATCAGGTGACGCTTGCGCTGGCCCGTGCCCGGGATCGCAAGGCGCGCGGGATCGTGACGCAGGGGGATGGGCGCTTGCGCGACCGTGTGATCGCCGCGCTGCCCTTTGCGCTGACCGGCGCGCAGGGGCGCGCAGTCGCAGAAATCACGGGCGACATGGCCGCGCCGCAGCGGATGAACCGGTTGCTTCAAGGGGACGTTGGTGCCGGCAAAACGGCGGTGGCTTTCCTTGCGTTGCTCGCAGCCGTTGAGGCGGGCGGACAGGGTGTGATGATGGCGCCGACCGAAATTCTGGCGCGGCAGCATCTTGAGGGTTTGCAACCTATGGCCGCCGACGCCGGGGTGCGACTTGAGCTTTTGACCGGCCGCGACAAGGGCCGCGACCGGGACGCCAAGATTGCGGATCTGGCAGCGGGGCGCATTGATATCCTTGTGGGAACCCATGCAGTTTTTCAAAAGGACGTCGATTTTCACGACCTTCGTCTTGCAATAATCGACGAACAGCATCGGTTTGGCGTCAGCCAGCGCCTTGAGTTGGGGGCCAAGGGGCAGGCGGTGGATGTTCTGGTGATGACGGCCACCCCGATTCCGCGATCTTTGGCGCTGGCGCAATATGGCGATATGGATGTTTCGATCCTGGATGAAAAGCCGCCCGGCCGCAAACCTGTGCGCACCGCTTTGATCAGCACCGAACGCATGGATGAGGTCATCGCCCGTCTGCGCGCGGCAATTGACGAGGGGCGCCAGTGTTACTGGGTGTGCCCGTTGGTGGAGGAATCCGAACGGGTTGACCTCGCCTCGGCGGATGAGCGGTTCAAACGGCTGCGCGCAATTCTTGGTGAAGGCGTTGTGGGGTTGGTTCACGGGCAAATGCCGCCCTCTGAAAAGGACGCCGCCATGGCCGCCTTTCAGGCGGGCGAAACCAAGGTTCTGGTCGCCACCACCGTGATCGAGGTGGGTGTAAACGTTCCCAATGCGTCGATCATGGTGATCGAACGTGCTGAGATTTTCGGTCTGGCGCAATTGCACCAGTTGCGCGGACGTGTTGGGCGAGGTGCGGCGCAAAGCACCTGCTTGCTGATGTACCAGCCGCCTCTTGGTGAAACAGGGCGCCGACGCCTTGAGGTTCTGCGCGAAACCGAAGACGGCTTTCGCATCGCGCAGACGGATCTGGAGATGCGCGGCGCGGGCGATCTGATCGGAACCGCGCAATCGGGGCTCCCGCGGTTCCGGGTGGCAGATCTGGAACGGCAGGCGGGATTGATGGCCACCGCCCAGCAGGATGCCCGCAAACTGCTCGCTGACGATCCGGGTTTGGACGGCCCACGAGGTCAGGCCACGCGGGTTCTGCTGTGGCTGACAGGACAGGATCGCGCCATCCGTTTGATTTCTGTTGGGTAACCTTTTCCCATGTTTTGTTCCAAGAAATTGAGAATGTTCCGGTTTGTTCTCAAAAAGTTCTTTACAGGATGTCCGGAAAATGAGAACAAAGAGTTAACAAAGTTCTGATTAACCGGAGTGACACGATGTTCCATGATCTAAAAGCAGTCTTCCAGCGCGCGCAGCCTACGCTGCTTCAGGACATGGCCGGTGTGACGGCTCTGGTGGTGATGTTGCTGACCGCGTTGCATCTGCCCAATCTGTTCTGACGTCGGATTTCTGCCTGCGGCCTCACTGCTCGTAATCCGGGGGAAGTGTCCCAATCCGTCACTGCCCGACGGCCCCCGTAACCACCCCGGCCCCCACCGGATCGGTTGAGCCTCACGCCAAGTGAGACGCACCACTTGCCGCCGCCGCCCCTGCCGGGTGTGCGGCGGTTTTTTTGTCGGGATTTGGTAAAGGCGTCAGGCGTGCTGGGCGGCTTCGGCCTGTTGCATGGCCGCGACAGAAGCATCGAGCGCAAGCAGGATCGAGGCATGCCGGTTCTTGTAGTCGCGGGCGGGACGCAGCACTTCCAGCCCGTCAAACGGGGCATCCGGTGTGGGCCCATCGGATTTGAGCATTGCCTTGAGCTGATCGCGTGCGGTTTCAAGCTGCGCCCTTGTGGTGCCCAGAATGGCCGATCCAACGACCGAAGCGGCGGCCTGTCCCAGCGCGCACGCTTTGACGTCTTGCGCATACTCAGCCACGCGCCCGTCTTTGACACAGATATCCACCGTTACGGTCGATCCGCAGAGCGGCGATCGCTTCTTGACGGTGGCCTGCGGGGTTTCCAACCGGTCCAAATGCGGAATATCCGCCGCAAGCGCCAGAATGCGCGAGGAATACAATTTGATCAGATCGGTTTCGGCACTCATGGCTTTTCTCCGCAACGTCTTTCCCATAGATAGTCGAGCGCCCGCCCAATGCAAAAGGTTTCTGCCATGTCTTTCGATCCGACGACGCTTGTCTATGATTCCAAAGGGTTGATCCCTTGTATCGCACAAGATGAGGCCACCGGCGAGGTGCTGATGATGGCGTGGATGAACGCGGAGTCCGTGCGCCGCACGCTTGAAACCGGGCGCGTTACCTATTGGAGCCGTTCGCGCGCATCCTTCTGGATCAAGGGGGAAAGCTCGGGTCATGTTCAGGAACTGGTGTCGCTGCGGGTGGATTGTGATCGCGATTGCCTGTTGGCTGTCGTTCATCAAACCGGGCCTGCATGCCATACCAACCGTCGCAGTTGTTTTTATCGTGACGTGGCACCTGACGGGCAAGAGACGGAGCTGATGGCACCCATGGCGTAATGGGTATTTGACACGAGAAAGAAGCCAAGACGCTGGTCACAAGCCGACCATGGCCCGGATGTCCGAAGGGCTGGCTCCGTCGTCGCGATAGGTGCGGATGGCGCGGGCATCGTCCCGTTTGGCGAGGCGTTTTCCGGATGTATCCCGGATCAGGCGATGGTGGTGATAGATCGGAGTCGGCACCCCGAGCAACCGTTGGAGCAGCACGTGTATCGGAGTGGCCTCTGACAGATCCGCACCGCGCACCACATGCGTGATGCCCTGCGCGGCGTCGTCAAGGACAACAGACAGGTGATAGGACGTGCCAAAATCGCGGCGCGCCACGACCACATCGCCGATCCGTTCGATGAATGCCTTGGGCTCCATTGCCGTGTCGGGGCCGCTGGCGATCCCGGTTTCGTGGTAGGTCAGGTCCACGGAGTTCAGGGCGCGGGCGCTGTCGAGGCGCAAGTGGCAATCAGTGGGGCGCGGCCCATTGGACGTGTGCGTGCCGGTCGGGCGGCAGGTTCCAGGATAGATCGGCCCGTCCGGTCCGGGCGAGGGCATGGCACCTTCCTGCGGCGCGCTCATGGCGGTGGCGATGTCGCGACGGCTGCAGTGGCAGGGATAGAGCAGGCCGCGTGCCCAGAGCGCGTCCAGCGCGGCACCGTAGCTGGCCATTCTGTCGGACTGCCGCAGGACAGGCTCATCCCAGGTTATGCCAAGCCACGCGAGATCATCGAGGATCATGCGATCCCATTCCGGACGGGCGCGCGTTTGATCTATATCTTCAATCCGAAGCAAGAAATCCCCAGCCGCCGCGCGCGCCATGTCATGGGCAAGCAACGCGGAATAGGCGTGACCAAGATGCAGAGGCCCGGTTGGAGATGGGGCAAATCGGGTTCGGAAAATCAATTTTTTTTCAAGCACGTAGACTGTGGACTTCACGTTGATGCCCGGCAGGTGTTCGCCATGTTCCTCAAATCGGGTCGTCACTGCTCCGGTCTGGCGTGCATTGGTCAACACGGCGGGGTATTCGGGCACGGACAGCGCATGGTCATTGAGCGACAGCACGAACAACCCGCCTGAGCGCAGGTGGGTCAGACAGGTGTCGAACAGCCCCGGCGGGCCCGCGCCCTGTCCGATGACGCCCACGGCCGCCACCATGTCATAGCCGCCCTGAGGGATATCGCGGGGCATCAGAAGTGCCCGATAGGCACCTGTTTTTGCGGCCTTTTCCATCATCCCTTGAGATACGTCCGCGCCGTCGATGGTGGTAAAACCCTCGGCCCGGAACGCCAGACCGGACAGGCCGGTGCCGCATCCCATGTCCAGCAACGCGCCGTCCTTGTCCGGCGTGCAGGACGCAAGCGCCTGCGCACAACGGCGCGGTGTGGCATAGCCGTTGTCCGTGATTTCGGCGTCGTAGCTTTTGGCCCAATCGTCGTAATAGGCGCGGACGTCTTCCGCGCTGGCGAGATCATAGACTTTTTTTAGAAATCCATCCGACATGGTCAAAGCCTAGCAGCACAAATCAGCCCGCGTCCAGTACGCTGTCCTGTTGCGCGGCAAGCCACGCCTGCCAATCCAGCTTGGCGCGGTCGGTATAGGCCTTGTAGCGGTCCTTGCGTCCGCGCCGTCCGCCCTTGAGGCCTTCGACCGGGGGGAAGAGGCCAAAGTTGACATTCATCGGTTGGAACGTCTTGGCCACCGCGCCGCCGGTGATATGGGTGACAAGCGCGCCCATTGCGGTGGTTGGTGGCGGTGGCGTGACATCGGAACCCAGGATTTCGGCGGCGGCCATGCGCCCGGCCAAAAGCCCCATCGCGGCGCTTTCCACATACCCTTCGACGCCGGTGATCTGCCCGGCGAACCGCAGATGAGGCGCGGATCTCAGACGCATCCGATCGTCCAGCAAGGTCGGAGAGTTGATAAACGTATTGCGGTGAATGCCGCCGAGGCGGGCAAAGCTGGCCTCTTGCAGTCCGGGAATCAATTTGAAAACAGATGTTTGCGCGCCGTATTTCATCTTGGTCTGAAAGCCGACGATGTTGTAGAGCGTGCCAAGTGCGTTGTCGCGGCGCAGTTGCACAACCGCATGTGGTTTGATGTCGGGCTGATGCGGGTTGGTCAGGCCGACGGGCTTCATCGGGCCATGGCGCAAGGTTTCGCGGCCGCGTTCAGCCATGACTTCGATGGGCAGACAACCGTCGAAATATCCGGCGGTTTCACCCTCGTGGAACTCTGTCTTGTCGGCGGCAAGAAGCGCATCAATGAAGGCTTCGTACTGGTCCCGGTCCATTGGGCAATTCAGGTAGGCGGTGCGTTCTTCTTCGGTTTCGCCCTTGTCGTAGCGCGATTGCATCCATGCCTTGGACATGTCGATGCTGTCTGCATAAACGATGGGCGCGATGGCGTCGAAAAAAGCCAGCGCTTCGGCGCCGGTTTCCTTTGCGATTGCCTGTCCGAGGGCCGACGACGTCAGTGGACCCGTTGCAATGATCCAGTGGCCGTGATCGGGCAGCGCGGTGATTTCGCCCGTGTCGACGCGGATGCGCGGATGGGCGTGCAACGCTTGGGTGACGGATTCGGCAAAGGGATCGCGATCCACAGCCAGCGCGCCACCCGCGGGGATGCGATGCCGGTCCGCGGTGGCCATGATCAGGCCGCCTGCGGCGCGCATTTCCCAGTGCAACAGCCCCACGGCGTTTTGTTCGTCATCGTCGGACCTGAAAGAATTGGAGCAAACCATTTCGCCAAGCATACCAGTGCGATGGGCAAAGGTTTCCACCACCGGGCGCATTTCGTGGATGACCACGTTCACGCCCGCCTGCGCGGCCTGCCATGCGGCTTCTGATCCGGCCATTCCGCCGCCGACGATATGCAGTTCCTGTGTCGTCATGGCCTTTGCACCTTCTGTCGCGAACATCCTGTGCGGCACGCACGGGAGGGGGGCTATGCCCCCCGGCCCTCCGGGCCTCCCCCCTGAGTATTTTGGGCCGGAAGAAGAGGGGAGGCCCTGTCTTCTTCTGGCTGAAAATACTCCCGCCGGAGGCGGTCCGGCGCGTGGTGCGTGGCACCTTGCGTCCGAGTGATTGTGGGCCGCCGCGACCCGGATCGGGCGCGCGGTGGCGGTGTGTTACGAATGCTGGGTTTTAGGGCTGTGTGGCCGGTTTGGAAAGGGGCCAGTTTTCCGGTGGCGCATCGACAGGCAACTGGGACGGCACGGCCGAGGGGGTGCCAAGGCGGCCTTGGCTCGGGGTTTCGTCGGTCAGGGTGTTAAGAAAGGCCACAAGGGCCGCGATTTCGGCTTCGGTCAGGGGAACGGGCTGCAGGGTGATCGCGGCATAGATTCGCATCATTTCGGCCTCGTCGCTCATGGCAAGGTCATCGGCCGCAGGTGCAAATGTGGCCAGCCCCGCGCCCGGATCCGCATGGTGGCGGATGATGTCTTCGAGTGTGGTGTGGCTGCCCGCATGGCCATATGGCGCGGTGAGCGCGATGTTGCGCAGGGAGGGGGTGCGAAACCGATAGGCATCCCGTGCGTTCCCCGTCACCGCGCCGTGCCCATGGTCGGCAAAGCCGAGCGGTCCGTGCCCCTTGCCCGGGCCGGTTTGAGGCAGGCCGATGGCGTGAAAACGGTGATCGGTCAGAAACGGGCCCGAGTGACACGTGTGGCATCCGGCCTTGCCATAGAACAGGCCCAAGCCGTGCTGTTCCTGCGGTGAAAAACTGTCGTAATCCCCGGCAAGAAAAGCATCGAACCGGCTGTTGGTGGCGCGGAACTCGGTGCTGATGAAATCTCCGAGCGTGGCGGCGATGTCGCTCATTCGGATCGGTGCTTCGGGACCGTTAAGCTGCGCGAACCGGTCGTGATAGGCGGGGATAGCCGCGACCCGGTCGGCGAGTATCTGCCAGGCACCGTCGGGCCCGGTGATCCGGCCCTCGGCCACGGCGTTTGCCACGGGGTTTTCGCCGCGCTGGCCGGCCATTTCATCCGGGGCGATCACAGGCATCATCGCTTGTGCCGCAACCGGGCTGAGCGGTTGATCCAGGCTCAGGCCATTGGGCATTGCAATGCCCCCTTCGGCAGAGGCGTCGCGGCGCAGGCGGCCATCGTGAAACAGAACGGTGAATTCGGACGCGCCGAGGTTGAACAGAGCGGGCGCGTTGCGCGGGATGACGCGGGGCGGGTTGGACGCTGTCGCGCGGCGTTCGGGCCCCAGCCCCGCGCCACCTTCGCCAAGCGGCAGCGCACGCCCGTCAGAGGTGCCAAGCGCCGGGTGGTGGCAGGTGGCGCAGGACGTGTTGCGATTGCCCGACAGGATCGGATCAAAGAACAGATCGCGCCCGATCTCGACCGATAGCGCTTCGGCCGGGGCAAACGCGGCATCATCCGGTGCGCGCGGCAATTCCGCGGCACGGGCGAGGGTGCCCGCACCCAGACTGGCCAATGCTGTTACCATGACGACCGACCGTGCGGTCGGTCTGAGGCCTCTGATCATTTTCTGTGCTCTCTGCATGCTCTGATCTGTCTCGCCAGAGTGGGTCCTGCCTCGGGGATATTGTGGCTTATTGCTGCCAGTCGGGTTCGCGCTTTTCGATAAAGGCGGCGATGCCTTCTTCGGTGTCGCGGTAGAGCATGTTTTCCACCATGACGTCGCCCGTATAGGCATAGGCATCGGCCAGTGGCATGGAAATCTGATCGTAGAATGCGCCCTTGCCGATCTTCACCGCCGCACCCAGTTTGGACGCGATCGTCTCCGCGAGCGCCTGTGTTTCGGCCTCGAGCGTATCGGCGGACACCACGCGGTTGATCAGGCCAAGCTCGGCCGCACGGGCGGCGTCGATGAACTGGCCGGTTGTCAGCATTTCAAACGCGTGCTTGGCGGGGATGTTGCGGCTGAGCGCGACCATGGGGGTGGAACAGAACAGCCCGATATTCACGCCGTTCACGCCAAACCGCGTGCCCTCGGCGGCAACGGCAAGATCGCAGGTCGCAACCAACTGACAGCCCGCCGCGGTGGCGATGCCGTGCACCTGTGCGATCACCGGTTGCGGCATGGCGCGCACGGTCATCATCATCTTGGCGCAGCGATCAAAGAGATCCTTGAAATAGGCCTTGCCGCCATCGTCGGCTTGCCGGCCCTGGGTCATCTGTTTCAAGTCGTGTCCCGCGCAGAACGCCTTGCCTGCGCCGGAAATCACAATGGCGCGAATCGCAGGCTCCTGTGCCAACCCATCGAGGGCCTCTTGCAGGGCCGCGAGCATTTCGTCGCTGAGCGCGTTGAGCCGTTCGGGCGCGTTCATTGTCAGGTGGGCGATTGCGCCCGTGTCGCGACGTTCCAGAATTGCCATCTTGTCCTCCGTTGATTTGGCGGCAACTCTACGCGCCACAGAGATGGAGGAAAAGCATGGACGGCACGACCCGACCGCTGGCGATGGATAAAAACGCGCTGGAGCGTTTTCTGGACACGACCTTTCCGCAGGTGGCGGATGATTTCGAGATTGAAGAGGTGGCGCCGATGCATCTGGTCACCCGCCTCAAGGTGGCTGAACGCCATCTGCGCCCCGGCGGCACGGTTTCGGGACCGTCCATGTTCGCGCTGGCGGATGTGTCAATCTATCTGGTGACGCTTGCCATGGTCGGGCCCAAGGCGCTCGCTGTGACGACAAACGCAACGCTGGATTTCCTGCGCAAGCCCGAGGCCGGCCGCGATCTGATTGCGCGGACCAGATTGCTCAAACTGGGGCGAACGCTGGCCGTGGGGGACACGCTGATTTATTCCGAGGGCATGGAAGAGGCGGTGGCGCGGTCCTCAATGACCTATTCGCTGCCTCCGTCAGGATCCGAAGCGGCGGCCTTTGCCGTCGACGGGGCCGGGTGAAAACTTGGGGTATATAGATACCTAATTTTCAAGACATTGAAAAGGCTTGGTAATTTTGAAATTACCGGCCTTGACCGTGGCAACAGGCAGGTCTAGAAACCCCCATCGAATTCGGGCGCGGGCCTTTTGCGCGCCTTCCACCGTCAAACAGGATCGTCCTGCCATGAAAACCTTTTCTGCAACACCTGCAGACATCGAGAAGAAATGGATCCTGATCGACGCCGAGGGCGTCGTTCTGGGCCGTCTCGCTTCGATCGTTGCCATGCGTCTGCGCGGCAAGCACAAACCGTCGTTCACCCCCCACATGGACATGGGTGACAACGTGATCATCATCAACGCCGACAAGATCCAGATGACCGGCAAGAAGCGCGATGAGCACTTCTACTGGCACACGGGTCATCCGGGCGGCATCAAGTCCCGCACCAAGGCGCAGATCCTTGAAGGCGCACACCCCGAGCGTGTCGTTACTCAGGCGGTCAAGCGCATGCTGCCGGGCAACCGCCTGTCGCGTCAGCAGATGACCAACCTGCGTGTCTACGCCGGTGGCGATCACCCGCACGAGGCGCAAAGCCCCGAAGTTCTGGATGTCAAATCCATGAACAAGAAAAACACCCGGAGCTGAGACACATGGCAACCGAAATCAAATCCCTCGAAGGTCTTGAGGCCGCCGTCTCTGACGCCGGTGTTGAGCTTCAACTCGATGCGCCCCGCGAACCCGTTCGTGACGAACTGGGCCGGTCCTATGCTACAGGCAAGCGGAAGGACGCGGTCGCCCGTGTCTGGATCAAGCCGGGTTCCGGCAAGGTCACCGTGAACGGCAAGGAAATGAAGGCTTATTTTGCACGTCCGGTGTTGCAGATGATCCTGCGTCAGCCGTTCACCGTTGCCGGTGTCGAAGACCAGTTCGACGTCTACGCCACGGTCAAGGGCGGCGGTCTGTCCGGTCAGGCCGGTGCTGTCAAGCACGGTGTCTCTAAGGCGCTTCAGCTTTATGATCCCGCCCTGCGTGGCGCGCTGAAAGCGGCAGGTTTCCTTACCCGCGACAGCCGCGTCGTCGAGCGGAAGAAGTACGGCAAGGCGAAAGCCCGCAAGAGCTTCCAGTTCTCCAAGCGCTGATCGTTCAGCCAATTTTCAGCCTTGGCAAAGCGCGGTCCTTCGGGGCCGCGCTTTTTCGTTTCTTGTGAATGAAATTCTGTTCGCGCGCAGGCATTTTTGCGTTATCTGATGTCCCGGTATAGGCTGCATTGCGCGGAACACAGGCGCGGATTGACAGAAGCTGTTCGTTCGTGCACGCGGATCGGTTCGTGGAGACGGGAATGCTTGACGTGTTTGAGCTGGCCTCTTTGGGGGGGGCGTTGGTTTTTTGCCTGTCTGCCCTGATCGGGCTGTATTCGCTTTGGAAAATACCCAATCAGGATGACCGCTTTGCCTATGCCGGGTTCTGGCGGCGGGCGATTGCCGCCATTGTGGATGGTATCGCGGTGGCCGGGCTGGCGCTGGGGCCCTCGGCGCTTGTTGGGTTTGGTCTGGGCTTGGCCTTTGGCAATCGCGTGTCCACCGCCGATCTGACCCTGATGGGGCAGGCGACGGGCGGCTTTGTGGGGCTGATTGTAGCTTGGCTGTATTTTGCCCTGATGGAGGCGTCGGTTCATCAAGCAACCTTTGGCAAGAAGTTTCTCGGGTTGCAGGTGGTGGATGCCGATGGGGGGCGGATCGGGTTTTGGCGGGCAACGGCGCGCCATTTTGGCAAGTTTTTGTCGTTGCTTACGCTTTATATTGGTGTGTTCATGATCGGATGGACGCGGCGTAAACAGGGCTTGCATGACAAGGTTGCGCGCTGCGTTGTTGTGCGTGCCAAGGCGACAGCGGCGATCGCGCAGGCGCGACCGAATGTGGGCATGTCTATGGATCGTGCCGGCCTGGATCGCGCGTTGTCAAAGCCGCCCACGGCCCCGGCCCCGGCGCAGGCGACGGCGCGGAAATCCACGATGAGCGACCGAATTCTGGCCCGGATCGAAGCGGGGCAGAGCGGCTCCAGATAAAGGTGCCTTGCGGCTGTCGCTGCGTGATTGGGGGCTCTGCCCCCGGCCCTTTGGGCCTCCCCCGGAGTATTTTGAGCCAGAAGAAGCGCAGCTTTTGGTTAGGACGTTTTTTGTATGGACGGGTTTGGCGGCGCTTAGCCGCCCCAGGTGCGAACCACGCCGCAATCCATGTGCACGAAGTTTGAGCGGCTGTATTTGCCGACCCCGCCCGCGTTGCAGGCCGTGGCCGCGCGAAACACCTGAGATACCGAACGCGATGACAGGCGCAGATCGGCAGCCTGACCTTTCATATGCAGGGAATTCTTGGCAACACCGCGTGACCGCGACCGGAGCTTGGCATTGGTTTGCGGGCTGCGGTAACCCGAAAGCATCATGTAGGGATCGTTTGTATCCAGCAGATTGTGGGACGCGGCCATGATGTCGATGGTGCGGGTGTCGATTGGCTTGACCTGATCGGTGCGCCAGTCCCGCATGAAATGATTGATCTCGGCCAGCGCGTCTTTGATGTAGTCGCCTTCGATCCAGTAGACCATGTCCAGCCGTTCGCCGGTGCGGCCCGAATACATGCGAATGCGGCGAATATCGCCTGCGCCGCGCAGGAACCCTGCAGCTTGGGAAAACGTCGGCGCTGCGGTCAGCGCGGTGGCGGCGAAAGCCCCCAGCAATGCGCGCCGGGAAATTCCGGTTGAAGTATTCTCAGTCATCGTCGGCTATGTCCCGTACGTTTTTTCCTGCCAGCGCCCGATGTTACAGACGCGTTATGACCCCCCAGTCGCGCAAATGTATGGCACAGGATGATTCGTGCGCCAAGGCGTGATTTTTGCTACGGTGCTGTAACAAGAGTTTTAGGCGATTTCTTGCGCAAGCGAAGCCGGTGCGGGGGGCGATTGTGGATAGTCAATTTATGTTATCCTCGTCGAAAACCTGCAAGGTTCGGGCCAAGTTGTCCTCATTTCGTGTTTCAGCGCCATAACCACGCAACACGTAGGGATAAATGCAATTTCTCATCATTTTGTGAATGGACACACGCGAGGGGCTCGGAAACGATGGGAATATTGTTCGAATTTGATAAAGGCGGTGTTTCATGTTCTCGACGACGGTTGTTTTTGCCCGGAGATGCGTTGCGGGGGCGGCCCTTGCGGTGGCGCTGACCGCAGCGCCCGCGGTGGCGCAGGTGACGGCGCATAAACAGGCCATCGCCGAACATGCCGCCGAAGATCGCGACATCGCCGCGTTTTATCGTGCGCAGGTCTATGCACCGGTCTGGACCGGAACCGGGCCTGTCTATGAGGCGCGGCGCAAAGCTCTGTTTGCCGGGTTGCGCGGGGCCGGGGTGCATGGTTTGCCGGTTGAGCGGTATGACGTTGACGGGCTGTTGTCGCAGCTCAGCCGGGCCCGCAGCACGCGCGATCTGGGGGCGGTCGAGGTCGAGTTGAGCCGCGTCTTCCTGCAGTATGCCCGTGACGTGCAAACCGGGTTGCTGGTGCCGTCACAGATCGACAAAGGGATCGTGCGCGAGGTTCCCTATCGGGATCGCAATGCGCTTTTGGCGACCTTTGCCCAGGCGGATCCGGTGGATTATATCGCAAACCTGCCGCCCCAAACCCACGAATACCGCGCGCTGATGAAAGAAAAGCTGCGCCTTCAGGCCCGAATTCGGGCCGGTGGCTGGGGGCCAACGGTGCCATCTGGCAAGCTGGAACCCGGTGATCGGGGCAATCGTGTGATCGCATTGCGCAACCGGCTTCAGGCAATGGGCTTTCTTGGGCGCAGCGCAACGGCCACATATGACGAGGCGATTTCAGAGGCGGTGCGTGCGTTTCAACTTGCCCATGGTCTCGAAGTGGACGGGGTCGCAGGTGACGGGACGATCGGGGAAATCAATGTATCCCCCGATGCGCGTCTTCGCGCCATTCACGTCGCAATGGAGCGGGAACGCTGGTTCAACCGGGATCGCGGCGACCGGCATGTTATCGTTAACCTCGCCGATTTCCATGCCAAGATCATGGATGATGACCGTTTGGTGTTTCAGACACGCTCGGTTGTGGGCCACCGTGATGCCGACCGTCGATCGCCTGAGTTTTCGGATGTCATGGAACACATGATCATCAACCCAAGCTGGCACGTGCCCCGGTCGATCATCACCAAGGAATATCTGCCGGTACTGCAAAAGAATCCCAACGCCGTGGGCCATCTGCAAATCACGGATTCCCGTGGGCGCGTGGTCAATCGGTCAAGCGTGGATTTCACGCAGTTTTCTTCGCGCAGTTTCCCCTTTGCCATGCGCCAGCCGCCGGGCCGTTCCAATGCGCTTGGACTGGTCAAGTTCATGTTCCCCAACAAGCATAACATCTATCTGCACGACACCCCGCAGAAACACCTGTTTTCGCGGGAAGTGCGGGCTTATTCCCATGGCTGCATCCGTCTGGCCCAGCCGTTTGAATTTGCCTATGCGCTTCTGTCGCAGCAGCGTGACAATCCGGTGGATTACTTCCATGAGGTCCTGGGGACGGGCCGCGAAACGCAAGTGGATCTCCGCGAACCTTTGCCGGTTCACCTGATCTATCGCACCGCCATCAGCGCGCCCAAGGGCGGGATGGAATACCGCCGCGATGTCTATGGACGGGACCGCAAAATCTGGGATGCGCTGGAACAGGCAGGGGTGGCCCTGAACGCCATTCGAGGGTAAGCCTGCGGCCAAAGGGCTAAAGCGAGGCTTGTTCATGGGCTACACCATCGCCGATATCGCACGGCAGATCGGCGCGCAATGCGCCGGTGATACCGATATGATTATCGCGCGGGCGGCGGAACCCGCCGATGCCGGGCCGGATGATCTGGCAATGGCAATGTCGCCGCGATATGCGGGCTCCCTGTCTGATGGGTCGGCGCGGGCGGCGATGCTGTGGGATGGGGCGGATTATCGGGCACTGGGCCTACGTGCTGCGATCTTTCCCGCACGTCCGCGTCTGGCGATGGCGCGGATGACGTCCATGCTGGACCAGGGTCAGGGTTTTGACGCCGGGTTTGGCACCGGTATCCATCCCAGCGCCCTGATCGACCCCAGCGCCGACATCGGGGAGGATGTCACCATCGGGCCCATGTCGATTGTCGGACCGCGCGCGCGGATTGGGGCGGGATCAATCATCGGTCCGCATTGTTTCATTGGAATGGACGCCACGCTCGGCGAGGCCGGGTTTCTGCGCGAAATGGTCAGCATTGGTGCCCGCGTGACCGTCGGCGCGCGGTTTATCGCGCAACCGGGTGCCCGGCTTGGTGGCGACGGATTTTCCTTTGTCACGCCCGAAGTGTCCGGCATCGAACGGGCCCGTGAAACTCTGGGCGATCAGGGTGATATAGCGTCCCAAAGCTATGTGCGCATCCATTCTCTGGGTGCGGTGCGTCTGGGCGATGATGTGGAAATGGGGGCCAATGCCACCATCGACAATGGCACCATCCGCGACACGATCATCGGTAACGGGTGCAAGTTCGACAATTTTGCCCATATCGGCCATAATGTGCGCATGGGCAATGATTGTCTGATCTGCGGTCAGGTCGGGGTGGCCGGATCCACCGTCGTGGGCAACAACGTTGTTCTAGGTGGCCAAACCGGCGTTGGCGACAACCTTTTTATCGGTGACAACGTGATCACCGGCGGCGCGACAAAGGTTCTGGCCAATGTGCCCGCAGGCCGCGTGATGCTGGGCTATCCTGCAACCAAAATGGACAGCCAGCTTGAGATCTACAAATCCCTGCGTCGCCTGCCGAGGCTCTTGCGCGATATCGCAGAGTTGAAAAAGGCTGTTTTCAAAAGCGGCGACAAACACTAAATCAGCCGCAGATCAGCAAAAGGATCCAACCATGAACGTCGCCGACAAGGTCATCGAGATCGTCGCCGAACAGGCGGTTCTGGACCCATCGGATGTCACCCGGGACAGCACGCTTGAGGATCTCGGCATTGACAGCCTGGGGCTGGTGGAAAGCATATTCGCCATCGAAGAAGCCTTTGATATCACCATCCCGTTCAACGCAAACGAACCGGACAAAAGCGAATTCGACATCACCAATGTCGCCAGCATTATCGCGGGCATCGAACGGCTGGTGGCCGAAAAGGCGGGCTGATCCCGATCGTCTATCACAGGGGCACAGGATGAAACGGGTTGTCATCACCGGCGCGGGCACGATCAATGCCCTTGGCCACAACGTCCCCGATACGCTGGCTGCGATGCGCGCGGGCACCTGCGGGATCGGTCCGCTGGATTTCCGCGATGTTGACCGGCTGGCCATCACCATAGGCGGCCAGGTGCGCGGCTTCGAGGCCGAAGGCCGCTTTAACCGCCAGCAGATATCGCTTTACGATCGCTTTACCCAATTCACCCTGACCGCCGCCCGCGAGGCCATAGAACAGGCGGGGCTTGAGTTTTCCGGCCCGCTTGCGGACCGGTCGGGCGTGGTGCTCGGCACAGCCGGAGGCGGGGTCAGCACATGGGACGACAATTACCGCGCCGTTTATGAAGAGGGCAAGAACCGGGTGCACCCGTTCGTGGTGCCCAAGCTGATGAACAACGCCGCCGCGTCGCATGTGTCGATGGAATGGAACCTGCGCGGTCCGTCCTTCACCGTGTCAACGGCCTGTGCCTCGTCCAACCACGCCATGGCGCAGGCATTTGAAATGGTGCGCTCGGGGCTGGCCCCTGTGATGATCACCGGCGGATCTGAATCCATGCTCTGCTTTGGCGGGGTCAAGGCGTGGGAAGGTCTGCGCGTGATGTCACGTGATGCCTGCCGCCCGTTCAGCGCAAATCGCAATGGAATGGTGCAGGGCGAAGGTGCCGGTATCTTTGTCTTCGAAGACTACGAACACGCCCGCGCAAGAGGTGCCGACATCCTGTGCGAAGTCATGGGGTATGCAATGACCTCGGATGCCGCCGACATCGTGATGCCCTCCAAACAGGGCGCGGCCCGTGCCATTTCCGGTGCGCTGCGCGATGGGCGTCTGGACCCGACGCGCGTCGGCTATATCAACGCTCATGGCACCGGCACAGCCGCCAATGACAAAACCGAATGCGCCGCCGTCGCCGATGCCTTCGGCGCGCATGCCGACACGCTGATGATCTCATCGACGAAATCCATGCACGGCCATCTGATCGGCGGCACGGGGGCAGTGGAACTGCTGGCCTGCATCATGGCGGTGCGCGACGGGGTGGTGGCCCCGACCATCGGCTACGAAGAACCCGATCCCGAATGCGCGCTCGATGTGGTCCCCAATACCGCGCGCGAGGCTCGCATAGATGTGGCCCTGTCCAATGCCTTTGCATTTGGCGGGCTGAACGCGGTGCTGGCCATCGCCCGTATCTGATCCCGACGTCTCTCTGATCATCACGCCTGTCGCGCGGGGCCCCTTCTTCTGGCCCAAAATACTCCGGGGGAGGCCCGCAGGGCCGGGGGCAGCGCCCCCATGTCTCCGCCCCCGCGGGGCGACCGCTCGGGCATCCAGCGGACCACCGGCCACAAAAAAAGACCCCCGCAACCGCAGGGGCCTTTTCACATTCGTTCGGGCTGCCTCAGTTCGGCACCACGTCAGATTTCTCATAGCCCGCGGTAAACCCCTTGAGCGACATCTCAAGAACCACCTGCTGATCGGGGGCTGGGGCAGGGACCACCGTAACGGTTGCCGCACCGCCCTTCTTGAACGCTTCGATGTCCTCAGCGGTAAAGCCGATCTGGGCGTAGCATCCCACCGGGTTGCAGAAGGAATAGTTGTAGCGTTTCCCGGCAGCCCCATCGACACCAATGGTCAGTTGCGCTGGCAACAGCACTTCAAGCGGTACGACGATTGTGGCCCCTGCGACCGCCGGACCATCGCCTTCAAGGCGGAACACCGAGACTTCGGCGACCGGATTGTCACTGTCGTCGGTCAGGATCTGCAACAAAGAACAGGGATCCTCGTCGGTTTCGGTCTTGATGCAAGCCAGATCCCAATCGCCGATCTTTTCCTTGGAATATCTTTCGCCGGGGCGCGGTTCCGCCTGCGTGCCCAAATCAAGCCCGGTCTGGGCATCCGTGGTTGTGGCGGTCTCCTGCGCCGAAACCGGCGCGGACAGCGCTGTGGTCAGCGACAGCAGGCCAGCGGCGGCAAAGCGGGTAAAGCTGTTGAACTTTGGTGTCACGGTCGTCTCCGTTTGGCGTTTCCCGGATCATCTAACACGCTCGATGCACAGAGTCAGTCCCAATCGCGCGTGGTTTTTATGCGGGGCATTGAACATCGGCAAAACTTGGAAAAGCGGGCTTTGGTAGCCGTGATCGGGAGGTTTGCAAAGGGCTGTGGGAGAAGGCCCGCCCGGCCAAAGATAAAGGGGGCCGCAAGGCCCCCTTCGAATTTGGTTCTCCCCGTCGGACTGGCCGACTTAGTTATTGCCGTGACGTTACGAGACGCTTTGTCACCGGTCAACAGCATATTTGCAGTTGATCGGTCCAGAGGCCCATGTTTTTTCAAAAGAAATTCACGCGTTAATCACTTTTCGCACAAAAAATGGCCGCGCACAGATGGCGCGGCCAGTCAGACAGGGAGGAACGCGGGCCAATCAGGCAGTCCGGGCACAAAAAAGGGCCACGAACCCGTGCGGCACCGCAGATAAACACTGCCACGCAAAGGTTAAATTTGTATTCTCATTCCAAGAGAGACAGATCAGGGGCAGGACACGATGCAAGATCACGTATTTTTGGGGGGCGGTGGTCCCGGATATGGCGAAAAGCAGGGGTTGGCCTTGCGCTATGCGAACCGCCACGGGCTGATCGCGGGGGCCACGGGAACCGGCAAGACGGTCACGTTGCAAATCCTTGCCGAAGGGTTTTCGGCGGCCGGGGTGCCGGTGTTTTTGTCCGACGTGAAAGGCGATCTTTCCGGGCTGGCCAATGCAGGCAGCCCCACGGCCAAGCTGCACGGCCCATTCATGGAACGCGCGGCAAAAATCGGTTTTGACGATTACAGCTATGCGGCGTTTCCAGTGGCGTTCTGGGATCTGTTCGGGAAACAGGGCCACCCTGTGCGCACCACCGTGGCCGAAATGGGGCCGCTGTTGCTGTCCCGCCTTCTGGAGCTGACGGATCCTCAGGAAGGCATCCTGAACATCGCGTTCCGTTTGTCGGATGAAGAAGGGTTGCCGTTGCTTGATCTCAAGGATCTGAGGGCGCTTCTGGTGTGGATCGGCGAAAACCGCGCCGAGTTGTCTTTGCGTTACGGAAATGTGTCGATCGCCTCGATCGGGGCGATCCAGAGACGGCTTCTGGTGCTGGAAAATCAGGGTGGTTCCAACCTGTTTGGCGAACCGGCGCTGGAACTTAATGATCTCATGCGGCAGGCACCGGACGGGCGCGGCATGGTGAATATTCTGGCCGCCGATACCCTGATGGCATCGCCGGGCCTGTATTCCACGTTCCTGCTGTGGCTGTTGTCGGAATTGTTCGAAGAGCTGCCCGAAGTGGGGGATCCCGACAAACCCAAGCTGGTCTTTTTCTTTGACGAGGCCCATCTTCTGTTTGATGGCGCACCCAAGGCGTTGGTGGACAAGGTGGAACAGGTGGCCCGCCTGATCCGCTCCAAGGGGGTCGGGGTGTTCTTTGTCACCCAAAGTCCGCCGGATATTCCCGAAGATATCCTTGGTCAGTTGGGCAACCGGGTTCAGCATGCTTTGCGCGCCTTTACCGCGCGGGACCGCAAGGCGTTGCGTCTGGCGGCGGAAACTTATCGGCCCAACCCGCGATTTGAAACGGTGGACGCGATCCGCGACGTCGGGGTGGGCGAAGCGGTGACCTCAATGCTTCAGCGCAAGGGCGTGCCGGGGGTGGTTGAGCGCACCCTGATCCGGCCTCCGTCCTCGCAATTGGGTCCGATAACGCCCGCCCGCCGCGCGGAGGTGATTGCGCAATCCGCGTTGGCCGGAAAATACGAGGCGCAGGTGGATCGCCAATCGGCTTATGAAATCCTCCGCGCCCGTGCGGATGCCGCCGCGCAAGCCGCCGCACAAGCCGAACAGGCAGAGATCGACGCCGAGGAAAGCCAAAGCGCGGCGCAACGGGAATTCAACGCCGCGCGGCGCTATTCCGGCAGCCGTGTCAGCCGATCAACCGCCCGGCAGACCCGATCCCAACCAGCAGGCATTGGTGAGGCCCTGACCCGCGCCGTGGTCAAGGAATTGTCGGGCACCACTGGCCGCCGTCTTGTGCGCGGAATTCTGGGCGGATTGTTCCGGGGGCGGTAAATTACCGAAAGGGATGGAAATGACATGCGGCGGGGCTCTGCCCCCCGCACGCCCTCCAATATCTTTTCAGCAAAAGAAAAAGCGGGCGCGGGGGCAAAGGCCGTCGTCATTTTTCCGGGATCAGGCCACGCGGGCTGAACCGGAGCACGAGCAGCAGGATGACACCCATGGTCAGCAGGCGCATATGCGCCGCGCTTTCCAGAAGGTGTGATTTCAGAGCGCTGCCGTCGGCAAGCCCGGCGGTCAACGTCTGGATCACGACAAGACCGATGGGTTCGACCTGAACCCACAGGAACCAGATCAGGAACCCGCCCAGAACCGCGCCAAAGTTATTTCCCGATCCGCCAACGATCACCATCACCCAGATCAGGAAAGTATAGCGCAGTGGCTGGTAGGTGCCGGGGGTCAACTGACCGTCCAGCGTGGTCATCATCGCGCCTGCGATCCCGCAGATGGCCGATCCGAGGATAAACACCTGCAGGTGTCGGCCTGTCACGTCCTTGCCCATGGCTTCTGCGGCGACCTCATTGTCGCGGATCGCGCGCATCATCCGGCCCCATGGGCTGTTGAGAGCCTGCTGCACCAGCCACATCAGGACCAGCAACACAAAGAGAAAGAGGCCCGCATAGGCAAATTTCACCGTGATCGAAGAGGTGGTGATCACCAGATCGGCGAGCGCGGAGGCCCGCGCGTCTGCATCGAGCCCGTCAAGCCGTGCGGAATAGGCCCCTTCGACCCACGAGCGGAAGCCTTCGCTGGCTTGCAAGTCAACCTCATAGGGAACCGGACGGGGCAGGCCGATCACGTTCTTGACGCCACGCGAAAGCCAGTCCTCGTTCTTGAGAACGGCGATAATGATCTCTGCAATCCCGAGGGTCGCAATGGCCAGATAATCCGACCGCAGCCCAAGGGCGGTCTTGCCGATGATCCACGCCGCCCCGGCGGCCAGCAATCCGCCCACCGGCCAGGACAACAAAACCGGAAGCCCAAGCCCCCCCAGAAAGCCCGCATTGGCCGGGTTGACGGCCTCGACCGCGGCGACGCCCGGATCGAACACCGCGCGATAAAGAAAAAAACCACCCACAAGCAGGGCCAGCACGACAAGGGTGCGGGTGCGGCCTGCGGGCATACGTTTGGTTGCCATGATGGTGGCCGCGATTGTCGCAGCACCCAGCAACAGGCCCGCGATCACAGAGAACCCGCCCGCGGCCCATGCGTCATGTTCAGGGGCGATGGAAATCAGCACTGCGGCCAGACCGCCAAGCGCCACGAACCCCATAATTCCCACGTTGAACAGCCCCGCAAACCCCCATTGAAGGTTTACCCCAAGCGCCATGATCGCACTGATCAACCCCATGTTCAGGATCAACAGCGCGCTGTTCCAGCTTTGCATAAAGCCGGTGGCAATGATCAGCGCCCCCACAAGGGCAAAAAGACCGGTGTTCTTGACCACGTCGTTCATACCGCTTTCCCCTTGAAAAGGCCCGTAGGCTTGAAGAGAAGCACGATCAGCAGGATCACGAAGCTGACCGCGAATTTGTAGTCCGTGCTCAGAAGCTGGGCCAGACCATCCGGTGCAATGCTTTCGGGGAGGACATAATTGGCGACCTTCTTCCAGGCATAGGTGATCGTGACCTCGGAAAAGGCGATCACGAAGCCTCCTGTAATCGCGCCCAGCGGGTTACCCAGACCGCCGACAATCGCCGAGGCGAAAATCGGAAGCAGCAGTTGGAAATAGGTGAAGGGCTTAAAGCTCTTGTCGAGACCATAAAGAACCCCTGCCACCGTCGCCAGAGCCGCCACGATCAACCAGGTGACCATCACAACGCGCTCGGGATTGATGCCGGACAAAAGCGCGAGATCTTCGTTATCCGAATAGGCGCGCATGGATTTTCCGGTGCGGGTCCGGTTGAGAAACCAGAACAACAGCGCAACCGCAATTACCGCAACGACAACAGTGATCACCGAAGAGGTGCGGATCGCAAGCCCCTCGCTCAGCCCGGTCATCGCCTTGAATTCCCGCGCCGAAATCAGAAATCGTTCTCCGTCGGCAAAGCGTTGGTCATTCGGGCCGATGATGAACCTGACGATCCCGTTCATGATGAACATTACGCCCATGGACACAATCACGAGGATCACCGGCTTGGCCTTTTGTTCGCGATAGAACCGGTAAATCAGCCGATCCGTAAGCAGCAGCATCGCGACACAGCCCAGAATTCCGAAAGGCAGTGCCAGAAGCGCGGTTGGCAGAGGGCCAAGATTGATGCCCGCCGATTGCATCCACCACGTCACAAGGATCGTGATCATGGCACCAAAGGCCATCGTATCGCCGTGGGCAAAATTGGAAAACCGAAGGATGCCGTAGATCAGGGTGACCCCAAGCGCACCCAGCGCCAGCTGGCTGCCATAGGCAATGGCGGGAACCAGAACGAAATTTGAAAGCGCCACAATGGCGTTGAGAAAATCCATCCCTTATCCCCCCAGAAATGATTTGCGAACTTCGGGATCGGCAAGAAGATCCTTGCCGGTTCCGGTAAAGGCGTTGCGGCCCTGAACGAGGACATACCCCTTGTCCGCGATCTCCAGCGCCTGACGCGCGTTCTGTTCGACCATGAGGATCGGAATGCCGGTTCGGCTGACTTCGATGATCCGGTCAAACAATTCATCCATAACGATAGGGCTGACGCCTGCGGTGGGTTCGTCCAGCATCAGAACCTTGGGCCGGGTCATGAGGGCGCGACCCACGGCCACCTGCTGACGTTGCCCCCCCGACAATTCGCCCGCGGCCTGCTTGCGTTTTTCGCGCAGGATCGGGAACAGGTCATAGACCTGCTCCATCGTCGCGGCGATGTCGTCGCGCCGGATAAAGGCACCCATCTCGAGGTTTTCCTCAACCGACATGGAGGTAAAGATATTGTTGGTCTGGGGAACGAACCCCATGCCCTTGACCACGCGATCCTGCGGGCTGAGCCGGGTGATGTCTTCCCCATCCAGCCGAACGCTGCCTTGACGCACGTCCAGCATCCCGAACACCGCCTTCATCGCGGTGGATTTACCCGCTCCGTTGGGGCCAACAATCACGGCGATTTCGCCGGGGTTCACCGCTATGGTGCAGTCGTGCAGGATATCCGGCCCCTTGCCATATCCACCGGTCATGCTGTCACCGATCAGGAAGGGCGCGTCGCCCGCACCGGTGGCTTTTGCCGCTGTGCCGCTCATGCGCCTGCCTCCAGCTGATCCTTGTTTTTCAGGCCGGTGCCCAGATAGGCTTCGATCACCTGTTCATTGGCCTTGATTTCGGCCAGCGTTCCTTGGGCCAGAACCTTGCCTTCGGCCATGCAGATCACCGGATCGCAAATCTTGCCGATGAAATCCATGTCATGTTCGATCACCACAAAGGTGTATCCGCGTTCGGTGTTCAGCCTCAGGATCGCATCGGCAATGGTATTGAGAAGGGTGCGGTTCACACCGGCCCCGACTTCGTCCAGAAACACGATGCGCGCGTCCACCATCATCGTGCGGCCAAGTTCCAGCAGCTTTTTCTGTCCGCCCGATACCTGACCGGCCTTGTGATCGGCCAGATGCGAAATGGTAAGGAACTCCAGAACCTCATCGGCCTTGGCGCGCAGAGCCCGTTCTTCATTGGCGATCCGCTTGCGCCCAAACCACGTGTTCCAAAGTGTTTCGCCCGATTGCCCGCCGGGCACCATCATCAGATTCTCACGGCAGCTCATGGATGAGAATTCATGCGCGATCTGGAAGGTCCGCAGCAATCCCTTGTGAAACAGTTCATGCGGGGGCAGCCCAGTGATGTCTTCGCCCAGCATGGTCACGCGCCCGGATGTCGGTTTAAGAACGCCCGCTATGACATTGAAAAGTGTTGTTTTTCCGGCCCCGTTTGGCCCGATCAATCCGGTAATGGAACCTTCCTTGATCGACATCGTTGCACCGTCGACGGCATGGAAGCCTCCAAAATGCTTGTGGATGTCCTCTACGACGATCATCCGCATCCCCCTTGCGAAATTGCGCTCTTGTCAGCGGCGCGTTTTATAGCAGCAAGCCCGGACCGCAAAGGCCCGGGCTTTCTTGTTCTTACAGATACTGACCGATCAACGGAACTTTGTCGTGGTGATTTTACCACCTTCGATCACGATCTGGCGATAGCTTCCTGCGGTTTCACCCGATCCGATCAGCTCCACGGCAGTGGCACCGACATAATCGACATCGCCACCATCCTTGAGGATCTGCAACGCCTTGCCCAATTCGCCGGGATAAATCTTTTCGCCCGGTGCATTGGCCACGTCGAAAACCGCGCTCTTGTAATCGCCGGGTTCAACCGAGCCTGCGGCCTGCATGGCCAGCATGAGCAACGCGGCCGCATCATAGGCTTCGCCCGCGTAAGGCGAGGTGGCATCAAACGCATCACCAACCAATTCGGCGTATTTTGCGGCACCCGGGCTGTCTGTGCCCGGCAACTGGCCGGTGGACCCTTCGATTTCCTCGCCAAAGGTTTCCTCGAGCGACGCACCGATCATCCCGTCGGGGAAGTGGAACGTGTCAAAGGCACCGGAATCAAGCGCCGCCCGGACGATGCCCGGCCCCCCCTGATCGACATAACCGGCCACCACCAGACGGTCGCCACCGGCAGAGGCCAATGCGCCAACTTCGGCCGAATAATCCGCCTTGCCGTCTTCGTGGGCCGTGTTGATCGTCACTGTGCCGCCCGCGGCCTCGAACGCGGCCTGAAAGCTGTCCGCGAGACCCTTGCCATAGTCATTGTTGGTGTAGGTGACGGCAACTTCCTTGATGCCTTCCTCAATCAACACCTGCGTCATGACCTCGCCCTGACGCGCATCCGACGGTGCGGTGCGGAAGAACAGGCCGTTGTCTTCGTTGTTGGCATGGGTCAGGCCCGGCGAAGTGGCCGAAGGCGAAATCATCACCATGCCGTTGGGAACGGCCACATTGGACAGAATCGCGCCGGTCACGCCCGAGCAATCCGCGCCCATGATGCCCTTGACCCCGTCAGAGGTGACAAGCCGTTCTGCCGCCGCTGTCGCCGCCGCCGAATCCACGCAGGTCGAATCCGCGCGCACAGGCGTGACGGTCATACCTTGGAGCAGCATCCCGCTGTCGGTGACTTCCTTCATCGCCAGTTCGGCCCCGGCGGCCATCGTCGGTGTCAGCGATTCGATAGGGCCGGTAAAGCCAAGGATCACGCCGATCTTGACCTCGGACCCATGTCCCGCAGCAAAGGCAGGCCCGGCCATGAGGGCCATCGCTGTTGTCGCCATAAGAAGCTTTTTCATGGTTTTCCCCTGTTTTCTTGTGTTCGATCAGAGATGCTAGGCAAGTCGCCGCCAAATGAAAAGGTATTTCGCGACAGCCTTGCCCCAAGGTCAATATCGCCCAAATCATACAGGAACAAACCCCTGCGCCACGCGCATCGCCCAGATGAAACCAAGCGGAACACGCACAATAGGAGACAAGGCTATGGCTGGAAAATGGATGGCACGCCGGATGGCCAACGCGCTGGCGGTCATGATCGCGGGGGTCGTCCTGTCAGGACCGGCCATGGCGCAGGACTTCAGGATCGAACAGGTTCTGGATGGTCTTGAGGAACCATGGGGTATCGGCTTGCTGCCCGGTGGCGGCATGTTGATTACGGAACGGGATGGAAATCTGGTGCACTGGCAGGACGGGCGGCGCGTCGATGTGCGCGGCGTTCCCAATGTGTTTGCGCGCGGGCAGGGTGGCCTGCTGGACGTGACGGTGGCGCGGGATTTTGACCGGACGCGGGAAATCTTTCTGACTTTTTCCAAACGCCAGCCCGGTGGCGGGGCGGGCACAGCGCTCGCCAAGGCGCGGCTTTCCCGAGACGCGCGCCGCCTTGAGCGCCTGCGCGTCCTGTTCGAAGCGGCCCCCGGTGCCAGCGGCGGACGCCATTTCGGAAGCCGCGTGGTCGAGGCCCCTGACGGCACGCTTCTTGTGACCATCGGCGACCGTGGCGACAGGCCCAGCGCGCAGGACCGCAGCACCCATAACGGGAGCATAATCCGCGTCACCCGCGACGGCGAAGTGCCCGCCGACAACCCGTTTGTCGGCACAGCGGGAATCCTGCCTGAAATATGGTCCTATGGTCATCGCAACCCTCAGGGGGCCGGTTTTGATGCGCGCGGCACCCTGTGGGTCGCAGAGCACGGCGCACGCGGCGGTGACGAAGTCAATCGCATCAGGAAGGGGGCCAATTACGGCTGGCCGGTCATCTCATACGGACGTCACTACAGCGGTGGAAAGATCGGCGAAGGAACCGCGAAGGCAGGGCTTGAACAACCGGCTCATTATTGGGACCCCTCCATCGCTCCTTCCGGGCTGATCGCGTATCAGGGCAACATGTTCCCGCAGTGGCGGGGCGATCTGTTCGTGGGCAGTCTCAAATTCGATTACATCAGCCGCCTGTCCGGTGCTGACCTGCGCGAGGTTGAACGGATCGCCAGCCCGCAGACCGGCCGGGTGCGGGATCTGGCCGAAGGCGAGGATGGGGCAATCTATTTCCTGTCGGTCATTGATGGGGCTGTTTATCGCATCGTTGACAAATAGAGACGCGCTGCGCGCGTCGAAGTATGCGTTTTGCGCCGCGCTGCGCGCGACGCGGGGCGCCTCCGGCGGGGGTATTTGAAACGAGAAAGAAACAGCGCGCCTTTGGTTTGACTGCCGGTGGCGGCGTTCAGATGGACAGGCGCGAGGCGTGGCTGCCGCGTTCGCGGTAGGGGGTCGTGTCATAATGCGCCCGGTAGCATTTCGAGAAATGCGACGGCGAGGCAAACCCGCAGGCCAGAGCGACGTTGATCACGCTCATATCTGTTTGCATCAGCAGGTTGCGCGCCTTTTGCAGACGCAATTCCATGTAGTAGCGTTTTGGCGACCGGTTCAGATAGCGCCGGAACAGGCGTTCGAGCTGGCGTGTGGACATGCCCACGTATTTGGCGAGGTTGGCCGGGCTGATCGGTTCTTCGATGTTCTGCTCCATGGTCTGAATGACCTGGCTGAGCTTTGGGTGACGCACGCCGATGCGAGTGGGAACCGACAGGCGCTGGGTGTCCTGATCGGTGCGGATCGACGAATAGATCAACTGATCGGCCACCGCGTTGGCGAGGTCTTCGCCATGCTGGTCGGCAATTAGCTTCAGCATCAGGTCGATGGACGACGTCCCGCCCGCGGTGGTGATCCGGGTGCCGTCAACGACAAAGACGGATTTGGTCAGGGTGACTTCTTCGAATTCCTCGGCAAAGCTGTCCTGGTTTTCCCAGTGGATCGTTGCGCGTTTTCCGTCCAGCAGCCCGGCCCGCGCCAGCGTGTATCCGGCGGTGCAGAGCCCACCCATCATGAGCCCGCGCCGGGCTTCGCGGCGCACCCAGTTGAGCAGCCGTTTCGTGGTGGCTTTCTGCACATCGATTCCGCCGCAGATCATGACGAAATCTTCGCGATTCAGTTCTTCGAGATCGCCTTCGAGGCGGAACTCGGTTCCCGCCGAACAGCTGACGTGCCCGCCGCCTTCTCCGATCAGGCGCCATTCGTAAAGCGTCTTGCCCGACATCCGGTTGGCGATACGCAGGGCTTCCATCGCGGAGGAAAAGGACAACAGCGTAAAATTATCCAGAAGCACGAAGACAAAGCGACGCGTCTTGGGGGAAGGGACGACAGTATCGACAATGCGTCGTTTGGATTGCATCAGACGGCTTTCGTTCAGGTAGGTATGTGTCGTGGGCGACACTTGGTTGACCATGCGTTCCGGGAATGGTGCCGTCAAGAGATGGCAATTGTGATATGGTGTTATCGGCGTCCCTTTTGTATATGGGGCGTCCGAGATAGCACGGAGACAGAGAATGACCCAGTGGCAAAAATCCGGATGGCGCGCAAAACCGCGCGTGCAGATGCCGGACTATACCGATCCCGAGGCGCTTCATGCGGTCGAGGCCCGGCTGTCGAAGTATCCCCCCTTGGTGTTTGCCGGAGAGGCGCGGAGGCTCAAGGCTCATCTGGGTCAGGCCGCCCGTGGCGAGGCGTTTCTCTTGCAGGGGGGCGATTGCGCCGAGAGTTTTGAACAATTCAGCGCCGACGGCATTCGTGACACCTTCAAGGTGATGTTGCAGATGGCGATGGTTCTGACCTTTGGTGCCAAGGTTCCGGTGATCAAGGTCGGGCGCATGGCCGGACAGTTTGCCAAACCGCGCAGCGCCCCGACCGAAGTGATCGACGGGCAGGAATTGCCAAGCTATCGCGGTGATATCATCAACGAACTGGCGTTCACCCCCGAGGCGCGGATTCCCGATCCGCAAAAGATGCTGCAGGCCTACACACAGGCCGCCGCGACGCTCAATCTGTTGCGCGCCTTTTCCACCGGTGGATACGCCAATGTGGATCAGGTGCACCGCTGGACTCTGGGCTTTATCGAAGGGGACAAGGCCGACCGGTATCGCGAAATGGCCGAGCGGATATCTGATACGCTGGGCTTCATGCGGGCGGCGGGCGTGACCCGCGATACGGCGCATACCTTGCAGGCGGTGGAATTCTATACCAGCCACGAGGGCCTTCTTCTGGAATACGAAGAGGCGCTGACCCGGCTGGATTCCACCTCAGGCGACTGGCTGGCTGGCTCGGGTCACATGATCTGGATTGGCGATCGCACCCGTCAGCCCGATGGCGCGCATGTGGAATTCTGTTCCGGTGTGCTGAACCCGATCGGGCTCAAATGCGGTCCGTCAATGACCAGCGACGATCTCAAGGCGCTGATGGCGAAACTGAACCCCGAAAATGAAGAGGGCAAGCTGACGCTGATTGCGCGGTTCGGTGCGGGCAATGTCGGCGAACATCTGCCCCGTCTGATCCGCACGGTTCAGGAAGAGGGCGCGAATGTGACCTGGGTTTGTGATCCGATGCACGGCAACACGATCAAATCGTCGTCG
The DNA here is from genome assembly GCA_030425395.1 of Alphaproteobacteria bacterium. Lineage (GTDB taxonomy): Bacteria > Pseudomonadota > Alphaproteobacteria > Rhodobacterales > Rhodobacteraceae > JAUIAS01. The sequence goes on from JAUIAS010000012.1 coordinate 85,465, forward strand.
GGGTTCAAAACCCGTCCGTTTGATTCCGTGCTGCGCGAAGTGCGCGATTTCTTTGGCGTGCACGCCGCCGAAGGCACCGTGCCCGGCGGAGTGCATTTCGAGATGACAGGCCAGGATGTGACTGAATGCACCGGCGGTATCTATGCCGTGTCCGATGAGGATCTGAGCGATCGCTATCACACCGCCTGCGATCCGCGTCTGAACGCGAGCCAGTCTCTTGAACTGGCGTTTCTCGTGGCCGAGGAACTGTCTGACCGGCACCGCAAGGAAGCCGCGCGCGACGCGGGCTGACGATCAGGCGTCGTCCTTTCGGGGATGCACCACACGCAATCGGGGGCCGGGCCGCAAAAGCGGTTCGGCCTCTTCTGCAAAGGCACGGTGGTCCGGTCCGGTATCATTGGCCCGATCGGCGCGGCCATCGGCGGGCCATGTCACGGCGATATCAAAGCAGCACGCCGTGTCTGACGAAATCGCGAAACGGCGCGGCGTGCGCCCCGGATCTGCACCCGTATCGGCATAAGCTCCCACCGCGCGGCTGATCAGCCCGCGATTGTCGCGCAATGGCAGCAACAGGACTTGCCCAGCAAAACCCGGACGTCCCGGTCCGGTTTCGGCCTCGATGGTCATTTCGATTCGTGCTGGATCGGAAAACAGCCGTGTGACCAGCGGCGCGAGTGTTTGCCGCGCCGCTGGCGTGAACAGCGCCGAAAAGGGCAGGCCGCGCACCTCCATTCCGGTCAGCAGGTTCAACCGCATACCGGACAGGCGGATCCGGGCGAAACCCGGTGCGATCCGCTCGAGGATAAAGATGCGATCCAGCACGGTTTCAAGCCCGCGCGGATCAAGAGCGGATCGAGTCGGCACGTCGCCGCCCGCCTGCGCCCGCAGGTCGGTCCAATAGGCATCCAGAAGACGCAGCGCGGGGGCGCGTTTGTCCTGTCTGAAGCGGCTCATGGCGATGATCCGTCCTGTCTCATATGGAACGCGCGCATGGCGTCGGGGGTCCTGGCCAAGAGGTGTTCCATCGGTGCACATGGTGCCTGTCATCCTCACACTGTGGATCGTCACTGCGGAACGCGGCCCCGTTTTGGTAAGGCTATGTCCATAATGATTACCCAAAGGTTAACGCTGTGGTGCAGTTTGCCATGGGTGCCGCGCCGTTCAGAGCGTTTTTGAAACAGATGGTTAATCGCGCCCGGCCCTTGCCCCCGCAGCCCGGATCGCATTAGCTGCCGCGCGAAACAGCAGGGGACCCTTCCAATGATCCACTCCATGACCGGATTTGCAGCCTCAAAGGGCAGCCACGAGGCCTTTACGTGGGCATGGGAGCTTCGATCCGTGAATGGCAAGGGGCTGGATATCCGGCTGCGCGTGCCCGATTGGATTGATGGGCTCGAGGCGGGACTGCGCGCGCGCCTGTCCGGTGCCGTTGCGCGTGGCAACGTGAACCTGTCGCTCAAACTCAGTCGCGAAGAAAGCGCCGGGCAGTTGCGGGTGAACGATACGGTTCTGACCTCGGTTCTGGATGCGATGGGGGTGGTGCAGACGCGGGCGCAGGCGGCGGGTGTGCCGTTGGGAACCACCAGTGCCACCGATATCCTGTCTCTGCGTGGGGTGCTGGAGCAGGGGGGCGATGTGCAAGAGGATACCGGCCCGTTATGCGCCGCTCTGCTCGCCGATGTGGAGACGGTGATTGCCGCATTTCTCGAAATGCGCGCACAGGAAGGTCAGGCGCTTGATGGGGTGCTGCGCGCCCAGCTTGACCGCATCGAAACCCTGACCGGCGCGGCCGCCGTCGCCGCCGAGGCCCGCCGCCCTGCCGCCGCCGCGGCCCTGAACACGGCGCTGGCCAGAGTTGCCGAGGCCGGAATTGACGCCGATCCCCAGCGCGTTGCGCAGGAACTGGCGATGATGGCGGTGAAATCCGACGTGACCGAAGAACTGGATCGCCTGCGCGCCCATGTCGTGGCGGCCCGCGCGTTGCTTGACGGCAAGGGGGCCGTGGGACGCAAGCTCGATTTCCTGATGCAGGAATTCAACCGCGAGGCCAACACCCTGTGTTCCAAGGCGCAATCCAGCGCGCTGACAACCGTGGGGCTGGACCTGAAAGCGGTCATCGACCAGATGCGTGAACAGGTGCAGAATGTTGAATGATCCCCGGCCCAAAACGCACGGTAACACTTGGCGCGCAGGCGCGCTGAGCGTATCGGGGGGGTCTGAACACCACCAGCAGGAGATTTCGGCATGACCGTCCGGCGCGGCCTTCTCATCATTCTCAGTTCGCCCTCGGGGGCGGGGAAATCCACCCTGACGGGCCGTTTGCGGGATTGGGACAGGTCGCTGAATTTCTCGGTTTCCGCCACCACGCGTGCTCCCCGCCAAGGCGAACTGGACGGGCGCGAGTATCATTTCCTGAGCGAAGAACAATTCAAGCGTGACGTGGCCAACGGGGACATGCTGGAACACGCGCGGGTGTTCGGCAATTACTATGGCTCGCCGCGCGGCCCGGTTCAGGAGGCCATCGAAGAGGGGCGCGATGTTCTCTTTGACATTGATTGGCAGGGGGCACAGCAAATCCAGAATTCGGCGTTGGGCCCGCATACCCTGTCGATCTTTATTCTGCCGCCGTCGATCCGTGAATTGCACCGCCGCCTTGTGACGCGCGGTCAGGACAGCGAAGAGGTGATCGCAGGAAGGATGCGCAAGAGCTGGGATGAAATCAGCCATTGGGCCGAATACGATTATGTTCTGGTCAACGACGATCTGGACGCCACCGATGCCAAGCTCAAGACCATCGTCGAAGCCGCGCGGATGCGGCGGCTGCAACAACCGGGGCTGAACGCCCATGTCAAAACCCTGCAATCGGAATTCGAGGATATGCAATGACCATTTACGCTTTGGACGGAAACGCCCCCGACATGCACCCAGATACATGGGTGGCTCCCGATGCCAATCTGATCGGCAAGGTGGTGATGGAAGAAGGCTCAAGCGTGTGGTTCGGGACAACGATCCGCGCAGATCACGAAGAAATCCGTATTGGTCGCGGATCGAACGTGCAGGAAAACTGCGTCATGCATGTTGATATGGGCTTTCCTCTGACGATCGGGGCCGACTGCACCATCGGTCACAAGGTGATGCTGCATGGCTGCACGATCGGAGACAATTCCCTGATCGGCATGGGGGCCACGGTGCTGAACGGGGCAAAAATCGGCAAGAACTGCCTGATTGGAGCCGGTGCGCTGATCCCCGAAAACAAGGAAATCCCAGACAATTCTCTGGTTATGGGGGCACCGGGCAAAGTGGTGCGCCAGATCGACGACAAGGCCGCCCAGCGCATGCGGTTGGGCACGCTGCATTATCAGGACAACATGCGCAAGTTCCGTGACGGCCTGAAGGAAGTCTGAACCGATGCCGCATCTTGATCTGAAATATTCCGCCGATCTGGACATCGACGCGGCCGCCATGCTGCGCGGTGTCGAGGCGATCATTCAACGCCACGATGCCGGATCGGGGGCCTGCAAGGGGCGCGCGTATCCTGCGCCTGTCAGCCATCACACCCACCTGATTGCGGAGCTTTCGCTGTTGCCCAAGGTGCATCGCGATGCGGCCTTCATGGAGGCGTTGCGCGATGATATTGCGGATTTTCTGCGCGGCCACCTGCCACGCCCCTGCGCGTTCTCGCTCGATCTGGGGTTTAGCGGCCCGCATTACCTGACGGAGACTTTGGAATGATCCGCAACGAAAAAGGGTCGCTCGTGCGGCCTGATCCCTTGCCCCAAAGCGCCAGCCGCCCGGTTGTCACGCCGTTGTCGCCATCGGTGGTCTATGCCTCGGACACGCCCGATGCGCTGGACGATCAATACGAAGGCCGCACAAAGGGATTTACCTATTCGCGCGAAGGCCACCCCAACGCCGAGGTCGTCGCCGCCCGGCTCGACCGGATGGAAGGGGCCACCGGCGGCATCGTCACCGGATCGGGCATGGCCGCGGTCAGCGCCGCCCTTCTCGGGCTGTGCAAGACCGGCGATCATGTGATCGGCGGCAATCAGCTTTATGGCCGGTCACTGCGCCTGATGGCCGAGGATCTTCCGCGTCTGGGCATATCCACAACCCTCGTCGATCCGGGTGATGCAGAGGCAGTGCGCGCCGCGATCCGGCCCGAAACCCGGATGATCCTGATCGAGGTCGTATCCAACCCGACGCTGCGGGTCGCCGATCTGGACGGCATCGCGAAGGTTGCGCGCGACGCGGGTGTTCTTCTGGTCGTGGACAATACGTTCACGACACCACGCGCGATTCGTCCCTTTGATCATGGTGCGGATATCGTGATCCATTCCGTGACCAAGCTGTTGGCGGGGCATTCGGACGTGATGTTGGGCTATGTCGCGGCCCGCGATCCCGATCTTGCCCAGCGGCTTTATGTTTTTGCGGTGACCACCGGCCTGACCGCCAGCCCGTTTGATTGCTGGCTGGCTGAACGGGGCATGTTGTCCTTCGATCTGCGTTTTGACCGGACCCAAGCCACCGCCGCGCGGCTGGCCGACCATCTTGCGACGCTGCCGGGGGTCCGCCGGGTGCTGTATCCCACGCGCGCCGATCATCCTGACCGCGATCGTGCAGTGGCGCTTCTGGGCGGGCAGGGCTGCAACATGGTCAGCTTTGAGCTGGACGGCGGGCGCGCCTGCGCCAACGCCTTTACACGCGCCGCCGAGGGGCTGAGCTTCGCGCCGACGCTCGGAGATGTGGGCACCACCCTGTCGCATCCCGCTTCCTCGTCGCACCGCGCCCTGAGCGCCGAACGCCGCGCCGCACTGGGCATGTCCGAAGGGTTCTTCCGGGTCTCGGTGGGCCTTGAAGACCCGGACGCGCTGCTGGCAGTTTTCACCACGGCGGTCGCCGAGGCGATGGCGTCACGCGGGGCGGCAGGCTAAGCCATGACAAACGGACATGCAGGGCAGGCGGGTTTACTTGAGGGGGTGCCGCTGCCCGCGCTGTTGGTTGGCCCGTCCAAGCACATCGTTGCGACAAACTCAGAGGCGCGCGACCTTCTGGGCAAGGGCATTGACACCCGCCATTTCGCCACCATCCTGCGCCAGCCCCAATTGGTTTCGGCGATCGAAACGTGCCTGAGCGGGCAACAGCCACAGGTGACGACCTACCAAGGCACGGCGGGTGCACAGGATACGCGTTTTGAAGTCACCTGCCGCTATGTCATGGAGGCTGGTGCCGCGTCACGCGGCGCGGTCATGGTCGTGTTCCGCGATGTTACCGATCTCGCCACTGCCGGGCAGATGCGCCGTGATTTCGTGGCAAATGTCAGCCACGAATTGCGCACGCCCCTGACGGCATTGACCGGCTTTATCGAAACCCTGCGTGGCCCGGCGCGCGACGACGCCGCCGCTCGCGACCGGTTTCTTGCCATCATGCAGGCCGAAGCCGGGCGCATGAACCGACTGATCGGGGATCTTTTGTCTCTGAGCCGGTTGGAACGTGACGGTCGCGTGCGCCCAAACGGTCGTGTCGATCTGTGTGGCGCGATCGAGTCCACGCTGCGCGGGTTGGGACCGGTGGCTGCAAAGCGGGGGGTTACCCTCGACTGGCAACCGCCCGCGGACCCGGTTGAAATTACCGGTGATGGCGATCAGATCCGGCAGGTGCTGACCAACCTGATCGAAAACGCGATCAAGTATGGGCGCGAAGGAGGGACTGTTTCAATCCGTCTTGCACAGTCGGATCATGATCAGGCGCTGCGACGTCCGGCGGTGCATCTTTCCGTGACCGATGACGGACCGGGAATCGACCCGGTTCACCTACCGCGCCTGACCGAGCGATTCTATCGGGTCGACAGTCACAGAAGCCGGGGATTGGGGGGCACGGGCCTTGGGCTGGCCATCGTCAAACATATTGTAAACCGCCACCGTGGCCGATTGAAAATCGCAAGCAACGTCGGAGAAGGCTCTGTTTTTACAGTGATTTTGCCGATCTGAAAGCCGAGTTCGGCGCGCAGGAGGTGGCTGTATCCGGCGCGATCGGGGGCTGTCATAAAACTGTTACGCAACTGTCACAAAAGGTGCATGCGACGGGCCTAGTGATGCGGCCAACGTCATCGCCAAACGGCTTGGCGGTTTTGCAAACAGGAGACGCATATGTCCTTTCTCAAATTGTCCGTATCCGCCTTGGGCCTCGCGGCTGTATCGGCCACCTCTGTTGCTGCGCGTGATCAGGTGCAGGTTGCCGGGTCTTCTACCGTTCTGCCCTACGCATCCATCGTTGCCGAAGCGTTTGGCGAAAACTCGGACTTCCCCACGCCGGTTGTTGAATCGGGTGGCTCTTCCGCCGGTCTCAAGCGGTTCTGCGAAGGTGTCGGCGAAAACACCATCGACATCGCAAACGCGTCGCGCAAGATCCGTGAAAAGGAAATCAAGGCCTGTGCCGAAGCCGGTGTGACCGACATCATCGAAGTGCGTATCGGGTACGACGGGATCGTTTTTGCCTCGCAGCAGTCCGGTCCGGCCTTCACCGCCTTTGAACCCGCCGATATTTTCAACGCTCTCGGAGCGACCGTTCTCAAGGACGGCGCGCTGGTCGAGAACCCTTACCAGACTTGGGCTGACTTCAACTCCGACCTGCCCGATGTTGAAATTGCAGGATTTATTCCGGGGACCAAGCACGGCACCCGCGAAGTTTTCGAAGACAAGGTCTTGCTCAAGGGCTGCGAAGACACCGGCGCATTCAAGGCAATGATGGATGCAGGCATGTCCGAGGACGACGCCGAGGACGCATGCCTTGACGTGCGTCAGGACGGCAAGTCGGTCGATATCGACGGGGACTACACCGAAGCGCTGGCGCGCATCGACGCCAACGCAAACGGCGTGGGCGTGTTCGGTTTGGCGTTCTACGAGAACAACCAGGACAAGCTGAAGGTCGCCACCATGTCCGGCATCGCGCCGTCGACGGAAACCATCTCGACCGGCGAATATCCGGTGTCGCGCCCGTTGTTTTTCTATGTCAAGAAAGCACATATCGGTGTGATCCCCGGTCTCAAGGAATTCGCACAGTTCTTCGTTGCCGACGAACTGGCAGGCCCGGATGGCCCTCTGGCCGCCTACGGTCTGGTGTCTGATCCCGAACTGACCAAGACCCAGGACGCGGTTGCGGACGAAGTCGTCATGGGATCGAACATGTAATCGGCTCCCAAAGCCGAACAGGAGAACCGGGGCGGCAGACAATGCCGCCCCTTGCATCTGCGGATGCATCAAAACAAGACTTAACTGGACTGCCTGAGGAGGCACGATGTCATTGCTCTGGCCAATACTTGTTGTGCTGATCGTCGCGGCGGCGGGCTATGTGCTGGGTCGCAGGCGGGCGATGGCCAGCGCGGGCGGCGATAGCCGCGTGCTCCACTCGCTGCCGACATTCTACGGCTCGAACGCCGCGCTCAAATCGGTGGTTCCGGCGTTCGGGGTGCTGATCTTGTGGCTGCTGCTGCAACCGCTTTACGTGGGCTCCGTGATCTCCGACATGATCCCCGACAGCGAGGTTGCCCAAGGGTCGTCTCGTGGTTTGGTCATGGCCGAGGTGCGCCGCATCGCGGATGGGCTGGACGCTGCGGTTGCGGCAGGGACGCTGACAGCAGAGCAGGCGGAAAACCCGGCCGAAGACACCACAACCGTGACCGATGCGATCAAGGAGGCGGGACAGATCGTGACCTCCGCGATCACCCAACCCATTCTGGTGGCCGCCCAGCGCCTGCGCGCGATGAATGCCAGTGCGGCTTGGGTTGTTTCAATCCTTGTTATCTTGGTGGCGATGGTCAGTGCGGGCTTTGGACTGCGCGAGGCGCATCGCGATTTCCGTGCCCGCAACAGCGTCGAGGCAGGCATTCGCGTGCTACTGATCGCTGCGGCCTCCATCGCGGTGCTGACGACGCTTGGCATCGTGCT
>JAUIAS010000087.1 GCA_030425395.1 Alphaproteobacteria bacterium
GCTTGGGATCTTCCTGCTGTCGGCACTATTGGTGGTGGCCGTCAATCTTGTGGTCGATATCATCTATTCGACGCTCGACCCACGCATAGAGGTGAGCTGACACATGACATTCTGGAAGCTCTTTGCACGGAACCGCGGCGCGGTGGTGGGCCTTGCCATTCTGATCCTGATTACATTCATGGCGGCGACCGCTGGCATCTTTTTCCCTGAAGACCCGTTTAGCCTTGCAGGCCAATCCATGTCGCCGCCCGGTGAAAACGGGTTCCTTCTGGGAAGCGACAGTCTGGGCCGCGATGTGGCAGCGGGGATCGCGCATGGCGCGAAAACATCGTTGCTGATCGGACTTCTGGCAACACTTGTGGCGGTTTGTGTCGGCATCGTCATGGGGGCTCTCGCCGGGTATTACGGCGGTATCATCGACGATCTGTTGATGCGCGTGACAGAGATGTTCCAGACGATCCCGTCTTTTATCTTTGCCATCCTGCTGGTTGCGATCATGAAGCCGTCGATCGAAAGCATCGTCATCGCCATCGCAGTTGTTTCCTGGCCTGCGGTTGCACGTCTGGTGCGGGGCGAGTTTCTTTCTTTGCGCAACAGGGAATTCGTGCAGGCGTGTCACACACTTGGCATGTCGGACATTCGTATCATGATGGGCGAAATCCTTCCGAATTGCCTGTCGCCTGTTATCGTGATCGGGTCACTTATGGTGGCGACTGCGATCCTGATTGAAAGCGGGCTGGCCTTTCTGGGTCTGGGTGACCCAAATATCATGAGCTGGGGGTTTCAGATCGGGGCAGGGCGCACGCTTCTGCGTTCAGCCTGGTGGGTGTGTACATTCCCCGGCATCGCTATCCTTTTGACGGTGCTGGCCATCAATCTGGTCGGCGAAGGCATTAATGATGCGCTGAACCCGCGTCTAAGGGAACGGTCATGACTCGCCTTCTGGATATCACCGACCTGCATATCGCCTTGCCCGCCGACAGTCAGCGTCCCTACGCGGTGCAGAAGATGGATCTGCATCTCGAAGCGAACGAAATCCTGTGCGTTGTGGGCGAAAGCGGATCCGGCAAATCCTTGACGGCGCGTGCCGTTATGGGACTGCTGCCCAAGCCACATGTCCATATTGCTAAGGGCAGCGTTCTTTTCCAGGGCGAAGATCTGACCAAAGTCAGTGATGATCGGTTGCGTCAGATACGCGGCTCAGAGATATCGATGATCTTTCAGGAGCCGATGACGGCGCTGAACCCGGTCATGACGATCGGGACCCAGATCGACGAGGTCTTCCGCTTTCACGACAAGATGCCTGGCAAAGAGCGGCGGCGTCGGGCGCTGGAACTGTTGCGCGACGTGCAATTGCCTGACCCGGAGCAAGCGATCAAAGCCTATCCGCACGAACTCTCGGGTGGACAACGGCAGCGCGCGATGATCGCAATGGCGCTGGCGCTCGATCCGAAAATCCTGATTGCGGACGAACCAACCACGGCGCTGGACGTGACAACGCAGGCGCAGGTTTTGAGGCTGATCAAGGAAATGCAGGCCGCGCACGGCACGGGTGTATTGTTCATCACTCATGACTTCGGCGTTGTGGCTGATATCGCGGATCGGGTGGCCGTGATGCAGAACGGACTGGTCGTTGAAACCGGCACCACTGATCAGGTTCTTCGCACCCCTCAACATCCGTATACGCAAGCTCTGATCGCAGCGGTGCCGGAACTCACGCCGCGCCCTGCACGTGCTCGGTCCCCCGAAATCGTGATGCGGGTCAACAAGCTTGAAAAGACCTACCGAAGCGGTGGCGGATTGTTTGGCGGCAAAGGGCGGATTGTTCACGCGGCAAATGATGTAACCTTTGATCTTGCGCGCGGCGAGACGCTTGGCATCGTC
>JAUIAS010000060.1 GCA_030425395.1 Alphaproteobacteria bacterium
CGCATCGCGGTCCTCAATCGCTACACCGCTCTTGGCATACCCGTCACAGAGCCCGTAGGCTAAATCCGTCTGGGGAAAGGGGAAGTCCGTACCTCATCCGATTTGTGCAACAAAGCCCTTCTGGCCCGGACATGATTGCCCCTCTTGTCAGCCGTAGACGACCTTCAGCACTTCGTAGGATTTTTCCCCGCCGGGGGTGCGGACCTCGACGCTGTCACCTTCGTCTTTGCCGATCAGGGCGCGGGCGATTGGTGATTTGATGTTCAGAAGTCCCTTTTCGATGTTGGCTTCATGTTCACCAACGATCTGCCATGTCTTTTCCTCGTCGGTGTCTTCATCGACCAACGTGACCTTGGCACCGAATTTGATCGACCCCTTGAGCTTGGCCGGGTCGATAACCTCGGCAAGGCTGATGACGCCTTCCAGTTCCTTGATCCGTCCTTCGATAAAGGACTGTTTTTCACGGGCGGAATGGTATTCGGCGTTTTCCGAAAGATCACCATGTTCGCGCGCTTCGGCAATCGCCTTGATTATGGCGGGCCGCTGGACGCTCTTGAGGTCCTTGAGTTCTGTTTCCAGACCGACAAAACCTGCCGGGGTCATCGGAATCTTTTCCATCGTTTCTGGTCCACGCAAAGTCGCGTCGCCCCGCCGCGCAATGCGCCGGGGCGACTGGTGAGGTTAATCAATTACTGAACCAAACATGCATGGGAATGCAAGAGCAAGCACGCGCGGCGGACAAAGAGGACCGATGTTGGCAGAAAAAAGCTGGTTAAACGCTCTTGTCGTCATAATTGACGACCTCGAATTCGATGCCGTTGTCATCCTCAAAGTAGAAGCGTCGACCGGGTTCGTAATCTGCATGGTTCTTGGGCAGGAAACCTGCCTTGCGCACGCGCGCTTCGGTAGCGTCCAGATCATCAACCACAACGCCAACGTGATTTAGCCCGCCAACGGTGTCATAGCTGCTTGTTCCGGCATGGGCCGGTTTGGCAGGACGATAAAGCGCAAGATATGTATCCGGGTCGCCAACGTGGATTGTGTGACCGTCTGCGATGGCGTCTCCTTGCCACCTGATTGTCCAGTTGAACACGTTGCGCATCCATGCGGCTGTGGACGCGGGGTCCGAAACTGTCACGTTCGCATGTTCAAGACGAGCCATAAGCTGTTCCTTTCTTCTTGAATCGCTAAGTTCGTTCAGCGTAATTTCTAAACCTAACTTTAGGTCAAGGAATTTTTGAAAGGATGTGTGATGGCTGTGTCCGAAGGTCTGTCGATTGGCGCGCTTGCCAAACGCACCGGACTGGCGGTGTCCGCGATCCGGTATTATGAAACCCAAGGTTTGATTACACCTTGGCGGAACGCTGGCGGTCAGCGGCGCTATCAACGCGCCGATCTAAGGCGTCTGAGTTTTGTTATGATCGCCCAACAATTGGGGCTGACCCTGCCGGAAATCCGCGATGTGCTGGCTGGATTGCCCGGCGAACGCACGCCAACACCTGCGGATTGGACGCGGATCAGCAAGGGATTGCGTGACCGGCTGGATCATCGGATCGCGACGCTGCGACGGCTGCGCGACAATCTTGATGGATGCATCGGCTGCGGCTGCCTGAGTTTGCCCAATTGCGCGCTCTACAATCCGCAAGACAGCGCAGCTAAAGAAGGACCCGGACCGCGCCGGGTTATGGCCGCGGATTCCTTTTAAGATCGCAGTGGTAAGGTTGCAGGCGTCTGAGGTTTAGCCGACCACGTCGCCGATCAGCATTTGCGGGGCCGCATTGAAAAAATTGGGAATATCCGCCACGACCGGTCCCGAGGCTTTCATCGCGGCGTTCATGGCGTCCTGATCCTTGAACACCATGGTGGCGATGGCATGGAAAGGGGGCGGCGTATCCGGTCCACCCGCGACGCCCTTGGTTACAACCGTGCTTTCGATATGTGCCCCCATGTGTTTTTGAACCATTGGCATATGCGTACCCAGATAATAATCCAGATCGAATGTTGTTCCGTTGGCTGTGGGATAGGCGACTTGAAGCGATACGCGCATGTGTTGGTTTCCTTTTGGGTGCATCGCGAGCCTATATGCAATGCGGTTTTGAGACAACTTTTTCAGCGGTCTGCCACGGTAGGGGGCGGCATAGCTTCCCAAGCGGTCAAATTACTCAGCGTTCCAATTGACGCTTGGCCTGCATAACCTGTAATCAGTCGCGAAACTTTGTTGCGCCGCCCAAGCCCGTGGGGGGAGCCACAGCCAAGGAGCTTGACGATGGCCGAGATTGAACGCGAAGCAATGGAATATGACGTCGTGATCGTCGGCGCGGGGCCTGCAGGGCTTTCCGCGGCGATCCGTCTCAAGCAGATGGACGCCGATCTGAACGTGGTGGTCCTTGAAAAAGGGTCCGAAGTCGGTGCCCATATTCTGTCAGGTGCGGTGCTTGACCCATGCGGTCTGGATGCGCTGATTCCCGATTGGAAGGAAAAAGGTGCGCCTCTGAACGTTCCGGTGAAAGAAGACAACTTCTACATGCTGGGCGAAGCAGGGCAGCTTCGGGTGCCGAATTTCCCGATGCCGCCGCTGATGAACAACCACGGCAACTATATCGTTTCGATGGCAAATGTCTGCCGCTGGATGGCCGAGCAGGCCGAGGAACTGGGCGTTGAGATTTTCCCCGGCATGGCGTGCTCCGAGATCGTCTATGACGAAAAGGGCGGCGTCAAAGGCGTGGTGGCAGGTGTGTTCGGGCTCGAAGCGGATGGCAGCATCGGCGAAAACACCGAGCCGGGCATGGAACTGCATGGTAAGTATGTGTTCCTGTCCGAAGGCGTGCGCGGCTCGCTTGCCAAGGAAGTCATCGCGAAATACGACCTGTCCAAAGGCAAGGAGCCGCAGAAATTCGGCCTTGGCATGAAGGAAATCTGGGAAATCGATCCGGAGAAGCACTGCGAAGGCACCGTGACCCACACGATGGGCTGGCCGCTGGGCAAGGAAGCGGGCGGTGGATCTTTCATTTACCATCTGGACAACAATCAGGTTTATGTCGGGTTCGTGGTTCACCTGAACTACAAGAACCCGCATCTCTATCCCTACATGGAATTCCAGCGGTTCAAGCATCATCCGATGGTCGCGGAGTTGCTGAAGGGCGGCAAGCGTGTGGCCTATGGCGCGCGGGCGATTTCCGAGGGCGGGTATCAGTCCATGCCCAAGATGGTTGCGCCCGGCGTTGCGTTGCTGGGGTGTTCGGTGGGCATGGTCAACGTGCCGCGGATCAAGGGCAACCACAATGCGATGCTGTCGGGCAAGGCTGCGGCCGAGGCAGCCTATGCGGCCATTCAGGATGGCCGCTCGGGGGATGAGCTGACCGAATATGAAACCGAAGTCCGCAATGGCGCGATTGGCAAGGACCTGAAGAAGGTGCGCAACGTCAAGCCCATGTGGTCCAAGTGGGGGCTGACCGCGTCGCTTGCCTTTGGTGGTTTGGACATGTGGACCAATACTTTGGGCTTTTCGTTGTTCGGCACCCTCGGGCACGGCAAGACGGATGCCGCCGCAACGGAAGAAGCCGCAAAACACAAGCCAATCGATTACCCCAAGCCGGATGGCAAGCTGTCCTTTGACCGTTTGACCAACGTGTCCTTTGCGATGACCAATCATGAGGAAAGCCAACCCGCGCACCTCAAGCTCAAGGATGCGTCGATCCCGATCAAGGTGAACCTTCCCAAATATGCTGAACCGGCCCAACGGTATTGTCCTGCCGGCGTCTATGAGGTGGTCGAGGAAGAGGGCAGCGATGCGCGCTTTGTCATCAACTTCCAGAACTGCGTGCATTGCAAGACCTGTGACATCAAAGACCCCAGCCAGAACATCAACTGGGAGACGCCGCAGGGCGGCGACGGGCCCAACTACCCGAATATGTGACAAACTTGGTCACGAATGGCCGCGCGGGTGTGCGCGGCCATTGCCTGCCCCCGGAATTCGACCTACCTTTCGTTCAGGTCAATTAACTGAGGCAGGACATTTTGAAACGTTTCTCGTTGCGCACCTCCGCTGTTCTCTCGGCGGCCCTTTCGCTGGTAATCGTCGGTGCGGCCTGGGCTGATACCGGGGCGGGGGCCTATCTGGCGGGGCGTCAGGCCATGCGAGGCTCTGACTATGCGGCGGCCTCGGGGTATTACGCGCGTGCTCTTGCCTCTGACCGAACCAATCCCGCACTGCTTGAAGCCACAGCGCAATCGTTTCTTGCCATAGGGCAGGTCAAACGGGCGCTGCCAATGGCCATGATTCTGGAAAAAGAGGGCGTGCGCAGCCAGATCGCGCATATTGTGGTCGCGGCCAACCTGATCAACGACGAAAAATATGACGACTTGCTGGCGCGCGACAGCGACACAGATGGGATAGGGCCGCTTGTCGATGGTTTGCTCACGGCGTGGGCCCATATCGGTTCAGGCGACGTGAGCGAAGGCCTGACGGCCTTTGATACGCTGGCCGACTCTGGCGGCTTGCGGGGCTTTGCGCTTTATCACAAGGCGATGGCGCTGGCCTTTATGGGGGATTTTGAAAGCGCCGAGGCGATCTTTGCAGATCCTGCATCCGGTGGCGTCATGATGACCCGTCGTGGAGCCATGGCCCGTGCGGAAATCCTTTCGCAGCTTCAGCGCAACGATGCCGCAATCGCGATGTTGAACGATGCCTTCGCCGCGAGTTTCGATCCGGGCCTTGCCGATCTGGTGGGGCGGCTGTCGGCCGGGGAACGTCTGCCGTTCACGCATGTGCGCTCGGCCAAGGACGGTATGGCCGAAGTGTTCTTTTCGATCGCCGCCGCTCTGCGGAATGAGGCGGGCGACGATTACACACTTCTTTACGCGCGGGTTGCGAAATTCCTGCGCCCCGATCACATCGACGCGATTCTGTTGACGGCGGAGTTGCTGGACGCGCTGGGCCAAAATGCCTTGTCCGTTGCTGTTTACAAGGCCGTCCCGACGGACAGCCCCGATTTTCACGCGGCAGAACTTGGCCGGGCTGAGGCGATGCGCCGGGCAGGTAAACCGGACGCTGCCATCGAAGTGCTTGAGCAGCTGGCCAAGTCGCACCCCAACCTGCCTGCGGTTTTTTCGGCGCTGGGTGATCTGATGCGCCAGCAAGAGGACTATACCGGTGCGATTGAGGCCTATGATACAGCCTTGTCGCTGAATGAAGATGGCGGAAGAAGCCAGTGGTTCCTCCACTATGCGCGCGGCATAAGTTTTGAACGGCTTGACCAGTGGGCCGAAGCCGAAGCGGATTTTCGTGCCGCCCTGGTGCTGAACCCTGATCAGCCGCAGGTTCTGAATTACCTCGGCTATTCGCTGGTCGAGAAAAAGATGAAGCTGGACGAAGCGCTTGATATGATTGAGCGCGCCGTCGCGGCCCGCCCTGACAGCGGTTATATCGTCGATAGTCTTGGGTGGGTTCTGTATCGCCTTGGTCGGTATGACGAAGCCGTGGATCATATGGAGCGCGCAGTAGAATTGATGCCGATCGATCCGGTGGTCAACGATCATCTGGGCGATGTTTATTGGGCTGTGGGCCGTTATCGCGAGGCGGAATTTCAGTGGAAGCGTGCGCTCAGCTTTATTGATCCCGAAGACACGGATGGCGAGGCCGATCCGGACCGTATTCGTCGCAAGCTTGAGATCGGGCTGGACGCGGTCCTTGTTGAAGAAGGGGCGCCGTCGCTGCAGTCCGCGGCGGAAGGGGCCGCGAATGACGGCGGTTGAAGCCTTTGCTCCGGCAAAGATCAACCTGACCTTGCACGTCACTGGCCAACGGCCTGACGGCTACCACCTGCTGGACAGCTTGGTTTGTTTTGCCGACGTGGGCGACACCGTTCGCGTGCGCCCATGTGATACGCTGCGCCTGAACATTGACGGCCCTTTTGCCAACGGGTTGGAGATCGACGAATCCAACCTTGTTCTGCGCGCGGCACAGTTCCTCGCGCCGAGTAAAGGGGCCGAGATTACCCTGACCAAACGCCTGCCGGTTTCGTCAGGGATCGGTGGGGGGTCTGCGGATGCGGCGGCAGCGTTGCGTGCCTTGTCGGTTCTGTGGGGCGTGCCATTGCCAAATGCGCGTGAAACCGCGGTTCTGGGCGCTGACGTGCCAGTGTGCATGGCGTCGTCATTCGCCCGTATGTCCGGCACCGGAGAGGTCATCGACTTGCTGGGAGATGCGCCTGAAATGTCTCTTGTGCTGATCAATCCCGGTGTAGGGGTGTCCACTCCGCAAGTTTTTCGTGGTTTGTCGCACAAGAGCAACCCGCCGATGCAGGCCATATCACGGATGGGTTCGGGCGAGTGGGTGGAATGGCTGGCGGCCCATCGAAATGACCTCGAAGCCCCGGCCAGTGCGGTGGCGCCGATCATCGGCACGGTTCTTGATGTCTTGCGATCTCTTCCGGGGTGCCGTCTCGCCCGCATGTCAGGATCCGGTGCGACATGCTTTGCGATCCTTGATCGGAATTTCGAAGCCGAGGCGCTCGAACCGATCCGCGCAAGATACCCGGACTGGTGGGTGACACAGGCAGAAATGTTGCCGCCCGAACGTGCCGCCGCGCGTATGCTCTAATTTACGCGCGCCACGACATAGTCACTGAGATCAATCAGGAGATCGCGCAATTCGCTTTGTGGCAATCTGGCCATGGCGTCTTGTGCCTTGCCCGCCCAGACGAGAGCTTCAAGCCGCGTGTCTTCCAAGGCTCCGTGGAGATTGAGCAATCGCAAGGCTTCCTCAAGATCGCCGTCGCGTTGGTCGCCTTTTTCGATGGTGCGGGTCCAGAACGCGCGTTCGCTGTCGGTCGCTTTGGCTACGGCCTTGATGAGCGGCAGGGTCAGTTTCCGTTCGCGGAAATCGTCGCCGATGTTCTTTCCGGTTGCGGCTGATCCCCAATAATCCAGAAGATCATCCACAATCTGAAAAGAAATACCCAGCGCGTCGCCATAATCGAACAGGGCGCGCACGTCGTCTTTGGGGCGGCCCGCGATCACACCGCCAACTTCGGTTGCTGCTGAAAAGAGTGCCGCAGTTTTGCCGCGCACCACCTGCTGGTAAGTCGCCTCGGTCGTGGCCAGATCCTGCGCCGCGGTGAGTTGCAGAACTTCGCCTTCGGCAATCGTGGCGGCTGCGTTTGACAGGATGCGGAGCACGTCGATGTTGTTGGTTTCTGTCATCAACTGAAAAGATCGTGCGAACAGGTAATCGCCCACCAGAACGCTTGATTTATTGTCCCACAACAGGTTCGCGGTGGGCCGCCCGCGCCGCTTTTCGCTTTCGTCAACGACGTCATCGTGCAGCAGTGTGGCTGTGTGAATGAATTCGACAGTGGCGGCCAGATGGATGTCATAGGGGCCTTCGTAGCCACAAAGCTTAGCCGATGCGAGCGTCAGCAATGGCCTGAGCCTTTTGCCGCCGGCTTCGACCAGATGGGCCGTCACTTCGGGGATGCGGGGGGCATGTTCTGATGCCATACGATCACGGATCAGCGCGTTGACGTCTTCCAATTCCGCCGAGAGCAATGCGGCAAGACGGTCTTGCGGTTTCTGCGGTGTGCTGATGTTCATGTCGCCTCCGGTCTTCAAGTCTCGACATCTCGCCGAGCTTGCCTTCTATTCACTGTCATGAAGGAACTGTTACGCAGCACCGACCCAACCGTGATGGCTTTCGCCTCCGCCCTTCTTGAGGGCGAGGATATAGACTGCTTTCAGATGGACGTAAATATGAGCATCCTCGAAGGCGGCATAGGTATCTTTCCACGCCGCCTTCTTGTGCACGAAGATGACTATGACGCAGCGTTGACTGTCATGATCGACAATGAGATCGACCTTGGTCGATGACGGCCTGACCCACGATGCGTTTCTGGGCGGGCGGGTGCACCTGTGGCAACCGCGCGCCGGATATCGCGCCGGAGTTGATCCGGTCTTGCTGGCGGCCAGTGTTCCTGCGGTTTCCGGGCAAAGCGTGCTCGAGCTGGGATGCGGCGGTGGGGTGGCGATGGCCTGCCTGAATACGCGTGTTGCGGGGCTTTCCTTGACCGGTGTCGAAGTGCAATCAGCATATGCCGCGCTGGCCGAGCGAAACGTGCCGGAGGCCCGTATTGTCTGTGCTGATCTGCGCGAAATGCCCGGCGATCTTCGCCAGCAGTCCTTTGATCATGTGATTGCCAACCCCCCGTTTTTCCCCCGCGCCAGCCACACCGCTGCAAGGGATGCAGGCCGCAACGCCGGTCGGATGGAACTGGACAGCACAATCTCGGATTGGGTCGACGTCATGGCGCGGCGTTTACGCCCACGTGGATTTGCCCACATTATTCAGCGGATAGAGCGGCTGCCCGAACTTCTGACCGCATGTGACGCCCGTCTTGGCAGCCTTGAGGCGCTGCCGATTGCAGGACGCATTGGCCGTGCGGCGCACCTCGTTATCGTGCGGGCGCGCAAGGGAGGGCGCGCGGGCTTTCGCCTGCTGCCGCCGCTGATCCTGCATGAGGGCGCGCATCACGTTGGCGATCGCGATAGCTATGCCCCCGAGATTTCAGCCGTGCTCAGGGACGGGGCGCCGCTTGACTGGGCGTGGGCAAGTTAATGCTTTTTTGAGGATGTTTCGCGGCTGCAGCGTGACATGCAATCAGAGTTGTGATCCACTTGAGCTACACCAAATCAAAAAGGAGGTCATCATGAACCTGAACGCACATCTGACTGAGCTGAAGCGCAAGCACCAAACTCTCAGTGAAAAGGTGGAAAAGGCTGAACGAGCCCCGAGCGTAGATGGTCTTGAGATCGCATCTCTGAAAAAACAAAAGCTAAAGCTTAAAGAGGAAATTCAGAGGCTTACGTCCTGACCCTTTGCCCTTGATAGCTGGCGTGTGCGGCGATGGCCGCGCCGCCGGTAATGAGAATTGCAGAGGCTACAAGAGCAAAGGTCGCCTCTGCGACACCCGTCAAGACTAGCAGAACCGTTGACAACAAAGGCGCGGCATAAGCCGCAGTTCCCAGCAGCTGAATATCGCCTTTCTTGACGCCGACATCCCAGACAAAGAACGCGAAACCAACGGGGCCAAGGCCCAAGCCTATGGTTGACGCCCATGACAACGGGGTATCGGGAAAAACGGTATCTTCTGTCAAAAGGTGCAAACCCAAGGACAAAACCGCAGTTGCCAAACAGAAAACGGCAACCGAGGCCGTCGGAACATGGCTGATCCTGCGCGACAGTACCGAATAGCTTGACCAAGTGAGCGCGCACAAAAGCGCAAGCCCATACCCCTTGGTCGCTTCGGGCTGAAACCCGGCTCCTCCCTGCGTCAGGATCAGAGCCGCGCCAGAAAACCCCGCCAATGCCCCCAGGAAATGCCCGCCCCGCAGCCGTTCACCCGGTAAAAACCCGGACAGCAGAACGATCAGCAAAGGCCAGAGATAGGCTATTAATCCGGCTTCGGCGGCGGGAGCATTTCGAAGTGCTGAAAAATAGAGCGCGTGATACCCAAAGAGCCCAAGCGTGCCGAACAGGTAAACCCGAAAGGAAACGCCTCGCAGAACCCCGAATCCGTCCGTTGCCGCAACCCAAATCAATCCGACCGCGCCGCCAATGGCAAAGGTGATCGCGTTGAGCAAAAGTGGCGGCGTAGGTGCTGTGCCGACGGTAAACAAGGCCAGTAGAGCCCACAATAGGACCGCGATGAAACCGATAGCGGTTGCAAGAGGACGCGACGGTGTCATTCAAGGTCCTCCAAACGGACAATGGTCATGCGATCACTGACGGATCGGGTCTTGTCGATTTCCGCCAAAATCCATTCGCGAAAAGCGGTAATTTGCGGTCGGTTTTCCATACCTTTGGGGCAAAGGAAACGAAATTGTGCCCCGGTGTTCACTGCCACCCCATAGGGGGCGACGAGGCGGCCCTCGTGGAGGTCCTTGATCACCAAGGCTCGGCGTCCGAGTGTTACGCCCACTCCCGCCAGGGCGGCGTCCACGGCATGATCTGATTGGCTGAACCGGGGGCCATTGGTTGGCGCAAAATCAATGGACATCACGCGAAACCAAAGCGCCCAATCCACCGGGGGCTTCAAAAACGAAATCGAATCATCAAAGATCAACGGTGCCGATCGCAGAGCTTCGGGTGTTGGATACCGTGCAGCAAGTGCCGGAGTCATCACCGGTGTTACCCATTCCTCGGACAATGGGAGGGAATACAGGCCCTCTTCCTCGCGGATCCCGAAACGGATGGCCACATCAATTTCATCGCGGGCGAAATCCATTCTTCGCAGGCTGGCCATGAACCGCAAATCAATATCGGGATGCGAGGTTGCAAACTCATACAAGCGGGGGGCCAACCATTTCGCAGTAAATGCAGGTCCGGCCGTCACGGTCAGGGTCGAAGCATCAAAAAGCCGCCGTGTTGATCTCCAGGCGTCCGTCAGGGCGCGGAACCCTTCGGCGGCACCCGTCGCGAGTGTGCGTCCAGCTTCTGTTAGCTCAACTGCGCGGTTCAGGCGATGGAACAGAGGATGGCCCAGATGCTCTTCGAGCGACTTGATCTGAAACGACAGCGCGGCCGGGGTCACATTCAGTTCTTCTGCGGCCTTCGCAAAAGACATGTGGCGTGCGGCGGCATCAAAGGCGCGCAGGGCAGTCAGGGGGGGTAGCCGGTCACTCATCAGTTAAGAAAATCTGTTCCGAAGGTTTGAGAAGTCTCGTTTGTCGGCCTTTCGTTAAGGCCCCATATTCCTATCAGATCAGATTTACTCAAGAAAGGACACGCTGATGTTTGAAACCGCTCATACCCCGATGGCTCGCCGTGCACAGGAAATCGCCCATGCAGAGCGTGGCCGCGTGTTGCGCCACGCATTTCGGTGGATCTTCTTCGGGAACAGGAGCCGCTAAGATCCGCTAAACGCAACAAGGGCCGACCCATTTCGGGTCGGCCCTTGCCGTTTTGCCGGTTGGAACGTGCCTCAGACGAAGAACTGGGCCCCGTTTGCCGAGATCGTCGAACCATTGACGAAACCCGCGTCGTCGGACGCCAGGAATGCAACGCAGCGCGCGATTTCTTCAGGCTGGCCAAGCCGCCCTGCCGGAATCTGGCTGATAATCGATTCGCGCACTTTTTCCGGAACGGCCATGACCATGTCAGTCGCGATATAGCCGGGGCAGACAGCATTGGCGGTAATGCCTTTGGCCGCGCCTTCCTGGGCAAGCGACTTGATGATGCCAAGATCACCCGCCTTGGTGGCGGCATAATTGACCTGAGCGAACTGACCCTTCTGGCCATTGATCGAAGAGATGACGATGACACGACCAAAGCCACGCTCGCGCATGCCGGGCCAAACTGGGTGCACGGTGTTGAATACACCGGTCAGGTTGGTGTCGATGACCTGCTGCCACTGTTCGGGCGTCATTTTGTGGAACGGCGCGTCACGGGTGATGCCTGCGTTGGCGACAACCACGTCGATGGGGCCAAGATCGGCTTCGACCTGTGCCAGGCCGGCCTTGCTTTCTTCGTAGTCACCTACGTTCCACTTGTATGTTTTGATACCGGTTTCTTCGGTAAACTTTGCGGCGGCTTCGTCATTGCCGGCATATGTGGCGGCTACGGAAAAACCGTCGGCTTTGAGGGCCTGGGAGATGGCCGCGCCGATACCGCGCGATCCACCGGTGACTACTGCAACTCGGGACATGAGGTGTTCCTTCAGAAAATTCAGTGCGAAATCTTGTTACTTCAAGGGGGCTGCAAGCGCAACTTTATTGCGCTACATGTGTCAACTTGCCCTTGAAGGATAAAGGGGCAGGCCGCGTTACGGCCCGCCCATTAAGTATCAGGGGCGTTCAACGCAAAGGGCAACGCCCATGCCGCCGCCGATGCAAAGCGTGGCGAGGCCTTTCTTGGCGTCGCGACGCTGCATTTCGAACAGCAGCGTATTCAGAACGCGACAGCCGGATGCGCCGATCGGATGACCGATGGCAATCGCACCGCCATTGACGTTCACGAT
>JAUIAS010000088.1 GCA_030425395.1 Alphaproteobacteria bacterium
GTCCCGGCGGCGGTGGCGGACCGTTCCCCGGCGCTGTTGAAGTGGCGACAGCTCCAGCCGATGGATATACGATCGGTTCTTTTGTTCCCGCCGTTTCGCTGATCGGGCACGAGATCGACATTCCCGAGCTGACGCCGGAAAAGTTTGATCCGATCGGGATCTTCCTGACCTATCCTTTTGTCATCGCAACCGCGGGTGATGCACCGTATTCGTCCATGGAAGAATTGGCTGCCTATGCCGCCTCGAACGATGTGTTTCTTGGCCATTTCGGGGACGTTTTGACGCCGACACAGGTGACCAAGGCACTGGCCGCGAACATGGGTTTCGAATGGGGCGGGGATGCGCCCTTTGATGCGCTTGATTGCAACACGCTGGCCTCTGGCGACGCGGATGTGATCAACACGACGCTGCAACTGATCCTGCCGTGCATCGATGATGTGAAGGTTCTGGTTTCGATCACCGGAGACCGGATTTCCCTGGTTCCCGATACGCCCGCCATCGGCGAAGTGGATGAAAGCCTGAACATCTCGCTTTGGAACGGGCTTTTCGTCACGAAGGACACCCCGGCCGAAGCACGTGAGGCCATTGCCGCTGTCGCAGAGCGTACCGTCATGAGCGACCGCGCGCAGGCACTGGCCGCGGAAACCGGAGCGCAGGTCTATTGGTTGAATGCCGAGGAAAGCGCCGCTGTGATCCAGGCGGACCGCGCCACACTTGGCACGATTTCCAAAGCGCTCGGCAACTGATCCAGAAAGGGGAGGGGACGCACCGCGTCCCTTTTCAACGCCTAAGCGATGTTTCCCTTTTCACAGGGCTCTTTTCTCATGAGCAAATCCGACCTTTTCGACGTCAAAACGCGCCTCTCTGGCCAGGTCATCTTCGTGATCGCCGCCTTCTCGGGATCGCTGCTGTTGCTGTCTCAAATCGGGACACAGACGCAATGGAGTGATACCGCCAGAACCATTGCCGCTCAGCCCCGCTTTTGGCCTGCCGTCGCTCTCGTGCTGATGGTGGCCGGTTTTGGTGCGCATTGGTGGTTGATGCGCAGGCGCAAGCCGGACCGCTCGGATTGGATCGAGGCGAAACGTTGGGTTGAGCCGCTCGAATATTACGGTTGGTTCATCCTCTTCGTCTTGGCGGTGCCGCGTCTTGGGTTCCTGCCGATGAGTTTGGTGTTTGCTTGCGCCCTGACATGGCGACTAGGCTACCGCAGCCGGGGCGCGCTGGCATTGGCCGCGATATTTGCCGTTGCGGTGACCGTGACGTTCAAAGGGTTTCTGGGTGTCAACATCCCGGGTGGGCAAATCTACGAACTTCTGCCTGCTTCAGTCCGTACGTTCTTCATGGTGTATCTGTGATGGACATGCTCCCCGCAGCTCTTGAAGTTCTCTGGCGTTGGGATGTTGCGCTTGCATTGCTGGCGGGGTCCATTGGCGGCGTGGCCATCGGCGCCATTCCAGGCGTCGGTCCTGCGGTGGCAATCGCAATCCTGCTGCCCGCGACATTTGCCATGGACCCGATCGTGGGGCTAACGCTGCTGTTGGGGATTTACGGATCGTCCATGTATGGCGGCGCGATCCCTGCGATCCTGATCAACACGCCCGGAACGGCCGTCAATGCCCTGACAACCTATGACGGGTACCCGATGACGCAGCGGGGCGAAGCCCGCCGTGCACTGTCCCTTGCTTATTCAGCGAGCTTTGTGGGGGGCATGTTTTCGGTCATCTGCCTGATCTTCCTGTCGCCCGTGCTGGCCAAGATCGCGCCCATGTTCGGCTCGCGCGAGATATTCCTTGCGGCGCTTCTTGGCATGATCCTCGTGGTCGTGGCGCA
>JAUIAS010000061.1 GCA_030425395.1 Alphaproteobacteria bacterium
GATCCAGATCCGCATCGCGGTCCTCAATCGCTACACCGCTCTTGGCATACCCGTCACAGAGCCCGTAGGCTAAATCCGTCTGGGGAAAGGGGAAGTCCGTACCTCATCCGATTTGTGCAACAAAGCCAACCAGACCTCCCCACTAGATTGGATGCAATGACCGCCGTCACTCCACTCCCCGCGCCAATATTGATCACGCGGTCTGCTTTTTTAACTGTTTGTTTCAGCCCAAATATCAAGGAATTTTCGTGATTAGGGCGATCACGCAGGTACCGAAAACTCTCTTCTGGTAAAAAAAATTCATCGAGAGGTCGTCTCTTCTTATAGTGCTTTACGCCTGCGTATAATATGTGTTGGTCCGCGAAAAATTTCCTGAGTACCCTTCGATATATTATTCTTGCAAGTTTGTTCATATCAAGAGTCCCAAATTTTAGATGTGCATAGTAATCGAAGATTGTTTTGTTACGCTCCGACGCCGACCTGATTGAGCGTATCGTCTCGCTCTCCCAGCATCTATTCTCTGGCGCAAATCTCCCCAAGACTCAAGCACTCTTTCTGACTGCTGCGCGTGATGCAAGGAGTTGTTGACGCTGTTTGCATGTGATCGAGTGCGAACTTTTGTCACCAACACTTCCAAGTGGCGTGCCATCTGAAGTGAAAATCGCCTGAATCCAATCGCTGGACAACCCTTTTTCGTCCTGAGCGGTTTCTGCGGCCGTGCAAACGCCCGAAGTTGGGCGGATCGGGCAGCATCTCGGAACGGCAGCGACGTTTTTCAGCACGTCAGATACACCTGTCCTGCCGCTTTCGTTCAGTTTCGGCCTGGATCGCGGTCACGCGCATGATGGTGGCGCTCGCAGTCTGAGGGCTGCAACATGGATCGTTACACCATAACCGCTGGGGCACCGTCTGGGGCTCTCGGCAGTCACCCAAGTGTCCACTCTCCATGGAAAGAAGGACTTCACGAGCTCTGCGAGGGAATGGCTGGGGTGGTAGGATTCGAACCTACGGTACACGGTACCAAAAACCGCTGCCTTACCGCTTGGCTACACCCCAACTGAGGGCGGCTTCTAATGGGGTTCTCCGGCGTGATCAAGTGCGTTCGTCAAATTATTTCGCGCTTTGCGCAGATCAGATGAACGCGACGGGAAGAGGTCCTGCGCAGGGGCCGGTTCGGGAGTGCTTCCTGGCTTTGACGGGTTGCTTCCTGCTGGCGATTTTGGTGTGTGGCAGGCTCCGCTTTCAAAGCGGTTCGCATTACAATCCGGTGGGAAAAGCGATCAGGCAGAGATGATCCTAGTCGCGCAATTCTTCCGGCCCCACGCCCCATAACGAAGATTTGGGTGCCCAGCCACGATATCCACCTGCTGAAACCCGGCACCATTCCGGACGGCATTCCCCAAGGCGGGCGATGACGCCCAGTTCCAGAATGGCCACTTGCGGGGCGGTCGCTTCGGGACGGTTGCGCAGTTTCAGCATGTCCTGTTCGACAATCACCGTGCGCACACCTGAAAGCAGCGCATAGTGGATCCAACCGCCCGCACCGTCACGATCCTGAACGCGACGCCAGTGCCCGTGCTCTGCCACGATGCGAAGCGGCATGTCGCGGCGTTTGAACACCCAGTCGATCTTGTGGGTAAGTGACGGCCCGCGGCGGATGTTGCCTTCGCTTGCCTTCATCGAGACGAACCGCGGAATGGGGAGGTTGGTGACCGGTCCCCGGCGCACCTCGGCGGCGGCGGCACCGATTGCGGATGCTGCCAACAGGGCCGCGCACAGGGCGCGGATCATGAAAGTTTTCGGGCCAGTCACGGTTTGCCTGTCAATTTTTGCTCTGCCGGCGGGGCGGGCTGCGGATTGTCTCCGCGTTGCTTCTTGTGCCTCCGCTGATCCTGCGCCACGATGCCACCAAGAAACGAAATTGCAAAGCAGCGGGAGGCCTATTGTGCCAAGAGCCAAACTGAGTGTTGTCGTAACGCGACGGTTGCCGGAGCCTGTCGAGGCCCGATTGACAGAGCTCTTTGATGCGCGGTTGCGCGAAGACGATACTCCGATGTCACGAGCGGAATTGCAGGATGCCGTCAGAACAGCGGATATTCTGGTGCCGACCATTACGGATGAGATCGACGCAAGCCTGATCGGGCAGGCGAGTGAAAATCTCAAGCTGATTGCGAATTACGGGGCAGGGGTGGATCATATCGACGTGGCCACCGCCCGGCAGAGGGGCATTCTGGTGTCCAATACGCCCGGTGTTCTGACCGACGACACGGCGGATATGACCATGGCGCTGATCCTTGCGGTGACACGGCGGATTCCCGAAGGTCTCAATTTGATGGCGCGCGGAGAATGGGACGGTTGGTCACCCACGGCGCTGCTTGGCGGACGAATCGCGGGGCGTCGTCTGGGTATTCTGGGAATGGGTCGAATCGGTCAGGCCGTCGCGCGGCGGGCCAATGCTTTCGGCATGCAGGTTCATTACCACAATCGCCGTCGTCTGCGTGAAGAGACCGAACAGGAGCTCAGCGCCCGCTATTGGGAAAGCCTTGATCAGATGATTGCGCGGATGGATGTCATCAGCGTGAATTGCCCTTCGACACCGTCCACCTTTCATCTGATGAATGCGCGCCGGTTGCGCCTGATGAAACCCGACGCGGTGATCGTGAACACCTCACGGGGCGAAGTCATTGACGAAAATGCTCTGACACGGATGTTGCGGGCCGGAGATATCTCGGGCGCCGGTTTGGACGTGTATGAGCACGGCACCGATGTGAACCCGCGCCTGCGTGAACTGCCCAACGTGGTCTTGTTGCCGCATATGGGATCGGCGACCAAGGAAGGCCGCCTCGAGATGGGCGAAAAAGTCATTATCAACATCAAGACCTTCGAGGATGGCCACCGCCCACCCGATCAGGTCGTACCTGCGATGCTCTAAATCATCAGTTGCATGCGGCCGGGTAGGTCAGTGTCCCTTTGGGGTATGTCCTGCCCGGTTGGAAGCAGGTGATCTTGCCCGGTCCCTTTGCCCAGTAGAGATGCGGGTTTACGCCTTTCTTGCCATCGACAAGATAACGCACATGGCCCCAATAGGTGCCCTTTGGCCCGCTGCGGTGTTTGCGGCCCAATTGGAAATGCACGTGGCGCACTGCGGCGGTGCATTTGAACTTTCGATAACTGTTGTCCAGATGCCCGATTATGTCGCCGCGCCGCACGTTGTCGCCTGTGCGCACCTTTGTGGTTCCCAGATGGCCATAGGCGGCAACCAGTGGTTTGCCGTCGTGTCCCTTGCCGTGGTCCACGACAACGGTTGGCCCCCAGCATGGGCCGGTGTCGACTTCGACGACCGTACCATCAGCAGCGGCGTGAACGGCGAAACCCACCGGGCCTGCAATGTCTATGCCTTGGTGACGCGCCGGGCGGCGCAAGCCGTTGGCCCCCATCCAGCTGCGATAGTCCGATATGATGTCGGGCGCGTTCCTGGGGACGCTCACGCGGAGTTTTTCGGCGGCGGATACGGCTTCGCCATAAACTGTGAAGAGGCCAAGACAGCCGAGCACTCCCAGAAAGCTGCGCAACATTTGTAAACCCTCTTCCATGTATCCATCCATTGTTAACGATATGTTAACCTGTGCTGGTTTCGCGAGGGAAGCCCCGATAGGCTGACATGGTTACCAACGCGGGAGGATGCGCCATGCGCTTTGTCATTGTGACCTGTGCTTTGCTTTTCGGGGGCGCTGTTGCTGCACAGCAGGCGGCGGATGCTGTGGCTCCTGAAGTTTCCACAGGGGCAGAGATGGGGATGTCCGGCCCTGTCGAGGCGCAGGACTGGATGATCGCAGTGGCAAACCCTCTGGCGGTGCGCGCCGGGGCGGATGTGCTCCGAGACGGCGGCACCGCTGCCGATGCGATGGTGGCCGTGCAAGCGGTGCTCGGGCTGGTCGAACCCCAGTCCTCGGGCTTGGGGGGCGGCGCATTTCTTGTGTGGTATGACGCAGGAAGCGGCGCGTTAACCACGCTGGATGGCCGGGAAACCGCGCCGCTTGAGGCGACGCCGCGATTGTTTCAGGATACCCAAGGCACGCCGCTGAAGTTCTTTGATGCGGTTATTGGCGGGCGCTCTGTCGGCACTCCGGGAACGCCGGCCTTGATGGCGGAGGCGCATTCGCGTTGGGGCCGCAAGGACTGGGCGTCCTTGTTGGAGCCTGCAATCACGCTGGCGCAAGAAGGCTTTGCGGTGTCGCCCAGATTGGCTGGATTGGTGGCGCGGGATGCAGAACGTCTGGCAACGCACCCCGACACGGCGGCTTATTTCCTGCCCGGCGGCGTGCCGGTCCAGCAAGGCAGCCTGCTGCGCAACCCTGCCTATGCCGAAACGTTGCGCCATCTTGCCCAAGACGGGGTCGAGGCGTTTTATACCGGCGAGATTGCCCGCGATATCGTAACCGAAGTGCGCGGGGCCGCGGGCAATCCCGGCGTCTTGTCGCAAACCGACCTTGCGATTTACAAAATCAAAGAACGCGCACCGGTTTGTGTGCCCTATCGTGAACACGAGGTCTGTGGCATGGGGCCGCCATCTTCGGGGGCACTGACCGTCGGCCAAATCCTGGGAATGCTGAATCATCATGACCTCGCCGTGCTCGGGCCAGGCAGCCCACAGGCGTGGCGTTTGATCGGGGATGCCTCGCGTCTCGCGTTTGCGGATCGGGGCCGTTACATGGCGGACAGCGATTTTGTTCCTGTTCCGGTCAAGGGTCTGATCGCGGATGATTACCTTGCTGAGCGCGCGGCGCTTTTGTCGGGTTATCGTGCGCTGGACAGCGTGGCCCCGGGCGCTCCCGAATATGATCATGCGTTGAATTGGGGAGACGACGACGCGATTGAGCGGCCCTCAACCTCGCATGTGTCGATCGTGGATGCCGATGGCAATGCGCTGTCTCTGACCACCACCATCGAGAACGCTTTCGGATCGCGGGTCATGGTTCGCGGGTTCCTGTTGAACAACGAACTTACGGATTTTTCGTTCCGCAGCCATCGCGATGGTGTTCCGGTGGCCAACCGGGTGGAGCCGGGCAAACGGCCCCGATCGTCCATGGCCCCCACTATCGTGATGACGGATGGTGTGCCGCGCCTTGTGATCGGGTCTCCGGGAGGCAGCCGGATCATCGGCTACGTTGCCAAAACCATCATTGCCTGGGCGGATTGGGGCATGGATATCCAAAGCGCCCTGTCTTATCCCCATGCGGTGAACCGCTTTGGCACCTATGATCTGGAGGCGGGCACCAGCGCCGAAGCATTGCAAGCGCCCTTGGAAGCCTTGGGTTACAAGACCTCGGTTCGTGATCTGAATTCGGGGCTGCATGCGATCGAGATCGGACATACCCTGAAAGGTGCCGCCGACCCACGCCGCGAAGGGATCGCAATCGGAGAATAGAGCGCCATCAACTATCGGCTTGATCTGGCAGCTTTGCCGGTCTGATATGGCGCAATGGTCACGGAAGGATTTTGAAATGGTTCAGGCAACGGACATGCCGCGCAACGAGTCGGGCATCGCAACGGTGGTGGGTATTCTGCGCCAACAGTTGGGGGATCGGTTGCAGACCGGTGAAGCGATCCGGAACCAGCACGGACACACAACGACCTATATCCACACCCAAGCCCCTGATGCGGTGGCTTTCCCCCGCTCAACCGGCGAAGTCGCAGAGATCGTGCGCGTTTGTGCCGAACACAAAGTGCCCGTGATTCCATTTGGGACGGGCACTTCGCTCGAAGGCCACGTGAACGCGCCAGCGGGCGGGATTTGCGTGGATGTGTCGGAGATGAATGAGATCCTTGGTGTGCAAGCCGAAGATCTGACGGTAGTGGTGCAACCCGGCGTCACACGAGAACAGCTGAATACCCATTTGCGCGATCAGGGGCTGTTCTTTCCCATAGATCCCGGCGCGAACGCGTCGCTAGGCGGCATGACGGCGACCCGGGCATCCGGCACCAATGCTGTGCGCTATGGCACGATGAAGGACAATGTTCTGTCTCTGGAAGTGGTGATGGCAAACGGCGAGATCGTGCGCACCGCGCAACGGGCCAAGAAAACCTCGGCCGGTTATGACCTCACGCGGCTGATGGTGGGGTCCGAAGGCACGCTGGGCCTGATCACGGAAATCACTCTCAAGCTTCAGGGTATACCTGAAAAGATCAGCTCGGCGGCCTGTTCCTTTCCCAGCGTCGATGCCGCCTGTCAGGCGGTGATGGCGGTGATCCAATATGGAATTCCCGTGGCGCGGATCGAGCTTCTGGATGAAATGTCGGTGCGTGGGGTCAATGCCTATTCCAAACTTACACTGCCGGAGGCCCCGCTTCTGCTGCTGGAGTTTCACGGTTCCGAATACGGGGTGACGGAGCAGTCAGACCTGTTTGGCCAGATTGCCGAGGAGTTTGGCGCGACGGGATATCAGGCGACAACAAGCACCGAAGAACGCAACAAGCTCTGGCAAGCGCGGCACGATGCCTATTGGGCGGCGCTGCAGCTGAGGCCCGGTGCCAAGGCGATTTCAACCGATGTTTGCGTGCCGATTTCGCGGTTGGCCGAATGCGTGGCGGCAACCCAGGCCAAGGCCGAGGAAGAGGGTCTTGTGGCACCGATTGTCGGACATGTGGGAGACGGAAATTTTCATTCCCTGTTGCTGATCGACATGGAGCAGCCGGACGAGGTGGCCAAGGCGGATGCGTTTGTAGGTTGGTTGAATGATCTGGCGATCAGCATGGATGGGACATGCACCGGAGAACACGGCATCGGACAGGGCAAGATGCCTTATCTGAAAAAGGAGCTTGGCCCCGCGGTGGATGTGATGCGTGCGATCAAGGCGGCCCTGGATCCTGACAATATCCTGAACCCCGGCAAGATCGTGGCCGCGTCCTGACGCCAGCCTACCGATTCAGCGGGCGCGACTGCGTCGCGAAGGTTTTTGTTTTGCGCCGCGCTGCGCGCGTCGCGGTGCCTCCGGCGGGAGTATTTTCGGCCAGAAGAACGAGGGGTCGGATTCAGCGCGGCGTCGCATTTGGTGCACGGTAGGTCGGCTTGCTTTGGCGTCGAATTTCGAATGGGCGTAAGAGAGGTGCAAGCACAGTTCACGGAGCAGGCCATGAAAACCCATGTCAAAGCCCTTGTCGTCGGCGGTGGTGCCGTCGGGACCTCGATTGCCTATCACCTTGCCCGCGCGGGGTGGCAGGATGTTATGTTGCTGGAACGCGACGAGCTGACCTCGGGTTCGACGTGGCACGCGGCGGGTTTGCTGCCTTTGTTCAACATGAGCTATGCCACCAGCCACATTCACGATTATTCGGTCAAGTTCTACAAGACCCTTGAAGAAGAAACCGGGCTGAACGCGGGTTTCTATGTGGTCGGCAATCTGCGGATGGCGCAGACGCAAGAGCGCATGGACGAATACATGCTCTATGCCACCACGGCCGAGACCGTGGGTGTGCCTTATGAATGGATGAGCGCCGATGAGATCAAGCAGCGCTGGCCGCTGGTGCGGTGCGAGGACCTCAAGGGGGCAATCTATCATCCCACAGATGGCTATATCAATCCTGCCGATGTGACCATGGCGATGGCCAAGGGTGCGCGTCAGCGTGGCGTGGTCATCGAACGCAAATGGCAGGTCGATGGGTATGAGTGGACCGGGTCGGAATGGAATGTGACCCTGACCAAAATGGTCGAACGGGGCGGAAATCTGGTCGCTTCCGACGAGCAGGTTGTTGTTACGGCAGAACACGTTGTCACGGCCACCGGCAACCACGCGCAGCGCACCGCAAAACTTTTGGGGATCAAGATTCCCGCTATTCCTGTTGAGCACCAGTTCATCGTAACCGAACCGGATCCGGCGCTGGTTGAATATCGCAAGACGAACCCCGAGCATCCGGTTCTGCGCGATGCGGATGCCAAGTGGTATGTACGCGAAGAGCGCGGCGGCTGGATCCTTGGCCCTTATGAACGCAATGCGCCAGCGCGGTTTGAATATGGCGTGCCCGACAGTTTCCGGGCGGATCTGTTTCCCTTGGACCTTGACCGGATCGAAGAGGAATACATGTCCATGATCCACCGGATACCGTCATCGGAAACCGTGGGGCTCAAGGACGATTTCAATGGTCCGATCTGCTACACTCCGGACGGCAACCCCCTTGTTGGTCCGGCTCCGGGGCTGCGTAACATGTGGTTGGCCGAAGGCTTTTCCTTTGGCATCACAGCCGCCGGGGGCACCGGGTATTACCTTGCCCAGATGATGGTCGAGGGCGAGGCCGAGATCGACATGGCGAGCCTTGACCCCAAGCGTTACGGTTCATGGATGACGACCGAGTATGCCGCGCGCAAGAACGAGGAAGCCTACGAGCACGTCTATATCCTGCATCACCCGGATGAGGAACGCGAAGCGTGCCGTCCGCTGCGCACTGCACCCGCCTATGATCGTCAGAAGGCGCGTGGGGCCCAATTCGGATGTGTCAACGGATTTGAGCGGCCCAACTATTTCGGGCCGCTGGATGCGCCGGACAGTTTCGACCATGACAGCCGCTCTTTCCGTCGTGGCGCGTGGTGGGAATACACCAAGGCCGAGGCAGAGGCCGTTCGCAATGGCGTCGGTCTGATCGACGCGACTGCCTTTACCAAGCATATGGTCAAGGGGCCGGGTGCCACGCAATTCCTGGATTGGTTTACTTGCAACAAGCTGCCCAAGGTCGGACGCATCAACCTGACATACGCTCTCACGGCGAATGGAACGACGCGCACCGAATATACAATCGTGCGCCTTGCCGAGGATGAATATTATCTGGTGTCCGCCGGGGCATGGACCGATTACGACGCGGATTTTCTGCGCAAGGCTGCGCAGGACAAAACACCCGAGTTCGGCTATATCGAAATTCAGAACGTGACGACGCAATGGGGCGTTTTTGCCATTGCCGGGCCGAAATCGCGTGATGTGCTGGCAGCGGTGATCAAGGATGCAGAGCCTGAAACCGCACTGTCAAACAAGCGTTTTCCGTGGTTGTCGGCGCGTCAGATCGAACTGGGCATGTGTCCAGTCAATGCGATCCGCGTGGCTTATACCGGCGAACTTGGCTGGGAATTGCACCACCCAATTGAAATGCAGAACTATTTGTTCGACCTGTTGGAAAAGGCAGGTGCAGAGCACGGTATGAAGCTGGTCGGTGCGCGGGCTCAGAACTGGCTTCGGCAGGAGAAATCCTATCGTGCATTTGGCAATGAACTGGGCCGCGATGCCACGCCGTTGGAGGCTGATCTGCCGCGGTTTGTCGACCTGTCCAAGGATTTCCAAGGCAAGGAAGCCATGCAGGAGATCGGAGTGCGCTCCAAGTGCTGCACCGTGTTGATTGATGGGCCAGCGGATGCCG
This sequence comes from Alphaproteobacteria bacterium, assembly GCA_030425395.1. GTDB lineage: Bacteria > Pseudomonadota > Alphaproteobacteria > Rhodobacterales > Rhodobacteraceae > JAUIAS01. Next base: position 9,400 of record JAUIAS010000061.1, read on the forward strand.
ATCCTTGGGGGCACGAGGCCCTGTATCTGGGTGATGAGAAAGTCGGGCGTCTGACCTCGGGTGGGTATTCGGTCGCCTTTGGGAAATCCATCGGCATGGGATATGTGCGCCCCGACCTTGTGGTCGAGGGGCAAAAGCTAAAGGTGCGGATGTTGGATCAGCTTTGGGATGCGGTCGTGTCCTGCGACAGCCCCTACGATCCAAAGAACGAGGTGATCCGCAAGGACGGCTGATGGATTGCGCGGGCGGCCCGTGATGGACCGCCCGCATTTTTTGCACAAACCCACCCGTATTATAGCACTTTGGTTCGGGTGGTGCCTTGAGGCACATCATATCGGGGCGGTCGAATGTGAGGGATAATTCTTTCGTTAGAGAGGAGAATCCCATGATCAAATACGTCATTTCCGCCTGTGCGTTTGCCCTGTTGGCTGGTCCGTCTTTTGCCGACTCGGAAACCACGTTTGAGAACAAATTACGCGCTTTGACCGGCTCAGATGGAAGCTACCAGTTGGCCCAATCGTGCCCCTACACTGGTACCAAGCCATGCAGGCCGGGACCGCACGGGCCAGGCGGGTGTTACAATCCCAGCTACGCCGAGTGTAAAGGCGGCCTGATCTGCACAGGCGGCATGAAAGTCTGCATCCCGTCCAACGGCGGCCCGGCATATTGCTATGCGCCGCAAAAGGGAAATTGCCGCTAATCAATAAAAAACGCCCCGTTTCGGCGGGGCGTTTCATGCCGGATCAGCACGGGCAGGCTCAGGCCGCTGTGGTTAGCTCATCATAGCATTCCAAGGCTTTGGCCGCATACATCATCGACGGGCCGCCCCCCATCTGTATGGCCATGGCCAGTACATCGCCCACTTCTTCACGGCTTGCCCCCGCTTTTACCAAGGCTTCGACGTGCAGCAGAATACAGGGTTCGCATCGATCAGCGATGGCAATGCCAAGGGCTACGAATTCTTTTGTCTTGAAGTCCAGAACGCCGCCTTCCTTGGCCGCTTTGCCCAGACCGGTAAAGGCTTGGGTCGTGTCAGGAATGGCGGAATACAGCGCGCGAAGGCCTTTGCGCGTGCTGGCGAGTTTTTCTTTTGCGGTCATGTTTGTGTGACGCTCCTTTGAGAGATTCGCCGCCACATTCCAGTATTGCGATGGGTCCGTCTTTGATCCGGATCAGAATTCTCGCGTTCCCACCAGCGCCAGATTATTGGCGGGCATTTCCCCGACCAAAGTTATGGACAGACCGGCTTCGACCATTTGATCCAGCATATCGAAATCGTCCTTGTAGCCGGTGTCTGGATCGTGGCTGACCAGACTTTGATGGAAGGCGCGATCCCCGTCCGAGGTCAACTCTCCTGCGCGCATGAACGGGCCATAGATTACCAGAACACCGTTTTGGCGCAGGGCCTTGGCTGCCTCGGTTATCAGGGTTTTGGCCTCTGCTTCGGATATCAGGTGCAGCAGGTTAACGAGAACAACCAGATCGACGGATCGGTCCTTTCCCCATCCCGGGACCGTTGCATCGAGCGCCTCAGGCGCGCGCAGGTTGGCCAGTCCAGCTTCGGCGCGGTATGCGGCGATACTGGCAAGCCGCAGCGCATCGGGTTCCGTGGGTTGCCATATCAGGCCGGGCAGGGCGGCGGCAAAGGCGGCGACGTGTTGGCCCGTTCCGCTGGCCAGCTCCAGAGCCTCACCGGTTGGCGGTGCCACGCGTCGCAGAAGATCGGTGATCGCGGCCACATTGCGTTCCGCGGCAGGGGCGTTCAGCTTGCCATTGGCTAGCGGATCGGCACCTGAGGCGGTGGCGGGGGTGGATCGAACTGTCATGAGCGGAGCCTTTCAGGACGTAAGGTTGCGACGATATCTGGGTCCAGAGACGGCGCGCGTCCAAGCGCCAGATCGGCGACCAGTTGCGACGCGGCGGGTGACGTCTGAAACCCATAGCCGCCTTGTCCCGCGCACCAGACAAACGAGGGCTGGTCCGGATCTGGCCCCAGAACAAGAGCCTTGTCCGGGGCAAAGCTGCGCAATCCAGCCCAAGAGGTTTCAACGCGTGTGACCGGTTCGGTCACGCAGTTTTCGTACCGCGCCAGACCTTCGGCAAGAACCATGTCATCGGCCCACGCGTCATGAGGTTCAACCGGATCTGCGTCGGCGGGGGACACCAGCAGTTTGCCCGCGTCAGGTTTGGCATACCAGGTTTCCGCCGCTCCAAAGAAGATCGGCCAACGCGACACGTCATGCCCGCCCGGTGCCGGAATGCGTGCCATTGATCTGCGATGCGGCGTGATCCCCAAGGGAGCCACACCGCAAAGGCGCGCGACCGGATCGGCCCAGGCACCGGCGGCATTCAGGATCATCTCGGCTTCAAAGGTTTCGCCGTTGGAGATTGTCACCCGCCACAGATTTCCTTCCCGCGCCACATGCGTCACC
>JAUIAS010000089.1 GCA_030425395.1 Alphaproteobacteria bacterium
TCGCCGGATACTTCCAATCGCTTCTGGGCACTGAATCCATGCTGATCGGCTTTGGCAAGGATGATGACCAGATTCACAGCCCAAACGAGAAATACGACATCGAAAGCTTTCATAAGGGCGCGAGAAGTTGGGCCCGTATTTTGGACGCTCTGACCAAGGAATAATGGCTAATAAGGCCGAGTGACGTGGCGTCACATGTCTAAAACTGTCGAAAACTTCCGCAACTTGGTCACGGGCACTTCCAAATCTGGACACAATTCAACGCGAATAGTTAACGCCATGAGACATGTACAGCGTAAACAAGATCGTAACGATTTCAATGCTCGCATCCAGCGGCTGGACCCGGCATTTGCACGCCTCCCCGCCAAAGCGCGCGAAGAACGCCAGCCCTGGGAAATGGGCGGCAGATCGTCGCGGAAATCCAACAGCCCGATCTTGATGACCGGTCTTGGCTTCGGTCTTGCGCTGACAGCGTTGTTCACCGCGAACAACCCTGACACCGTTCAGGACCTTCTGGTGCGCTCCGGCTGGCCAGTTCAGTTCGTCCACTATGCGATGAACGGCATCACTCTTCTTATTGTCGGTCTTATTGTCTTTTACCTGGCCAACATGATCCGCATCGTGAACCCACGTGCAACGGGTCGTGGCAATGCAGCGGGTCTTGTCGTCGGTGCCGTCGCAGCAATCGGCGTGAGCAATATGGATCCGACCCATCTGGAAACCGGGCTTCAATATGCCGGCTTTGAAAGCCCGGCAGACGTTCTGACCTTTGCGCAGGCCAAGACGTCGGATATCGCGAATATCGACTGGACAAGCGTTGTGATGGTGTCATCATCACCGAAATGAACCAGCCGGAACATTTCGCCACAGACGACCAGAGCATTGCATACGAGGTGGCCGGAAACGGACCGCCTCTTTTGCTGTTGCATGGCTTCCCGCAAAACCGCGCCATGTGGCGTCCTTTGATCCCGGCCCTCGCCGACAAATACACTGTCATCACCGCTGACCTGCGTGGCTATGGAGACAGCAGCAAACCCACCTCGATGCCCGAGATGAGCTTTCGCCTCATGGCGCAGGACATGGTCGCCCTGATGGCATGGCTGGGGTTTCAGAGCTTCCACGCCGCTGGACATGACCGTGGCGCGCGAACAGTCCACCGCATGGCACTGGATCACCCGCAGACCGTACAAAGCTTGACGATCATGGACATCGTGCCGACCGAGCACCTGTTGACCAATATGACAACAGAACTCGCCAAGGCCTATTACCATTGGCTGTTTCTGGCACAGCCCTATCCGTTCCCCGAAACCATGATCGGCCATGACCCGGACGCCTATTTCGAGCGCTGCCTCCTGGGATTCGGAAAAGCCAGCCTGAGCGATTTCGATACCGATCTTTTGGCCGAGTATCAGAGGGCGTGGCGCGACCCGGATTGCATCCGCGCCATGTGCAACGACTATCGGGCGGCGATCGAAGTAGACTGGGCAGACGATCGTTCTGACCTGTCCCGCAGCGTCACCTGTCCCGCGCTTGTGCTTTATGGCAAGGACGGTGCGATGGCGCATTTGCTGGATGTGCCGGCGACCTGGGCCGACCGGCTGACCAATATGCAGCATGCCGCCATTGAGGGTGGGCATTTCTTTCCGGATCAGTCGCCCAAAGCCACGACCGAAGCGCTGTTGGGCTTCCTCAACTCTCTATGATCGGAAGAAGGGAAATGGCGCGGTTGACGGGGCTCGAACCCGCGACCCCCGGCGTGACAGGCCGGTACTCTAACCAACTGAGCTACAACCGCGCATTTCAC
>JAUIAS010000062.1 GCA_030425395.1 Alphaproteobacteria bacterium
TCGATCGTGGAAGGAGGATTGCCCAGCCGCCCAGGCCCGCAATGAAACCCTCCGCGCCACACGCCACTACGGCCGCGCGTTCTGGAAGCGTTTGACCGGGTACCACGCCCGCAGCCGCGCCGAGGCCAAGCTGCGCTGCCTCAAGTCCTTCGGCGAACGCATCGCCGCGAGAGACCCTGACCGACAAACCGCCGAAATCCACATCCGCGTCGCCCTCATAAACCGCTTCAATGCCCTCGGCACAGCCGAGATCGTTCGCGTGGCCTGAACCTGAAGGGGAAAGGGGCACTCATGCCTCAGCCCGCCTTTCTGCAACAATGCCGAGCTGGAGGCCACGCTGCACCGCTACGTCTGGCTCTATAACCAACAGCTCCCGCAATCAGCCTTGCGCAGCAGGTCGCCCTTGCAAGCGATGAAGAGCTGGTACAAACTCAAGCCGGAACTGTTCAAGAAACGGCCATACTACCTTCCGGGATGTGACAGCTAGAGAGTAGGCGAATTGGATGTTCTTGTGATCGGCGGCTGTGGTTTCATTGGCTCCCATGTCGTTGACACGTTACATGCACGTGGCCATTCCCTGCGCGTGCTTGATCGCAATCCCGAACGGTTCCGGCGACCAGTGCCAGGCGTGGCGTATACTAAACACGATCTCACCAAGGCGCCGCTGCCGTCCAAAGTGCTGTCGGATGTCGAGGTGGTGGTCCATCTTGCCAGCACGACGGTTCCAGCGACGTCTAATCTGGATCCGGGCGCCGATATTGCCGAAAATCTAATCCCAACTGTGCACTTGCTCGAAGCCATGCGGCAACAGGGCACGCGCAGGCTGGTGTTCCTGTCGTCCGGCGGTGCGGTTTATGGTGTACCGCAAAGCGATCCCATTTCCGAAGATCATCCGCTGAATCCGGTCAGTTCCTACGGCGTCGTCAAAATGGCGATCGAGAAATACGTGCTGATGGAGCACCGGCTTCACGGCCTCAGCTACGTGACCTTGCGCGCCTCCAATCCTTATGGTCCCCGGCAGGGGCACACCGGCGTGCAGGGGGTCATCAGCACCTATCTGTGGCGCCATCTGCGAAACGAACCGATTGAAATCTGGGGTGATGGCAGTGTGGTGCGGGATTTCCTCCATGTCCGCGATCTCGCCGAACTCTGCGCGCGATCGGTTGTGTCGCTGGAAAACGGTGTGTTTAATGCAGGAAGCGGCGAGGGGGTCTCCATCGCACAGATTATAGAGATCATCGGTCGCGTCGTTGAGAAAAAGATTGCGCCGACCTACCGGCCGGGTCGCGATTTCGATGTACCGCGCGTCGTATTGGATGTTGCGAGGGCGGAAACCGCCTTTCGATGGCAACGAAGCATTCACCTCTTGCAGGGGATCGAAGAGACATGGGGTTGGGTGCGTCAGCAGGTGCGGCTCTCAGAGCCTGATTTGAAACTAATTGATTGAGTTCAGTAGGTTGTGATTGTTTTCGGCTGCGACACTGAACGGAGAACTCGATGGCCTGGACCAAACTCACCCGCCGCCAACATGCCCGTGAGGGCGACAAATACGCAAGCGATTTGACAGATACCGAATGGGCGTTGCTCGCCCCTTTAATGCCGCCGCCCAAGAAAACTGGCCGGCAGCGCACCGCGTGTTTGCGCGATGTGTTCGACGCGATCCTTCATGTTGCGACCAAAAGGTGCCAGTGGCGAATGCTGCCGAATGACTTTCCACCGGTCTCGGCAGTACGAGGGTATTTCTATGCTTGGCGCAATGAAGGGCTGTTGGAAGAGATGAACTGCGCACTTGTGGAGGCCGCACGTCTGGCAGAGGGCCGAGCGGCCCTGCCAACGGCAGGTATCATCGACAGCCAGAGCGTAAAAACCACTAAAAGTGGCGGGAATAGAGGCTATGATGCTGCCAAACGGATCAAAGGGCGCAAGCGCCACATCGCCACCGACACGCTTGGACTGCTGGTCGGTCTTGTCGTTCACAGTGCTGGCATCCAAGACCGTGATGGCGCGCCGGATGTTCTGAAACGTGTGGCCGCACGGTATCCCACCCTGCGCCACGTCTTCGCCGATGGCGGGTATGCAGGGCCAAAATTGCGAGAAGCGTTAAAGTCTATCGGGCGCTGGACGGTGCAGATCGTCAAGCGCTCAGACACCGCAGAAGGGTTCGAGGTGTTGCCACGCCGATGGGTGGTTGAGCGTACGCTCGCCTCGCTGGGAAGATGCCGACGCCTCTCAAAGGACTGGGAGAAATTCATCGCCAGCGCGGCAGCGTGGGTCACAATCGCACACATCCGGCGCGTCACGCGGCTGCTCGCAAGGCAATGAATATGCTCAAAAAGTTTTGAACAAGACTCTCAGAGACAATCGCCGGGAAACCGGCTTGTCCGGAGATCGGGGAGAAGGGGAAAACCGCCCGATGAAAAATGCGATCAACAATAGCAATCGTCTGGAGCAACTGACGGGGCTGCGGTTTTTCGCAGCCCTCCTAGTGATTGCCGTGCACTTCCGATGGGATACGAGCCCCGAGGCCCTGAGTACGTTTGTCGAAGAAGGCCGCGTTGGAGTGTCGTTCTTTTTCGTCCTGTCGGGGTTTGTGCTGACTCATTCGTACCGCACCCGCATTCGCGCCGGAAAAATCTCTTTCGGCACTTACAGCCTGCTTCGGGTCGCGCGTCTCACGCCTCTACATTTCCTGACTGGGCTGCCCTTTGTCTATTTCGCGATTATTCAGATCGAGGCGATCTATTCGGAAGAGTTCGGCGTGATGAAGACATTGCTGAACCTGGGCTTTCTGCAGAGCTGGATTCCGGTATCCGATTACTATTTCTCGCTGAACGCGCCTTCGTGGTCGCTGTCGGACGAGATGTTTTTCTACGTCTGTTTCTTCTTCCTTGCCGCCATGTCGCCGTCACGACTGTTGAAGCTGACTTGCGCGCTGGCGGCGATGGTCTTGATCGCTGCAGTGGTGGTTCAGGTATTTCTGGGCGAGACGGCCTTTTTCGGAAAGTACCCGTTCTCGCATTGGTTGTTCTATGTCTTCCCCGGCTTCCGAATTCTGGAGTTCCTGGTGGGTATGCTGTTGCACGACTTTTGGCAGCGCGGGGTCCGTTTGCCGAATGTGGCGATACCGCTGTCCTATGTGCTGTTGTTTGCGGCCATGTGGTTTGCTCCGAACGTTGCAGAGCCGTTCCGCTATTCACTCTACTACCTGCCGGTCATCATCCTGTTCTTCTACGCGCATCTTGCGGATCGGTCCGTCTGGACGACGTTCTATTCCAGCAAATGGTTGGTGCTTTTGGGAAATGCCTCCTTTGCCTTCTACCTGATTCATCAACCGTCCCTGCACCTGATGAACCTGTTCGTGCGCAGCGCGATGCCATCGGACCCGGTTTTCTTTCCTGTCTCGGTGGCGGTTATCGCCGTGGCCTCCGTTGTCCTCTACAAACTCTACGAGATGCCTGCAGAACGCGCGCTTAAGGGATTGATCAAGCGAAAGTTTTCTTCGCCGCTCAAAGCGGCCGAATAGAGATGAGCGTCGGAAAGAGGAACCGCGGACTTGTGGTCAATCACGTATTACACCGGCACTGGGGATGGGGACCGATGACAGTCCACATCCCCCCCGATCCGCCCGCAAGAGGCCGTCCTTGCCGTTGTCGCAGATCGCACAGCAGGACGTAGAGATGCTCAGTGAACTTGCCTTATCCGCCCTGACCGATGGCATTCTGGCCTGCGAGTTGTTTTTTCTGGCCGGTCTTTGCTTTCGTCCCAGGATGCAGGCGTTTTCGCCGGCATGGCTGTGGGGCGTAGCGCTCGCCCTGATCGGGGCCGCGTCGCTGTTGGGATTGATCGATCACGGCTTTTTCGAAGCCATCGATCATCCGCAGCATCGCACCATGGTGGTGCTCACGCGTCTTGTGATAGTGGCGGGCAGTCTGGCCATGATCGTGACGGCCGCCGTGCAATATCTTACCGGTCTGTTGCGCCACGTGGTCATCGGGGTGGCGATGCTTGGCGCGCTCTATCCGGTTTTCCTGATCCTGACGTCAGACGATTTCCTGTCTGTGATCCTCTACTACTCGGCGGGGCTTCTGCTGTTGCTGTTGCTGAGCATCGCGAACCTGCGACAGAATAGCGGAACTTTACCAATGATTGCCGGTATCGTCCTGACCCTCGGTATATCCGGGATGATCCCTGCGCAAAGTCAGGGGTTCTGGGGGTTGGGCCTCTATGGCAGTTATCACGTCCTGCTGATGCCGACTGTGATCCTGCTCTATTTTGGAGGGCGGTATTTCCGACCCAAACGTGGAGCGACTGCGACATGAATTCTTCCACCCCAATCAATGCCGACGCGCTGAAAGCGCTGGTCCCGAACCTGACCTCCTATATGCCAGAGCAACTGATCCGAGCCGTCAGTGCCGTATCCCGTGAACTCCGGGTCGAGGCGGGGCAGACCCTGATCACCGAGGGAGACAAGAGCAACACGCTGTACCTAGTCCAGGAAGGCAATTTCGGCATCTATCGGGCGACTCCGAGCGGCGGCGATGTGCGTGTGACCGAGATCGGAGTCGGCCAGCCCTTCGGTGAAATGGCGCTGCTGGACGGCGAGCCGCGGGCCGCGTCGGTCAGGGCGGAAACTGACGGGATCGTTCTGGAAATCGAGCCGGACGAGTTGCGAGCCCAGCCCGAGGGCGAGGCCGTTTTTCAGTCGCTCAAAGGTGCGCTGGCGACTTTTGTGACTCGCCGCATCCGGTCGACGACACAGGACCATGTCGCTGCGCTGGAACGCGAACTGGCGCTAAGGGACGAACAGGAACAGTTTGGCCGCTTCTTCATCTATTCGCTGATCATGATGTCTATCGGCACGCTGGTGAACAACGCATTGGCCTGGCGCGAGGTGGATGTCGACATCTACACACAGATCTTTGCGTGGCAGTATCTGGCCATCCTGTTGGTGCCGAGCTTTTTTGTCATCCGGCACATGGGGATCTCGATCCAGTCGCTGGGCCTGACGATCAGGGGTTTGAAACGATCGCTTGGCGAAGGTGCGCTGATTTCCGTCGCACTCTATGGGGTGACCTGGCTCATCGCGGCGACCTTGAAGCATTTCGAGATTTTGCCGGGCAAGGCGCTGCCCTTCGATCTGCTGGGAACACTGAGCTATTTCCTGCACAGCGCCTTGCAGGAGATCATTGCGCGCGGCTTCCTGCAATCGTCTTTCCAGCGGTTCCTGGGCGACGCAAACGGCCTGTGGTCGGTGGTGCTGGCGTCGACGCTGTTCGGGATGTTCCATTTGCATTTCGGCATGGCTGCCGTCCTGATGACTATCGCGACGGGCTGTGTTTTTGGCCTGATTTATCTGCGCCACAAGAACGTCGCGGGCGTCACCATTGTTCACTACGTGATGGGTGTTGCTGCGTTTAACACTGGGTTGATTTGACCGTGAACCGCAAGATCTCGATATGCACGGGTGAAGTCCCGAGCGAACTTCTAGCAAGCGAATGTTTTGATGATTGATCGCGAATTCTTTTCACCCCGGCCGTCCCGCTATTACCGTGACTTCCTGTCGTATCTTTCCGTGTTTCTCGCAGCATTCGTCTGGGGCATTCAGACCGATTGGCCTATGGTCATCCTGCCATGGCTTCTGGCGGTGCTCAGCCTGCATCGTGCTGGCCTGTTCTGCCATGAAGTCGTGCACAGCAAGCATTCCAGTCTGCGGGTCTTTCGCGTCCTTTATTCCTGGACGGTTGCATTGATCGTGATGGTGCCGCCCATCCGTTTCGGGTTGCCGCATTTGGCCCATCATCGTCTGGGTGTTTTCGGCACACACGAGGATCCGCAATACCCGCAGGTGCGGGGCAATGCGTTTGCCATGACGATGGTGTTGGTGATTATTCCGTTTGTCGTGCCCTTCACCAATCTGCTGATGATCCTCACCGGTGCGCTCGGGGCGTTCCGTTTTGAACAGGCACTGGACCGCTGGTCGACCGAGACGCTTGGCTTTTCGCTCAGCTCCGAGCTTGACGCGGATCAGCAGGGCGAGGTGAAGCGCCATGCGAGGGTTACACTGGTGTTGTTCCTGATCTTCGTCACCCTGATGCCCGGCGCCTTGTTGTTCTACTATGCCGTCCTTGTCGGTGGCTGGGCCCTGATCACAGCGCGCATACCGCTGGAACATGAGTTGGAAACGCTCGCCGACACCTCGGGGCCGAACGACCAGATGGCGGACAGTTTCACGATTGAATCGCCGCTGGCGCTGCTGATTCAACCGATCGGATTCCGCTTTCATACTGCCCATCACATGTATCCGGGCGTACCGTACCACAACCTGCCCGCGCTACATGAAGAGTTGAAGCGCACATCCCCGGAATATCGCAACAGTATCATTTCGCTGTGGACCGCGATCCGTGGCCCGAAACCCGTTCGGTGACACCTAGCCAGGAAACAGATTACCACATGAAAGACGTTATTCGAGAACTTGCGGAGGCCATGACCGCTGCCGAACCCGAGGCCCAATTCGAGGTCCGGTATTGGGACGGCACCGGGTTCAAAATCGGGGAGAGTCCCGAATTCGTTCTGATCTTCAAAACGAAAGAGGCCCTGTCCCGCGTGGTCTCCGATGCCTTTATGGGCTTTGGCGAAAGTTACATGACCGGCAATATCGAGGTCGAGGGCGATATCAAGAAGCTGTTTTACCTTGGCTTCAAAATCGACTTTGCCGAACGCCCGATGTCGCTGATGTTGCGGATCAAGCTGGCAATGCACTTCCTGATCGCGCGCAATACCATCGCCCGGTCGCGCCAGAACATTTCGTTCAGCTACGACATCGGCAATGATTTCTACGAACTGCTGCTCGGTCCAGGCATGATCTATACCTGTGCCTATTTCAATTCGCCCGAAGACAGCCTGGATCAGGCCCAATGGAACAAGCTGGAACTGGTCTGCCAGAAACTGTGCCTGCAGCCGGGCGAGCATATCGCCGATCTGGGCTGCGGCTGGGGCGGGCTCCTGATGCATGCCGCCGAAAACCATGGCGTCACCGGCGTGGGGTTCACGATCTCCAGCGAACAGCGCGACTACGCGATACGAAAAATTGCCGATCGCGGATTATCGGACAAGCTCGAGATCCGTCTTCAGGATGCGCGCGAAGCGGAGGGCCTCTACGACAAGGTTGCGTCGGTGGGAATGGTGGAACATATGGGTAATGCCCAGATCGCACCGGTGTTCGAGCGGATTTCCAAGATATTGAAACCGCAGGGCTTGGCGATGGTCCACACCATTGGCAATGATATGCAGCGCCCGATCGATCCCTGGATCGACAAGTACATCTTCCCCGGCACGCAGGCGTCCCCGCTGACCACGATGGTTCAGGCAATGGCCGACAATGGGCTTGATATTGTTGATCTCGAAAACCTGCGGATGCATTATCCGCCTACGGTGGAGTTCTGGTTGGAGAATTTCGATGACAACATCGAACAGATTACCGCGATGTATGATGAAACCTTCGTGCGCAGCTTCCGGCTTTATCTCGAAATCGCCAGTTCCTCGTTCAGCTGGGGCGACAACCGCCTGTACCACCTGGTCATGACGAAGGGGTTGAAAAACGACCTTCCCAGGACGCGCGCGCACCTTGTTCCGGCCGCCTTTCAGCAGCAGTCGAACACCAGCGAATGAGCGAACCGCTGCATGTCGTCGTCATTTACACTGATGCCGGAGGCGGTCATCGGGCCAGCGCACATGCGTTGAAGTCCTGTCTGGAGGCAACGGGACGCTATCGGGTAAACCTGATCAACCCCTACAAGGCGTTGATCCCTCATCTCGATATCTTTGCCAGGCTCGGCCGGCGCAGCGGAGAGGACGTTTACAATGAAATCATCCTGCGGGGTGGCCGCACCAAGCTGGCGTGCTGGCTTTTCTATGTTGGCCTCAAGCTGAACTATGTCCTCTTCTCGGCTCCGGCGACGCGTATTCTGGCGCGTCATTTCGCGGAGGTGGAGCCGGATATCGCCCTGTCCGTCATGCCGCTGAGCAACCGTGTCCTGCTGGATGCGCTGGCGCGATATCGTGCGACGCGGGGCAGGGGGCGTTTGCCCGAAGGCGCCGTTCTGATCACCGACTGGGCGGAGCTTGCCCGAAGTGTCTGGTTTCCGAAACGAGGTGACTACCACGCGATTTGCGGCACGGAAGAGGCCGCTGCCAGCGTGCGGAAGTCGCGTAAATTGGCCCCGAAGGTTCATTCCATGGGCGGCCTGCTGGTCCGTCCCGAATTCGCGGCGGCCGCGGCGCGGCCCGCATCGCGTGAGGCGTTGGGACTTGATCCGAAACTGCCTGCGGTAACTGTGCTCTACGGTGCGCAAGGCAGTGCACGCATGGCAGAACTGGCAAGGGAAATGGCCCACGTCCCTCAGAAAGCTCAGGTTGTTTTCTTGTGCGGGCGCAACGATGCGATTGCAGCGGAAATCCGGGCGTTGGATCTGCCGTATCCGGCCTATGTTCTGGGGTTCACCGACCAGGTGCCCGAATTTCTTTCGGTAAGTGATCTTTTCATTGGCAAACCCGGCCCCGGCAGTGTCAGCGAGGCCATGGCGCTGGGGGTGCCCATGCTGCTGGATCGCAGCCTTGCATTGCCGCAGGAGGCAGCCGTCTTACGGCATGTTCTGAGCAGGGGAACAGGACAGGCGTTTGCGTCGCGTGGCGAGTTCCGGGCGATGTATGCGACCGCCCTGTCCAATGGAACCGGGCCGCGACGGGCCAGCGTGCCCAACACGTCGAATGCGGACATCGTCACTATTCTGGACCGGATCGCCGCTGCTCGCGCGCCCGTCACCGCTCCCAAAGGGGCCCTGTTACCGGCGTCTGAAACGGGGCGGGACTGATGGCCGAAGACCACCTGCCGCTCCGGGTTCGCTCGGGGGTGTCCCAAGATAGAAGCCTGACGTTTCGCATCATTCACAACCCTCGGGCAGGCAGAAAGCGCTTGCATCGGTTCAATGCCGTCCTGAATACCTTGCGAGAGGCCGGGCACCGGTATGAAATCGTTGAAACGGTTCAGGCCGGGGATGCCGCTGCCATTGCGCGAGAAACGACGCGTGACAGGGTTGACGTGCTGGTGGTGGCGGGCGGCGACGGAACGGTCAACGATGCACTGCAAGGTATTGGGCCTGACACGCCGCCGCTGGGGGTTCTGCCGCTGGGGACAGCAAATGTGCTGGCGCATGAAATCGGCATCGGCACCAATAGCAGGCGCATTGCGGATTGCCTGATGCATGGTGAGGTTCTGCAAGTACGGCCCGGTGTGGTGAACGGGCATCGCTTCATGATGATGGCAGGTGTCGGGCTCGATGCGCAGGTTGTATCCGACCTGCGGCGCGTCATGAAAAGCAGGTTTGGCAAAGCGGCTTACCTGATCGAGGTCACCCGCACCCTCAGGCGGTGGTCTTGCGATGACATCAGTCTCATATCCGAAGGCAGCGGCCACAGTGTCGCCACAGTGATCGTGAGCCGGGGAAAACGGTATGGGGGCAGTTTCATTCTCGCGCCAGATGGCGATATCACGGCACCGGCATTCCAGGTCACCCTGTTTCCCAGTGGTCGGCCATTGTCTGTTTTTGCCCGCTTCGTGGCGATCCCGCTGCGGTTGGTGCATCGCCTGAAGCTCGTGCAACAGGTCGAGACGGAGGGCCTCGAAATAGAGGGGCCGGCCGGCGATCCGGTGCAGGCCGATGGGGATATCGTGGCCGTGCTCCCAGCACGTATTATGTTGAGCCCGGACACTATCAACCTCTGCGTGCCGCGGTCCGGGTCGTAGTTTCAGTGCACTCTGACAGTGCGGGGATTCGCCAGCCCGCTCAATTCGGCGAGCTTGCGGCAGGCTTGCATCCAGTCGAAATCACGCCGGGCCGCTTCGGGCGGCACGGGATCCGATGCCACAAACTGCCGAAGAGCAGTGATCGCTCCGTCCAGATCTTTGTAAAAATGCGCGTTCGGATAGGCGCTGAACGGGACGTTGCCGGGGCAGTTGGGCAAAACCACATGCCGTCCCGCAACGAGCGCATCCGCTGTGGCGGTACAGAGCACCTCGCTCTTCGAGGGATTCAACATCACACGGTAGCGGCCGATATCTTTCCAAAACCGCGCGTTCGGCGCCTTGACTGTCAAAGGCGCATTTTCCTGCTGTACAAGATTGCGAAATGCGGCCTCGTCCGGGCCCCCGCCGATGACATCCATCGGCTGCTCCGCGCGTTTGGCGATCTGCACAAGGTCTGAAAGCCCCTTTTCCCACAGGAATGAGCCGAGGAAATAGACTCCCCGGATGTCAGGTGCGACCGGGGGTACATGGGCGTAGCCACGCGAAACGCCAGTGATCCGCTCCACTGGCATGTTCACCCCCGGAAATGCCAGGGCGGGCGACAGGCTGAGCGGAAGGTCGATCCGCAGCCGAACGGCGCGGCCATGCAGATAAGAGACAAGTTGTGCAACACGGCGCGGGGCGGGGATATCGGACGACCGGATGTAGGTTTCGTAATCGGTCATGGATAGGCCCAGCGTTCGGTCGGCCCGGATGTGTTTGCGTCCACGGGTGAACGGGTACCAGCACAAATGTTCGGGTTCGCTGGCGATCAGGCTGCGGGCCGACGGCGCGGCGCGATAGACATCTTGCATTGGCACGATGGACTTGAGCCTGGCCATGTAGGTTCCGCGATAGGGTCTGCACTCGGGCAGATCGGGGCAGCCTAAATCCCCGGCCTCTGCCCTCAACCATTCCACCTGCTCATCAAAATCGGCAAATCGCCGGGCGCCCCATAGTCGTTCCTGCGATGCGCCATCAAGCCAGGGCAGCATGTAAACGACCTTGTATCCCAACGCCGCAAGACCGCAGGCATGCCAAAGCGAGATAAAGGAAGGACCGGTCATCCATGGCAGCGCGGCAGACGTCAGGACCACCGCATCATAGCGCGTTTGTGTGGTGGCCGTCGTCAGCTTTTTCATCCGCCAGATCCCTGGTTCCATGGCTTGTTGTCAAATTTATGTCAGGCTTCTGTTGTCAAAGAAACAGGTCTTGGGGCCGGACTGCGGTCTGTGCCGGGGACACTTCTCCGTCAAAACGGCACCAAGGAGTTGAGCGCCGTTGCCCATTTGATGAACACCGGCCACCGGAAGACGCTGAGTGGGGAAACACCGGCAGATGCTCCTTACCGGCGGCTTAGGGTCCAGACTCATTGAGGGTCAAAGCCAGAAGATGACGGCGGCGGCGAGCGCGATGGCGGACAGGAAGACCTTCGGGCATCTGTCGTAGCGGGTGGCGATGCGCCGCCAGTCC
>JAUIAS010000013.1 GCA_030425395.1 Alphaproteobacteria bacterium
GGCATGAAGGGAAACATGGACACAGAAGCGAGCCGTGGACGCGCCGACAGACATGACCCATCAGTCGAACCGCACCCGATGACGGGAAAGCGTTCCGGCTCAGCGACTATTTCAGCGAACTGTTAAAGTAGTCACCCCTTACGCGTCGGCGATCCCATCGCGCACAGCGTTGACCGTGTCATCACAATAAGCCTCGACCATTGGCCGAAGCGCCAGGCGAGTCCGAAGTTTCGCAGCCATCAGATACATTCCGCCGATCTTTCGGTGTAGAAACAGGGTCGCGGCGGGTGGCACATGCGAGAGATCCCTTTCGTTTCCGATAGCAAGGCCCATATCGCGCAATCTCTCCAACAGATCACTTGCCGCAAAATCGAAGATGCCATTTTGCCTTAACGGCTCCATTGCGGCATGAAACATCGCCTGGATCTGGACTTTGTGGTGAGACGCGGTCTTGCTGTCGAAATAGCCGATGCGAAGCATGGCTTCATGTGTATCGGTTCCGCGCCCGTTGAGCGCCACCCATGCGAGGTTGCGGAAGTCGGCAGCACGTTCAGGAGAAATTGTTTGAACCGCCCCAAAATCCAAGAGAACCACCCGTCCGTTTTCAGGATCATAACGGTAGTTGGCAAGATTGGGATCTGTCTGCATTGCCCCAAAAACGAACAGTTCGCGCAGCACAAGGTCGATGAGGGCCGCACAGATACGATCCCGCTCTGATTGTGACGCATCCACCAGACTTTCGAGCGGGACACTGTCCATGTATTCCATAGCCAGCACCTGCGGCGTGCAGAACTCTTCGTACAGAGATGGAATTGCAAATATATTTGACCCTTCGAGCAAAGAGCCAAACCGCGCCAGATGCCCCGCCTCAGAGATATAATCAGCCTCGGCGTGCAGTTGGCGCTTTGCCTCGTTCAACAAGGGGGCGAGGTCCATATCGCGCGGCACCACCCCGGGCAAACGAAGCAGTGCGCCAATATTGTCAACGTCGCTGTCAATGCTCGCCCGAATACCGGGGTATTGCACCTTGATTGCAAGTTCTTTTCCGTCATGCGTTTCGGCACGGTGAACTTGACCGATTGAGGCAGCAGCAAAGGGGCGCACATCGAAACGGGCAAAACGACCATACCAGCCCTTCCCCCATTCGGCGTCCAGCACAGTTCGAAGCTGTTTGGGCGGCATGTGGCGGGCATCATCCCGCATGCGGCCTAGGATGGTTGTCAACTCGTCCGGCAAACCCACGCAGGTATCCATCGACAACATCTGACCCAACTTCAGGGCCGCCCCTCGCAGATGCGACAGACCCTCTGTCAGCCTAACCGTGTTTTCCGGTGTAAGCATCAACTGCCCCAAGTCCGGGCGCTGACCACTCGCCAAAGTGCGCAGCCCCCCTGCGGCGACACTCCCAGCAATTCCAGAAGCAATCCCTCCAAACCTAAGGAGCCGGCTGATGCGACCGGTTGGCACCGCTACTCCATTGTCCTTGCTGTAGCGCTGCATTCCGCGGTTCCTGTTCCTGTTATCACCGCAGATAGCCCGACATGCGACTTCGGCAGGGGCGTGCGACAGATATCGCGCACAAATCATGCCTTCAGCATTCTTTGTGATTGGGCGGAGATTGGGTCGACCACCGATTGCCGAATGTTTCGCTTTCCCCGCAAGTGGGACGCAGAGAAAAGCTCATGGTGACTACGATGACCTACAAATCCGGCGACGAGATCAAAGCCGCCAATGTGGTTTCCAACCGCATCCGCACAATTTGCGCACACGCGCAGTAGTGCTGCCAATGTCGGCCCCAAAGAGGTGGAGCAAGCGGCGCGCGCCAAGGCTTGCGGTCACAAGGGATGAAATCTAGCGTAAACATCCTTTGTCCCCGCCCCGGAAAGAGCCGCGCCGATGTTGGAAGTCCTGAGCAACCGGACATATCGCCACCTGTTTCTGGCGCAGCTTGTGGCGCTTTTGGGGACGGGGCTGGCCACCGTTGCGCTTGGGTTGCTTGCCTATGATCTGGCGGGCGGTGATGCGGCTCTGGTGTTGGGCACGGTGTTTACCATCAAGATGATCGCCTATGTCGTCATTGGCCCACTCGCGGGGGCTTTTGCCGGTTACTTTCCGCGTCGCGCCCTGCTGGTGTCGCTTGATCTGGTGCGGGCAGCTACGGTGGCCTGCCTGCCTTTTGTAACAGACGTCTGGCAGGTCTATGTGCTGATCTTTGTGTTGCAGTCCGCCTCTGCGGCGTTCACTCCGACGTTTCAGGCAACCATACCTGATGTGCTGCCAAAAGAAGCGCACTATACGCGGGCTCTTTCGCTGTCGCGGCTGGCTTATGACCTTGATAACATCATCAGCCCGACCTTGGCCGTGTTGCTCCTGCTCTGGATCGAGTACTCAACATTATTTTTCGGAACCGCACTGGGTTTTATGTTGTCTGCTTTGCTGGTTGTGTCCGTCGCCCTGCCAACGTCGGTGCCGTCCGAAAGGCGCGGGGTCTATGACAGAACCACGCGCGGTATCAGGATTTACCTTGGCACGCCGCGCCTTCGCGGCCTCTTGGCGCTCAACTTTGCGGCGGCTGCAGCGGGGGCCATGGTCTTGATCAATTCGGTCGTTCTTGTCCGGGCGAATTTGCAGCTTGATGAAAGCGCGCTGGCCTTGGCCATGTTCGCTTATGGGGCGGGATCCATGACGGCGGCATTTTCGCTTCCGCGCGTGCTGGATGTCGCGGGAGACCGTGTTGTCATGTTCGCGGGGGCCGTCATTGCAGTTTGCGGGTTGGCCGGGTTGGCCGCGTATGTCGCAGTGTCGGGGCTGGGTTGGTGGCCCTTGCTCATGGCGTGGGCGGTGATCGGCTTCGGTTACGCCGCAATCCTCACGCCTTCGGGCCGATTGCTGCGCCGCTCTGCAGGGTCCGAGGATCGTCCTGCGCTGTTCGCAGCACAATTTGCGCTGAGTCATGCGTGCTGGCTTGTCACTTATCCATTGTCTGGCTGGCTACTTACACGGTTTGGAACGGTGCCAACGCTGCTTGCGCTGGCGGCACTGGCAGGCATGGGGGTTCTTGTGGCCAGAAAACTGTGGATCAAGGACAGCAAGCCCGAAAGTGCGCCGTCATAGGCGTCGGGACATGCCGCAGTATGCTCCAGTACAAGGTGAGATTGCCGCGCTGCGCGATGGGCGGATGACCCGGCGCAAATGATCAGGTGTCAATCTCGACGTTGTTCAATGCATTGAGAAGATCAAGAAGCCTGTCGTAATCCTCGGGGCCCATTTGCGCACGCAGCCCGTCAAGAAGGGCGATGCTGTGTCCAAGGTTCTTGGCAATCAGCGCGCTCCCGCCAGCAGAAATGCTGATCACCTGCCTGCGGCGATCCACCTTGTCAGGTGTTCGGTCGATCAGATCTTTTTCTTCCAGCTTTTGAAGAATGCGTGTCAGGCTGGGCAACAAAAGGCAGGCGCTTTCGGCAATGCTGGTTGGATCCTGCGGGCCGCTTTCATCCAGAACGCGCAACACACGCCACTGCTGTTCCGTGATCCCGACATCGGACAAAAGGGCGCGGATCGGCCCCATCACACGTTCGCGCGCACGAAGCAACGCAATCGGTAATGACCGTGCCGTTGAATATGTATTAGGGTTCTCCATCAGGTGCATGATGCACAGCGCCTGCGCCAATGGCAATCTCAATACGCTATCCTGCGGGGTGGACAGGTTTTAGTTAATGTGTTAATCAAATTCCACCAGCAAACCGGAGCAAACCTTGCCGCATATCACTCTTGATTATTCACCGAACATGGAAACACGCACCAACATTTCTGCACTGTGCGATACCCTGCGCCGTGCAGCGATTGAAAGTGGTGTCTTCCCGCTTGCCGGTGTGCGGGTCCGGGCGTTTCGGGCCGATCACACATCCATCGCCGACGGACAGGACATTCACGGTTATATCGACATCGTTATCCGTCTGCGCGAGGGCCGAGACGACGCCACGAAACAACACGCGGCGCGCGCTGTTTTTGACGCCGCTGAACGCTTTCTCGCTCCTGCGATGGCCACGCACTCAGTGGCCCTGTCGCTTGAGCTTCGGGACATGCAAGCCGATCTGGCGCTAAAGGCAGGAACGATTCGCGATCACCTTGGAACGGAGAACACGCAATGAGCGTATTGGAAGACAATCTCAAAAAGCTCGACGGGCATCTGGCCCGGTTCCGTAAGGATGGTATTCCCAACCGCATTGCCGGGCGGGACACTGCAGGCGGAAACGGCGTTTTCCAGTCGATATCCCCTGTGGACACATCGGTCATCTGCGACGTGGCGCATGGATCAGCCGCCGATATCGACGCAGCCGCAAACGCGGCCCACGACGCCTTTGCCGCGTGGCGCGATATGCCCGCGCTGGAGCGCAAGAAAATCCTCATCCGTGTGGCTGAATCGATCGAAGCGCGTGCCGAAGAAATCGCGCTTTGCGAATGCTGGGACACCGGACAGGCTTACAAATTCATGTCCAAGGCCGCGCTGCGCGGTGCCGAGAATTTCCGCTATTTTGCCGATCAGGTTGTTCAGGCCCGTGACGGCCAGCATCTGAAATCGCCAACGCTGATGAACATCACCACCCGCGTCCCGATCGGGCCGGTGGGTGTGATCACTCCGTGGAACACACCCTTTATGCTGTCGACATGGAAAATCGCACCCGCGCTGGCGGCAGGCTGCACAGTGGTTCACAAACCCGCCGAGGCTTCCCCGCTCACCGCGCGCCTGCTGATTGAGATCGCGGAAGAGGCCGGCCTGCCGCCCGGCGTTCTTAATACGGTCAATGGCTTTGGCGAGGAGGTCGGTCGGGCCCTCTGTGAACACCCCAAGATCAAGGCCATCGCCTTTGTCGGAGAAAGCCGCACGGGTAGCCTGATTACCAAGCAGGGTGCCGATACGCTCAAGCGCAACCATCTTGAGCTGGGCGGCAAGAACCCGGTGATTGTCTTTGATGACGCAGATCTGGACCGCGCGCTGGATGCAGCGATCTTCATGATTTATTCGATCAACGGCGAACGCTGCACATCGTCGTCGCGCCTGTTGATCCAGGACACCGTGCGCGAAGCGTTCGAGGCCAAGCTGGTCAAACGCGTCAACAACATCCGGGTCGGGCATCCGCTTGACCCCGCCACTGAAATCGGGCCGCTGGTCACTCAGGAGCATTTCGAAAAGGTTACCAGCTATTTCGATATCGCCCGAGAGGACGGCGCGACAATTGCGGCGGGCGGCAAAGTGGTCGGCGATCAGGGCTATTTCGTTCGTCCCACTCTGTTCACCGGCGCCAACAACCAGATGCGCATTTCCCAAGAAGAAATCTTTGGCCCTGTCCTGACGTCCATCCCTTTTTCGACAGAAGAAGAGGCTCTGCAAATCGCCAATGACACGGCCTATGGTCTGACCGGCTATGTCTGG
The DNA here is from genome assembly GCA_030425395.1 of Alphaproteobacteria bacterium. Classification (GTDB taxonomy): domain Bacteria; phylum Pseudomonadota; class Alphaproteobacteria; order Rhodobacterales; family Rhodobacteraceae; genus JAUIAS01. The sequence goes on from JAUIAS010000013.1 coordinate 5,435, forward strand.
ACCAACGATCTGACCCGCGCCCTAAGGTTTACCGACAAGCTGGAAGCGGGAATGATCTGGGTGAATTCGGAGAACGTCCGCCACCTGCCCACACCCTTCGGTGGCGTCAAGGCGTCCGGGATCGGCCGCGACGGCGGCGACTGGTCGTTTGAATTCTATATGGAGCAAAAGCACATTGGCTTTGCCACCGGTCAACACAAAATAACCAAGCTGGGCGCATTGTAATGGGAGAAATCGTTCTTGCCGCCAAGTGCACCCACGTGCCGACCATGCTGATGTCCGAACAGGACGGCCCTGTGAAGGGCAAACGTCAAAGTGCCATTGACGGGCACTTTGAGATAGCGCGCCGCGCCAAGGAACTGGGTGCGGATACCGTTGTGATCTGCGATACACATTGGGTCATCAACGCAGGGTTTCACATCAATGCGAATGACCATTTTGAGGGCCTGTTCACCTCGAACGAATTCCCGCAGTTCATCCAAGACATGCCCTATGCTTACGACGGCAATCCTGAACTGGGCGACGCCATTGCCAAGGAAGCCTCTGACCGGGGAGCCTATACGCTGGCGCACCACCTCGACAGTCTCGAACTGGAATATGGCACGCTTGTCCCGATGCGGTTCATGTCTCGCGCGCATGAGATGAAGGTCGTCTCGGTCGCGGCGTGGTGCACCGTGCACGGCCACGACGAAAGCCGCATGGTTGGCGAAGCGATCCGCGCGGCAGTCGAAGCATCCGACAGCAAGGTATTGCTGGTCGCATCTGGGTCACTGTCGCACAAGATCTGGCCCAACAAGGACTATGCCGCCAACAACGGCACCTTTACCATCAGTTCCGAGTTCAACCGCCAGATGGACTTGCACGTTCTGGATATGTGGCAACGCGGTGATCATGCGACTTTTCTCAAGATGCTGCCGGAATACGCCGAGCATTGCTGCGGTGAAGGATCAATGCATGACACAGCAATGCTTTATGGTGCTTTGGGGTGGGACAGTTACGATGCAAAATGCGAAGTCGTCACGCCATACTTCCCATCTTCAGGCACCGGCCAGACCAATGTCATTTTTCCGGTTGTCTGACCCGACCTCCCCCGCGCATCCCTGAAAAGGAGCCTGCCACATGCCCGTTCCAGCCCCAAACCTTTACCCGGATTTCAACACCATCAGGCTTAGCCATGTGTGCCTAAACGTTGCCGACCTAGCCGCGTCACGCAGGTTTTACACGGATATTCTTGGCCTTCAGGTTACAGATGAGGACGAGACCCACGTCTATCTGCGCGCAATGGAAGAACGCGGGCATCATTGTGTGATACTGCAGAAATCCGATCAGCCCGGCACCGTCGAAGTCATGGGTTTCAAGACCTTCGACGAAGACGATCTGGATCGTGCCTACACCTATTTCCAGTCCAAGGGCCGCCCTGTTCAATGGGTTGACCGCGCCTATCAGGGGCGCACGCTGCTCACGTCCGACAACATGGGAATTCCGCTGGAATTTTACCACAAGATGGATCGCCTTGAACCAATCCATCAGAAATATGCGTTGTATCGTGGGGTCAAGCCGCTGCGGATTGACCATTTCAACTGTTTCAGCCACGACGTGGACGCTTCGGTGGCCTTTTATTCCGATTTCGGGTTTCGCGTCACCGAATACACCGAAGATGAGATCAGCAAGAGACTCTGGGCCGCATGGATGCACCGCAAGGGGGGCGTGCATGATATGGCCTTTACCAATGGCACCGGGCCGCGCATGCACCATGTGGCATTCTGGGTGCCGACGCCACTGAACATCATTGATCTTCTCGATCTGATGGCGACCACTGGTTATGTGGATAGCATCGAGCGCGGTCCGGGACGGCACGGCATTTCCAACGCGTTCTTCCTATATATCCTGGACCCAGACGGCCATCGGATCGAAATCTACTGTTCCGATTATCAAACCGTCGATCCCGACCTTGAGCCAATCAAATGGGATCTCAAAGACCCCCAGCGCCAGACGCTTTGGGGCGCTCCCGCACCGCAAAGCTGGTTCACGCACGGATCAAAGTTTGTTGGTGTCGATACGCAGGATTCCGACATCCAAGCAAGCCCGATCATCGCTCCGTAACGGCAAAAAGGACAGACCATGAACTGGGACGAATTTGCGGACTGGAGCCGCACTGCCGCCGATTGGGGGCGTGATTATCACAAGACCATCCGCGACAATCCGGTGCGCGCGCAGGTCAAACCCGGCGACATCCTGTCCCGACTACCTGCCGCGCCACCGGAAACCGGCGAAGACATGCAAGCCGTCTGGGACGATTTTCGCCGTGACGTGATGCCGGGGATCACCCATTGGCAGCATCCGCGCTTCTTTGCCTACTTCAATTCGAACGCGTCACCCGCCAGCGTTCTGGCCGAGTTTCTGTCGTCTATCGTCGCGCCGCAATGCATGTTGTGGCAGACTTCTCCCGCCGCGACCGAGATGGAAACCCGGATGATGGAATGGCTGGCGCAGGGGCTCGGTCTGTCCGACAGCTATAGCGGCGTCATTCAGGACAGCGCATCCTCGGCGACGCTGGCGGCGGTTCTGACCATGCGTGAAAGGGCGCTGGAATGGTCAGGCAATACCGAAGGGTTGGCCGGGCAAAAACCTGTGCGGGTGTATTGCTCCGATCAGGTCCACTCTTCGATTGACCGGGCCATCTGGGTGTCTGGGGTGGGGCAAAAAAACCTTGTCAAACTGCCGACCAAAGGGGTCCGCAAGGCGCTGGACGTGGACGCATTACGCGCCGCCATCAAGGCTGATCGTGCGGCGGGATATTTGCCTGCCGGGCTGATCGGCGTGACCGGTGCCACCGGCATGGGCGCGTGTGATGATCTGGATGCGTTGGCCAACGTGGCAGAGGCTGAAGGCCTCTATACACACCTTGACGCGGCGTGGGCGGGAACGGCAATGATCTGCCCGGAATTCCGCACACTCTGGACCGGGGCAGACCGCTTTGACTCCATTGTCTTCAATCCGCACAAATGGTTGGGCGCACAATTCGATTGTTCCGCGCATTTCCTGCGCGATCCTGACCTGTTGCGGCAAACGCTGGCCATCCGTCCCGAATACCTGCGCACACATGCCGAAAGCGACGTGATTGATTATTCTGAATGGTCCGTCCCTCTGGGGCGGCGGTTCCGGGCTCTCAAGCTGTGGTTCGTGATGCGGATCTACGGGATGGAAGGCTTGCGATCGCGCATCCGTAACCACGTCGCCTGGTCGCAAGCGCTGTGTGAACGCATGCGCGCAGAACCGGATTTCGAAATCACCAGCGAACCTGTCCTGTCGTTGTGGTCGTTCCGACCCAAAGGGGCCACCGACGATCAAACACAGGCGCTCGTGGATGCGATCAACGATGACGGGCGGATATATCTGACACAGGGTATGGTTGACGGGCGTAAGGTGATCCGTTTTCAAGCCGGGCAATTCGATTGTGCGGCTGAGGATTTCGATACAGCATTTGACACGATAACGACGATAGCAAGGAACCTGACATGACATTGCCCGCCGGAGTGGTGTTTGCCACTGTTCAACCCTCGGAAGACGGGGCACAGCCTGTCTATGGATGTGTGACGCATGCGGGTTTTGTCGCCTTGTCGGATACATTTCCGCAGTGGCCCACCCTGCGCGAGGTCATAGAGGCGGGCGCATTGCAAACGTTGGCTCAGGCGGCACAAGGCAAGGCCGCCGATCTGCCCCATGGCGCGTTCCGCTATCTCCCGCCGGTGCCCGCGCCGGAAAAGATCATCTGCGTCGGCGTCAACTTTCCAGCCCGGAACGAAGAATACGGAGACGGGCAAGAGGCACCGCCAAACATGTCGTTATTCATCCGCTTCCCGCGAAGCTTTGTCGGCCATGACGCTCCGATCATCCGGCCAAGGGCATCCGAACAGCTGGATTATGAAGGCGAGATCGTCGTGGTCATCGGCAAAGGCGGGCGGCACATCCCCCAAGACGAGGCCCTGTCGCACATCGCTGCGCTGTCGCTGTGCAACGAAGGCACGCTGCGTGACTGGGTGCGTCATGCGAAATTCAACGTCACGCAGGGAAAGAACTTTGACAATTCCGGTGCAATGGGACCATGGCTTGTTCCGTTCACAAACGCCGCCCAGATCGCCGATATCCGGCTGACAACCACCGTCAACGGCGAGCTGCGCCAAGATGACCGGACATCGAGAATGCTGTTTCCGGTGGCACGTCAGATCGCCTATATCTCAACCTTCACAACACTGGTGCCCGGCGACATCATCGTTACCGGAACACCCACTGGTGCCGGTGCCCGGTTTGATCCTCCGCGGTTTCTCAAACCCGGTGATGTGATCGAAATCTCCGCCGAAGGTATCGGCACTCTGCGCAACACGGTCGAGGACGAACAATGACGCCAGAAGACGCGGCACAGGCCGCCCAAGACCTGTTCGAAGCCGAAGAAACGGGTGCCCAGATCGGGTTGCTGTCTCTCAGGTTTCCCGGAATGACTCTGGATGATGCCTATGCGGTGCAAGACGCGCTCGTCGCGCGCAAACTGGCCGCGGGTCGGCGCAAGATCGGCTGGAAAATCGGATTGACGAGCCGCGCCATGCAGGACGCTCTCAACATCGAAACACCTGATAGTGGCGTCTTGCTGGACAACATGTTGTTTGAAAGTGGTGACACTGTTCCGAAGGGCCGGTTCATCCAACCCCGGATCGAAGCCGAGATTGCCTTTGTGATGGGCGCAGACTTGCCGCACGGCGATCTCAACCGTGAAGATATCCTTGCCGCCACCGAACATGTTGCTCCGGCGCTGGAAATTCTGGACACGCGGATTTTGCGCTCGGACCCGGCGACCGGAAAGGCGCGCGTCGTGACAGATACGATCAGCGACAACGCCGCAAACGCCGGTGTGGTTCTGGGCGCGGCGCGCCACGATCCCCGCGCAGTGGATTTACGGTGGGTCGGGGCGATCGTGTCACGCGACGCCGTAGTAGAGGAAACCGGCCTTGGTGCTGGTGTGCTGAACGATCCAGTAACATCCATGATCTGGCTTGCACGCCGCATGGAGGCATACGGCCAGCGCATAGAGGCCGGGGATATCGTCTTGTCCGGCTCGTTTATCCGCCCGGTGGAATGCCCCACCGGAACGCAGATCGACGCGGATTTCGGTGCGTTTGGCACCGTGTCCATCGCATTCGAATAAAAGGAACATCTTGATGCCCGCGCTTCCCAACACGTTCAAAGCCCGGCTTAGCGCTGGCGACCGTATGATCGGTTGCTGGCTTGGCCTTGCAGATCTCTATGCCGCCGAAATTATGGGGACAGCGGGGTTCGACTGGGTCGTGGTAGATGGCGAACACGCGCCCAACGACATACGGTCCATACGCGATCAACTGATCGCGCTTGAGGCATCTTCCAGCCATGGAGTCGTGCGCCTCCCGGTCGGGGAAACCTGGATGATCAAACAGGCGCTGGACATTGGCGCTCAGACCCTTCTCATCCCGATGGTGGAAAGCGCAGAACAAGCCGCTGAACTGGTGCGCGCTTGCCGGTATCCCCCCGACGGTGTGCGCGGGGCCGGGGCCTCGCTGTCGCGGGCGTCACGGTTCTCTGCAATCCCTGACTATGTTGCGACGGCGAATGCCGAAATCTGCCTTCTGGTGCAGGTCGAAAGCCGGGCGGGCATTGCCGCGCTGGACGATATTCTGGCCGTGGACGGAGTCGACGGGGTATTTATCGGCCCCGCCGACCTTGCCGCCGACATGGGCTATCGCGGCGATTCCTCTGTTCCACAGGTTCAGGAGGTCATCCTTGCCGCCTTGCAACGCATCGCGGCATCGCCCAAGGCAGCCGGCATTCTTTCGACAACTGACGCATCCACCGAAGCCTATCGGCAGGCAGGTGCCCAGTTTCACGCGGTAGGAATTGACGTTGTGCTCTTGGCCCGTGTGCTGCGCGAAACCGCGGCAAAGTGGAAAGACAACTGATCGCGGCACAAGGCGCAGGACGCACCGATCACGCTTGCGCCTGACGGCTCAGTGGTGCAAGCCCAAAACACGCAAAATCGGGAGGGGGTAAGCAATGCAGACAGGTATTGTCGTCTTATGTCTTGGCTACGTCCTTAGCCAGTTCTTCCGAGCTTTCCTTGCCGTGCTTAGCGTGCCTCTTGCAACAGATCTGGGCGCGACAGCAGAGGATCTCGCGTTTGCCTCGGGACTTTGGTTCATCACCTTTGCGGCATGTCAGATTCCAGTTGGCTGGGCGCTGGATCATATTGGCCCACGCAGGACGGCCTCGGTCCTGATGGCACTGGGTGCCGGTGGCGGAGCGATCCTGTTTTCACTGGCAACGGGGCCGGGCGGCATCAACGCGGCAATGCTTTTGATCGGGATCGGATGCTCACCGATCCTCATGGCGTCCTACTTTATCTTCGCGCGGCAATTTCCACCGGCACGGTTCGCCACATTGGCCGCGCTCATGTTGGGTATCGGATCGCTGGGCAATCTGATCGCATCCTATCCAATGGCATGGGCCGCAGAAACACTCGGCTGGCGTATTGCGCTGGCGGGGCTCGGTGGTTTGTCGATCCTGATTGCCATTTGCATCGGAGTATTCCTGCGTGATCCCGAGCGGATCGAACAATCGGCAGGTGGCTCTTTGATGTCAGTGCTACGGATGCCTGCTCTTTGGCTGATTCTGCCGCTGATGCTGGTCAACTATGCACCGGCAGGGGCGATCCGGGGGCTGTGGATCGGGCCTTATTTCACCGATGTCTTTGACCTTGGGGCCGGGCAGATCGGCACCGCCGGTTTTGTCATGGGTTGCGCGATGATCCTTGGCAGTTTTGCCTATGGCCCCTTGGATCGCATCTTTGGCACCCGGAAATGGGCGGTTTTCGGCGGCAATGCCTTGTGTGCCTTGTCCCTGTTTGCACTTGCGTTTTTTGTGGACAGCGCGCCTTGGGTCGCGATTGCACTGTTCGCGTCCGCCGGGTTCTTTGGCGCGTCCTTCCCGCTTCTGCTGGCACATGGAAGGGCCTTCTTTCCACCGCATCTGGCCGGGCGCGGCGTGACCCTGATGAATCTGTTCGGGATCGGTGGCGTCGGCATCGCGCAATTTGCGTCGGGGCGTTTTCACGGTGCCCTTGCCCCCACGATGGATTCGGTGACGCTTTATTCCACACTCTTTGCCCTGTTTGGCGCCATCGTCGTCATCGGGTTGGTCTTTTACGCCTTCAGCCGCGACAACTTGCAATGAGACGGGCCTTTTAACTCTGCTGCAATTCCGGTAACACCCCGCAGCCATATACCTCTGAAGGGGAGATTACTCATGGGCTATCGCGTCGTTGTCGCAGGCGCCACAGGCAATGTGGGCCGCGAAATGCTGAACATCCTTGCGGAACGCCAGTTTCCGGTTGACGAGCTGGCGGTTCTTGCCAGCCGCCGGTCTCTAGGCACAGAAGTCAGCTTTGGCGACAAGACCTTGACCACGAAGGATATCGAACAGTTCGATTTCTTCGGATGGGATCTCGCGCTGTTCGCCATCGGCTCGGACGCAACCAAGGTTTACGCCCCCAAAGCCGCCGCAGCGGGCTGCGTCGTGATCGACAACAGTTCGCTCTATCGCTATGATCCCGACGTTCCGCTGATCGTTCCCGAGGTGAACCCGCAAGCGGTTCACGGGTATGCTAAGAAGAACATCATTGCCAATCCCAACTGCTCAACCGCACAGATGGTCGTTGCTCTCAAGCCGCTGCATGATCGCGCCAAGATCAAGCGCGTCGTGGTCTCCACCTATCAATCGGTGTCAGGCGCGGGCAAGGAAGGCATGGATGAGCTTTGGGAACAGACCAAGGCCGTCTATAACCCCACATCCGACGTTCCTCCGAAAAAGTTCCAGAAGCAAATCGCCTTTAACGTGATTCCCCACATCGACGTTTTCATGGAAGACGGTTCGACCAAAGAAGAATGGAAGATGGTGGCCGAAACCAAAAAAATCGTGGACACCGCCATCAAGGTCACAGCGACCTGCGTTCGGGTGCCTGTTTTCGTCGGCCACGCAGAATCGATCAACATCGAATTCGAAGAGTTTCTTGATGAGGACGAAGCCCGGGACATTCTGCGCGAATCGCCCGGCATCATGGTGATCGACAAGCGCGAAGCAGGTGGCTACGTGACGCCCGTGGAATGCGTTGGGGATTTCGCGACCTTCATCAGCCGCATCCGGCAGGACGGAACCATCGAAAACGGTCTGAACCTGTGGTGCGTGTCCGACAACCTGCGCAAGGGTGCCGCCCTGAACGCTGTGCAAATTGCGGAACTTCTGGGCCGCGAAGTTCTCAAGAAGGGCTAAGCGCCCCCGCCGAATCCAACGCCCCGCGCCCTTTGGGCCGCGGGGCTTTTTCGTGCTCATCTAGGATTGGTCAGACCGGGATGAACTTGCCCTGTTGACCGTCAAACGACATCAGGCCGCCTTCGCCGATATCGGTCCACAATCCGTGCAGGCTCAGCTCACCGCTCTCAACGGCATCCTTGATGAACGGAAATGTCATCAGGTTTTCAAGCGATGTCATCACCGCGAGATGTTCGAAATCGCGCGCACGTTCCCGCGTGTTGTCCATGCCCGCAATATCCCCAAACTTAGGTTTGAGGATATCCATCCAACGTCCCACGAAGCTGGTCTTTTCCTCAAGCTCGGGCGCACGGCCTTCGCACATGTCGATACACCCCTGCACACCTCCGCAGCTTGAATGCCCCAACACGATCAGATGCGCGACCTTTAGAAACCGCACCGCATATTCCACCGCGGCACTTGTCCCGTGATGGTCGCCATCAGGCTCATAGGGGGGCACGAGGTTGGCAATGTTGCGGTGAATGAAGAACTCACCCTGATCGGCACCGAAAATCGAAGTCACATGCACGCGGCTGTCGCAGCACGAAATCACCATGGCACGCGGCCGTTGCCCTTCTTCTGCCAGACGCCGATACCAAGCGCGGTTCTCTGCATAAGATGTCGCCTTCCATCCATGGTAACGCTGAACAAGGTAACTGGGCAGGGGTTTGGCATAATTCATTGCGGACTCCATCCGGGCTTCTAGAAGCGCGGATAGCGCGATTTGAAACAAAATTCGAGCAATAAACCCTCATGGCCTTCAGGAATTGCAAACTTACCTGCGCCATTGTCCTTCCGGTGGGAAAAAAGGGGTGTGTTGTGCAAGAACCCGTAACAAGGCTCTGTCCGGGGGACAGGGTGCAGTTGGATGTGGATCGTATCCACAAAATTTATACTGACCTCGGCCCGACGCGGGCCGAAGATGTCATATGCCGCGCAATCGAAGAGATGGCACTTCGCCTGTTTCGCAGCGACGGACTTTGGACGACGCGTGATACGGAACGGTTGGGAACCTGCCTGCGCGCCCTGATTGCCATCGCCGATCAGGTCGGCATGCTGTCGATAACGCAGGTCGCGCGCGATGTGCAGATCGCCCTGTCGCGCAAGGATGAACCAGCCATCGCTGCCACGCTGGCGCGATTGCGACGTGTAGGGGAAAGTTCCATGACCAACATCTGGGATATTGGCAACCTGTCGGGTTGACGGCTTGCGCTGACGTTTCGCAACGCTAGGGTTGTGGCAGCCACGATCCAAGGAATAGCAGATGACACCGCGTTTCGCTTCGCCGGATACTCCGGCAATACCGCTGCATATAGTTGCAAAAAACGATCTGGATGGCTGGCTGGAATCGCAGCCCGCCTCCATTTCGCAATGGGTGCGCGTCAACGGGTTCAACGCTTCGTCGGGATCAGCGCTTGCCGTGCCTGATGCGTCAGGAAACATTGCACTGGCATTGGCCGGATACGGTACGCCTGACGCCCGCGCGCGCAGCCGCTTTGTCCTTGCCAGTGCGGCCACCAAGCTACCCGAAAGGACATACCGCATCGCGGGCGGCTTGCCCGCCAACTTGGCCGAACAGGAAGCATTGGGCTGGCTCCTGTCCACCTACCAGTTCACCCGCTATAAAGACGACAAGCCCCGTTTGCACGGCCTTGTCGCCCCCGAAGGCATCAATCCCTCGCGTATAGAGGCAATAGCGGCGGGCGAATGGCTGACACGCGATCTGATAAACACACCGGCAAACGACATGGGCCCCGATGCGCTTGAGACCGCAGCCCGAAATCTTGCGGCACATCATAACGCTTCGATTGAAACGATAACCGGCGAAGACCTCATCACCGGGAACTTTCCAATGATCCACACCGTGGGGCGCGCGGCCAAACGCGCACCTCGTCTGATCGACATGACCTGGGGGCAAAGTGGCCCGCAGCTTGTGCTCGTGGGCAAAGGGGTCTGCTTTGACACCGGCGGGCTGAACCTCAAACCAGCCAGCTCCATGGGACTGATGAAAAAAGACATGGGCGGTGCGGCAACGGTTCTTGGGCTTGCCCATATGATCATGGCGCTTAACCTGCCTTTACGACTGCGCGTCCTGATCCCTGCCGTGGAAAACGCCGTCGCAGGTGACGCGTTCCGACCTCAGGACGTGCTGACCTCGCGCAAGGGGCTGACAGTCGAGATCAACAACACTGATGCAGAGGGGCGCCTTGTCCTTGCAGACGCGCTGGCCCTTGCCGATGAAGCCGAACCCGATCTGATCGTGTCCATGGCCACCCTGACCGGCGCGGCGCGCGTGGCCGTGGGCCCTGATCTGGCCCCGTTCTATACCGACAGCGATGCCGATGCAGACGCCTTGGCCACCGCTGCCAATGCCGCCGCCGATCCCGTGTGGCGCATGCCGTTCCACTCGCCCTACGAAACAATGATCGAACCAGCCGTCGCCGATCTCGACAACGCCCCCTCCGGCGGGTTCGCGGGTTCGATCACTGCGGCATTGTTCTTGCGCAGGTTCGTGACGCAAACATCGCGCTACATGCATTTCGACATCTACGGATGGCAACCATCAGCGGCACCCGCCCGACCCAAAGGCGGAGCCGGTCAAGGCGCGCGCGCCCTTCTGGAAGCACTGCCAGAATTGCTTGCTCTGTGACCGACCGCCGACTCACTCCCAACCGTGACTGGACCACCGGGGAAACCCCCGGTTGCGTCGCGGTATCCTTAACGGATCTTCTCGCGGCACCGGACGGTCCGCGCGACCGGCAATTGCTGATGGGTGATGCGGTAACGGTTCTGGGCACCAATCACGGCACAGCTCATGTGCGGGCAGAAAAAGACGGCTACCACGGCTTTGTCGCGCAGTCGGCCCTTGGCCCGCAAACCCATCCGACTCACCGCGTCTCGGCACCGGCCACCCACGCCTATGCCGCGCCAGACATCAAATCACCCGACCGCATGTCGCTATCTTACGGCAGCCACATCACAGCTACGGGAGAAACCGGCGACTTTATCGAGACAGATCACGGATTTCTGCCTCGCCAACACCTCATGCCCTGCGATCAGCCCGCCACCGATCCGGCACTGGAAACCCTGATGTTTCTGGGCACACCCTACCTTTGGGGAGGCAACTCGCGCTGGGGCGTGGATTGCTCCGGTCTGGTGCAATCCGCGCTACTGGCCTGCGCGATCCCCTGTCCGGGCGACAGCGACCTGCAACAAACAGCCTTCGGCCCTGCGCTGCCACCGGGCAGTGCTCGCAAACGCGGCGATCTGCTGTTCTGGAAAGGCCATGTCGCCCTCGTTCATGACGCGCACACCATGATACATGCCAACGCCCATCACATGATGACACGATTGGAAAACATCGAGAAAGCATTGCGAAGACTGGACAAGGAAGGCATCCCACTCGCAGCCCATATCCGCCCCTGACCCTTCTTCCGGCTCAAAATACTCCCGCCGGAGGCACCGCCTGTCCACAGGACAGGCTCAAGAAGCGTGGCGGCTGAACGCCGCCTCCTTGCGCTCAATGCGACGGGTCAATCCACCGCTCGGATCAACTTTCGCTCAAGAACCCGCAAAACCGTGCGCAGATCATGCCCACGCTTCAGGATTTGCCCATCCATTCCGACCACCGCATAAAGCCCCTGCTTCTGCCGGAGCTTCGGGCGCTTCTCAATCCGGTAAAGCGGATGCTCTGCGGTGCGGCGAAACACGGAAAACACCGCGACCTCCCGCAGGCAGGAAATTCCATAGTCGCGCCATTCTCCGGCAGCGACCATCTGACCATAAACGGTGAGGATGACCGATAGTTCCTTGCGGTCAAAAGCAACCTGAGCATCCATGCGCGACGAAGGGAAAGAAACATTCATACCGCAGAGTTGCGCCAATCGACGCGCAAATCAAGCCACCGCATCGCGGAACCTTTGGGCAAAGGCCGGGGCCGCCTCTGGCATCGCACCTTCACCGTCCAATCCTGCGTCCATCCATCGCTCGGCGGCGTCCGACACAGAAAGATAGGCCGCAGCTACCGCGGCGCGCGGATTTTCCAGCGGCGTATCAGCAGGAAGAAGTTCGAAAGGCGGGTCATCAAAGCGAAGCACGATCCGCCGCCAACGGTGCACCAGCAACATCCGCGCCGCCGCCGCATCCAGACCAGCATCGAACTGGGCTGCATCAATGGCTTGCAGATCCCGCGCCAGCGCTTGCAGCGCCGCGCGATGCGCGGGCTCCAACGTTGTCTGCCGGTAGGCTTCTGTGATCTGGTCGATACGCCCACGCAGCACAAGGTCAGCGTCCGCAGGTGCACCTGCCTGTGGAAACAGCCGCGTTTGCGGCCCGGTTTCGGTTAACCGGGTCACCATCGCCCATTCGTCGACCGGCACCAACCGGGGGGCCGCATAGATCCGTTGTGTGGCCGGTCCGAACTTGGCCGCCCCGCTGGCATTCAGCCGATAAAAGCTGGTCCTGCCCCGTCGGTCACGCTCCACCCAACCATCGCGTCCCAATCGCGACAGGGCGGTGCGCAACGCTCCGGAGCCAACCCCGATCCGCCCCATCAACGCCCCCAGTCGCGCGGTTGAAATGACGCCGCCGCGATGCTGAACGAGATCCCCGAACGCGGTGATGACCAACGACCACACCCGCAGGCGCGATTCGTCATGCAAAGCGGAAATCAGGGGGGCAAGCGGATCCATGCGCCTTGCTAACGCGAATAGCTGACCATCGTCAAAAGCTCGTATTCGGCCACCTGATCGCCATCCTGATTTGTCAGGGTCACGTTCCACGCGACCTCACCATATTCGTCGGTGCGCCGGGTCTTGCGCTTGGCTGTCAGACGCACTGTGATGCTGTCCTCAGGGCTGACCGGTTTCTGGAAACTCAGACCGTTCAGGCCGGTATTTGCCAGCACCGGGCCGGGATCGGGTTGCACGAACAGGCCCGCAGCGAAGGACAAGAGCAGGTAGCCATGCGCCACCCGCCCGGGGAAAAACGGATTGGCCTTTGCAGCCGCCTCATCCATATGCGCATAGAACGTATCACCCGTGAAATGCGCAAAGTGTTCGATGTCATCAAGCGTGACCTTGCGCGGCGCGGTATGCAGCGTCTCGCCTATGGTAATTTCGTTGAATGTGCGCTGGAAGGGATGATCGGGGCCCTTGACCTCGGATGCACCGGGGCTCCACTGGCCCGTGATTGCCGCAACAACGTCCGGGCTGCCTTGGATCGCTGTGCGCTGCATGTAATGCATGACCCCGCGTATACCGCCGAGTTCCTCTCCGCCCCCAGCCCGACCGGGCCCGCCATGGACCATATGAGGAAGCGGGGCCCCATGGCCCGTAGCGTCCTTGGCGTTGTTTGCGCCTGTTATATAAAGGCGCCCATGCCAGGCCGCGCTGTTCAGTGTCACATCACGCGCGACCATCGGATCATCAGTCACCAAAGAGGCAACCAGCGACCCTCCGCCGCGATTTGCGAGCGCGCTTGCGTGGCTAAGATCGCGATATGGCATAATTGTCGAGACCGGGCCAAAAGCTTCCATCTCATGCACAGCAACGGCGGCATCCGGGTCGTCGCACTGCAACAACGTGGGTCTTAGAAACGCGCCCGCCGGTCCTGCGCCGACAAAGTCGCCTGCTTGGGGATCACCCGTCAGGTTCCGTGTTTCGGCGTCCAGCGCCGTCAGTTTGGCCAGTACATCCGCTTTCTGCGCGGCAGAAACCAGCGCGCCCATCTGAACGTCATCGCGGGACGGATCGCCTACGGTCACCGCGGCAAGCTTGTCGCACAGCGCCTCCCCCACAGCGCCGACCATTACCTCCGGCACAATGATCCGACGGATCGCCGTACATTTCTGTCCAGCCTTGACGGTAATTTCCCGTGCGGCTTCCTTGATGAACTGTGCGAATGCCGGGCTATCGGCTTGGACATCGGGACCGAGAATCGTAGCGTTCAGACTGTCTTGTTCGGAATGGAACCGCACCGATTGCGCCATCAGGTTGCGATTGGCCCGCAAATGCAGCGCTGTATCCGCCGATCCGGTAAACGAAACAACGTCCTGCGGGCCAAGCCGGTCAAGCATGTCACCGACCCCGCCCACGACCAACTGCACCGCACCTTCCGGCAGAAGGCCACTTTCAATGATCATACGGAAACAGGCTTCGGTAAGAAAACAGGTCTGTGTCGCCGGTTTGACGATTGCGGGCACCCCGGCCAGAAGGGTCGGAGCCAGTTTTTCAAGCATACCCCAGACAGGAAAGTTGAAAGCATTGATATGCAAGGCGACACCTTGCAACGGCACCGCGATATGCTGGCCGACGAACTGCCCTGACCGTGACAAACCTTCGATCCCGCCATCGACATAGACGTGTCCATCGGGCATTTCCCGCCGCCCCTTGGACGCGATCACCATCATCGTCCCGATACCGCCTTCGATGTCAACCGCGCCGTCCCGACGGGTCGCGCCGGTGAGATGGTTCAACGCGTAAAGCTCTTCCTTGCGTTCGCTCAGATAAACTGCCAGCGATTTGATTATCTTGGCCCGTTCATGAAACGTCATTGCACGCAGGGCTGGCCCGCCGGTGGACCGTGCCCAATCCAGCATGGCCTGCACGTCCAGTGGCGCGCCACCTGCCAAAGCGATTTGGCTGCCGTCCAATGGCCCATGAATAGCGCGGGCCTCGGCACCGGGTTCCACCCATTGGCCGATGGCAAAGCTGGCGGGTCTGAGCATGGTCTGTCCTCCTCGACTGATATGCGCACAATGCAGCGGTGCGACACGGAAATCAACACTATTGACCATGCGGTCGGTTTTATGCAGGGTTGCCGCAAGGGAGGACAACAGATGACACCACAGCAACGGGCCGAAAAAAGCGCGGCGGCGATGTGGGCCAATGATCGGGCCAGCAAATGGTTGGGCATGTCGCTTGATGCGATTGCTCCCGGCAGCGCCACCATGTCCTTTGTGGTGCAGGATCACCATCTGAACGGCCACTCCATATGCCACGGCGGGTTCATCTTTACCCTCGCAGACAGCGCGTTTGCCTTTGCCTGCAACAGCTACAACGAAAACACCGTCGCCCAGCAGAACCAGATCACCTATCTGTCACCGGGGCGGGTCGGGGAACAGCTGACCGCGCGCGCGGTTGAGACCTCCAAGACCGGACGCTCAGGCGTCTATGACATTACAGTAACTGGCGCAGATGGCCGCAAAGTTGCGATTTTTCGCGGACTGTCGCGCACCATCAAAGGCCAACATTTCGAGGAAGAGACATGACAACAGCCTATCTTTGTGACGGACTGCGCACCCCGATCGGACGCTATGGCGGTGGCCTCAGCTCGGTTCGGCCCGACGATATGCTGGCTCATGTCATCGCCCAGGTGATGGCCGCACATCCCGGCATGCCCGTGGACGAAGTATTGGCCGGGTGCGCCAACCAAGCTGGCGAAGACAATCGCAATGTGGCGCGCATGGCGGCCCTTCTATCCGGGCTGCCGGACACGGTTCCGGGGGCCACGATAAACCGCCTTTGCGGATCCGGGCTGGATGCCGTGGGATCAGCGGCTCGCGCAGTGCGAACCGGAGAGGCCGAAGTTGTGATCGCCTGTGGCGTCGAATCGATGTCACGCGCACCCCTTGTAATGCCCAAGGCCGACAGCGCCTTTTCACGCCGTGCCGAAATTTATGACACGACGATCGGCTGGCGGTTTGTGAACAAACAGATGCACAAACATTTCGGCACCGATTCGATGCCGGAAACCGCCGAAAACGTGGCGGCGGATTACGGCATTGGACGCGACGCTCAGGATGCGTTTGCCCTGAGATCCCAACAACGCGCATTGGCGGCGATCGCAAACGGTCGCCTCGCCCGGGAAATCACTCCTGTGACCATTCCACAGCGCAAGGGTGACCCCGTTGTCGTGGATACCGATGAACATCCCCGCGACACCACAATCGAAAAACTGGGCAAGCTGCCGACACCGTTCCGCGAGGGTGGATCAGTGACAGCGGGCAACGCCTCCGGCGTTAACGACGGTGCCGCCGCGGTGATCGTGGCCAGCGAACGCGCGGTTGAAAAGTACGGGCTGACCCCACGCGCGCGCGTTTCGGGCATGGCAACGGTTGGCGTGCCGCCGCGCATCATGGGCATCGGGCCCGCACCGGCCACAGAGCGCCTGATGGCACAGCACAGCCTTTCCATCGGCGATATCGACCTGATCGAGTTGAACGAAGCCTTTGCCGCGCAAGGGCTGGCCGTGACACGGCAACTGGGCTTGCCCGACGATGCCGATCACGTGAACCCGAACGGCGGAGCAATTGCCCTTGGCCATCCGTTGGGCATGTCCGGCACACGCCTTGCCCTGACCGCGTCGATCTCAATGACGGAAAACGATCTGAACCGCGCCATCTGCACCATGTGCATCGGCGTGGGTCAGGGCATCGCATTGCTGCTGGAGAAAGCCTGATGAAGGACCTCACCCCCCGCAAAGAAGACCTCAACCCGATTGAAATCGCGTCGCGTGACGAGATTTCTGCGCTTCAGCTCGAGCGCATGAAATGGTCGTTGCGCCATGCCTATGACAACGTGCCATTTTATCGGCAGAGCTTTGAAAAAGCAGGCGTGCATCCCGACGATCTCAAGACATTGTCCGACCTGTCCAAATTCCCCTTCACCGTGAAACAGGACCTGCGCGACAACTATCCCTTTGGCATGTTCGCCGTTCCCCGCGAACAGGTGGCACGAATCCACGCGTCCTCGGGCACCACGGGCCAACCAACCGTCGTGGGATACACCGCAAACGATCTCAATATCTGGGGAGAGGTGGTTGCCCGGTCGCTGCGCGCTTCGGGTCTGTGCCCCGGTGATCTTCTGCATAATGCCTACGGCTACGGGCTGTTTACCGGCGGCCTGGGCATTCATCTGGGAGCGGATTCGCTCGGCCTGACCACGGTGCCGATTTCGGGCGGGATGACCCAAAGACAGGTGCGCCTGATCGAAGATTTCCGTCCCAAGGGGATTACCGTGACGCCGTCCTATGCCCTTTCGATCCTTGACGAATACGCCGCCCAAGGTCTGGACCCGCGCGAAAGCCCGCTTGAGGTGGGCATTTTCGGGGCCGAACCCTGGACCAATGCAATGCGTCTGGAAATCGAACAGGCCTTCGACATGCACGCCGTGGATATCTATGGCCTGTCAGAGGTGATGGGACCAGGTGTCGCGAACGAATGCGTGGAAACCAAGGACGGGCTGCACATCTGGGAGGATCACTTCTTTCCCGAGATCATCAACCCCACAACCGGCGAACCCGTGGCGGATGGCGAAGAAGGTGAACTTGTGTTCACATCACTTACCAAGGAAGCATTTCCGATCATCCGTTATCGCACCCGCGATCTGACCCGATTGTTGCCGGGAACCGCCCGTTCGATGCGAAGAATGGAAAAGATCACCGGCCGCAGCGACGACATGATCATCCTGCGCGGCGTCAATGTCTTTCCGACCCAGATCGAGGAACAGTTGATGACAATCGACGCCCTCGCACCACATTTCCAGATCGAACTGAGCCGCCCGGACCGCATGGACCAGATGCGCGTCCTGACAGAAGCTGCTGCTGACACCGTGTCAGAGGACGGGCGCACAGCGGCCGCGCGCGAACTGTCGGCCAAGATCAAATCGACGGTCGGCATTTCGGTCAAAGTAACGGTTGCAGATCCCGGCGGCGTCGCACGATCCCAAGGCAAAGCCGTGCGCATCATCGACAATCGTCCCAAGACTTGACCCATGCCGCGCGGGATCGCCAAGGATCACGATGAAAAGCGCGCCGCCCTGCGCAAAGGGGCGGCCGCTTATTTCGCAACCCATGGTTATGACCGCGCGTCGATGACGGGCGCAGCCCGCGATTGCGGTGTGTCCAAAGCGCTGATCTATCATTACTACGAAAGCAAGGAGGCCTTGCTTTTCGATATTCTCGACACGCACCTGTCGGAACTTGTGGAGGTCGTGGAAAACGCGGCGCAAGAGGGCCTGCCCGGCCTGATCCGAGAGGTGCTTGCCGCCTATGAAAACGCCGACGCCGAGCACAAGCTGCAACTGGATGCTCTGGCCACCCTGCCCGCGGACATGCAAGCTCCGCTGATCGGCCATCAAAGACGGCTTGTGGCGATCATGTCGCAGCAGGTCGCCGTGGCGCGGCCCGATCTGGACGCTGATACCCTGCGCGCGACGACAATGACCGTGTTCGGCATCCTGAACTGGTTCTACATGTGGCATAGGCCGGGCAAGGGGCTGGATCGTGCCGAGTATTCAGCCTTGGCCGCACGGTTCGTTCAGGGCGGTATCGCGGCGGTGTGAACCGCCGCGTGCCTTGGTCATTACGCCTTCACAGATCGCTGGCCCATTCTCCGCCTCGAAACACTGGGACCCGGTCGCCATCCGCTGTAATCCCGTCAATATCCGTCTCGGCCCCGCCAATCATCCAATCCACGTGGATCATGCTGGAATTACCTCCAAGCGCGGCAATCTCGTCTACACTCAGATTTGCCCCATCAAGGAAACACTTGGCATAACACTGGCCCAAGGCGATGTGGCAGGCCGCGTTTTCGTCATAAAGCGTGTTGTAAAACAACAGACCCGATTGCGAGATCGGCGAAGAATGCGGAACAAGAGCCACCTCTCCCAGACGACGCGCGCCTTCGTCGCTGTCCAGCAGGCGGTGAAGAACCTCTTCACCTCGTGTCGCGCTGGCCTTCGTGATCTTGCCACCTTCAAAGATGACCTCGATGCCGTCGATCAGGCTGCCTTGATGCGACAGGGGTTTGGTCGCGCGCACCCGGCCTTCGACGCGCTGTGCGTGCGGCGTTGTAAAAACCTCTTCGGTCGGGATGTTCGGGTTGCAGATGATGCCGTTCTTGGCCTCGCTGGCACCGCCGTGCCATTCATGCCCATCGGCCAGCCCCACAGTCAGATCGGCCCCCGGACCACTGAAATGCAAGGCCGCAAACCGGTGATCGTTGAGCCAATCCTTGCGCGCATGGAGCGCGGCGTTATGCGCCGTCCACGCGGCCACTGGATCGTCTGCGTCAATCCGGGACGCCGCAAAGATCGCATCCGCCAACCGCGCGACAGCCTGATCCTCGGGCAAGTCTGGAAACATACGCCGAGCCCATGACGGTGCTGGATAGCTGGCGATCGACCAATTGATGTCAAATCCCGCGATATGTTCCAGAGCGGGTCTGTAAGCGATGGAGTTTGCTTTGCCCGCACGGGCCACCTTGTCAGGGTCCTCTTCGGACAACAACATGGGATCATCCCCCACGATGGCCATCCGGGCCGCACCAGCTGCAAAGGCCGACGCCATCCCGTCATACAACCAGTTCGCCGCCCGATCAAAACTCTCAGGTGCTGCGTTGCGATAGCGGGCAAGGGTGATCTCTTCGTCGGAAAAGATCGGCGTGACCACACCCGCCCCGGCGCGGTAAGCAGCGGCGACGACACGGCGCACCAAAGGCAAGGCAGCCATGGGGGCGGTCAAGACCAGATCCTGCCCCGGCTGGATATTTGCCCCGATCCGCACGGCCACCTCGGCCAGTTTGTCCAGTTTCTCTGCGTCGATCAAATCAGCATTCATGCCGGTCCCCATCGTCTGTTTCCTGTCGGCGCGACGATGTTGAAAGCGCGCGCAAAGGTCAACCGGTCAGGCGAACCGCCCGTGACAGAACCATCCCGAAGACATCGCGGCCCCATGCGCATAAAACAGCCACAGCCGTTCGCCCTGACCCGTGGTCACGACCCAATAATCGCGCACCCCGCTGCGCCAATTGGGATCGTCCAACCACCATTCCGGCGACAACCGCTCAGGGCCACGGGCCGCGCAGGTGTCCCAATCCGTGCGCCGCCAGCGAAACTGCGCGGGCATCTGTGGGGCATCCGGTGCCTGCACCGGTTCTGGCCGCCAGATCAGCAGGGGCCTCTCCAACGGTGGTTCCGGCCAGTCCTTCACCGGCTCCGACCAGGCGGCGGCAAGGGTCAAGGCCGTCTTTTCTGGAATATGGCTCGAGGCCGGATGAAACCGCGTGATTGCCTCAAGCCCGACGCGCGCGCCGATACGGCCAATCAGATCGTCCAGCCCGGTGTTGGCCTCCAGCCGGTCGCGCGCCGCGCGCCCCGCACCGAGATGGCCCACCATCACCCGCGTGCTGAGAGGTTCGGTCGCGATCGCTTCGGCGCGGATCATGTCGATGCCATAACCTGCGTCGATCTCGTCAATCTTCATTTCCACCAGCGGGCGCAGCCGCGCCACATCGCAATCGGGCCGCGCCAGCCCTACCGTTATGCTCTGCGCACTTTGATCCACGCGAAACGCTTCGATGCGCAAGGTGCGCACCCCGCGTTCGGCACGCGCCAGATGATCGCACAGCCTTGGCAGGATGCGGTCCAACGCGGCCATGATGTCATCCTGGATCCCGATAGGGTCGGGAAAGCTCATGCGCACCGCAAAATGCAGCGGTGCACGCGCCGGTGACACGGGTTCGGCGGTGCCGCCCATCGCCTGATCCAACCGCAGCACCAGTTCTGTGCCGAAGCGCCGCGCCAGAGGCGCACGCGGCTGCCCCAGCAAATCCCCGATACGCCGCAACCCCAACCGCCCCAGCTGTTCGACCATATCGGGCGGAATACGCAAAGCGGCCACCGGCAGGGGCGACAGGGCGGCGAACAACTGGCCGGGGGGAACGATGCGGCCGCTGCCGCCAAGCGCCTTGGCCGGCACCTGCGGTGCGGACCCGCCACGCGTCCAGTGACGTCGCCGCACCGCCCGTGACCGCGTGGCGCGGGCCTCTTGGTCGATCGCGTCACCGCTGCGCACATGTTGCACCCCCTGCCCCCCGTAACGCGCGACCGCCCACGCCGCGCCAACCGTATCGGCAATCGCGATGCGCACGCTCAGACCCGAAGCCGCGCAATCCTCTTCAACCGCGTGCATGACACCTTCCTCACCACCAAAAAGATGCGCTGCCCCGGTCAGGTCAACGATCAGCCCATCTTCTCCTTGTTCGGCCACCCAAGGTGAAAAGCGTCCCGCCCAGCGCCGCAGAGCGCTTAGAAAAGCGCGCTCTGCCGGGCGGTTGCGTTCGCGAATGACCAGCGCGGCGCACATGGCCTGCGCGTCGCGTAAAGGTTGCCCGGAAGAAAGCCCCTGCGCCCGCGCCTCGGCATTGAGCGACGATATCACCCGCGCCGTGCCGACTGCATCGAACACCGCAAGCGGTCCTGACAGAGTGCCGCGATGGGTGCGCAGCACGCGTTCGGCTCCAAGATAAGGAAACCACAAGGACAGAATTCGGCGACCGGGCATCTGGGTGAATCACCTTCGTTCTACTTTTGTTCTCATATACTCAGTGCCATGTTGCGAGTCGAGACTGGCGGCACAGGCCCCACTGGCCTACAAGCGACCGGCAAGAAGGACACCCCGATGATCTATACCCGCCTGCATGGCCGCCTTGGCAATCAGATGTTTCAATATGCCGCCGCGCGTGCGCTGGCGCTGCGGGTGAACACTGACGTCGCGCTGGACATTCGCGGTGCCCTGCATCGCGGTGAGGGAGTGCTGACCCGCGTCTTTGATCTCGATCTCGGTCCACACACAGGACTGCCGCCGGCCAAACATGAAAACCTATTGGGCTACGCGCTCTGGCGCGGTCTGGGTCTGCGCCCCCGCCTGAGGCGGGAACGCGGACTGGGGTATAACCCTGCGTTCACGACATGGGGCAACGACAGCTACCTGCACGGATATTGGCAAAGCGAACGCTATTTTTCCGACATCGCCAACCGCATCCGCAGCGACTTCACGTTCCCCGGTTTCACCAATCAACAAAATGCCGACATGGCAGACCGAATTCGGGAAACCAATGCCATTTCGCTGCATGTGCGGCGCGGCGATTACCTGACGCTTGGCGCACATGTGCTCTGCGATCAGACGTATTATGAAACGGCGCTGGCAAAGGTTCTCGAAAATGTCAGCGGTGCGCCGACGGTCTTTGTATTTTCGGACGATCCGCAATGGGCCAAGGATAATCTGCCGTTGCCTTGTGAAAAGGTGGTCGTGGATTTCAACGGGCCGGATACGGATTTCGAGGACATGCGCCTGATGACACTGTGCCAACACAACATAATCGGCAATTCATCATTTTCGTGGTGGGCGGCATGGTTGAACACCAATGCGGGAAAAACTGTCGTCGGTCCGCGAAAATGGTTTGGCGACCCCAAGCTTTCGAACCCAGATATTCTGCCCGATGGCTGGATCGGGATCTGAGCGTCAGAACTCGGCCGGGGACCGGAACCGCATTCCCTTGCCACTTTCCGGATGGCTCAGCCGCAGTTCCTCTGAATGCAGCATGAGACGCGGGAAATCCGCTGCCGGACCCTCTGCATAAAACGGATCGCCCAGAATGGGATGACCAAGGGCCAGCATGTGCACGCGCAACTGATGGCTGCGACCGGTGCGCGGGAACAGGCGCACACGAGTTTCCGTAGCGGTATCACGCAGCACCGTCCATTCCGTCACCGACGGCTTGCCGTTTTCGTGGTCCACCATCTGTTTGGGGCGGTTCGGCCAATCCACAATCAACGGCAAATCAACCACGCCGGTTTTTGGCGTCAACCTGCCCCAGACGCGCGCGACGTAAGCTTTGCGCGACTTGCGCAATTCGAACTGGCGCGACAGGTGGCGTTGGGCGTGGGGCGTCAACGCAAAGATGATTACCCCGGATGTATCCCTGTCCAACCGGTGCACCAATAGCGCGTCGGGAAACGCCGCCAGAACCCGCGACATCAGGCAGTCGGCGAGCTCCGGCCCCTTGCCCGGCACCGACAAAAGGCCCGACGGCTTGTCGAGCGCCAATACATGCGCGTCCTCATACAGAATATTCAGGGGCGTTTGTGGGGGATCATAACTCATGCGCGCGGGCTTAGCCCGACAGATTACAACAGGCAAGCACCGCTCAGCGGCCCCGCGCGCGCATTTGCCGGATCATGGAAACCGAATAGATCACCAACGCCGCCCAGATCATCGGAAAGGCGATCATGCGGGCGCGATCGAATTCCTCGCCAAAGACGAAGACCGCCACCAGAAAAATCAGTGTGGGCGCAATGTATTGCATGATGCCGATCGTCGACAACCGCACCAGCTTGGCCCCGTTGGCATAGGTAATCAGTGGCACTGCCGTCACGATACCACCAGCCAGCAGCAACCAGAAGTCGCCAGTCCCTGGCGAGAAATGGCTTTCTGGTCCCAGCCAGATCACATATCCCAGCGCAAACGGCAGCAGGATCAACACCTCAAGCATAAAGCCCTGATTTGGCCCAATGGGCAGGGATTTCTTGAAAAAGGCATAAAAGCCCCACGACAAGGTCAGCCCAATTGATGCCAGCGGCAAGCTGCCGCTTTCTACCGTCAGAACAATCACGGCAAGCACCGCCAGAGCGATGGCAACCATCTGTGCCCGGCTCAGCCGCTCCCCCAGCAGAACCGCCGCCAGAAAAACGCTGAACAACGGATTGATGTAATATCCAAGGGCGGCATCAACCGTCTTACCCACGGATATGGACCAGACATAAATCCCCCAGTTAACCGAAATCAGCGCTGCGGTCACACATCCCATCGCCAGCATGCGAGGGTTGGCCAAGGCCGTGCGCAAATCCCGTGTGCGACGCAGCACGATCAACAACAGTCCCGCCACGGGCACCGACCACATAATCCTGTGCGCGACCACCTCGGTCGGTGGAATGTGGGACACCGCCTTGAGATACAGAGGCAACGCGCCCCACATCAGGTAGGCCGCCAACGCAAAGGCAACACCTCGCGGTGTATCACGATCTTCAAGGGCTGGTGCGTCGTTCATTGGGCCATCCTCCGTTCCCGACTTACATCCGCCGCAATCGGAAACACAGCCCAATCCGCCCCGTCAGGCACGGACCCGCTGTGACGTTGGGTCATACATGGGCTTCAGACTGGCCTCTGCGACGACACGGGTTCCAGCGACGTCGATCTCGTATTTCGAGGCAAGAACATCCGCAGCACTTTGCCCGGCACAGGGAACATAGCCAAGGCCAATCGCCCCCCCAAGGTGATGTCCATAAGCCCCCGAACTCAGATACCCGACAATCTCGCCGTCGCGGAGCACCGGTTCGTTGTGATAGAGCAAAGGTTCGGGATCGGTCAGGCGGAATTGAACCAGACGTTTGGCAAGGCCGGCCTCTTTCTTGGCAAGAACCGCGTCTCGCCCGATAAAATCGGGTTTGGTTGTCGCCACGGCAAACCCCAGGCCAGCCTCAAGAACGTGATCCTCACAGGTGATATCGTGTCCAAAGTGACGAAACGCCTTTTCGCTGCGCGCACAATCCATCATGTGCATCCCGCATAACCGCAGGCCCATATCCTGACCCGCGTCATGCAACGTGTCAAAGACATGGGCGGCCATTTCCGAAGACACATAAATTTCCCAACCCAATTCACCCACATAAGAAACGCGATGCACCCGCGCGAGCCCCATGCCGATTTCGATCTCCTGCGCGGTGCCAAACGGATTAACATCGTTGGAAAAGTCATTTGGCGAAACCCGTTGCAACAACGCCCGTGCATTTGGCCCCATCACGGCCAGAACGCCTTCTGCGGCGGTCACATCCGTAATCACCACGGCACGGTCGCCCACGTGACGCCGCAGCCATGTCTCATCGGCCAATCGCGTCGCGGCGGGCGTCACGACGAGATAGGCTGTTTCCGACAATCTGGTAACCGTTACATCCGCCTCGATCCCGCCGCGCGCGTTCAGAAACTGGGTATAGACGATCTTGCCCGCCGGGACCGACATGTTCGCCCCGCACATATGGTTCAGGAACGCCTCGGCGTCGCGCCCCTCCACCCTCAGCTTGCCAAAGGAGGACATGTCGTACATGCCGACATTGGTCCGCACGGCGGCGACTTCTTCGGCCACGTTGTCAAAGAAATTCTGGCGCTTCCACGAATAGTGGTATTCGCGATCCTGCCCTTCGCGCGCAAACCAGTTGGCACGTTCCCAGCCACCCAATTCACCAAAGACCGCCCCATTGCGGCCAAGCTGTTCGTGGAACGGCGTGCGCCGCACCCCACGCGCGGTTGCCTTTTGACGGAAGGGAAAGTGATCCGCATAGAGCAACCCCAGCGTTTCGCTTGACCGCTCCATCAGATAGCTTTTGTTGCCCTGAAAGGGGTGCATCCGCGCAATATCCACATCTCCAAGATCAAATGGTTTGGCACCGTCCTCCATCCATTGCGCCAGAGCCATGCCCGCGCCTCCGGCGGATTGAATGCCGATTGAGTTGAACCCGGCAGCGACCCAGACATTGTCCATCTCAGGTGCGAGGCCAAGGTGATAGGCATCATCCGGCGTAAAACTCTCCGGCCCGTTAAAGAACGTGTGTATCCCCGCGTTGCCCAGCACCGGCATCCGGTTCACCGCCATTTCCAGGATCGGCTCAAAATGGTCAAAATCCTCGGGCAATTGGTCAAACTCAAAGGCGTCTGGAATTGGCCCCCACGGTTTGCTGACCGGCTCGAATGCCCCCAGCATGAGCTTGCCCGCGTCTTCCTTGTAATAGGCGCATTCATCAGGCACCCGCAGCACCGGCAAGGTGCCCAATCCCTCGATCGGCTCTGATACGATATAGAAGTGTTCGCACGCCTGAAGCGGAACGTTCGTGCCCAGCATCTGGCCCACATCACGCCCCCACATGCCCGCACAATTCACCACATGATCGCAAGCGATCCGCCCCGATGTGCCGTCCTCGGCTTGCCAGTTGACCGCGGCAATGCGACGGCCTTCGCGCTCCACACCCGTCGCCTTGACCCGCTCCACCACGGTGGCGCCCCGCTGGCGCGCGCCCTTCGCCAGCGCCAGCGCGATATTGCCGGGATCACCCTGTCCATCCTTGGGCAGATACACGCCGCCAGTAATGCCTTCGGTGTTCAGGTGGGGATACCGTGCCTTAACTTCGGCGGTGTCGATCTCCTCTATCTCGACCCCAAAAGCCCGCGCCATGGCGGCAGAACGGTGCAGTTCCTCCAGACGCTCGGTGGTTTTGGCAACAGTGATTGACCCGACACGGCGGAACCCGGTCGCGACCCCTGCCTCGGCTTCGAGATTGCCGTAAAGTTCCTGCGAATATTTGGCCAACCGGGTCATGTTCGCCGTCGCCCGCAACTGCGCGATCAGCCCGGCGGCGTGCCATGTCGTCCCGGAGGTCAGCTGCTTGCGTTCCAGCAACACGACATCTGTCCACCCCAGTTTCGTCAGGTGATACGCCACCGAACAGCCGATGACCCCGCCGCCAATGATCACGACGCGAGCCTTTGAAGGAAGATTGGGCATGTTGTTTTTCCTTGTATCAGATAGCGCGTGCTCAGGACCCGCGCGTCACATCACGCCAGCAAGCGTGCGTTTTCGGCATCCCAGAGCGGCGCGTCAGGCTGCACCGTTGCGCGCCGACGTTCCCCGTAGATCTCGACTTCGATTTCGGTGCCAGCTTGCGTTAGGTCGGCGCGGATCATGCCCAGTGCGACAGACGCTCCAACACGATACCCCCACGCACCCGACGTGGTTTCGCCCACGATCTGCCCATCATGCCACAGCGTCGACATATAGGGCGCGTCCGCTTCTGCGGCATCAACCACCAACGTGACAAAACGTTTCTTCACACCACGTTGCCGCTCCGCCAGCAACGCCGCCTTGCCGGGGAAATCCTGCGGTTTATCGAGCCTGACAAACCGATCCAAACCACCTTCAAACATCGAATAATCCGTGGACAGATCTCCCTTCCATGCGCGGTATCCCTTTTCGATGCGCAGAGAATTGAGTGCAAACATCCCGAATGGTTTTGCCCCCGCAGCAAGGACGGCCTCGTAAATCGCCGGGATATCCGCCACCTCGGCGTGGATTTCCCATCCCAGTTCACCGGCAAAAGACAGGCGCAGAACGGCTGCCCAGGCCCCAGCGACGGTGGCTTCCTGCATACTCAGCCACGGCAACGAAAGGTCCGCGTCACCGATCTTGGCCATCACTTCGCGGGATTTGGGGCCGGTGACGATCAGGGTGGACATACGATCGGTCCAGTCCTCCAGCGTGAACGCCGCATCCTTTGGCATCCGCGCCTCAAGCCACTCCCGGTCATGCCAGCGGGCGGTAGCCGCAGTGATCAGAACAAAACGATCTTCGGCCTCACGGGACACGGACATTTCCGTCACGATCCGCCCCCGGTCATCGGCGAAATACACCAATCCGACGCGCCCGATCTTGGGCAGAGCACCGGTCACGATCCCTCGCAGCCATTCATCGGCCCCCGAACCAGTGATCTTGAAACGCGAAAAGCCCGGTAGATCGAGAACCCCACAATGGTCACGCACCGCCTCGCATTCCTCCCGGATGCGGGGCTCCCATGGGCCTGCTCGGTTGAATGTCTTGGTGGCTTCCTCCGATGTGTCGTCACCCGGCTGGGCGAACCAGTTGGCGCGTTCCCAACCGCCATAGTCGCCCATCTGACCGCCCAGCGCCTTGACCCTGTCATGGACAGCCGACACCTTGCGATCCGGTGCTGCGGGCCAGCGGTGCCACGGGAAATGCATGGCATATTCATTGCCATAGACTTCCATCCCCTTGGCCACGCAATACTCATGGTCCGTATAATCGGTATAGCGGCGCGGATCGCAGGACCACATGTCCCATTCTGGCGCGCCATCAACAATCCATTCGGCCAACACCTTGCCTGCACCGCCGCCCTGCGCGATGCCGAACGTGAACACACAAGCTTCGAAAGCGTTCTTGACCCCTGGCATCGGCCCAAGCAGAGGCATGCCATCCGGCGCATAGGGGATCGGCCCGTTGATCACGTTGGACACGCCCGATGTTTCCATCAGCGGGACACGCGCCATCGCATCGACGACGATGTCTTCGATCCGATCCATGTCCTGCTGCCATAGCTGAAAGCTGAAATCGTCAGGCATGACATCGCCCTCGTTTTCCCAATGCGCCTTGCAATTGGGTTCATAGGGGCCAAGGTTGTAGCCGTTCTTTTCCTGCCGCAGGTAATAGGACACATCCACGTCACGGATCAAAGGAAGCTTGCGGCCATTTTCCTTGGACCACGCTTCGATCTCGGGGATCTGTTCGGTCAGCAGATACTGGTGCTCCATCACCATCATCGGCACGGTGCGCCCTCCATAGGGCTTGAACCATTCCCCAACGCGCTGCGCATAATAACCCGCCGCGTTGACGACATAGTCACAGGCGATGTCACCCTTATCGGTATGCACGATCCAAGTGTCGTCCTCTTTCTGGGTCACGCCGGTCGCAGGGCAGAAACGAATGATCTTGGCCCCCATGTCGCGCGCGCCCTTGGCCAGCGCCTGCGTCAACTGCGCGGGGTCAATATCCCCGTCATTGGGATCATAAAGCGCTCCGACAAGATCATGGGTTTCGATGAACGGGTAGCGCTCTTTGATTTCTTCAGGTGTGAGGATTTCAAGCGCCATCCCCTGATACAGCCCCATGCCCTTGGCGCGTTCGAACTCCTGCATCCGTTCGGCGGAATGCGCCAGACGGATGGACCCCGTCTGGTGATAGTTCATGGGGTAGTCGACCTCTTCGCCCAATCGCGCATAAAGCTCGGTCGAATAGCGTTGCATGTTCATCACCGACCACGATGTTGAAAACGTCGGCACATTGCCTGCGGCATGCCATGTGGACCCCGCCGTCAGTTCGTTCTTTTCCAGAAGAACGCAATCCGTCAGACCCTTCTTGGCCAGATGATACAGACAAGACGCGCCAACCGCGCCACCGCCAATAATGACCACGCGGGCCGTAGATGGGAAATCAGCCATGATCGTTCTCCTCAGGGTTTGCGGGGCAGATCATCGGCGATGTCATAGTAATCGCCCTTGTCCGCCACAAAGATGTGTTTTTCCAGTTTGATACCTGTTGGCCGGTCCAGCGCCCCAAGCGAGAAGCTGATCGTGTCCTCGTCCTCTGCAGTCCAGAACAGGAATGATCCGCAACGGGGACAAAACCCGCGCCGGGCGCCGGGCGTCGCATGAAACCATGTCACGGGGCCGAAAATCTTGAGCGCCGCACGCGCAACATAGGCCGACGCCCAAAGATGCCCTGATTGACGACGGCATTGGCTGCAATGGCACACCGACGCCCCCTTTGGGACTGCGCCGGTTTCAAAGTGGATATCGCCACACAAGCAGCGCCCTGTCGTCTTTGAGCCTGTCATTCCAAGACAATCCTTGCTGCGAGCCCGCCAAACACCACGGCGGATACCTTGCCCATAACCCCCTGCACCGGCCCAAGCGCCGTGGAAAACACCCCCGCAAGCGCCCCGTAGCCGCCTGTAATGATCAAACCCGACGTGATGAACATAAGACCCAACCCCAACGTCTGATGCCAGATCGGCCCGACATCCGGCGACACGAATTGCGGCAGGAACGCGATGATGAACACCGCGACCTTGGGGTTCAGAAGATTGGTTACAAAGCCTTTGCGCACCGCCGCGCCAAGATTGCGCTGGCCGGTTTGCAAGGCAGCAGGCGGCGATTGCCATGCGCCCCAAGCCAGCCAAAGAAGATATCCTGCCCCAGCCCATCGGATCGCGTCATAGGCATGAGGCACGGACAGCACGGCCGCCGATATCCCGACAGTCGCCAAGGCCACATGGACACCGCCCCCAAGCGCCACGCCCAACGCCGCCGCCGCACCACTGCGCCAACCACCAGACAAACCGCAGGCGCTGGCAAACATGACATCCGCACCCGGCGTCAGGTTAAGAACAACGCTGGCCAGCATGAACGCGGCGATCGTCGCAGGATCCATGGAAAGAAGCGTTTCGATCATCTGCGCCCCTTAATACACAGGCGGGGCGATCACCCAGATCACCACAGCCGGTTCGTCATAGGGGTTGATCCATTCAAACGGTTCTCCTCGAATGCGAAAACTGTCGCCTGCGCCAACGGTGAACCTTTGGCCCGCAATCACCAGATCAAGCTGCCCTGATACCACGTAGCCGACCTCTTGCGTGGGTCGGGAAACCGCGTCACCAATGCGCGACCGGGGCAGAAAGGTGGAATGCACCACCTCGAAATCGTCTGTCAGGTCAGGGGAAAGCAGCTCTTCGACCAGACCGGCTTCGCCCGATCCAATGGGGCGGCGGGCACCCTTGCGAACGATATGTCCTGCCTCTTGTGCCGGGGCGGGGGCTTGGCCGAACAACATCGACAAGGGCACACCGAGAACTTCTCCGAAGTGGCGCAGGTCATCGACCGACGGTTGGGACAAGTCGCGTTCGACCTGACTGATCCAGCCCACGGATCGGCCAAGACGTTCCCCCAGATCTGCCAGCGTCAGCCCGCGCGCCTTGCGCAGCGCCCTGAGATCGGCACCCAGCGTTTCGCTCTGGATCGGATTGCGAGACAGCATAGGCTGTGGCCCCGTGAAATATCATCGTTGATTTTCACGGTGGCGGATTCGCGTGAAAAAGCAAGAGATTTTTTCACGGCATGGCAAGATCAGAGTGCCTGATCTGCCCGCTACGACGCGCCCAACGTTTTGTGCAGCCATGTTGCCGAGGCGTGGATTGCCTGCCCCGCTTGTGGAACGACCTTACCAAGGGACACAAAGGCATGAACCTGTCCCTCATAGGGTTCGAGCGTGACGCGGACCCCCGCCGCCTTGAGAGCATCAGCGTAAGCCAGAGCATCAGACCAAAGTGGGTCATGCCCTCCGGCGACGATAAACGCGGGTGGTTGGCCGCTCAGCCGGTCGGACATGAGCGGCGATACGCGGGGCTGCAGCCGGTCGATCTCTTTCGGCAGATATTGATCCAGATACCAGCGAATACGCGTCAGCGGCAAAAGCGGCTGATCAGCCAATGCCGCCATCGAGGCGCTGTCCAGCCGGGCATCCACCGCTGGATAGATCAGAAGTTGCGCTGCTGGCAGAACATCACCCGCTGCCGATAAATCATGCATCAGGGCAGCGGTCAGATTTCCGCCGGCACTGTCGCCACCAACCGCCATGCGCGCGGGGTCTACAGCAATACCCGTAGCCCCTGACACCAAAGCCCGATACGCCGCAAGCACATCGTCAGGCGCCGCCGGAAACGGATGTTCAGGTGCCAGACGGTATTCCAGCGACACAACGCGAAGACGCCCCCAATCTGCCAGTCGCCCACACAGCCCGTCATGGGTATCGACGTTACCCTGCACCCAGCCACCGCCATGCAGATAGAGCAAAAGCGGTGCATCATCGCCCAATCCCGCCGGTGTATAAACCCGTGCCGGACACTCACCATCCGCACCGGGAAGCGTCAGGTCGCGCCTGTTCACCGTATCAGGACAAGGGATGTCGAACTTTTCCGCCATTAACGCAATCTGCGCCCGGCTTTCCGCAAGGGTCGGGTCTCCTCCCGTATCGCGCACCTTGGCAACCGCCGTGCTGAGCGCGGCAGCAGACGGATCAATCCGGCGGCCATCGACAAGAGGCAACCGACCTGCAAACACCAGACGTTGCAAGCGTTCCGGTAAAAACAGAAGCGATAATGAAAACGCGACCGAAAGCTTGCCCATAAGGATCACACTCTTTCGATGGCGATGGCGGTGCCTTCACCGCCACCAATGCAGATCGCAGCAATCCCGCGTTTCAACCCGCGCTTTTCCAGCGCATTGAGCAAGGTCACCATGATCCGGGCACCGGACGCCCCGATCGGATGACCAAGCGCGCAAGCTCCGCCGTTGACGTTAACCTTGTCACGCGGCAGGCCCATTTCCTGCATGAAGGCCATTGGAACGACGGCAAAGGCTTCGTTCACTTCCCAAAGATCGACATCGTCCTTGGTCCATCCCAGCCGATCCAGAAGCTTTTGCGTCGCGGGCACCGGGGCCGTGGTGAACAGGCCGGGGGCCTGTGCGTGGCTGGCATGGCCCATGATGCGCGCGCGCACATTGAGACCTTGGGCCTCTGCGGCCTCTTCGGACGCGATCACAAGCGCCGCCGCCCCGTCCGAGATCGATGAAGCGTTGGCCGCCGTTACCGTCCCATCCTTGCGAAACGCCGGCTTGAGCTGTGGGATCTTGTCCGGGCGGGCTGTCTTGGGCTGTTCATCGGCGTCAAAAACCGTATCGCCCCGACGCCCCTTGACGGTAACGGCAGCAATCTCGCCATCAAACGCACCGCTTTCCTGAGCGGCCAGGGCATTGGACAGGGACTTTAGCGCATATTCGTCCTGAGCCTCGCGGGTGAATTGAAAGGTTTCGGCGCAATCTTCTGCGAAAGTGCCCATAAGGCGGCCCTTGTCATAGGCATCTTCAAGACCATCAAGGAACATATGGTCGATTACCTGTTGATGCCCGATACGCGCGCCTTCGCGCATCTTGGGCAGGATGTAAGGCGCGTTGGTCATCGATTCCATGCCGCCCGCGATCATCGTATCGGCATGGCCCAGTGCGATCTGATCAAAAGCCATCATCGCGGCCTTCATGCCCGAGCCACACATTTTGTTCAGTGTGGTGGCGGGCACCTCCTCGCCCAAACCGCCCGCGAACCCGGCTTGCCGCGCCGGGGCTTGGCCCTGACCGGCAGGCAGAACACAACCCATCAGGACCTCATCCACGGTGTCCGCCTTGGCATCGGCCAGAGCCGCGCGGATCGCCGCGCCACCAAGAGTCGACGCATCGACGCCCGAAAACATACCCTGAAAACCACCCATAGGGGTGCGGGCCGCGCCTGCAATCACAACAGATTTCATCTTTGAGTCCTCCAAGATGCTACCGAACACGGATTGGTAACGAATGCCGGTTAGCGTTGTCCAAGTTGCCAAATAACTAGGACCAAGCCAATGAGCGTTGCAACCCAAGATTCCGGCCAAACCCGCATCGTGACGGTGACCGAACCACGCATCGACGCGGCACTGGCCATCCGGTTCAAGGACGACATGCGCACCGCCACAAAGGACGCCCCGGAACGTGTTGTTCTGGATCTCGCCGGGGTCGAGTTTGTCGATTCAAGTGGCCTTGGCGCGATTGTCGGATCCATGAAACAACTGGGTGCCGGTCGAAGGCTTGATCTGGCCGGGTTGACTCCGCTGGTTGAAAAGGTGTTCCGCCTGACGCGAATGGATGCGGTTTTCCGGATATTCCCGTCCGTAGATGTCGCTATGAACCCGGAGCCAGATTGACTGCCCATGCACCGCGCGCCCCAACTTGAACGCAGTTGCACCGCCACATTCGAAGAAGTCAGGCGGGTGTTGATCGCGCTGGACAGGTTTCTTGACAATCTTGAGGACAGCACCGCACCCGCGGATGATCTGCGGATCGTCGCGGGAGAGGTGCTCAACAACGTTGCTGAACATGCCTATGATTCCTGCGCCGCAGGCCCAGTACGATTTCGATGCATTTTGCGGCCCAAAGGGTTCCTGTGCCGGGTCGAGGATCAGGGCCGGGCGCTCGGCGACATGCCCGAAGGCGAAACACCCGACCTGAGCGGCCCTTTACCTGAGGGCGGCTTCGGTTGGTTTCTGATCCACCAGTTGGCACAGGGTGTCCATTATCGGCGCCGGGGCGGGCGCAATCAGTTGAACTTTACCATCCCACGCATCGCCGCAGAAATCACCGGTGCCTCAAAAGGGTCTTAATCCTTCCGCAATAGCGCCGAAAATGCACGACATACATGGACTTGTAGCTGCATATGGCTTCACCCGGCGCCGCGTTAAACAGCCCCCACCCAGTGCGCGGCGTCGGGTAAAATGCTCCTCCCTTTCCCGATTGGCTTTTGTTTGTGCACCCCATAGGTTTCGCACAATGAAGGGAGTCACAATCATGCGAAATCTGCATTTACCTGGACGATCACCCGTTTTGGCTACGAATGGAATGTGTGCCACGTCACATCCGTTGGCTGCACGAGCGGCTGTAGATATTCTGGACAACGGCGGCAATGCCATGGACGCAGCCATCGCGGGGGCCGTTTTGCTGGGGATTTGCGAACCTCAGATGACCGGAATCGGCGGCGACTGTTTTGTCCTCTGGTCGGAACCGGGCAGCGACACAGTGAAAGCGATGAACGGGTCCGGACGCGCCCCGGCAGCCGCCACCGCTGCAGCATTGCGCGATAAAGGACACGAAACCGTGCCCCGGTTGGGCGCGGATGCCGTCACGATACCCGGCGCGATTGACGCATTCTGCACCCTGTCCGAAAAAGTCGGCCGCCTTGGCATCGATCGGGTTCTCGCCCCGGCGATCCACTATGCCAAAACCGGCGTTCCAGTGGCACCGCGCGTGTCGTTCGATTGGCACACAGATGCCAAGGTTCTGGGGACAAAGGCGCGGGAATTCTACCTGTTGGATGGCAAGGTTCCGCGCGTCGGCGACGTGTTTGCCCATACCGGACAGGCCGAGGTTCTCAGCCGCATCGCCAAACAGGGGCGCGACGCGTTCTACACTGGCGAGATTGCAGAAGACATGGTTGCGGCGCTGCGTGCCGCAGGTGGGGTGCACACGCTGGAAGATTTTGCGGCCACGCAATGCGACGAGGTCGATCCAGTGGGCGGCACCTACAAGGGTGTCGAACTGCTTGAGCATCCGCCCAATGGCCAGGGGGCGACCGCACTCTTGTTGCTCAACATCCTGTCATTCTTTGACATTGCGTCGATGGATCCTTCGGGGGCCGCGCGCGCCCATATCGAAGCTGAGGCCGCCAAACTGGCCTATGACGCGCGCAACCGGTTCATCGCCGATCCCGACCACACCACACGCCTCGATCATATGCTGAGCATGGAAACGGCGGAAAAGCTGGCCGCATTGATTGATCCGCGTCGGGCGATGGCTTCTGCCGCGCCGCTGACAGAGGCAGTGCACAAGGACACCATCTATATCACCGTGGTTGATCGGGATCGGATGGCGGTTTCGCTGATCTATTCGATCTTCAGCGGCTTTGGGTCAGGCGTTGCATCAGACAGATTCGGCATCCTTTTCCAAAACCGTGGCGCGGGGTTCACCCTGGCTGAAGGGCACCCCAACGAACTGGCCGGGGGCAAGCGCCCGATGCACACGATCATTCCTGCAATGATCCGCGAAGGAGGTCGGGTGACCATGCCATTCGGTGTAATGGGCGGCGCATATCAACCCAACGGACATGCCCGGTTCGTGAGCAATATCCGCGATTTCGGAATGGACCCGCAAACCGCCATCGACGCCCCGAGAGCATTCTCAGACGCGGGCAACATGAAGGTGGAACAAGGCTACTCGGACGAGGTCCGCGCCAAACTGGCCGACATGGGCCACGACGTTACGGTGCCTGAAACACCGATTGGTGGGGCGCAGTCGATCGTCATTCACGAAAACGGAGTTCTGGAGGGGGCAAGCGATCCACGCAAGGATGGCTGTGCGCTGGGATACTGAGCCGGAAGGATAGAACGGGGGCTGCGCGACGCGCGGCCCCGTCACGTTAGTGGAATTCAGTTCATCTGGAAATGAAGCGGATAGGTGCCGTCAGAGAACGGCCCGAACATCTCGGGTATGTCTGGGTGGTCCACCGGTTCACCAGAGTAGTCCGCAATCAGGTTCTGTTCGGAAACGTAAGCCACATAATAGCTCTGATCGTTTTCCGCCAGAAGATGATAATACGGTTGCTCCTTGCTCGGCCGACTTTCCTCGGGGATGGCCTGATACCATTCCTCGGTGTTGGCGAACTTAGGATCAACGTCAAACACCACGCCGCGAAACGGGTGCTTGCGGTGACGGACCACTTGTCCGAGGTGATATTTTGCTCTTGTCGTAATCATAACAGCCATGCCCATGTCTTTGGTTACTAGCAAATCTTTCGTATACTTGTCCAATGACGACGGGACATTTGATGGAAACAGTCTGTGAACTCAATCCCTACAGTCCGAAAGAACGCGTTCTGCCGCCTCGTTTCCCGGAATATTTGGAATGTGATTTTGTTTGACCGCGAAATAATGTATGATCGGCGGATAATCGCACGGACAACGGCGAGCAGTGAGGCAGATGAGCAGAGTTTTTTTCGCACTGGCGGCGCTGGTGTTCTTGGCCGCGTGTGGCGGCGGCAAGTATAATTCGGCACCGCGCAATCTCGATAATGCGTGCAGTATCCTGAAACAGCGGCCGCAATACGCGCGCGCCTTCCGCGCGACGGAACGACGTTGGGGCGTTCCCACGCATGTTCAGATGGCCACGATCTATCAGGAGAGCAAGTTCGTCTCTCGGGCCCGCACGCCATATCGGTTTGCGCTCGGCATCATTCCCATGGGCCGCCAATCAAGCGCCTATGGGTATGCGCAGGCGCTGGACGGCACATGGGATGACTACCGCAAATCGACGGGGCGCTGGGCGGCGCGGCGCGACCGGATCAAGGACGCATCAGATTTCATGGGCTGGTATATGAACCAATCCAACAAGCGCAACGGCATCTCACTTCGTGATGCGCGTAATCAATACCTTGCCTACCACGAGGGTCAGACCGGGTATCGCCGTGGAACGCATAACCGCAAAAGCTGGCTCTTGCGCATCGCGGGCGAGGTCGAGGCGCGATCCTTTATGTATCAGGGGCAATTGGCACGGTGTCGGCGGTAATCACCGGTCCGTGGTTTCACCGACAATCTCCGGGCTGAACAACAGATCGCTTAGCGTGTCCGTCGGCGCGAGGCCCTCCAGAACCACGGTTGTCTGACCACCATAGGAATCAGTGATTACCCATTGGGCAAGCCGCACCGGATCGGGCAGAAATATCAGGTCGATCCGGCCCGCATCAGCGTTGTCTGGGTCTTGTGCCGTCAGGATCGTTGCCGTGTCATCCCCCCGGTGCCCAACAACCATGTCTTGCTGTTCCAGGTCGATTTCCGAGGCCAGAATGACAGACAAAGGCGTGCGGTTCAGCGGATAGGTTTCGGGCGGCTGGTTGGATTTCGGATCAAAGATCACCACCGCCCCGCCGCCAGCCACAACAACCGCGGCATTCGGCGGATCATATTCAAACCGCGCCTGACCGGGCCGCTGAATATAAAGCGTCCCCTTGGACACAACGCCATCGTCGCTGAACTGGGAAAAGCGACTGATCGCGGTGTCAATGCCATTCAGATATTGCGAAAGCTGTGGCAGGGACAGCATGTCCGCCCGCGCCGGGAGGGCTAGGGTCAGACTGGCGATAGCGAGGGCGATTACGTTTTTCATACCCCTCAGATACGGTCGCCCTCCCCTGACACCAAGGGGCAAAGCATCACGTTCCCGCGATGTTACCCGGATCATTCCTGTTCGGGCACAAGGATCTCACGTTTGCCGACATGATTGGCCGGCGAGACCAACCCCTGGTCCTCCATTTGCTCAACAAGACGGGCCGCCTTGTTATAGCCGATAGCGAGCTTGCGCTGAATATAGGAAGTCGAGCATTTGCGATCTTTGATCACGATGGCGACAGCCTGATCATAAAGGGCGTCTTCGCCGTCAGTGTTACCACCCAGACCAAGAACGAGATCTATATCTGCCTCCTTCTCTTCGTCCGGTCCCTCAAGAACGCTACCCATGTAATCCGGAGGGCCAAAAGCCTTGAGATGGTTGA
The DNA here is from genome assembly GCA_030425395.1 of Alphaproteobacteria bacterium. Classification (GTDB taxonomy): domain Bacteria; phylum Pseudomonadota; class Alphaproteobacteria; order Rhodobacterales; family Rhodobacteraceae; genus JAUIAS01. The sequence continues at coordinate 43,461 of JAUIAS010000013.1, forward strand.
CGATCTCTTCGACTTCTTCATCGCTCACGAACGGCCCATGACAACGGGTGATCTTGGCCCCGCCCGCCATGTAGAGCATATCGCCCATGCCCAGAAGTTGTTCGGCCCCCATTTCCCCAAGGATGGTGCGGCTGTCGATCTTGGAGGTGACCTGAAACGAAATCCGGGTCGGGAAGTTGGCCTTGATCGTGCCAGTGATCACATCGACCGAAGGCCGCTGTGTTGCCATGATCAGGTGAATGCCCGAAGCCCGTGCCATCTGGGCAAGACGCTGAATGCAGGCTTCAATCTCCTTGCCTGCAACCATCATCAAATCGGCCATCTCGTCCACGATCACCACGATATACGGCAGGGTGACGGGCTGGATTTCCTCAGTTTCGAACACCGGTTCCCCGGTGTCGTCGTCAAAACCGGTCTGCACAGTGCGCGAGAACATTTCACCCTTGGCCAAGGCTTCGCGCACGCGACCGTTGTAACCTTCAATGTTGCGCACGCCCATCTTGGACATTTTGCGGTAGCGATCTTCCATTTCGCCCACCACCCATTTCAGAGCAACGACAGCCTTTTTCGGGTCGGTGACAACAGGCGACAGGAGGTGAGGAATACCGTCATAAACGCTGAGTTCCAGCATCTTCGGATCTATCATGATCAACCGGCATTCGTCTGGCGTCAGACGATACAGCAAGGACAGGATCATGGTGTTGATCGCGACGGATTTGCCGGACCCGGTTGTCCCTGCAATCAAAAGGTGGGGCATCTTGGCCAGATTTGCGACAATCGAATCGCCGCCAATATCCTTGCCCAAGGCCAACGGCAGGCGCATATTGCTGTCACCGAAATCCCGGCTGGCCAGAATTTCGCGCAGCACCACCTTTTCACGGTTTTCATTTGGCAGTTCGATGCCGATCACCGACCGTCCGGGAACTGTGCTGACACGGGCCGACAGAGCAGACATGGACCGCGCGATATCATCCGCCAGACCGATAACCCGGCTGGCCTTGAGACCTGGCGCAGGTTCCAGTTCATACATCGTGACCACGGGGCCGGGGCGGACGCTCACGATTTCACCCTTTACGCCGTAATCATCCAGAACGTTTTCCAGCATCCGCGCGTTTTCTTCCAATGCTTCATCGCTCAGATGATGGCGTTGAATGTCTGCGGGATTGGCCAGCAGGCTCAGCGGGGGCAGTTCGTATTCAGCGGCATGATCTTCAAAGGCCAGCGCCGGTTGCGCTTCTTGTTGCGCGCGGCGAGACGGTGCCGGTGCTTTGCGGGCAGGGTTCTGGACAACCTTGCGGCTTTGAAAGACCGGGATGCTTGGTGCAGTGTCCGGTTCAGCCAGCGGCAGGGCCGCTTCGGGTTCCGGCGGGATATCGGACGCGGGCAGGGTCTCGGGTTCGAATTCATCGAACAAAGGATCGTCATCCACCATGACATAGGGGGCCGCGTCATCGCGCGGCGTTACGCCCTGCACCTGTTGAACCGGGGAAAAGCCGGGCTGCTGTGCGGCCATTGCAGCGGTCAACGGTGGTTCGGGTGGCAATCCATTGGCCGGGGCAATGATCAACGGGTCGGGACCACGCCCACGTCCTTTGGTCAGGGGCCGCTCCGCGATTTCAGCCTCAGTCGGCTCAATCGCCGACCGATGACCACGCTGGCGTATCGCATTGACGATCTTGGAGCGGATACGGTCATCCCCGGGCATGCCTTCGATGTCGGGTGCCGGGGCATAATCCACCATCTCCGGCTCGGGCATTGGTTCTGGCCGCCGGATCAACGCACCAAGGAAACCCGGTTTCGTTGGCGCTGGAGCTGGATTTGGTTCCGTAACCGGGGTTCGGGTTTGCGCGCGTTCGACAGACGGCGAAGCAGGGTGACCAGCCGCTGCCAAGGGCTGCGCCGCCGCAGGCGCGGCGTGCATCGGGGGTTCTCCTGTTACGGGAGGGGAACGGCGTTCGGCGCGGGCTTGTTTCTGGCGGGCATGAAGAGATTGGGCCGTAGCCACGGCACCAGACGCGCCACGCCCCAACAAGGCCATCAGCCCCACGTAAATCATCACGATCCCAAGGTAGGCAAACCGGAAAGCGGCTGCCAGTTCGCGCCGAGAGCTACCCACAACGAACAGGATCATCACCACGGTCGCGATTCCGGCGACCAACGACAACACCCGAACGGCAAAATGCGTGGCCACAGGCAAACCCGTCAACAGCGCCCCGACGACCGTATCGCCGAACAACCCGCCGAGCCCAAAGCTGTGCACCTGCCGCCAGGACGCATCCGGCACCACGGTGGCGGCGTAAACAGAAGCCAGCGCCACCGCGATGGGAAAGAACACCAAACGCGCGACCGCGCTTTCTTCGCCACGATGCAAGACAAAGCGCAGGCCCCAAGCCAGGAACGTCAACGCTATGACCCAGCTTCCTTTGCCCACAACCATGAACAATAGCGCAGAAACTGATGCGCCCATCCGCCCCAGCCAGTTGTTGACCGGCGCGTCGGTGGACACCATCCAGTTGGGGTCATCCGGTGTATAGGACAAGAACATTGCCAAAGCTGCAAAGCCAAGGCCAATCAGACACATGCCCAGCAGTTCCTTGCCACGTCGTTCGATCGCGGCCTGCATATTGCTGTCCAACAAGGGGTTCCTGCTCCGTGTCTGGTAAGCCATTTCCGTCCCTCGGTCTTATTTGTAAAGACAGTCGCGCAACTGGATCAGTCCGCGCTCTGTCTCGTTTCTGGGGGCGACAAGGGCCACCCGAATATATCCGCGACCGGGGTTCTGACCCCCGACATCACGTGCAAGATACGCACCCGGCAACACTCGAACCCCGGTTTCGCGCCAGAGTTTGAGCGCAGCCTGTTCCCCATCCTCGACCGGCAGCCAAAGGAAGAAACCCGCTTCGGGCCCGACGTATCCGGAAGTATTCGCGAAGACCGCGTCCGCCACCGCATATTTTTCACGATAAAGACGGCGGTTTTCGGTCACGTGTTCCTCATCCGCCCATACCTCGGCGGCCGCGGCCTGAAGCGGTCCGGGCAGTGGGGCACCGGAATAGGCGCGCAACTGTTTGATCCGGGCGATACATTCCGGCCCACCCGCGACAAAACCTGATCGCATACCCGGCAAGTTCGACCGTTTCGACAGCGAATGAAAGATTACCACCCTTTCAGGATCGGCCCCGATATCCTGTGCCACCTGCAACGCCCCCGGCGGAGGTGTGTCGCGATAAATCTCGGAATAACACTCATCCGCGAATATCCGAAAATCGTGCTTTTCCGCCAACGCCAAAAGCCCGCGCCAATACTCACGGCTCGCGACGGCACCCTGGGGATTGGCCGGCGAACAAATATACACAATCGCCGTTCGGTCCAGAATATCCGAAGGCAGTGCGGCATAGTCTGGCAAATGCCCGGTGTCCCCGGTCGCAGGAACAAAGATCGGTTCGGCGCTCACCGACATCGCCGCAATCATGTAGACCTGATAAAACGGGTTCGGCATCAGGATAACCGGTGTTTGCCCATTCTTGACCTCAGGGCAGAGCGCCATAGCCGCGTTATACAGCCCTTCGCGTGTGCCATTGAGCGCCATGACCTGCCGATCCGCATTCAGCGCCACACCATAACGGCGACTGACCCAACCACAGATCGCACGGCGCAACGGTTCGGACCCATCGTTCGCCGGATAACTGTTCAGGCTTTCCATGTTCCGCATAACCGCGTCGCGAACCCAATCCGGAAAGGCATGTTTGGGTTCACCGATGGTCATGTGCACGACCTCGCCCCCCGGTTCATGCACGTCGAGAAGTGCGCGCAAACGCGGAAATGCATAGGCCGGAAGGTTCGAAAACCGTTCGGGAAAATTCATCACTGCTGCCTCGAATGCAGGATCGTTATCGCCCTGCTTTCGAAACAAAATACATGGCCGGGGCACATGCGTCCAGCGAAACAGTGGCCCAAGCGCATGACGAAGGGGCCTGTGGCTTTCAGGTCAGGGCTTGTTCCGCCGCCACGGCCAGCCGCAAGAGCGCCTCTTCCCCATCCGGCTTGCCCATCAACATCAATCCGCAAGATGCCACCCCGGCAGGCAGCGTCACGGCACAAAGCCCCATAACATTGCCAACACGGGTATTTCGAAGAGTCCGAAGGTTTTCAGAGGCATAATATTCGTCGTCTTCCGCCAGGCGTTGCAAGTCCGGCGGCAGGTTCGGTGCCGTGGGGCACAAGACCGCATCGAACCCCGCAGTTGCCGCATCCCACTGCGCACGCGCGGCATCCAGTTTTGCCCACGCCGCCACATAGTCGGGGGCTGAAAACGCGTTGCCGCTGCGGAACCGATCGAGAATTCGCGGGAACATCACGTCTGGCTGCGCTTCGATCACATCGCGCCAAAGGCCATATGCCTCACCCGCGAAGAGCGGGCCAGAAACCGCCAGCGCGTCATTGAGGGCTGGAACGGAAATCTCTTCGATTGCAACGCCGGTCTTGCGCAATGCATCGACCGCGCTGTCGAAGGCGGCGGCCGGTTCAGGTTGCAGATCATCCATTACAACGGTTCGCAACACCGCCATGCGCCGCCCTGCCAGAGACGCACCGCCCAGATCCGCGGCGCGCGTGCCCTCCATCGCGGCCAGAAGGTGGGTGGCATCCTCGACGCTGCGGCACAACGGACCGATGGTGTCAAAGCGCAGGCAAAGCGGCACAACCCCTTCCAGCGAAAGGCGGCCCGAGGTTGTCTTCAATCCCACAAGATCGTTCCAGACTGACGGGATACGCACAGAGCCACCGGTGTCCGAGCCGATGCCCGCTGCAGCAAGGCCAAAGGCCACCGACGCCGCAGCCCCCGACGAAGACCCACCGGGAACCGCATTTTCGTTATTCACGCACGGCGGCGTCTGCGTCACCGGGTTCCATCCCAACCCGGAGAATGCCAGTTCGCTCATGTGGGTTTTGCCCAAGCAGACCAAACCTGCCGCAGTGGCCGCAGCAACAACCGGCGCGTCCTGTTCGGGAACTCGTCCGGCCAAAAGAGCCGATCCTGCCTCTGTCCCGATGCCCGCAGTATCGAACAGATCCTTCCAACTGATCGGCACCCCATCAAGCAAAGACCGGCGGCGTCCCGCCTTCGCGCGTTCTTGCGCGGCGCGGGCTTCGGACCGTGCCCGGTCGTGGGTAACACGGGCATAAATCCTGTCGCGCAGCGGATGCGCATCAATCGCGGCCAGATAGGCTTCGGTCAGGTCCACGGGATCAATCCTGCCCTGCGCGATAGCGCGACCAAGATCACACGCCGTCATATGTAACCATTCCTGCATCACGATCTCCTGTCTAATTTTGCGGCAACGGTAGCGACAGCACCGCGCATGGACAATCCCGCCCGCACGATCATATTGCCGGGTATGAAACAAGACTGCGATATCCTGATCGTCGGCGGAGGGCTGAACGGGCCATCCATGGCTCTGGCTTTGGCGGATTGCGGCTTTCGTGTAACGATAGTGGACGCGCTGGCGGCAACGCTGCGCGAGGACGCCGCCTTTGATGGACGATCCTATGCGCTGGCGCTGACCTCGCAGAGGTTGCTGCAGGCCATTGGCGTTTGGGATGCCGTGACCGACACAGCCCAACCGATGTTGGAAATCAAGGTTACAGATGGCAGGGCCGGAGAAGGCCCCGCGCCATTCTGGATGCACTTCGATCACGCCGAAATCGAAGAAGGTCCAATGGGCTTTATGGTCGAAGACAGGCACCTGCGGCGGGCGTTGATGGACAAAATGCGCGCAGAGCCGAATATAACGCAGATCAACACGGCAACTGTTGTCGCGCAAGATATCACCCCGCAAGGCGTTCAGGTGACTTTGGACACAGGCACGGTTTTGAATGCACGCCTGTTGATCGGGGCCGACGGGCGGCGCAGCGGCACTGCCGAACGTGCGGGTATAAAACGCACCGGGTGGGACTATGGCCAGACTGCGCTGGTTTGTGCCATCGAACATGAACAACCGCACAACGGCATCGCGCATCAGTTCTTTATGCCGCCCGGGCCACTGGCCATTCTTCCACTAAAAGGCAACCGCTGCTCAATCGTCTGGAGCGAACGCACCGACATGGCCGCCGAGATTAACGCGCTTGACGATGCCGGGTATCTGGAGATCCTCAAACCCCGGTTCGGCGATTTTCTGGGCGATATCAAACTGTCAGGCAAGCGGTGGACGTATCCGTTGAACCTGACCATTGCCAACAGTTTTGCAAGCGATCGTTTGGCGTTGATCGGCGATGCGGCCCACGGGGTGCATCCGATCGCGGGGCAAGGGCTGAACGCAGGTCTCAAGGATGTAGCGGCCTTGGCCGAAGTTCTTGTTCTGGCCGCACGTCGCGGTGAAGACATCGGAAGCGAACTGGTTCTTGAAAGGTATCAGGAGTGGCGTCGCTTTGACACAACGGCACTGGCGATTGCGACGGACGCGTTCAACAAGCTGTTTTCCAACGACAACCCAATCCTGCGATTGGGCCGTGATATCGGAATGGGCGTGGTGAATGCTGTGCCGGGTCTACGCCGGGGCTTTATCCGCGAAGCGGCAGGGCTGACCGGGGATGTCCCGCGCCTTATGACAGGCAGGAGCCTGTAGCGGCGACGCTCTTCAGTCCAGCTTGCGTGCCTCATCAACCAGCATGACGGGAATGCCATCACGGATCGGAAAGGCAAGCGATGCATTTCGTGACACCAGTTCCTGACGCTCCATGTCGTATTCCAAAGTGGCGTGTGTCAGCGGACAGACCAGTGCCTCAAGCATGCGGCGATCATAAGGGGGTGTTCGGGGATCGGTCATTGCAGAATTTCCTCGCTTGAGCCGCCGCGCAGCGCAAATTCTATCAGAGTGACAAGCGTCTCACGGCGGGTGGTCAAAGACGGGGCTTCCAACAGAGCCTGTTTGTCCTCGGCATCGAAATCAAGAAGCATGGACAATGAGTTGATCAGCAACTCGTCGTCGGCATCTTTCAAGCTGTCCCAATCAGTGGACAGTCCCATTGCCACAAAGAACCGGTTGAGAAGCTCAAGGAACGCGTCGCGGTCAAAGCCAGGATCGTGTTCGGTGGGCCCGATATCACGCGAAAACCCGTCCCAACTTACGTCACACCTGCGGTAAGGCGAAAACCCGGTCACTTCTTGCTGGATGCGGAAACGGGAAATGCCGGAAAGTGTCACCATGTAACGCCCGTCTTCGGTTTCGGAAAACTGGGTGACGCGCCCTGCGCAGCCGATCGCGTGCAAGGCACCGTCCTGCACTCCGCGCATCGGGTTCGGCTGCACCATGCCAATCAGCCGTTCGGGCGTCTTGAGCGTGTCTTCGATCATCTGCAAATATCTTGGCTCAAAGATATGCAACGGGAGCCGCGCGCGCGGCAAAAGCAACGCGCACGGCAGCGGGAATACCGGGATGGTTCCGGGAAGATCAGAGTATCTGGCCATACCGGTCAAGCTAGAGCGGTCCGGGATTTAAGCAAACATCATAGACGACAATCGACGCCGCCCCTTGAGTGCGACCGGATCGTTCGGCTTGAGCGCTTCGAAGATGGTAAAGAGCTGCTGTTTGGCGGCTGCATCGTTCCATTCGCGATCGCGCCGGAACAATTCCAGAAGGTGATCCACGGCCTCTTGGCCCTGCCCCTTTGAATAAAGTGCCTGCGCCAGATCGAACCGCGCCTGATGGTCATCCGGGTCGGCCTCGACCTTTGCAGTCAACTCACCAATTGGACCGGCGTCCGCCGCCTGACGCGCAAGGGCAATCTGGGCATGGGCCGCTTCAATTTCCGGCGCGTCTGAAATCTCAGCAGGTGCACCATTCAGGACCGCCTCGGCCTGATCGGGATCGCCAAGCGCGATGTAGGACCGCGCAAGCCCGCCAAAGGCTACGGCGTTCTGGCCGTCTTCTTCGATAATCGCGGCGAAAACCTGCACCGCATCTTCGACGGCCCCTTCAGCCAACATGTCTTCGGCAGTTTGCAACGCCTCGGCCAAGGCCTCACCCGGCGCAACGCCACCACCAGCAGCGACCACCTTGTCGATAAATGCCTTGATTTCAGAACCCGGAAGCGCGCCCTGAAATCCATCAATTGGCTGACCTTGATAGAACGCATAAACGGTCGGGATCGACTGAATGCGCATCTGACCCGCCAGCATCTGGGCCTCGTCCACGTTGATCTTGACCATCTTGACCGCACCATTGGCAGCCTTGACCGCCTCCTCCAGCGCTGGCCCCAACGTCTTGCACGGACCGCACCAGGGCGCCCAGAAATCCACGATCACGGGCACCGTCTGCGACGCCTCGACGACATCGGCCATGAATGTGGCCTCGCTGCTGTCCTTGATCAGATCGGCCGCGTCAGTTTGATTTTGCCCAAGCTCCAGCATCTCATGCATCCTTTCGCATTTTCGGCCCCTATATGCGCTTTATATACCCGGATTTCAAAGGGGGATTGGGGCGCGTTTCGCCTCAAAGATCGAATGTCGCAAAAACCGGAGCGTGATCGCTTGGTTTTTCCCAGCCACGCGCATCACGCAGAATGCGACTGGAATGGCTGGCGTTTGCAATATCCCCCGTCGCCCATACGTGATCGAGGCGGCGCCCCTTGTCAGCGGCGGACCAATCCTTTGCGCGATAGGACCACCACGAATAAAGCGGTCCTTCCGGGATATCCTTGCGTGTGACATCCACCCAGCCGCCCGCGTCTTGGGTTTCGGCCAGATGCTCAACCTCTACCGGAGTATGGCTGACAACCTTGAGAAGGGCCTTGTGCGACCAGACGTCGTCCTGGCGCGGCGCGATATTCAAATCTCCGACAAGAACAGCCTTTTGCGGGGCATCGGCGTGGAACCAATCGCGCATTTCGGTCAGATAATCGAGCTTCTGGCCAAACTTCTCATTCACTGTGCGGTCAGCCACATCGCCACCGGCAGGCACATAAAAATTGTGGATAACCACCCCATTCTCAAGCTGGGCAGCGACGTGTCGGGCGTGTCCAAGGTTTGCAAAGTCCCGATCGCCCACATCGCGGATCGGCAGGCGCGACAGAATTGCGACGCCATTGTAACCCTTCTGCCCGCGCGCGACCATGTGGCCATACCCCAGCTCTGCAAACCTTTCGGTCGGAATCTTATCTACCGGAGATTTGCATTCCTGAAGGCACAGGACATCCGGTGCCTCTTCGCGCAGAAGCTTGCAGACGATATCCTCGCGCAGGCGGACAGAGTTGATGTTCCAGGTCGCGAGAGTGAATGCCATGAAGAGCCTCGTTAAAGATTTTTTCAAGATTAGCTGGGATCAAGACCGGAGGACAGACCGGGAAGTATGCTTAGGCACCCAAGTGATAAAAAAAGGCCGGGCAAAAGCCCGGCCCAGTCCAACAGGGAGGTGCATATCCTACAATCCCGAATATGCGCGGGATGATCGTTCTTAAAACGTGCCCCCAGATTGTCTCTTTGATCTAGGTCAAAATGAAATCATCCGTTCAAAAATTGCATGAACGTCGCGTCACGATGGCACATACGCTTCATGCCGCCAGCCGATAGCCGCCCGACTCTGTCACCAGAATACGCGCATTTGACGGATCAGGCTCGATCTTTTGGCGCAGCCGATAGATGTGGGTTTCCAATGTGTGCGTCGTGACACCCGCATTATAACCCCAGACCTCATGCAGCAGGACATCGCGCGGCACCACGCCTTCGGTGGACCGGTACAGAAACTTGAGGATATCGGTTTCCTTTTCGGTCAGACGGATTTTTCTGTCGTCCTCGGTCATCAGCATCTTCATTGCTGGCTTGAAAGTATATGGTCCAAGCTGAAACACGGCGTCTTCGGATTGTTCATGCTGGCGCAATTGCGCCCGGATGCGCGCCAAAAGGACGGGAAATTTGAACGGCTTGGTGACATAATCGTTTGCCCCGGCATCCAACCCTAGGATCGTATCCGCATCGCTGTCATGGCCGGTCAGCATCAGTATCGGGGATTTCACCCCCTGCTTGCGCATCAACTTGCACAGCTCGCGGCCATCCGTGTCGGGCAGGCCCACATCAAGGATAACCAAATCGTAAAGCGCCTCTTTGACCCGGTTCATCGCGGCCTGACCGTCCCCGGCCTCGAAGACGTCGAAATCCTCGGTCATGAGCAGCTGTTCGCTCAACGCTTCGCGCAGGTCGTCGTCGTCGTCCACCAACAAGATCTTCTTGAGCTGTCCCATGCCTTTTGTCCTTTCGTCGCCGCGTCTGCCAATGAATTGTAGCCCAAGACCTTAGTGGACAAGCTTTGCTGCAGTTCCTTCACGCCGACGTGTATCGACCGTGGCATTTGTTTCAACTTTCTGCCAAAACACGCACCTGAGCGCCTGCCATACCCGGAACCCCGCATGAGCCTGATACCCGACACGACCGAGCTTTTGGCCCGCGCACGCGCGGATTTGCGCATGGGCGTTCCGGTTGTCCTTTGGAACCGAGACGGCGGCATTCTGGCCATCGCGGCGGAAACGCTGGATGAACCCCGCCTCAACGACATGAAGGCCTTGGGAAACCCGGTGGTTGCGATCACTGCTCGGCGCGCCGAGACGCTCAAGGCACGGGCCTATGACGGCACACTTGCCCGCGTAGATTTGCCCGCCTCTGCGGACCTGTCATGGGTCCGCGCCATTGCCGATCCCGCTGACGACCTGCGAATGCCGATGAAAGGGCCGTTGCAAACCCGGCGCCAAGGGGATGCGACGCTGCACGCGATGGCGATCGCGCTGGCCAAAACCGCCCGGCTTCTGCCAGCCGTGGTTGCCGTGACGCTGGATGATCCCAGTGACACCGCTTCCCGGCTTGGCCTGACCCGCATCAATGCCGACCTCGCCCAGAGCCACCTGGATCTGCGCAGCCCGCTGAATTCAGTGGCTCACGCCCGCCTCCCCATTCAGGCCGCAGAGCGCGGACAGTTGCACATATTTCGTCCCGAAGACGGCAGCGAAGAGCATTTCGCAATCGAGATCGGGCAGCCAGATCGCGGACAACCCGTCCTTGCGCGGCTGCATTCCGCCTGCTTCACCGGAGACGTTCTGGGAAGCCTTAAATGCGATTGCGGTCCGCAATTGCACGCCGCCCTGCATCAAATGGGCACCGAAGGCGCCGGCATCCTGCTCTACCTGAACCAAGAAGGGCGCGGGATCGGCCTTGCCAATAAAATGCGCGCCTATTCCCTTCAGGATCAAGGGTTTGACACCGTTGAAGCAAACCACCGTCTGGGCTTTGAAGATGACGAACGCGATTTTCGGCTAGGAGCCGATATTCTGCGTCGTCTTGGGTTTTCATCCGTGCGCCTGCTCACGAACAATCCGGCCAAGATCGCGATGATGGAGAAAAACGGCGTCTCCGTGGCCGAGCGAGTGCCCCTGAAAGTCGGCGAAAACCGGCACAACGCGGGCTACTTGGCCACTAAGGCCGCGAAATCAGGGCACATGCTGTGACAATACCACGAACATGGGACATGGTGCTTGGTCCGATGGGCCTGCGTTTCGGCGGGCACCTTTTTCCATGCACAATCGGTCGTGGCGGCCTTACCGACACCAAACGCGAAGGCGACGGTGCCACCCCGCGCGGCGTGCATCGAATCGTGGGAATGCTTTATCGACCCGACCGGATGGCAAAGCCTGTGGACTGGGCAAAGCCCATTTTTCCCGGTGATCTGTGGTCAGATGATCCAAGGCACGCCGACTACAATATGATGGTGCGCGCGCCCTACCCTTTCAGCCACGAACATCTGCGCCGTTCCGATCCGCTCTATGATCTCGTGCTGATCACGGATTGGAACTGGCCGCACGCCGTCGCCGGACGTGGATCGGCCATTTTCATCCACCAATGGCGCCGGCCCGGTTTTCCAACCGAAGGCTGCATCGCGTTACGGCGTGACCATCTGCGCGCAATCGCACCGCGTATTCGTCTGGAAACCCGTCTGATCGTGCGCTGATCCTGCTTCTTTCTCGTCCCAAATACCCATTCCGACACCTGCCAAGGGCACAACGTCAGATGGGCACGCGCTCCCCGAAAATCGCAGATCCGACGCGCACATGGGTTGCACCCAACGCAATCGCCGTTTCAAAATCGCTGCTCATCCCCATCGACAATCCATCAAGGCCGTTACGTTCGGCAATCTTGGCAAGCAAGGCAAAATGCAAGGCGGGCTCTTCCTCGACCGGTGGGATGCACATCAACCCGCGAACCGGCAGGTTCAACATGCGGCATTCCGCAACAAAGCCATCGGCGTCAGCGGGCAAAATTCCCGCTTTTTGCTGCTCTTCACCCGTGTTGACCTGAACAAACAACTCGGGGCATTGGCCAATCTCATCGGCAAGGCGTGCAAGCGTCGCGGCAAGTTTCGGACGATCAACAGAGTGGATCGCGTCGCACAACTCCATCGCCTGCCGGGCCTTGTTGGTCTGGAGCGGCCCAATGAGATGCAGCGCGACACCTTCAAAACGGGCGCGAAAATCAGGCCATTTCCCGGCAGCTTCCTGCACCCGATTCTCTCCGAATACGCGATGACCTTCTTCCAAGACCGCCTCTACCCGGTCCAGCGGTTGCACCTTGGATACGGCGATCAGCGTGACAGACCCCGGAGCACGGCCTGCCTTCGCCTCGGCGGCGGCAATACGGGTGGTGATATCGGACAGCGGCATGATGATCCTTTGTTGGGCATGATATGCCGCGCAAGAAACACCACAGCCGCGCAAAAGAAAAGGGCGGGTCGCACGCGACCCGCCCAAATTCACGCTGACGCGTCTTCCAGCTTAGAAGCGGAAGTATGCACCAACCTGGAACTGGGTGTTGTTGTTGGAGTGCTCAACAAAACCACCGTCCAGAGTAACGCCGCCGCCCAGGTCGTGGGAAACGTTCAGGCCGTAGGACGTGCCGTCGGTTGCCGGAGCGTTCGGGTTATCTTCGTTTGCAACCCAAGCAACCAGAGTGGTCGCTGCGCCGAGGTCGAAAGCGCCTGCGAGGCGGAGCTTGTCAACATCGTCACCAACGGTGCCGTTCTGGTCTTTGTTGCTGGCATAGCCAAGCATCACGCGTGCAACACCCAGATCGCCCTGAACGCTGACATAGATCTTGTCTTCGCCCAAAGTGTCGGAGTCCTGCATTGCCAGAGCGGCAGTCCAGTCACCAAAGGTGTAGGACACGTTCAGAGCAAGACGGTCGCGGCCATTTGTTGCTGCAACTGCCGGAACTGCCGGGGACAGGACAACGGTGTCACCACCGGAGTCAACAACTGTGACGGCCGGGATGGCTGCAACAGCAGCAGTTCCGTTTGTGGTGGAGAACGACAAGTGACCGGAAAATGCGCCGGCTTTGTACATTACTTCAATACCGTTGGACGCGCCTGCGCCTGCGGAGGAGTATGCATCCCAGTTGAAGTAGCTGCCGCCAACGTTGGTCGGAAGGCTGTGGAAGCCCATGCCGTCGATGCCGGTGCCAGCGGAGCTGGTGGGCAGATACAGGCCGTTCGCGCCTTCGATAGCGCCGATGATGTTGCCAACACCCAGCGTGAAGCCGCCGGAGGACACGTAGAAACGTGCGCCGTTGATGGCGCCTGCGCCGGCTACGCCGTCACGCTGCTCGCCCTGAATACGGTAGCGTGCGCCAAACTTAACGCCGCCATCGGTTTCGGTGGATGCGTCGATCTGAACACGCAGACGCGTGGTCAGGTTGGTTTCGCTGCGGCCAGCAACCGCACCGTTTGCTTCGTTGTAGTCCAGACCAAAACGGCCGTAACCGGAGAGGCGGACGTCAGCGGCAGCCATTCCGGCGGTCGCGATCAGCGCAGTAGTTGCGAAGAGAACCTTTTTCATAGTTTTTCCCTCGGTTTCCAAATCATTCGCCCAAACCGGGGAATCCGGTGAGGGTATGGCCAAGGGTTTCGCTTTTTCGGGGGGCTATTTGCAAGGCTTCCGGATAACCCTAAATACATTGCCAACTTTAATGGTGCAGCTTTGCCACACTCCCACCTTTGCCCGGCACATATGGAAACCTGTGGATGCCGTTGTTTATTGTCCCAAACTACGAGTTAATTGCCGCGCTGCGCCGGTTTTCCCGCCCCTTGGTGAGTAATGGCTTGCTCCGTGTCGCGCGCTTGGGTAGGACACGAAAGACTACATTTTCAGGACGGACGCTATGAATCTCGCGAAACTTGGCACGATTTCCTTGGTATTGGCCACCAGTCTGAGCCTGTCGGGTTGTGGTGTCACCGATCGCATGTTCGGGCGTATCACGGCCGGACCTCAGCCCGAATCCGGTACAAACCAGATGGACGAGGTAGAAGCCAACACGCGCAGCGGCATGGCGCGCGCCAATGGCATCGAGCAATCCTCCATATGGGATTTGCTTCGCCCCAGCACGGCAGACCAGTCTGTAAATGTGAACAAATACCTTTGGAATGCGTCTCTGGATGTTCTGGGGTTCTTGCCCGTCGAAACAGTTGATCCCTTCACAGGCGTGATTGTGACCGGCTACGGCACACCTCCGGGCGGGGGGCGTGCGTATCGTGCCACCATCCACATCACCGACCCGGCGCTTGAGGCGCGTTCACTGCGCTTGTCACTGCAAACCCGCGGCGGCCCGGTCAGCGACAGCACTGCCCGCGCCGTGGAAGATGCGATCATGGCCCGCGCGCGTCAGATGCGCATCTCGGACAACAAGTTCTAGAATCCCATTCGAATCCACACTAAAGAAACCGCCGGGCCCTGTGCCCGGCGATTTCTTTTTCTGAGGACGGATACCCATCATGTCGCGCTACTCTCCCGCCGAGATCGAAGCAAAATGGCAAGAAGCCTGGGATAAGACGGGTGTGTTCCAAGCCCAGCGGAGCGGTGACAAGCCCAAGTATTATGTGCTTGAGATGTTCCCTTACCCCTCTGGCCGCATTCATATCGGGCACGTTCGCAATTATACGATGGGCGACGTGATCGCGCGTTACAAACTGGCGAACGGGTTCAACGTTTTGCACCCGATGGGATTTGACGCCTTCGGTATGCCAGCCGAAAATGCGGCGATGGCGTCGGGGGGCCATCCCAAGGACTGGACCTATTCCAACATTGATACAATGGTCAGCCAGATGAAGCCGCTTGGCTTTGGCCTTGACTGGTCACGCATGTTTGCCACCTGCGACCCGGAATATTACGGCCAGCAGCAGGCCCTTTTCATCGACTTTCTCGAACAGGGCCTTGTTTACCGCAAAAACGCGGTTGTGAACTGGGATCCGGTCGACATGACCGTTCTGGCCAATGAACAGGTCATCGACGGCAAGGGCTGGCGATCCGGTGCCGAAGTCGAACGCCGCGAACTGACGCAGTGGTTCTTCAAGATTTCTGATATGGCGGGCGAATTGCTCGATGCGCTGGACGGGCTGGATGACTGGCCCGCCAAAGTCAAGCTGATGCAAGCCAACTGGATCGGGCGTTCGCGCGGGCTGCAATTCGCATTCTCGACCGTCGACGCGCCCGATGGTTTCGACCGGATCGAGGTTTACACCACCCGCCCCGATACCCTTATGGGCGCATCTTTCGTCGGGATATCGCCGGATCACCCGCTGGCCAAAACGTTGGAGCGTGACAACCCGGAAGTTGCCGAATTCTGTCGCAAGGCACGTCAGGGCGGCACCACCGAAGAGGCCTTGGAAAAGGCAGAAAAGCTTGGCTTTGACACAGGCATCACCGTGCGCCACCCGTTCGATACCGATTGGGAAATGCCGGTCTATATCGCGAATTTCATCCTCATGGATTACGGCACCGGAGCGATTTTTGGCTGCCCGGGCCACGATCAGCGCGACCATGATTTTTGCGTGAAATACGATCTTCCGATCATCGACACGTTCCTGCCGGTTGACGGCGAATGGGATATCCAGAAAGAACCCTACGTTCCCGCCAAAACCGACAAGGTGCGCTTTACCCGCCTTGTCGCCGGGCAGGAAATCATGACCGGCAACGAGGCCATAGACGCCACGATCGACTTCTGTGAATCAAATGGCGTCGGTCAGGGGGTCACCAAATACCGCTTGCGCGACTGGGGCCTGAGCCGGCAACGGTATTGGGGCTGCCCGATCCCCGTGGTGCATTGCGACGATTGCGGCGTGGTGCCGGAAAAGAAAGAAAACCTGCCCATCCAACTGCCTTACGACGAAGGCGGCAAGCCCATCGACTTTTCCGTTCCGGGCAATCCACTGGATCGCCACCCCACTTGGCGCGACTGTGCCTGCCCATCCTGCGGCAAACCGGCCATGCGCGAAACCGACACGATGGATACGTTTGTTGATTCGTCATGGTATTTCGCCCGCTTCACCGCCCCACGGGCGACCACGCCAACCGATATGGCGGAGGCGGAATACTGGATGAACGTGGATCAGTATATCGGCGGCATCGAACACGCGATCCTGCACCTGCTGTATTCCCGCTTCTTCGCGCGCGCGATGAACATCTGCGGCCACCTGCCCGAAACCGCAGCCGAACCGTTCAATGCACTGTTTACGCAAGGCATGGTGACCCATGCGATCTACAAGACCACCGACGCGAATGGCCGGCCCGTTTATCACTATCCCGAAGACGTGGTGCTGCGTGACGGCAAGGGGTTCCTCGCCGACGGCACCGAAGTCGAGATCATCCCATCGGCCAAAATGTCCAAATCCAAGAACAACGTAGTCGATCCGGTCCAGATCATCGAACAGTACGGTGCCGACACCGCACGCTGGTTCGTGTTGTCCGACAGCCCGCCCGAACGCGATGTGGAATGGACGGCCTCGGGGGCCGAGGCGGCCTCCAAACATCTGGGGCGCGTTTACCGAATCGCGGCGGACTTGGCCCAGACCGAAACACCGCCCAACCCCGAGGATGAGGCCCTCTTGCGGGAAATGCACAAGACCATCCACGATGTGACCATGGGCGTCGAGTCATTTGGATTTAACGCCTCCATTGCCAAGCTCTATGCCTTTACCAACACGTTGTCGCGCGCCAAGGCTGGCAGCGATGCCCGCCGACAGGCCGCGCGCACACTGGCGCAGTTGATGTCACCAATGACGCCACACCTGTCCGAAGAGATTTGGTCAATGCTGGGTGGAGAAGGGCTGATCGCGACTGCACCGTGGCCCAAGGCAGATCCGGCAATGCTGATTGAGGATACGGTCACCATGCCCGTGCAGGTTAATGGAAAACGCCGCGGCGAAATCACCGTTGCCAAGGATATGGACGCATCCGAGGTTGAAAAAATCGCGCTGAGCGTGGACGGTGTGCAAAGGGTGCTGGACGGGGCGGCCCCGAAAAAGGTGATCGTTATCCCCGGTCGGATTGTGAATGTCGTTGCATAGCCGCAGAACCGTTTTGCTGATGTTGCCGCTGGCCGTTGCCGCCTGCGGCTTTACCCCGGTCTATGCGCCGGGTGAAACCGGCGCGGCGCTTCGGGGCAATGTCCTTGTCGATGCGCCGGAAGACCGCGAAGGCTATGTCCTTGTGCGTGAGCTTGAACATCGTCTGGGCCGAGGCAACGGAAACGAAACCTTTGCTCTTGGTGTGATGCTCAAGATATCCAGCGATCCGCTGGCGGTGACCGCAACAGGCGAGACCACCCGCGTGGGTCTTGTGGCCACTGCCGATTACGTGCTGCGGCGCGCGGATGATGACACCGTGATACTCAAGGGCAAGGTCAGCGACTTTACCGGATATTCCTATACCGGCTCCACTGTGGAAACGCTGGCCGCGGAACGTGACGCGCGTGCCCGGCTGATGACCCTTCTGGCCGAACGCATCACAACCCAGCTTTATTCCACACCAGACCTGACGGCCTCATGAAACTGTCCGGGCGGGACGCGACGGCCTTTTTCCGCAAACCTCAACCAGACCGAACCGGGCTGTTGATCTATGGTGAGGATGCCATGCGTGTGGCCCTGCGCCGGGCCGAGGTGATCCGTGCATTGATCGGCGATGCGGGCGAAGAAGAAATGCGCCTTACCCGGATGGCTGGCAGTGATCTGAGGTCCGAGGCCGCGCCGCTGATTGACGCGATGAAGGCCATTGGATTCTTTCCGGGGCCACGCGCCGTTTTTGTCGAAGGTGCCAACGACACTGCCGCTCCCGCGATAACCGCTGCGTTGGAAGACTGGCGCGACGGCGACGCGATGGTGATTGTTACGGCAGGCGCGCTCAAGGCGTCGTCCAAACTGCGCAAGCTGTTTGAAGGACATCGGAACAGCATAGCCATCGGGCTCTATGACGATCCCCCGTCTCGGCAAGAAGTCGAAGCTCTGTTAGCAGATCATGGTTTGCGCAATATCCCACAACCGAGCCTGAACGCGCTTTTTGACCTGTCTCGCGAATTGCAACCCGGCGATTTCCGGCAGACCCTGGAAAAGATCGCTCTTTATAAATTTGGCGACGAAACACCGCTGAGCGACACTGAAATTTCACTATGTGCCCCAATATCTAACGAGGCCGCAGTTGACCGGATCATCGACATTGTTGCCGATGGCCAGACCGATGCGATTGGTCCGATGCTGTCGCGCCTGACCGCACAAGGTGTGGCCCCAGTGACCATCTGCATCATGCTGCTGCGCCATTTCAGCACCCTGCATGCGGCAGCCTCGGACCCGGCAGGCCCGGCGACGGCCCTTGGTCGCGCGCGGCCACCCGTTTTCGGGCCACGCCGCGATCGTATGATCCGTCAAGCCCAGGCTTGGGGTATGCACAGGCTGGAAGAGGCCGCGCATCTGATCCTTGATACCGACCTCAAACTCCGCTCGGCCGCGCAACACGCACCGGCAATGGCGTTGGTCGAACGGATGTTGATCCGCCTTGGCATGATGACGCGGCGGAAGTAACCGCAATCCCACTTGACCAATCCTGCTGGTCGGTCACTCTCGGCCAGCAACAGCAAAGGGACACGATATGTACAAGGTTTATGGAACCGCCAAGAGCCGCGCGTTCAGGGTGCTTTGGGCTCTGGAAGAGATGGGCCTGCCCTATGAGTTGATCCAGGCCAATCCGCGCAGCCCCGAAGTTCTTGAGGTCAATCCAGAGGGAAAAGTGCCTGTTCTGGTCGACGGCGATGCAGTTTTGTCGGATTCGGTCGCGATCATCAGCTATCTGGCCGACAAGCATGGTAAGCTGACATTTGCCGCAGGCACGGTTGACCGCGCCCGACAGGATGCGCTGATACACCTGTTGAATGAACGGCTGGATGCACCGCTATGGCTCAAGGCACGGCACGGGTTCATCTTGCCCGAAGAACGGCGCCTTGCCGGTGTGTCTCAGGCCGTTGAGGCGGATATTCAGGACGCGTTGGGTGTTCTGGGAGGACTGATCAAGGGTCCGTTCCTTCAGGGTGAAACCATGACAGTGGCTGATATTCTCGCGGTTCATTGCCTGAATTGGGCGCATGGAGCCAAGATCGCCATCACCGACGACGCGGTCAAAGCCTATGCCAAGTCACTGCGCAGCCGCGATGCCTTTGCCCGAGCGGCAGCGGCCTAACTCTGCAAACGCCGCAGAGCGGCCTGCCCAGCCCACCGGCCCGACGCGAAACAGGCCGTCAAGAGATACCCGCCCGTAGGGGCCTCCCAATCCAGCATTTCCCCGGCACAAAAGGCGCCGGGGATCGCCTTCAGCATCAGATCGGGATCGACTTGGTCCCACCGCACCCCGCCAGCCACAGAAATCGCATTCTCAATCCCGGAAACCCCGGCGACATTCGGGGACACAGATTTCAATGCGTGGGCAACGTGCAGGAAATCCTGTGGCATCGGGCGCATGTATTCATTCACAAGAGCTATTTTGACCGGCCCAAAACCAAGCGCCTTGCGCAAACGTGCGCTTTGGCTTGGCTTGCCTTTGACCCGCGCCAGCTTGGCTGCGATCGCCTCTGCAGAAAGATCAGGCACAAGGTCGATGGACAACGCGTGTCCTTCGCGCACTCCGCGCGACACCGCATAGATCCCTCCACCCTCCAACCCTTCTTGCGAAAGGATCGCTTCGCCGCGTGAATTGTAAGGGCCTGCAGCCAAAGCGACCGACTTTAACGGTTGTCCAAAATGCGCCTCCATATGAGAGGACCAGCCGACCCTTAGCGCTGCATTGGACGGCGCAAACGGAGCAAGCCGGACCCCGTGCCGCGATAGCGCTTCGGTCCACATACCGTCAGAACCAAGCCGCGGCCAGCTTGCCCCGCCCAACGCCAGCACCGAGACCGGCGCGTGAAGGCGGCGCGGTCCGCCGGGCGTAGAAAAAACCAACGCCCCATCCTCCCAACCCTGCCACAGATGCCGCGTGCGAACCTGAACCCCGGCATCGGCAAGGCGGGCCAACCACGCCCGCAACATCGGCGAGGCTTTCATGACCTGTGGAAAAACCCGCCCGGTTGTTCCGGTAAACAGAGGCTGCCCCAACTCTTGCGCCCACACCATCACATCTTGGGGGCCAAACGCACCGATCATTTCAGAAAGGTGCGGTGCAGCTTCGGTGTAGGCGGCAAGGAAATCACCGTCACCCGTCCGGGTAAGGTTCAATCCGGACTTGCCCGCCATCAGAAACTTGCGCCCCAGACTTGGCTTGCCATCGCAAACAATGACTTTGGCACCACCTTTTGCAATGACTTCAGCCGCCATCAACCCAGCCGGACCGCCTCCGATGACAACCGCGTCGGCGGTGTCTTCCATCATCGATTCAGACCTTCGGTGCTGCCTTTTGCCGCCACAGCCCCCTGCCTAGACGAGTGCGGCTCAAGGCACATCCTGTTTGCAAAATGCGAACCCGGCTGATCCCGCCAGACGCACCGGGCAAACGGCGAAAGCGTTGGTGTCACTGGGTGCAAAGCGCCTTGATTCCTTTGACGATCTCGGGACGCTGGGCAAGGCTGTCGGCCGCAAGATCCCGCGCTGTTTCCAGCAAGGCGTCGGGTTCCACCAGACGATCCACCAGCCCGAAGGTAAATGCATCCTGCGCGGAGATCTTTTGGCCCGCCATCAGGATCAATTTGGCCCGCGAAGGCCCGACCAAGGCCCGCAAACGGCCCGGGTCGGACGGCTGTGGAAGAAACCCGAGCTTCATCACCGGATAGAAAAACTTGGCCGTGGGCACCGCAATTCGCAAGTCACAGGCCAGCGCCATTCCCGTAGCACCACCGGCCAGAGTCCCATTCAGGGCCGCAATGCTCAGCCCGTCGAACGCCGCAATTGCGGACGACAACCGTTCCCAAATATCTGAGGTGGCAAGCCCGGCGCGCGCTTCATCCAGATCCGCTCCGGCGCTAAAGACCTTGCCACGCCCTGTCAGCACCAGAACGCGCGCGTCGGCATGTGCCGCCTCGGCAATATCGGCAAGCTCGCTCAGCATGGCGTGGGTCAGGGAATTTGCCTTGTCGGGGCGATTGATGGTGACGGTCCATAGTCCGTCGTCTTTTTGCAATTCGATCATGTCAGTCCAACCTTTGCCCGAATTTGAGGATCACGCAGCGAAATCTCATCGCCCAGATACACGTCTGCGTCGCCGCTGCACATCCACAACAATGCCCTGGCCGGCCATTCCGGTGGAATGTGATCTTCCCAGTTCAGCTGGCTGACCGGGTTGACGCCCGATGCCTTGATCTCGCGCTGCATCTGGGTCGCGACCGTGCCGGGCGACAGGCCCATGGCGCGAATACCGTTGGCACGCTCTTCCTGATCAAGGCTACGGGTCAACATCGCAACGCCGGCCTTGGAAGCGCAGTAGTGGCTCCAGGCCTCAATCGGGCTGTGTGCCGCACCGGAACTGATCGTCAACACGGTTCCGCCACCCTGCGCGCGCATCTGCGCAATGACGGCGCGCATTCCAAAGAACACGCCGTTCAGATTGATGTTGATCACCTGGGCCCATGCTTTGGGGTCGGCGTCGGCCATATGGCTAATCGGTTCGACAACACCCGCATTGTTGATCAGGATATCCACCCCGCCGAAGCGGTCGACCGCCGCCTTGACCGCTGCCTCGACGTCGCCAAAGTGGCCAACGTCACCGGCAACGGCGAGAGCCGTTTCGCCAATGTCAGCTGCGATACGCTCGATATCCGATGTGCTCCGTGCCAAGAGAACGACATTCGCCCCGGCAGCGGTGAAAATCCGTGCGGCGGCTTCTCCGATCCCGCGGCTGGCACCGGTGATCAGTGCCGTCTTGCCTTGAACTGACATTCCCGTCTCCTTGCATGTTCCTTAACGTCCTATCGCTCGGGTCACGAAGGGTCCAGCAGTTCGCACACCCTTGACGCCAGCGACGGCACGTCCGACCATACCGCAAAACATAGAAAGGACTTATTGAATGGCCCCCTCTGCATTTCGGAGACTGACTTCATCCGCAGCCGTTCTGGCGCTGTCTGCCACATCCGCCCTTGCCGATCTGAGCGCGCGTGACGTCTGGGCCGACTGGGAAGGATACCTGACCGCGACAGGATACACTGTAGCCTCGCGCGAAACCGCGACATCTGACGGGCTGCGCGTTGATGATCTGGTCATGACCATGGATCTCCCGGAGGAGGGCCGCATCCTGATCACGCTGGGAACAATCTCTTTCGTGGAAAATGATGATGGATCGGTCAGTATCGACTTACCAAGCCGAATGCCCATCACAATTGATGCGAAGGGCGCGGACGATGAGGCAATCACCACACGGATTGATGTGACCCAAACCGACATTCAGATGTTGGCATCGGGCACCTCCGGCGAACTGACCTACGACTATTCCGCATCGTTGATGAAGGTCGCGCTGGTCGATGTCGTGAAAAATGGCACCGCTATGCCTCCCGAATCCCTCAGCTTTTCGCTCAACGTTTCGGACATCACATCGACCACCGTGATGAAGACGGGCGAAGGCTTTAGAAATTATGCCTATGACTCCACGGCGAACGCCTTGGTCTATGACCTGCGCTTTGACGAACCCGAAAACCCGGACTTAGTCACTCTTTCCGGCGGCGTGGATGGAATTTCGATGGGTGGAGTCGTGAACCTGCCCGAAATCGCAGATCCGGAAGACGTGAACCTTATGGTTAAGTCGGGATTGTCCGCGAGTGGCGAAATTTCCACCATTGGCGGCAGAATGGACCTGAGCGGGCAGGAAGATGGAGAGCCGATCGAAGTTTCGACAAGCTCCGAATCCAGCTATTTTGCCGCCGCAATCGGGGCCGAAGGGTTCGGATATGACCTTAGCCAGAAGAATATCGCGGTGAATGTGGCTGGTGGTGATATTCCGATCCCGCTGACAACAACCGCCGCCGAGTTCTCAAGCGGGGTCTTCCTTCCGGTTCTGGCCAGCGATCAGAAACAGCCTTATGAGTTTTCGTTCACACTTGCCGATTTCACAGCCCCGGATTTCCTTTGGAACCTGTTCGATCCGGGCGGGATGCTGCCGCACGATCCCGCCACGGTCAGTCTGGACTTTACTGGGGAGCTGAAGGTTCTCGAGGATATCCTCGATCCCAAGGTCGCCGAGCGCATGGAGAATTCAGACGAGACTCCTTTCGAGTTGCTGTCGATGGTTATCGAGGGGCTTGAAGTGGCCGCTGTCGGCGCACTGTTGGAAGGAAGCGGGGAACTCACCTTTGACAATTCCGACACAACAACCTTTGACGGCCTGCCGCGGCCGACGGGCGTTGTCGATCTGAGGGTTGCCGGGGTCAACGCCCTGCTTGATACGCTGGTGGCCATGGGGATCGTGTCGGACGACGACGCGATGGGCGCACGCATGATGATGAGTCTCTTCGGTGTGCCGGGCGACGAACCCGATACGATCACCTCTCGCATCGAAGTGACCGAAGAGGGGCATGTTCTCGCCAACGGGCAGCGTATCCAGTAATCGTGCTCTTCAGTTGCACCTGACCGCGTGGCGGACTACCTCAGGTCTGGCACACGGAAACAAGGAACGGGTATGGCCGACGAACGGTTGCAAGGGCTGACGGAAGACCTATTGAAACTTGCCAAGGCGGCGGGGGCAGATGCCGCTGACGCCTTGGCGGTGTCTGGGACCTCGGTCATGATAGACGTGCGCGAAGGCAAGCTGGAACAGGCCGAACGCGCCGAGGGCGTGGATATCGGCTTGCGCGTCTTGCTGGGGCGGAAACAGGCAATGGTCTCGGCATCAGACATTCGGGCCGACACTCTGGAACAAATGGCAATGCGCGCCGTCGCCATGGCACGTGAAGCCCCGGAAGACCCCCATCAGGGCCTTGCCGATCCGCAAGAGCTTGCTCAGTCTTGGGATCTGCCGGCACTTGAGCTGGCCGACCCACAGGCGGAACCGAACCCGGCGGACCTTGAACGCGATGCTCGCGAAGCTGAGTCCGCGGCCAAGGACACCGGGCTGATTTCCCAAGTGCAATCAGCCAGCGCGGCCTATGGAAAGACAGATGTTTTCCTCGCTGCAAGTAACGGATTTTCAGGCGGCTATTCCCGTACTGACCGCGCTCGATCCTGCGTGGCTATCGCGGGCACTGGCACCGGCATGGAACGCGACTATGACGGCGACAGCCGCATTTGGCAGGGTGATCTAAGGAACGCCGCCGACATCGGGCGCACCGCGGCGCAACGCGCGGCCGAACGTCTAG
Source organism: Alphaproteobacteria bacterium (assembly GCA_030425395.1). Classification (GTDB taxonomy): domain Bacteria; phylum Pseudomonadota; class Alphaproteobacteria; order Rhodobacterales; family Rhodobacteraceae; genus JAUIAS01. The sequence continues at coordinate 68,077 of JAUIAS010000013.1, forward strand.
ACGCCCGCAAACCCAAGACAGGCAGTTACCCTGTGTTGTTTGACGAACGCATCGCAGCGTCACTGATCGGGCACCTGTTGTCCGCGATCAATGGTCATTCGGTTGCGCGGCGGTCGTCTTGGCTTCTGGATGCTCTCGGCCAGCAGGTTCTGCCGAAGGGGCTTTCCATCATAGAGGATCCGCACCGCCCTCGGTGTAGCGGATCGCGGCCTTTTGACGGCGAAGGTCTACCGACTCACAGGCGCGAGATCATCTCTGACGGGGTGTTGACGGGCTGGACGCTCGACCTCGCGTCAGGGCGCAAGCTGGGGATGCCATCAACCGGAAACGCAGCGCGGGGCACATCCTCGCCGCCGTCGCCATCCAACTGGAACATTGCCCTGACCCAAGGCACGCAAAGCCAAAGTGAATTGATGCGTGACATGGGCACAGGCATCTTGGTCACCTCAATGATCGGGGCCACGATCAACCCGACAACCGGGGATTATTCGCGCGGAGCATCGGGTTTTTGGATCGAGAACGGGGAGCCTGTTCATCCCGTGAACGAATGCACCATCGCGGGCAACCTCCGCGAGATGCTGTTACGGATCGTTCCGGCAAATGACGCACGCCCGCATCTGTCGCGGGTGGTTCCGTCGGTCCTGATCGAAGGGATGACCCTTGCCGGCGAGTGATCTCGACCTTTTGCTGGAAGCCGCCCACGCCGCAGGCAACGTGGCTTTGGGGTTCTCCGGTCGCACTGCGCGCCGCTGGGATAAACCTGACGGCGCGGGCCCGGTGACCGAAGCAGATATCGCGGTCAACACAATGTTGGAAGAAAAGTTGCGCACAGCGCGGCCAGACTATGGCTGGCTATCCGAAGAATCAGACGACACCGCAGAACGTTTGAACCGGGAACACGTCTTTATCATCGACCCGATCGACGGCACTCGCAGTTTTGCCGAAGGTTCTGACATCTGGGCGCATTCAATCGCCATCGCACGGGCCGGAGAAATCACGGCGGCCGTGGTCTATCTGCCTGCGCGGCAAAAGACTTTTCACGCTGCCAAGGGACAGGGCGCATTTCTCAACGGCGCACCAATACGGGTTGGCAAAAGACGTGACCTTTCCGGAGCCGAGGTTCTGACCACGCGGCCCAATCTGGAAGCCAGCCACTGGCGGGGCGCGACCGCACCGGATATCCGTCGCGCGCACCGCCCGTCGCTGGCCTATCGCATGGCCTTGGTCGCGCAAGGTAAATTCGACGGCATGCTGACGCTGCGCCCCGCATGGGAATGGGACATCGCCGCAGGTGATCTTATCCTGCGCGAGGCAGGTGCCGAGGCGACCGACAGGCGTGGCAATCCTCTGGTCTTCAATAACCCGCACCCGTCACAAGACGGCGTTATCGCCGCGGGTGGCGCGATACACGCACAGATTCTCGCAAAGCTGCGCCCGATCTAGCCTTGCCAGCACATCGCTCACGTGGCCGCCCCATTGCTTGACCCCGCAATTCAATCCCATAAGCTGCGCCTGTTCCGCGCCGCACCCATGTCAGGAAACACACCGATGACCCAGAGACTACACCTTGTCTTCGGCGGAGAGCTAGTCGACCCCACCCGCAACGAATTCCGCGATACCAGCGAAATGCACGTTGTCGGCATCTTCCCGAACTATGCAACTGCCTATGACGCGTGGAAAGCCGAAGCCCAACGCACCGTGGACAACGCGCACATGCGATATTTCATCGCCCACATCCATCGCCTGATGGATGAAGAATCCCCCAGCTCTTCGACACAAGCGCTGGACTGACCTTGGGTGGCAGGAAGATCGGTTTAGCGGTATGGCGCGCGCTGTCTTCCAGAGGCGCACACATCCCATTTATCGCGGAACGAGATCGTCCAGAAGGCGAATTGATCTGGCTGCATTCAGACACGCCTGAACGGCTAGCCGCGCTGCGCGAATTGGGAGCCCGGCTGAAACAGCAACGCGGTCAAGTGAGTGTTCTTGCGACGCTGTCGTCGTCGGGCATGCAAGACCGGACCGGGCCGGATCACCCGTTTGACTGGCTGATTCCACTGCCCGGCGATCATCCTGACCATGTGCGCCAGTTTTTGGCCCACTGGCGGCCCGATCTGTGCATCTGGGCGGGTAGCAACCTGCGGCCCAACATGATCGGCATGACACGGCAGGCCGGAGTTTCCATGGCGCTTGTCGATCTGGAGAATGACGCAATAACCTTGGAAGGTGGTTCATGGGTGCCACAGTTGCAGCGGGCCTGCCTTGAATGCTTTGACACTGTTCTCGCCCCTGATCAGGACACCGCAGATTGGCTGATGCGCCGCGGTATTGGTGTTGACCGCGTAAGGGTGTCAGGGCGACTGCGCAAAGGCGCGTCGGCCTTGCCAGTGGACGAAACAGAGATTGACGCCTTGCAACAGATGATCGGGCGGCGGCCCGTCTGGCTTGCTGCTTATATCACGCGCGAAGAACTGCCGATGGTCCTTTGGGCGCACCGGTCCGCCCAAAGACTGGCGCACCGGCTGATGCTGGTCGTGGTTCCTGACGCCCTACAGGACGCCGACACAATGCGCGATCACATCGCGAATGACAGTCTCAGCCTTGCCTGTTGGGTCGAAGGACAAGACCCCGACGAAAACACCCAGGTTGTTCTCGCCGAACGCGGGCGGGAAATGGGCATGTGGTATCGGGTTGCACCGGTCACCTTTATTGGCGGATCACTTACCACGGGTAGCCACGGAAATGACCCTTTCGAGGCCGCCGCTCTCGGGTCTGCAATTGTTTATGGCCCGAATGTCCGTGACCACCTGTCGACCTATTCCCGACTGGCCGCGGCAGGCGCTGCACGCATCGTCAAGGACGCCGAAGGGCTGGCTGTGGCAGTCAACCACCTGATTGCCCCGGATCAGTCCGCCGCCATGGCGCTGGCAGGCTGGGAAGTCGCATCAGAAAGCGCCTTCCTGATCGACGAACTTCTTGAAATCGCGCATACCCACCTTGACCAAGGTAAGGGGGGCGCATGAAAGAACCGGCATTCTGGTATCCTCAGGGCGCGCAAACCGGCATCGCGGCACACCTTCTGTCTCCTTTCGGATGGCTCTATGGCAAGGCCACGGCGCACCGCCTGTCGCGCGGACCTCAGGCCTCGGTAGGCGTGCCGGTGATCTGCGTCGGCAACATCAATGTGGGCGGAACCGGCAAGACGCCCACCGTGATCTGGCTTCTGGCGGAACTGATGCGCGCGGGGCACATTCCCCACGTGGTATCGCGCGGCTATGGAGGCACGGAAACCGGGGCACTACATGTTCACCCCGCTCGTCACAGCGCCCGGCGTGTGGGGGACGAACCGCTGCTCCTGTCGGCATTCGGAGAGGTTTGGGTCGCCCGCGACCGGCTGGCCGGTGCCCGCGCTGCCGTCGCAGACGGGGCAACCGTGATAATCCTTGATGATGGATTTCAGAACCCCGCGCTGGCCAAGGATGCGTCGATCGTTGTGGTGGATGCGGCGCGTGGCTTCGGCAACGGTTTGTGCCTGCCGGCGGGACCTCTGCGCGAACCCGTCGCTGCGGGATTGGCGCGTGCGGACATGATCTTGGCCATAGGGACACCCGAAGCCCGTGACGCCTTCTGGCGCGCTCTGCCAGAAACCGGTGCAAGACGTGCGGGCGGGCTCCTTGAACCGCTACAGACCGGGATGGATTGGGGGGGCACGCCGGTTCTGGCTTTTGCCGGGATCGGCAATCCCGCCAAGTTCTTTGCAACCCTGCACGATCTGGGTGCCGATATTCGCCGGGCCGAGGCGCTCGATGATCATCAGCACCTCTCGCCCGCGCTCCTCACCCGGCTGGAAGCCGAGGCGCGCAGTCTTGGCGCGCAGCTTGTCACGACGGAAAAGGATGCCGCCCGCCTGCCGATATCGTTTCGCCAAAAGGTCATCACTCTGCCGGTGCGCCTATCCGTTGAGGATGGCGAGGCCGTGGCCAAGGCAATCCTGACCAAGGCACCTGCCCCCTAGAAGCACAACCGTTCCGACGGCAAACAGCCTCCGATCCTGAAAAAGTGGATCGAGGCTCAGCCGTTATCTTCGCCCAGTTTCGGGGCGGGGCGATGCAGGGCGAGTTCCGCATCCGAAAAGACAAATGGTGCCCGAATACCCGGCACACCATCAAGCTCGATCTGCATTCCACGGGCCTGTACCTGCGGATCGGCCATGACATCGTCAAACCGGTTGATCGGCCCAGCGGGCACGCCTTGGGCCTCGCAGGCAGCCAAGAGATCGTCACGAGTGCGCTGAGCCGTGGCAGCGTTCAGCCGTTCGATCATCTGAACCCGGTTCGCAACACGATCCCTGTTGTGCAGGTATTCCGCCGCCTCGGCCATTTCGTCCAAGCCAAGCAGACTGCAAAGCCGCTGATATTGGCCATCGTTGCCGGTGGCGATAATGATATGCCCATCCGCGCAATCAAACACCTGATAAGGCGTCAGGTTCGGGTGCGCATTCCCCATCCGCCCCGGCGGTGTCCCTGTTGTCAGATAGTTCATCGCCTGATTGGCGGTTACGGCCACTGCAACATCCAACAGGGCCATGTCGATATGCTGTCCTTTGCCTGTCTGGCTCCGCTGATAGAGGGCAGCCAGAATACCGGTCACAGAATAGACACCGGTGAAAATATCGGTGATCGCGACACCGGATTTCTGTGGCTGGCCGTCGGCTTCGCCGGTGATTGACATCAGGCCGGACATTCCCTGAATGATAAAATCATAGCCTGCCCGATGCGAATAAGGGCCGGTCTGACCAAACCCGGTGATCGAACAGTAGATCAGGCGGGGGTTCACTTTTTGCAGGCTGGCATAGTCCAGCCCGTATTTCTCAAGCCCACCCTTTTTGAAATTCTCGATCAGGATATCGGCATCGGCCACAAGGTCGCGCACCTGTGCCTGTCCTTCCGGCGTGCGGAAATCCACGGTCACGGACGCTTTGCCACGATTGCACGAATGGTAATAGGACGCTGACACGTCGTCATCCCGGGTGACAAAGGGCGGCCCCCATGCGCGCGTGTCATCGCCTTGCGGCGATTCCACCTTTATCACTTCGGCCCCCAGATCGGACAGGGTCTGGCCAGCCCAAGGGCCAGCCAGAATACGGGCAAGCTCAACAACCTTGAGCCCGGCAAGAGGAGCAGCCATTATTCGCCCAGTGCCTTGTCGATGATCGCAGACATGTCGGCGAAGCTCATGTTCGAATGCTTTTCGCCATTGATGATAAAGCTCGGTGTTGAATCGATCCCGTCTTCTTCGGCGTTTTGCTGGTACCAGGTTACCAGGGTCTGTGCCTTAGTTCCGTCCTTTAGACACGCGTCCAATGTGTCCTCGCTCAGGCCGGCAAGGCGGCCGATCTTGCTGAGTTCAGACACGATTTCAGCAGGCCCGCCAGCGCGCGCCCAAGTGGCCTGACCATCATAGATGAGTTCCGTCATCCCAAAGAACTTGTCCGGTCCGGCACAACGCGCGATCATCGAAGCCCACAACCCATAGCGATCAAAATACACCTCACGGTAGACAAAGCGGATCTTGCCCGTGTCGATGTAGTCGGATTTCAACTGCTTGTAGGTCGTCTTGTGAAAGGTGGCGCAATGCGGACATGTGAAAGATGCGTATTCGACCACCGTAACGGGTGCATCGGGGTTGCCCTGTTCCATCTCTATGATGGTGGACACGTCGATATCCGCCTCTTGTGCCATGGCCATACCAGCCAAAAGCGAATTGTCGGTGCCGGGCGCCCGACCATTCCAGAGCATCAGCCCAGCAGCCAGCGCGGCAACCACGCCAATAACGGCAACGATACGTGCCATGTCATTTCCTCTTCATTGTTTGGATCTGGATAGAACGTTGCGGCCCAAACGTTCAAGGGCTTCTCGCAAGGAACTGTCGCCCACAGGATCAGCGAGACTGGCGGCCTGATCGCGGATTTCAGGGGCAATTTCAGGTTTTTCTGCAACGGGTTTGGGCGCATAGGAAAAATCGGCCTGACCTTCGGCAAACCCGGTTGGTGCCGTCTGGGTCACGCGCACACGGGAAATCGCGTTGTATCCATAGACGCCATTGACGCGTGTGCGCAGCGTTTCCTTTTGCATTTCTACCATTGGGGCATAAGGCCCCGTCGTCAGCACCGTGAGCGTCGCCCCGAACCCGGACTTGGAATAGCTTACGTTGACGGGGCGCGCGATCGCAGCCAAATCGCCGCCTGCGATCTCTTCCCAATGGGTCAACAGCCGTGAAACCGCGAACCCACGGCTTTCGCCCGCACGTCGGATTTGTGCGCCAAGCACGGATGCCGTGCGCTTGAAGCCCCGCGTCGTTGACGGTCGAGTTGTTGATGGTCGTGTCGACATGTCTGGCAATCCCGGTTTCACAGGTTAGTTTACCAGCGCAGCGCAAAGGCGCCACCCCAACCCGCGGCAGGAGAATAAAGATTGCGTGACAGTGCATCGGCCCCGCACCTTCAGGGCACTCTTCTGGATTGGTACGACCGCAATGCCCGTGATCTGCCGTGGCGCACGTCGCCGGCGCAGCGGACCCAGGGTGTACGCCCCGACCCGTATCACGTGTGGTTATCGGAAATCATGCTGCAACAAACCACCGTTGCCGCCGTAAAACCCTATTTTGAACGGTTTCTCGCTCTTTGGCCTACGGTCAGTGATCTGGCGCGTGCAGAGGACAGTGCCGTGATGGGTGAGTGGGCAGGGTTGGGATATTACGCGCGGGCGCGCAACCTTCTGAAATGCGCTCGTGCCGTGACCGACAACCACGATGGGGTTTTTCCTGATACATATGACCAACTTCTGGAATTGCCGGGCATCGGGCCATATACGGCCGCCGCCATCGCCTCGATTGCGTTTGATCGTCCAGAGCCGGTGATGGACGGGAATGTCGAACGGGTGATGTCTCGTCTCCACGCTGTCGAAACTCCGCTTCCAGCTTCCAAGCCCATACTCCAGTCGCATACGGCGGAACTCACGCCGCACCTACGCCCCGGCGATTACGCGCAGGCGGTCATGGACTTGGGGGCCACAATCTGTACGCCGCGCAATCCGGCTTGCGGCATCTGTCCATGGCGCACGCCCTGCAAGGCCCGCATTGCAGGCAACGCAGCCGACCTGCCCCGCAAGACCCCAAAGAAGGCCAAGCCGGTTCGTCAAGGCACGATATTTGTCGCGGCTCGCGAAGACGGTGCCTGGCTCGTGGAACGACGGCCAGACAGCGGCCTGTTGGGCGGCATGATGGGGTGGCCCGGGTCGGATTGGCAAGAGCACCCGACAGACGCGACACCTCCTGCCACTGCCGCGTGGGCTGACGTCGGAGAGGTGCGGCACACGTTCACTCATTTCCATTTGAGACTGCGGGTCATGGCCGCACGCCTGCCCGCTAACTGCGCACCACAGCGCGGCGATTTCATGGAACCCGATAGGTTTCGCCCGTCGGACCTTCCGACTGTGATGCGCAAGGCCTTCGATCTGGCGCGACACGTTTACTGATTGTCATCATCGTTCAGACCGCGCAGAGTTTTCCAAAGCCGTTATCAGGACGGAGGCCCCAAATGATCACCCCGCAAAACCTTGCCCGATGGCAAAGCGCAATGCCGTTCTGGCTGTCCGTTCTTCTGATCCCGCTGTCGTGGATCAGCGCCATCAAAGGCGGATTTTACGTGCTGCTTTTACCGGTTGTGACATGGTACTTTTTTGCGTTTTTGGACGGCCTTCTTGGCAAGAACCTCGAAAACGCCGACCCGATGGCAAAAGAAGAAGATCTCTTCTGGTACAAGCTGGTGACGCAAATTTGGGCACCGCTCCAATTCATCAACCTGTTTTCCATTCTCTGGTATGCCACCCGTGCCGAACACCTCGACAGTCTGGAACGGGTGTTTCTGTTTATCGGCATGGGGGTGATCAGCGGAACCATCGGCATCAACTACAGCCATGAATTGATGCACCAAAAGAATCGGATGGAACGCTGGATGGGCGATATCCTGCTGGCCATGGTGCTGTATTCGCATTTTCGATCCGAACACCTTTTGGTGCACCACCGCTATGTTGGCACCCCACGTGATCCAGTCACCGCGCGATACAATGAAGGCTTTTACCGGTTCTATCTCAGGGTGCTGCGGCAAAGCCCTGTTTCGGCCTTCCGCGCGGAACAAGCCAAGCTTGCGCGCAAAGGCCTGTCATGGACAGCACGCGAAAACCCGTTCTGGCGCTATTGGGGCTTGCAGGCAGGAATGCTCGGGTTTGCGGCGATTGTGGGCGGCTGGTCTGGTCTGGTTCTGTTTCTCATTCAGGCCGGAACGGCGATCTGGCAGCTTGAGCTGGTGAACTATGTCGAACACTACGGTTTGACGCGTAAACATCTGGGCGACGGCAAATATGAACATGTCAGACCGCGCCATTCTTGGAATGCAGCGCACAAGGCGTCCAACTGGTTGCTGATCAATCTGCAGCGCCATTCGGATCATCACTACAAACCGGACAGACGGTTCCCGTTATTGCAGAACTATACCCAAGCGGATGCGCCACAGCTTCCCTTTGGCTATCCTGTCATGACGATTGCCGCTATGATCCCCCCGTTTTGGCGCAAGGTGATGAACCCGCGCGTGAACGAATGGCGCGAAAGCTATTACCCGGAAGTCACCGATTGGACCGCCTACAATCGCCGCGCCACGCCAATGCCGCGCTGACTATCGGGGCAACGTCCATAAAGCGACCGGCGTGTCCAAGCCCCGCACCATCTGTGGGGTTTGGGGTTTGAGGCGGTTCAAGATGCCCGAGGCCTCAGAGTCTTCGACAAGCACACGCTGAACAAGAGCATCGCTGACCACCAAATCCGTGTCCATGGAGCGGGTCAGCGCCTCAAGCCGGCTGGCCACATTGACCGTATTTCCGATCACTGCGAATTCAAGACGGTTGCGGCCAATGTTTCCTAACACAACAGGCCCGTAATGCAGGCCAAAGCTGGCCTTTAGCGGCGGCAGACCTGCGGCCGCGCGGCCCGTGTTGAAAGTTTCAAGCGCCGCGATCATCCCAAACACCGTCTCAAGCGCGTTCACCCCATCGCGCGGGCCCGCGAACGGTGTGCCGAATGTGGCCATCAAGCCATCGCCAAGGTACTTGTCCAACGTGCCGCCATGGCGGAACACCTCTTCTTCCATGCAGCCATGGAATTCCCGCAGCGTTGCAATCACCTCTTCCGGTGGTTGGACAGCGGCCATTCGGGTAAAGCCTACGATATCCACGAATAGAACCGCCACGTCATGCGTGCGGGTTTCCTTAATCGGTTCATCCCCCTTTGACAGTTCGGCCACCACATTCGGAGAAAAATACCGCGACAGGTTCGACCGTTCCCGTTCAAGAACCGCATGCCCCAGCAACAAGCGATTGAACCGCCGCACCGTCAACGCAAGCGTGTAGGCGCATATGACAAAAACGATGATTTCTTGAGTGCGCAGATCGAATTTTACGGTATTCGGATCGAACAGAGCCAGCAATCGCCCATCTTCTTCGAAGGCCGCAGCCACCCGCGCGCCCAGCGCGGCATCGGTTGTCCCGAACCACCAGACACCAAATGCCGAGATCATCCAGATCGCTGCAGTCCAGTTGCCGATGGCCAGGATCGTGCGCCACGAATAAGCCAGTGTCGCCACAGAAAGGATGATGAACAGGTAAATAAAATTTCCGAAGGAATAGACCACCGCAGTGGGTGCCGGGTCGGTTTCAAACGGGTTAGGCACCACCAGAAGAAACGTGATCAGTAACAGATCGAAAAAGATAAGCGCCAGTTCGGTGCGGGACATGCCGACCCGCGCAGCACGTTGCATCAGCCAGCCCAAAGCAGCCATAACCGCCAGACCGACCTGATAGTAGATGACGGTGACGGACGGGTTGAGGAATGGCAAAAGAACAGCAACAACCGCGAGCGCAGCCCAACGCGCTCTGACGGCAAGCTCAGCACCGTCGCGTTTGTGTTTTTCCAACGCTTGAACGGTGTATTTGCTGGTCTCGCCGATGTCGTCGATGGTCAAGCCGCCCGGCAGGTCCATCCTGTTCAGGCGTGGAAGCCTGAAGGAGGTATCGGTCATGCGCTGTCCTTTCTTGCATCGCAACAAGTCTGGGTTGATCGTCCCGACCGGCGCAAGAAAAAAGCCCCGCCATTAGGCGGGGCGAGTCATGTGCTGTGGTCAGGCCACAGGCACAGGCGGTCTGTTGAAACTGAAAATTGGGATCAGGTTTCCATTTCCGAACGTATCTGCTGGCGCAGAACATCAATCGGAACAGTTTTGCCATCACGTTTGAAGTGCCAGTAGGTCCAACCGTTGCAGCTTGGGGCGCCTTCCAGATGGGCACCAACCTGATGGATCGACCCTTTAACGTCCTCTCCGACAAGAGTGCCGTCGGCGCGCACTTTGGCGGTTTTTCCGCGTGGAGAAATCAGCCGTTCACCGGGGCGCAGCATACCGCGTTCGACCAACTGCCCAAACGGGACCCGTGGTTCGGCACGCTTTCCGACGCTGACCTGAAGTGCATCGCGATCAAATTTGCGCACGCGCGCGATCCGCTTTTCCGCAACCTCGCGGTAGGCGGCTTCTCTTTCGATGCCGATGAAATCCCGGCCCAGCATCTTGGCGACGGCCCCTGTGGTCCCGGTTCCAAAGAACGGGTCAAGCACCACATCACCCGGGTTGGTCGAGCCAACCAGAACACGATGCAGCAGGCTTTCGGGCTTCTGGGTCGGGTGGGCCTTGTCGCCCTTGGAATCCTTGAGACGTTCATGGCCCGTGCAAATCGGCAGAACCCAGTCGCTGCGCATCTGGATGCCTTCGTTCAACGCCTTCAGCGCCTCATAGTTGAAGGTATATTTTCCACCCTCAGATTTTGACGCCCAGATCATTGTCTCATGGGCATTTGTGAACCGCTTGCCACGGAAATTCGGCATCGGGTTGGATTTGCGCCAAACAACATCGTTCAGAATCCAAAAACCTTCGTTCTGAAGCGCCGAACCGACACGGAAAATGTTGTGATATGACCCGATCACCCAAATTGCACCGTTGGGTTTGAGGATACGACGCGCAGCCTTGAGCCATGCCTTGGTAAAGGCATCGTAGGCCGCAAAGGAGGAAAACTGATCCCAGTCGTCATCCACCGCATCGACCATTGAATTATCCGGCCGGTGCAATTGGCCCTTGAGTTGCAGGTTATAGGGCGGGTCTGCAAAGACCAGATCGACAGAATCTTCCGGAAGACTGTTCATCACCTCGATGCAGTCACCGGCAACTATCGTATTGAGAGGGAGCGCCATGGCCCCCTTTGTCGTGGTTTTCGTCATTTTCTGCCTCTGAACCGGCGCGTTGCGCGCTCTTGTCTTGGCACAAGGATGATTCAAACCCGATTCGCCGTCAATTTCTTTTTTGAATCAGTTACTTACAGATTTTTCTTGATACAATATATTGTGTACGGTTTTGAACGAACGTCTATGGTGTGGGGTCACACCAAGATTTCGAAGCGCCTCTCTATGCGCCTTTGAAGGATAACCCGCGTTGGTTTCCCAACCATAGCCGGGATGCTGTTGCGCCAAATCCACCATGATCCTGTCGCGACACATTTTTGCCATAATTGAAGCCGCTGCAATCGACACCGATCGCCCATCCCCCTTGACGATGGCCTGCGCCGGAAGGGTCAGCCCGCGCGGCAGCAGGTTGCCGTCGATCAGAACCGCGTCTGGCGGCGGATCAAGCGCGGCAATCGCACGTTCCATGGCAAGGTGACTGGCGCGCAGGATGTTGATTTCGTCAATTTCTTCCACGCTGGCATGGGCGATGGAGACTTGTGCCGCTTTCGCGATCTCGCTCTCCAGCCGGGCGCGCTTGGTCGCGCTCAGTTTTTTGGAATCGTTCAGACCGCCGGGAATATTTTCCGGATCAAGGACAACAGCCGCTGCCGTGACCGGTCCTGCCAACGGTCCGCGTCCGACCTCGTCCACACCGGCAATCCGCAGGGCTCCGCGCCGATGCCATTCCCGCTCAATTTCAAAATCCGGTCCGTTCATACGCCCAAAGGACGCTTTGCAGCGAGGCATGACAAGAGCAAAAACACCCTCCAAAGATTGCTTGGGAGGGTGTTTTGAATGCCTGCTATCAATCAGCGTCGCCCTGCGATCCGGTATCCGTTCTGACGCAGGCAACGCGGGCTATAGCCACGACGCACGCCGCGCTCTGTCCAGATTTCTTGGGCACAAACCTGAGGCAGCGCGTGGAAATGCTGGTAGTTGCTGCGAAGGCACCGCTTGCCGAACATACGCATCTGGCCGTTGCGACCCGTATTCAGAGTGACAAGACACTGACCCGGCAGATCATAGCGCGCAAATCTCTGAGGGACCGAGCGCGGCTTTGCCTGCGGGTGGCGGCGTGGGGCCGGGGCATAGACCTGGCCATGCCCTTTCGAATTCCGCGATACATGACCGTGCTTGCGGTCGTTCCTGTCATCAATTGCCTTGCCAATAATCGCAATCGCGGCGATCCCGGCCAAAATCTTGGCAAGGTCATCTCCATCCGCGCGGGCCGGAGCCGCACCGGCAAAAAGAGAAATGGTCAGGCTGGCGGCGCTGATAGCTGCAATGAACTTCCGATACATAATGAAACCTCTTCTGAGATAGGTGAACGATGTGATGCCTTCACATTCGGTCAGCCCCGCTCGGACAGGCAATATCGCCCCCGTGTTATCCGATAGCAGCGCCCTTTTCGGCCTGCGTTATTGTCTAGCGCGCCAGTTTCGGCGACAAACGGTGCATGAAAAAACTGTATCTCTCTCTCGCGACCGTTGCGGCGCTCGCCTTGGCCGCCCCTGCACAAGCGGCGGGGTGCTATGCCGACTACAAGGCCAAACAGGACAATCCCTTGCGCTTGCACTATGGTGTGGCGCAGATTTCGGGAACCTGCACCCGCGCCGCAGCTGCGGCGCAGCTCTCAGCAAAGCTGGCGCGGAACGGCTGGACTTTGTTGAATATCGTGTCGGTTTTCGGAGATGAGGGCCTCGCCCAAAGGAGGAACAGTGCTGGACAGTTTTTCCTCCGCTACTGACGCGCATCGCGCGACGACCCGCCTTGTCCCGATCGGTATTGCCGCCATCGTGTTCATCCTTGCCGGCACAGCTTTGGTGCTGTTTCTGACGTTGCCTGATGCCAACACGTTCAACACTAGGGTCGAGCAATTGTTCATCGAAAACGACGATTTGACCAGTCAGGCAGAAATCAAGCTGCTTGAGATCCTGGCACAGTCTGGGACGGCCTTTTCAGATACGCTATACAGCTACCGGATGGTGATCCTGGTGCTGCTGGTATTCGCAGCAGCCGTTCTGATCGCCGCACTGGTCTTTCTGGTGATGCTCGTCGCGTTGAACCGCAGAATGGCTCAGGTCGAGCGGGCTGGTATTCAGGTCAATTCCCTGTTGATCAGCAGGGACGAAAACACCGTCTACCTGAACAATATCGGGTTCACCCTTACGGCAGCCGCGATGGAAACCCTTTCTGTTCTGGCCGAAGCGCGCATGGACGATGACGTCCTGTCCGGTGCCGAACTCGAAGCCATGGTATCCGGCCGCAATGCCGCCGATTGCGACGAGGCCGCAGGGGCTACGCGCATCAAACGCCTGCGCGACACACTCGGCAACCAGATCGTGAGCCAGCTTCTGGTCAAGAACATCGCACGGCGGGGATATATGCTGGCCATTGAGAAAGATGTGATCCGAATGATCTGACGGCACGTTGCGCTACTTTGCAAACGCGACAACACCCTCGCGCCCCTAAAGATGCCGGAATTCCTATACATCTTATTGGCTGGTGACCCCGGCAGTCGCCATATCATGTTCCGATCTGTTCCTGAGGCGATTAAGAATTCCTATAAAATATAGGAATTTTGAAGCCCATTGTTCCTAACCGATCTTGCGCAATCCATTGGCATCCACTAAATTCTGGGGGAACAGATGGGGGGACGGTATGCCGAGCAATGGAAAGCCCAACAGCGCCAGAACCGGGCTGACGGCGATTTCGGTAAAGAACACCACCCAACCGGGCAAGTATCACGACGGCAGGGGCACCGGGCTTTTTCTGCTGGTAAAGCCGACCAGGGCGAAGTCCTGGGTGCAGCGTATCGTGATTCGTGGCAAACGGAGGGAAATCGGGCTTGGGGCCTATCCGCTGGTATCGCTGGCCGAGGCGCGGGAACAGGCTTTGGAGAACAAGCGGCTCGCCCGAGCGGGCGGCGACCCCGTGGCCGCGAAGCGCAAGGCAAGAGGCATCCTGACTTTCGAGGAAGCTGCGCGGAAGACCCACGCGGAAAATGCGCAAGCCCTGAAAAACCCGAAAGACCGCGCCGCCTATCTCAAATCAATGGAAACCTACATCTTCCCGCAATTCGGGACAGTTGCACTTCCCGAGGTGACGAGCGCCGATGTGCGGCGGGCAATCCTGCTCGCCCGCGAGACGGCACCGGGCGTGGCGCGCAAGTTGATCTACCGGGTTTCCGCGGTTTTCAAATGGGGCATTGCCGAGGGCATGTGCACTGGCAACCCAGCAGTCACGGAGGCGCTGGCCCTGCCCAAGCTGGAGCGCACGGTGCAGCACCGCAAAGCCCTGCCGTATGCGGAGGTTGCGGGCTGTGTCGAGGCCGTGAACGCTTCGGGGGCCGGGGCGACAACGAAACTCGCGCTGGAGTTCCTGATCCTGACCGCAACCCGATCCGGTGAAACCCGCGAAGCCCGTTGGGAGGAATTTGATTTCCACGGAGCCGACGGTGCTACAAGTGCTACGTGGATCATCCCAAAAGAGCGGATCAAGATGAAGCGCGACCATCGCGTGCCGCTATCGGGACGAGCGTTGGAAATCCTGCGGGACGCCGAGGCGCTCTCCGACAGTTCAGAGCTGGTTTTTCCCAGCTACAAAAAGGGGAAGCCGCTTTCGGACATGACGCTTTCGAAGCTGGTGAAGGAATTGGGCTTTGAGGCCGATGTGCACGGCTTCCGCACGTCCTTCCGCACATGGGCGCAAGAGCAGACGAATTTCCCGCGCGAGGTGGCCGAGGCCGCGCTGGCACACAAGCTGGGCGACGCGGCGGAACAGGCTTACGCCCGATCCGATCTGTTCGAGAAGCGGTGCAAGATGATGGAGGCTTGGGCGGCGTATCTGGCCGTGCGACGCGGTGAGGTAGTGAGGTTGGCGTGACAGATTCCAAGAACAAGATTGCAAAGGCGCTCGTCAACGCAGTCATGTGGCGCATGCAGGTGGCCGAGGAAAAGGCCGGCCGCCAAGGATATCTTGACACGCAGACCAAGCCCCCCGCAGTTCCTCTTGGGTTGCGATCCACTTTCCATGACTGGGCAGCGGAGCCTGGCATAGAGCGCGATCTAGCCGAAATGGCACTGGCGCAAACAGTAGGCAGCGAATTCGAGCGCGCATATCGGCGGACGGATATGCTTGAAAAGCGTCGAGCGCTTCTCCAGAGGTGGGAGCGCTTCCTGAGTGATAGCAGACAAGACAGAGTGGCTCATCTGAATGTTTCGTAAAACGTTCAATCCGTTCGCCGGTAGTGGCCTTGGCGCCGTGCCAAAGGGATGGATTCCAGTAACAGATGTCTACGCGCGGATCGCGATCGATTTCTTAAACCAGCTTGGTCTTGGCCCTGCCGCAGAAGCGCCTATGGCACTTTTGGCTGGCAAGCCCTCAGATGGCCACGACGCGCATGCCGCCCCAAATTTCCTGACATGGCGAGTATTGTCGTATTGCAGAACAGTCAGCTTGCTCGAACCAGATGGGTCGGTGCGCGTTCTAAGTGATAAAAATGTTTTGTGGGTGGAAGATGAGTGGAGCTCTACCAACAAGCACATGGCCCTAGCTACGGGGCGATTAGGGAGCGGAACGGCTTTGTTGCACAACTACGCGGGGGATTCACTGCATGAATCCAGCGTGATAGCTGGGAGGCATGAGCAGTTGGCCCCCACGAAGTACAAGACCAGGAACTGGCCTTCGTACAACACAGCACTAAAGCAACGCGGATCGCTTTCGATCTGGTTTGATCCGGAGATGAGCTGGACGCCACCGCCAACAGGCAAACGTGGGCGGCAGC
>JAUIAS010000063.1 GCA_030425395.1 Alphaproteobacteria bacterium
TGTAAACGATGCCCGCCTCGTCGAGGTTGCGCAGCGCTTCTTCACCAACGTTTGGAATGTCGCGGGTGATTTCTTCCGGCCCAAGCTTGGTGTCGCGTGCGGCAACTTCGAATTCCTCAATGTGAATTGAGGTAAACACGTCATCGCGAGCGATCCGCTCGGAAATCAGGATGGAGTCTTCGTAGTTGTATCCGTTCCAAGGCATGAACGCGACAACCACGTTCTTGCCAAGAGCCAGTTCACCCATGTCGGTCGAAGGACCATCCGCGATGACTTCGCCTTTGGATACCTTCTGGCCAACCTTGACCAGAGGACGCTGGTTGATACAGGTGTTTTGGTTCGAACGCTGGAACTTGCGCAAGCGATAGATATCCACGCCCGCATCGCCCAATTCGAGATCTTCGGTGGCACGGATCACGATACGCTGTGCATCGACCTGGTCGATTACGCCGCCGCGACGGGCCATGAAGGCCGCGCCGGAGTCGCGTGCAACGACGCCTTCGATGCCAGTGCCAACCAACGGTGCCTCGGCCCGCAAAAGCGGAACCGCCTGACGCTGCATGTTCGATCCCATGAGAGCGCGGTTCGCGTCGTCATTTTCAAGGAACGGGATGAGCGAGGCCGCAACCGATACCAACTGTTTGGGCGACACGTCGATCAAGTCGACCTGTTCGCGCGGTGCAAGCGTGTAATCGCCGTTCTGGCGTGTCGAAACCAGATCGTTGATGAACTTGCCATCTTCGTCCAGCGTCGCGTTGGCCTGCGCCACTGTGTGACGCATTTCCTCGGTGGCGGACATGTAATGCACTTCGTCGGTGACCTTGGCTTCGGTCACGACCCGGTAGGGCGTTTCGATAAAGCCATACTTGTTCACACGGGCAAAGGTCGCCAGCGAGTTGATCAGACCGATGTTCGGTCCTTCGGGCGTTTCAATCGGACACATCCGGCCATAGTGGGTCGGGTGAACGTCGCGGACCTCAAAGCCTGCGCGTTCGCGTGTCAAACCACCCGGCCCAAGCGCCGAAAGGCGACGCTTGTGCGTCACTTCGGACAGCGGGTTGGTCTGGTCCATGAACTGCGACAGCTGCGAAGAGCCAAAGAATTCGCGCACAGCGGCGGCCGCCGGTTTTGCGTTGATCAGATCCTGCGGCATGACAGTGTCGATTTCGACCGACGACATACGTTCCTTGATCGCGCGTTCCATACGCAGCAAACCGACGCGATACTGGTTTTCCATCAGTTCGCCAACGGAACGCACACGACGGTTTCCAAGGTGGTCGATGTCGTCGATATCGCCCTTGCCGTCGCGCAGCTCTACCAGAGCCTTGATGCAGGAAACGATATCTTGGCGGTCCAGCGTGCGCTGGGTGTCGGGCTTTTCAAGTGCAAGACGCATGTTCATCTTGACCCGGCCAACCGCCGACAGATCATAACGTTCGTTGTCAAAGAACAGCGTATCGAACAGCGCCGATGCGGCATCGACGGTGGGCGGTTCGCCCGGACGCATCACGCGATAAATGTCCATGAGCGCGGTTTCGCGGTTCATGTTCTTGTCCATCGCCAGCGTGTTGCGGATGTAGGGACCCACATTGATGTTGTCGATATCCAGAACGGGAATGTCGACGATGCCCGCGTCGATCAGTTCTTTCGCCGTGCCGCCGATCAGTTCGCCATCACGGTCGTATTCGAGCGTCAGTTCATCCCCGGCTTCGACATAGATCGCGCCGGTTTCTTCATTGATGATATCCTTGGCGACGAATTTGCCGACGATATGGCTGAACGGCACCAGAAGGTTGGTGACAGCCCCTTCGTCCTTCAGCTTCTTGACCGCGCGCGGAGTGACCTTTTTGCCGGCTTCCGCAATAATTTCGCCGGAATCAGCATCCACCAGATCATAGGTCGGACGTGTACCGCGAACCCGATCGGGGAAGAACGGCGCGACCCAGCCCTGCCCCTTGCGGAGCGAATAGGTCACCGTTTCATAATAGGCATCCATGATGCTTTCCTGGTCGAGACCAAGCGCATACAGCAGAGTTGTCACCGGCAATTTGCGGCGACGGTCGATACGTGCAAACACGATATCCTTGGCGTCGAATTCGAAATCGAGCCAGGAACCCCGGTAGGGAATGATGCGGCAGGCAAACAGCAACTTGCCCGAGGAGTGGGTCTTGCCCTTGTCGTGATCAAAGAACACGCCGGGGGAACGGTGCATCTGGGATACGATGACCCGCTCGGTTCCGTTCACAACGAACGTCCCGTTGGGCGTCATGAGCGGCATATCGCCCATGAACACGTCCTGTTCCTTGATATCCTTCACCGACTTTGCGCCGGTATCTTCATCCACATCAAACACGATCAGGCGCAACGTAACCTTGAGCGGCGCCGAATAGGTCATGTCGCGCTGCTGACATTCTTCAACGTCGTACTTGGGCTTTTCCAGTTCGTATTTCACGAATTCCAGAACACTGGTTTCGTTGAAATCCTTGATCGGGAACACCGACTGGAAGACGCCCATCAGGCCTTCGCCCTCGGTCGGTGTCGGCGCGTCGCCGGACTTCAGGAAAAGATCATAAGACGATTTCTGAACCTCGATGAGGTTCGGCATTTCCAAAACTTCGCGGATTTTGCCATAATATTTACGAAGACGTTTCTGGCCAAGGAACGATTGTGCCATGTCAGCTGTCACCTTTTCAGTTTCTCTTCGGACAATCCGGCCGTCGGGCCCCGACCGTTTGCCCATACGAGACGATGCGGTAGGATCTATTCATGGCCTCCGTCCCAATGGCGGCCTCCCGATCCCAGAACCGTATCTTGGGAAAAGCCACCTCAATGGCTCTTTCCAAGACGGGTTCGACTGGACCCGGATGCACTCCGGGCCCAGCCAATTTTTTCGGACCGCCGATCGCAATCGGCAGCGCGATAACCAGCCTTAGGCCAGTTCGACCTCGGCGCCAGCTGCTTCCAGCTTGCCCTTGATCTCTTCGGCTTCTGCCTTGTCGACGCCTTCTTTGATCTTGCCGCCGGCTTCGACCAGGTCCTTGGCTTCTTTGAGGCCCAGACCGGTGATTCCGCGAACTTCCTTGATCACGTTGATCTTGGATGCGCCGGCGTTCTTGAGAACGACGTCGAATTCGGTCTGCTCTTCTTCGGCTGCGCCGCCGCCATCTGCGGGGCCTGCCATCATTACGGCGCCGCCAGCTGCGGGCTCGATGCCGTATTCATCCTTGAGGATGGTTTTCAGTTCTTGTGCTTCCAGCAGGGTCAGACCAACGATCTCTTCTGCCAGTTTCTTCAGATCAGCCATGTTAAGCTCTTTCCGTTGACTAAAGTGTGTTCCAACGTCGGGCATTCAGCCACAACGCCGATAGACAGTGCTTAGGCGGCCGCCTTGTCCTCGATCGTGGACAAGATGGACGCGATGTTCGAAGCAGGTGCGCCAATGGCCCCGGCAATGTTCGAAGCAGGTGCGCCGATGCAGCCGACGATGGAAGCGATAAGCTCCTCGCGCGACGGCATTTTCGACACGGCCTCGACACCAGCCCGGTCCAGAGCCGTCTCACCCATGGCCCCACCAAGGATTTCGAACTTTTTGTTCTCCTTGGCAAAGTCTTCCGCGACCTTGGCTGCTGCCACTGGGTCTTCGGAATAGGTCAGAACGGTCATACCCGTCAGAAGCTCGGTCATGCTTTCGCATGGCTGACCCTGAAGGGCGATCTTGGCGAGCCTGTTCTTGGCAACACGCACGGAGCCGCCCACGTCGCGAGCACGCGCGCGGAGGTCCTGCATCTCAGCAACTGTCAGACCGGCGTAGTGGGCAACCACAACGACGCCAGAGCTTTCAAAGATCTGGCCGAGTTCCTCGACCACTTTCTCTTTCTGGGCTCTATCCACAGTTTCACTCCAAGTATGGGGGTTTCCCCCCGGCTCAATTCAGGATGCAGCATGTGCCACACCCGTTACGGGTCCAAATTCAGGGTCCCGAGCCAAAACCACCCTAGGGTGAAAAGTCTCGTTCCCCATCTCAGGAAGGATTTATGTCTGCCTTTGGCACACACCCTCCGTCTCGGACAGGACGGGGCCGGTTACAGCCCCGCCATCTGACGCTTGCGCGTCAAATTCACTCGGCGGAAGCGTCCGCCACATCAACGCTGACACCCGGACCCATGGTCGAGCTCAGCGCGATTTCCTTCAGATAGGTGCCTTTGGCACCTGTCGGCTTGGCCTTGGCAACCGCGCCAACGAAGGCACGGATGTTTTCGATCAGCTTGGCGTCATCAAAGGACGCCTTGCCAACACCTGCGTGGACCACACCGGCCTTTTCGGCCTTGAACTGGACTTCGCCGCCCTTGGCGTTCTGAACCGCCTGCGCCACATCCATGGTCACGGTGCCGACCTTGGGGTTCGGCATCAGGTTGCGCGGACCAAGGACTTTGCCCAGACGCCCGACGATAGGCATCATGTCCGGCGTCGCGATGCAGCGATCAAATTCGATGGTGCCGCCCTGAATGGTTTCCATCAGGTCTTCTGCACCAACGATATCCGCGCCAGCTTCCTTGGCTTCGTCTGCCTTGGCACCACGTGCGAACACGGCGACGCGCACGGTTTTGCCAGTGCCGTTGGGCAGGCCGACAACACCGCGCACCATCTGGTCCGCGTGGCGGGGATCAACCCCGAGGTTCATCGAAATCTCGACGGTCTCGTCGAATTTGGCCGTCGCGTTCGCCTTGATCAGCGTAACGGCTTCGGCCACGGTCAGGTCTTCCTTGCCAGCGAATGCTTCGCGTGCGGCGCGGGTGCGTTTTCCGAGCTTTGCCATATTACTTAACCTCGATACCCATCGACCGGGCAGAGCCCAGGATGATCTGCATTGCGCCCTCGATATCGTTGGCGTTGAGGTCCTTCATCTTGGCCTCAGCGATTTCGCGGATCTGCGCGGGCGTCACGCTACCGGCGGTTTCCCGCGACGGTTTGTTCGCACCGGATTTGATCTTGGCGGCCTTCTTGAGGTAATAAGACGCAGGCGGCGTCTTGATTTCCATCGTGAAGGACTTGTCCTGATAATAGGTGATCACGGTGGGGCAAGGAGCGCCGGGCTCCATGTCTGCGGTCTTGGCGTTGAACGCCTTGCAGAATTCCATGATGTTGATGCCGCGCTGACCCAGCGCCGGACCAACCGGCGGCGACGGGTTCGCTTGGCCGGCTTTCACCTGAAGCTTCAGGGTGCCCATGAGTTTCTTGGCCATTGGCCTTCTCCTTTTCCAACACCGTCCGGGCGCGCCCTTCGGGTTTTGATGTTGTCGTGGTCCGGATTGCCCGCCGCGGCGACCGCCCCTCCCACGTTAATCGCCACCCCGCGGGGCGGCAGTTCATCAGATCTGTTTGTTGACCTGAGTGAATTCCAATTCGACCGGCGTCTCCCGGCCAAAGATCGACACCGACACCTTGAGGCGCTGGTTGTCCTCGTCGACCTCTTCGATCATGCCGTCGAAATCCTCGAACGGACCGTCGGCAACCTTGACCTTTTCACCCACTTCAAAGTGGATGAGCGTGCGCGGCGCTTCCTCGCCTTCCTGAACGCGGTTCAGGATCTGATTCACTTCGGCGTCACGCATCGGCATCGGACGCCCCTGCGGCCCAAGGAACCCGGTCACGCGGTTGATCGAGCTGATCAGGTGATAGCCACGGTCGGACATCTCCATATGGACCAGCACGTAGCCGGGCATGAAGCGACGCTCGGTCGTGACCTTCTTGCCGCGCCGCACCTCGATAACCTCTTCGGTGGGAACAAGGATCTCGTCGATCTCGTCCTCCAGCCCCTGCTCGGCGACCGAAGTCCGGATCTGTTCGGCGATCTTCTTCTCGAAGTTCGAGAGAACGCTAACCGAGTACCACCGTTTCGCCATGAAGCCTGCCGCCCTTATTCTCATCACGTCCAAAGAACGCTTTTCGTCAAAATCAGCGCGCGTCATCCGCGCAGCCCGTCGAACAAAAAATCGGCGCGCAACACGAATCGCCGCACGCCATCTGTCCGAAGTGTGGTGTCACCTACCGCCAAGGACCAAAATGATCAAGACCCAAGCCCCGATATTTCATCCAAGCGCCCTCAAAGGCGAAGGGCCATCAGAACAGGCCGAGCAATCCCTGAAGGCCACTGCGGATCAAAAGATCGACAAGCGCGAAAAACACCGCCGTGAGAGCGGCCATAACGAACACCATAATGGTGGTCAGGAAAACTTCGCGCCGCGTCGGCCACACAACCTTGGAAACCTCGGCGCGGACTTGCTGAACGAACTGGACTGGATTGGTAGAGGCCATCGGGCACAATTCCTTGGATCTGGATGCGTCGTCAGTTAACCGGCGCAGGCACAAGTTTCAACCCCGGCAGGGCGCGGTGTATTCGCATTTTCAGGGAATGGCAGGGGCAGCAGGGTTCGAACCCGCGACCTACGGTTTTGGAGACCGTCGCTCTACCAGCTGAGCTATACCCCTATTCCGGCACCGTGATTATTCGGGACCGCTGCGGTTTGCAAGCGGCTTTTCGCTGTTTGCGAACCAAGGATGGCTCATGGGCTATGCCGTCACCTGTTCACGGTGCCGCACGTTCCAGCGCGGCCAGATCTGCGTTACAAATCGCCGCTTCCGCAGCCATTATACGATCTATGGGCCAATGCCACCACGCCAACGCCTCAAGGCGCGCGATGGTTTGCGAATCGAACCGCATCCGCATCACGCGTCCGGGATTGCCCGCCACCACAGCATAGGAGGGCACCTGCCCGGCCACTACCGCGCCTGCGCCGATGATCACGCCATTGCCCACGCAGGCCCCCGGCAAAATTCGTGCGCCCTGCCCGATCCAGACGTCATGGCCGATCACGGTATCGCGAAAGCTCTCAGGCCCCGGCAAAGACGCGCGTCCCTCGCCAAAGCCGGAAAAGATGGCAAATGGATAGGTTGAGAACCCATCGCGACGGTGATTGGCCGACGCGGTGATAAACTGGACGCCATCTGCAATCTGGCAATAGCGCCCGATGCAGAGCCTCTCTGGCGCGCCCTCATAGAGATAAGGTGCCAGTCGTGCGGCCCAGTCCTGCGGCACATCAAACGCCGATGCATAAGAATAGGCCCCGACATCCCATTGTGGATGGGTGATCGCGGCAGACAGAAAGACCGTCCCAGTATGCGCCGTCCCGTCCGGCAGCGTAACAGGGTGCATCATGTCGACAGGGGGCATTTCGGGCGGGGAGTCAGTAGTCATTCGCAGCTTTCGTCTCGGGTTCTTTTCTATCCTACCACAAGAAAAGCAAACGGGCCGCCCGAAGGCGGCCCGCGTCAATCCTGTTGTGGATCGAATTACTCGATGATCTTAGCGACGACGCCGGCACCGACGGTGCGGCCGCCTTCGCGGATGGCAAAGCGCAGACCGTCTTCCATGGCGATCGGGGCGATCAGCTCAACACCGAACTTCAGGTTGTCGCCGGGCATCACCATTTCCGTGCCTTCGGGAAGCTCGACCGTGCCGGTCACGTCCGTCGTACGGAAGTAGAACTGCGGGCGGTAGTTCGCGAAGAACGGTGTGTGACGGCCGCCTTCTTCCTTGGTCAGGATATAGGCTTCGGCTTCGAACTTGGTGTGCGGCTTGACCGAACCCGGCTTACACAGAACCTGGCCACGCTCAACGCCTTCACGGTCGATACCGCGCAGCAGTGCGCCGATGTTGTCGCCTGCTTCACCGCGATCCAGCAGCTTGCGGAACATTTCAACGCCCGTGCAGGTCGTCGTCTTGGTGTCGCGGATACCAACGATTTCGATGCTGTCGCCAACGTTGATCACGCCACGCTCAACACGACCGGTCACAACCGTGCCGCGGCCCGAGATCGAGAACACGTCTTCGATCGGCATCAGGAACGGCTGGTCAACAGCGCGTGCCGGCGTCGGGATGTACTCATCAACAGCCGCCATCAGTTCGCGGATCTTGTTTTCGCCGATTTCAGGGTTGTTGCCTTCCATCGCCGCCAGAGCCGAACCCGCGATGATCGGGATATCGTCGCCGGGATAGTCGTAGGACGACAACAGTTCGCGGATTTCCATTTCGACGAGCTCAAGAAGCTCTTCGTCGTCGACCTGGTCAACCTTGTTCATGAAAACGACCATCTTCGGGATGCCAACCTGGCGGCCCAGCAGGATGTGTTCGCGCGTCTGCGGCATCGGGCCGTCAGCAGCGTTCACAACCAGGATCGCGCCGTCCATCTGCGCCGCACCGGTGATCATGTTCTTCACATAGTCCGCGTGGCCGGGGCAATCGACGTGCGCATAGTGACGGCTGTCGGTTTCATATTCGACGTGTGCCGTCGAAATCGTGATCCCCCGCGCCTTTTCTTCAGGCGCACCGTCAATCTGATCATACGCCTTGAAATCACCAAAATACTTGGTGATCGCTGCCGTCAACGTCGTCTTGCCGTGGTCAACGTGGCCAATGGTGCCGATGTTCACGTGCGGCTTATTACGCTCAAACTTCTCTTTTGCCATGATGGCCTCCTTCTTGTGCCCCCAGCGGGGTCATCCCTAAACCCGCACCGGGGTCATGTTCTGTTCCAATTGGCAGAAGCTCTGCCGTGGGCAGCGGGACATTGTGCATCCCCTGTTCCCGGAATTTTCCGGGCCACCGGTCCATATGGCCGGTGACCCGCGGTATGTGTCTGCCCGCCGAAGCGAACGCGCCGGTTAAGCGAACTTCTTCTGGATCTCGTCGCTGATGTTCTGCGGAACCGGATCATAGTGATCGAACTGCATCGTGAACTGCGCACGGCCCGAAGACATGGAGCGCAGGTTGTTGATGTAGCCGAACATGTTCGCCAGCGGAACCATCGCGTTGATTGCGATGGCGTTGCCGCGGGTGTCCTGACCCTGAACCTGCCCACGACGGGAGGTCAGATCGCCAATGATCGAACCGGTGTATTCCTCCGGTGTCACAACTTCGACCTTCATCACCGGCTCAAGCATCTTCGCGCCAGCTTTGCGCAGACCTTCACGCATGGCCATACGAGCCGCGATTTCAAAGGCCAGAACGCTGGAGTCAACGTCGTGGAACTTGCCGTCGATCAGCGCGACCTTGAAGTCGATCACGGGGAAGCCTGCCAGCGGACCGGAGTCCATGACCGACTGGATACCCTTTTCGACGCCAGGAATATATTCCTTGGGCACCGCACCGCCAACGATGCGGGATTCGAAGGAATAGCCTTCGCCCGGCTCTGTCGGCGAGATGATCATCTTCACTTCGGCGAACTGACCCGAACCACCCGACTGCTTCTTGTGGGTGTAGGTGTGTTCGATCTCGTGACCGATGGTTTCGCGATAGGCCACCTGAGGCGCACCGATGTTGGCTTCGACCTTGAATTCACGCTTGAGGCGGTCAACGAGGATGTCGAGGTGAAGCTCGCCCATGCCCTTCATGATGGTCTGACCGGATTCGATATCGGTTTCGACGCGGAAGGACGGATCCTCGGCAGCCAGCCGCTGGAGACCCAGAGACATCTTTTCCTGGTCGCCTTTGGTCTTGGGTTCGACGGCAATCTCGATCACGGGATCGGGGAAGGTCATCGTTTCCAGAACAACCGGGCTGTTTACGGCACAGATCGTGTCACCGGTGGTCGTGTCTTTCAGACCCGCCAGCGCGATGATATCACCCGCGAACGCTTCGGTAATCTCTTCCTGCTTGTTGGAGTGCATCATCACCATACGGCCGATGCGCTCTTTCTTGCCCTTGGTCGAGTTCAGAAGCTGGTCACCCTTGTTAACCTTGCCGGAATAAATCCGGGTGAAGGTCAGAGTGCCCATGAACGGGTCGTTCATGATCTTGAATGCCAGACCGGAGAACGGCAGATCGTCGTCGGCGGAACGCTCAAGGTTACGGGTTTCCGTTTCGTCGCCCGGTGCAAAGCCCATGTAGGCCGGAACATCGAGAGGCGAAGGCAGGAAATCCACAACGGCGTTAAGCAGCGGCTGAACACCCTTGTTCTTGAACGCGGAGCCACCCAGAACCGGAACGAAAGACAGCGACAGCGTGCCCTTGCGGATCAGTTTCCGCAGGGTGGCGACATCAGGCTCGTTGCCTTCGAGGTATTCCATCATCGCTTCGTCGTCTTGTTCGACGGCGTTTTCGATGAGGTGCGAACGCCACGTGTCGGCGGTGTCCTTGAGCTCGTCACGGATCGGACGGCGCTCCCAGGATGCGCCAAGGTCTTCGCCAAGCCAGACCCATTCTTCCATGGTGACCAGGTCGACAATGCCTTCCAGCTTGTCTTCGGCACCGATCGGGAAGTTCACCGGAACAGGAGTCGCACCGGTGCGGTCTTTGATCATTGCAACGCAGTTGAAGAAATCGGCACCGATCTTGTCCATCTTGTTGACGAACACCATCCGAGGAACCTTGTAGCGGTCAGCCTGACGCCACACTGTTTCGGTCTGGGGCTCGACACCGGCGTTCGCATCCAGAAGCGCAACCGCGCCATCCAGAACCGCGAGCGAACGTTCGACTTCGATGGTGAAGTCAACGTGTCCGGGGGTGTCGATGATGTTGAAACGCACCTTTGTGTCCGACGTACCTTCGGCGGTCGGATCTTCCTGCCACTGCCAGAACGTGGTGGTCGCAGCCGAGGTGATGGTGATCCCGCGTTCCTGTTCCTGCTCCATCCAGTCCATCGTCGCGGCGCCGTCGTGGACTTCGCCGATCTTGTGGGACTTGCCGGTGTAGTAGAGGATACGCTCGGTCGTCGTAGTCTTGCCGGCATCAATGTGAGCCATGATGCCAAAGTTACGATAACGCTCTAGCGGATAATCGCGTGCCATGTCAGATCGCTCCTATTACCAGCGATAATGCGAGAAGGCCTTGTTGGCCTCTGCCATCTTGTGGGTGTCTTCCCGCTTTTTGACGGCGGACCCACGGGATTGAACCGCATCGACCAGTTCACCGGCCAGACGCTCTTCCATGGTGTTCTCGTTGCGGCTGCGCGATGCGTTGATGAGCCAGCGGATTGCCAGCGCTTCGCGACGCTCAGGACGCACTTCAACCGGCACCTGGTAGGTTGCACCACCAACGCGGCGCGAACGCACTTCGACGGACGGTTTGATGTTGTCCAGCGCTTCGTGGAACACCTCCACTGGGGCGCGCTTGATCTTGCTTTCAACGCGGTCAAGTGC
>JAUIAS010000064.1 GCA_030425395.1 Alphaproteobacteria bacterium
CCATCCGGCGGTAGGAGGCGTCCAGCCCTTTCAGCGAATGATCACAGAACGCATCGGCGATGTGATCCGGCACCGGCGGCTCTGCTTTACGGCAAAACTCCTTGATCGCGTTGCGGAAGCCGTGGTTCGTTAGTTCTGGATCAAATCGCTTAAGGACCTTGAACAGAGCATTTGCAGAGACGTGGCCCTTCGTGGTCGTACACGCCCAGCGACCGGACTCACAACAGGGCACCTCGATTTTTGACCGATTTCGGGGCCACGCAGCGCGTCTGATGACGTGATCCAAGCTGGAGGCCGTCTACTGTCAGCCCGGTATGCCTGCACGTTCGCGGCTCTGAGCCCGTTACGCTCTGTCTTTCGACCTTTGCAGGCTGATCTGCTCACTGGTTTGCCCGGTGGTCATGCCGGGCACGGGTTGATGCGGCGCAACTGACCGAGGCGGCGCATGTTGTAGGTGAGATTTTTCATCCCGATCTTCGCGCGGGCCCTCACCATGCCGACCGTGCGCACCAGCGTGCCACCCATGTCGTTGCTCTGCGCCCCGAAGACATGTTCAACGCGGACCCGCACCGAGGATTTGGTCCGGTTGCTGCCCTTGGCCTGTTTGCTCAGCGGTTTGCCGCGCTTGCCCTTGCGGTGGATGCGGCTCTTCAGGCCCCGGGCACGCAGCTTGGCCTCCATCTCCTCTGACCGATAAGCTGAATCCGCCCAGACGCCCGCACCAGTGTTGCCCTCCATCAGCAGGTGATCCACCGCCTGGCTGTCGTGGAGGGCGGCATCGCTGACATGGTAGCGCCGCACCAGCTTGTGCTTGCGATCCACGTTCACGTGGTTCTTGTAGCCGTAATGGCTTTTGCCGTGCCTTTTCGTCCAGCGTGCGTCGACGTCCTTCTGGCTCCGCTTGGCAGGCTTGTCCGCCCAGCCGTCGGGCAACTCCCCCGCCTTGATCGCCTTGTTTTCCTCGCGCGTATTGTGGTTCTTCGGCACCGGAACGATGGAGGCGTCAAGGATCTGCCCGCCCCGCGCGATGTAGCCCTGCCGCGACAGATACCCGTCAAACTGTCGGAACAGCTCGTCAACCAGACCCGCCTGCGCCAACCCTTCGCGGTAGAGCCAGACCGTCTTGGCGTCGGGAACCCGGTCCTCCAGTCCGAGGCCCAGGAACCTCATGAACGACAGCCGGTCACGCACCTGGTATTCGACCTGGTCGTCCGACAGGTTGTAAAGCGCGCTCAGAACAAGCGTCTTGAACATCAGCACCGCGTCCATCGGCTTGCGCCCGGCGCGCGACTTACGCTCCGCCTCAGGCTTGCGCCAGACACGCTCCAGCGTCGGACGGAACTCCTCCCACGGCACAACGGTGTCGATCTCGACCAGTGGATCCTTCTTGACATCAAGGCTCGCGTAGCAGTTCGAAAGATCAAAGAAACCCATCTGCGCCATCGCCTTACCCCCTTGCCGATTTACCGCCGAGATCATACCCCGGAGCAGCGGGCAGGGCAATTTTTAGAGGCGCCCAACATTACGACAAATGCATTCTTCGGGCTGTGTCGATGTAACCGTTCTTGAAGGCTTCGATCTACCAAGAGGTGTCTACAATTATACACGAAAGAGGACAGTCACATTATAAAGGACATCTGTATGGAAATTGTGACGTCGATTTTGTTGAAATCAGTCGAAATAGCGGAAGTCTAGGCGGCGCTTGACGGATCTGAAAACCTCAGGCCCGCATTACAATGCGGGCATTGTCCGTGGTAGAATAAGTTGTCCTTCACCACGTCGCTCTGCATGCGTGATGGAGCCTGCGCAAAGCGCCGCGAGTTTGTCAGTAATTGCGACCGCTGCCATGTCCAGAGTGACTATTCCTCCAATCAGCCCTGCTACATTAACGTCAATTTCCGCTCCCCAATCGCTCAGGGTTTGTGGATTTCCGCAGATTTTTATCGTGGGAGCGAGCGGCATTCCAGAGGGGTTATAAACGCCCATCGCGAACAGTGTGACCTGTGCGCCGGATAGCACCATCCCGGACAAAGACACTGGGCTAAAGAACGGGGTATCCATGAAATAAAGGCCGGTGCTTACTGGTTTTTGAGCAAACGCCAAGCAACCCACAAATTTGCTTGTGCCGATCTTGCACACGGCTCCCATTGTCTTTTCTATCAGGGTGGATAAGCCAGCTTCGATGTTTTCGCGTGTGGGATTGACGCCGCGATAGTCGGTTCCGTCAGCACGCATCATGGCCTCTTCTGCCTCAAGACAGGCAAGGATCGCTTGGGCAATGCTGGGGCTTTCAGATTGCGCATGAATGACTGGATCGCTGCCGATGAATTCGGCGGTTTCTGATACGATCGCCGTACCGCCTGCCGCGATGAGCGTGTCAACAAACCGGCCAATAGCCGGGTTGGCACAGGTCGCCGAAGATGCATCGGACCCGCCACATTCAAGGGCAACAGTCAGATCGGCAAGACGTAGCGGCGCCCGCGGCGTATGCTGCATTTGTGCCGTAAGGCGTTGAAGCGCGTGAACTGCGATATCTATCGCGGTGTCATAGCCACCGGATCCCATGAGCGTGACAATTTCGAAAGGCCGGCCGCAATTGGTCAATGCAAGAGCCAAGTCATCTGCGGCCCTACGATCATGGGTTACCGCAAGGATTGCGCCTGTGTTCGGGTGGTTTGCGATGGCGTGAACGGCGTGCTCTTGCAAGCTGGCGTCACGTCCCCGCACACCACGTTCCCATCTCGGCGCAAGAAGCAAGGCAGATGGTACGTGGTCCACTGCGCGTTCCGTGACCCGGTCGGTCAGAGCGACGGTCGAAAGGGCAACGACATGATTGCGCAGTCCAATGCGCCCATCTTGGCGAAGATAGCCATTGCCGATCTCAGGCGATGTTATGGACATGGACATGCTCTCCGGCGGCGATGTCGGCTGTGGCCGTGCCAATGATCACGCCGTATTTGATGATCTGCGCGCCGCGCGGGATCGGAATCAGCGCAAATTTGTGACCAAAGGGGATGGCGGGCGAAATATCCATGCCTGCGGCACGCCTCAGGGTCTCTGCGCTGTCCAGAAGGGTGGCAACGTTGTCGTTGGGATCAACGGTCAGGCTGATCCGTTCTCCGATGGTTTGCGTGGTCTGTTTCATGCCCAAAGCTGCGTCACACCCGCGCCTTCCGATAGACCATGTGTTCCGAGGTGAAGAAATGCTGGGTGGACGCGCCGTTTGATCCACCGACGCCCAACGCCGAGGCTTTGACCCCAACGAAGGGTACGTGATCTTCGGGGAAGGTGCCGCCGTTCACATGAAGCATCCCTGACTGGCTTTCGCTCAGGAAGGTATCAATCACTGGTTCGCGTTCCGAATAGAGGCAGGATGTCAGGCCGAACGACACCGCGTTCGCAATCTCAAGCGCGTGTTCGGTTGATTGGTATGGGATCACGGCAAGCACGGGACCAAAGACCTCTTCGCGGGCGATTTCCATGTCCGGGGTAAAATCGGTGACGATTGTGGGGGCGTGAAAATAGCCACCAGTGTTGTGGGTCGGCATGTCTCCTCCCGCGCGGATAACTGCCCCGGCGGCGCGTGCGCGTTCGACAAAGCCCGATACCGTTTGCAGATGGTCCGCGCTGACCAGCGGGCCCATAGTGATCCCGTCTTCCAGTCCGTCTCCGACGCGCGCAGCTTCGGCACGTGTGATCAGCCCATCAATCGCGCGCTGCGCGATGTCTTGGGCTACCAGAACGCGCGACACGGCGGTGCAGCGTTGGCCGGAAA
The DNA here is from genome assembly GCA_030425395.1 of Alphaproteobacteria bacterium. Lineage (GTDB taxonomy): Bacteria > Pseudomonadota > Alphaproteobacteria > Rhodobacterales > Rhodobacteraceae > JAUIAS01. The sequence goes on from JAUIAS010000064.1 coordinate 3,776, forward strand.
CCGCAAAGGCGCTGGCGTAAATCTGGTTCAATGCGGCATCCAGATCGGTTGCATCATTCAGGATTGCCGGGTTTTTACCCCCCAGTTCAAGGCTGATTTCGGCCAGATTGCGTGCGGCGGCTTCGGCCACTTTGCGCCCCGTGGCGACCGACCCGGTAAAACTGATGCCGTCCAGTCCAGGCGTATCCGTCAGCGCGGCCCCCAAGCCGCCGCCGCCCAGAACGGTCTGGAATATCCCGTCAGGCAGAATACCCCTGGCGGCGTCGGCCATGATCGCCACGGCACCCGGTGCCAGTTCGCTGGCCTTCAATATCATCGCATTGCCGTAAACCAGCGCCGGAACAGCCTTGCGCAGTGGGGTGCCGATTGGAAAGTTCCAAGGGCAGATGCCTGCGATAACACCGCGCGGACGGCGGATCGTGTAGGCCAAGGTGCCGGGGCGCTGCGAGGGCAGAACCTCGCCCATAGGATTGGCCGCACGGGCCACGGCATAGCGCGCCTCGGACAGCGATTTGCCAGTCTCGCCCTTGGCTTCGGCCAGCGTCTTACCCATCTCAAGGGTGATGGCGCGCGCGATCTCATCCGTGCGGGCGGCAAGCGCATCAAGCCAGCGGCCTATGATGGCGCCGCGCTCTGGCTGTGGCACGCGCGCCCATGCCTGTTGTGCGCTGCGCGCGGCGGCGATGAGGCCGGGCAAGGCAGCAGGATCAGTTTCGCTGTACGTTGCAACAATGTCTGATGGCTTGGCGGGATTGCGGATTTCGATGGTCATTTTACCTCAAACTTCTGAGCACTTCGGGCAGCCATAAACTGAGCTGGGGAAAGAAGATCACGATCAACATCGACACGATAAGCGTGAACACGAAAGGCAGGATTGCGACTGCCACTTTCTCGAACTTGATATTGGCGATTTGGCTGGCGACAAACAGGTTGACCCCAAGCGGCGGCGTCAGGAACGCGATTTCTATGGTGACGATCAGGATGATGCCGAAGTGAACCGGATCAATCCCGAAGGACACCACCAGTGGCACAAGGATCGGTGCAAGAATGATGATTGCGCTGATGGTTTCCATAAAGGTGCCGATGACGATCAGGAAAACGCAGATCAGCAGTAAGATAACGATCGCGCTTTCGGTGACACCGCCAAAGGTCTCCAACACGCTTTGCGGGATGCGTTCAAGCGTGATGACGGTGGCAAACACCGTTGAACACGCGACGATGATCATCAAGGCACCGCCAAGTTTGATCGCACCGTCGAACGCCTCCATCAGGGCGGACCATGTCAATTCGCGGTAGACCACGACGCTAACTACAAGGGCATAGATCACGGCGCAGACCGAGGCCTCGACCGGGGTGAACACGCCGGAATAGATGCCGCCAAGGATCAGGACTGGCAGCGCGAGGGCGAATTTGGCCTTCCAGACCAGCCGCCAGATCGACACGCGGGGGGTGTCGTCGTCCACTTCGACCACAGCGCCCATGCGTCTGGCCAGCAGATAGGCAACGCCCGCCAGCATAAACGCGGTCATCACGCCGGGGATCATGCCCGCGGCAAACAGATCGGCGATCGAGACGTTGGCAATGATGCCGTATATGATCAGGGGATTGGACGGCGGGATCATCACGCCCAGCGTGCCGCCCGTCGCTGACACGCTCGCCGCATAAGCCGGAGGATATCCGTAGCGGATCATGGCCGGGATCATGATCGCGCCGATGGCTGCGACTGTGCCGGGGCCAGAGCCCGAAATGGCGGCAAAGAACATACACGAAAAGATCGTGACCAGCCCCAATGAGCCGGGGATATGTCCAAACGCGTGGCGGAAGATGCCGATGATATCGCGGGTGATACCGCCCTTTTCCATAATGTTGCCCGCTAGAATAAAGGCGGGAATGGCAAGCAGGGCAAATTTGTCCAACCCGTTCAGCACGTTCTGGCTTGCAAACACCAAAGGCGCGTCGGTGACATAGCTTACCGCAAGACCGGTGATGCCCAGTGCGGCATAGATCGGAACACCCGCCAGCAGCATAAGCGGGAATGCGATGGCAAGAATGAGCTGTGCGTCACTCATTGACCGGTCCGCCTTCTTCAAGAATGCCTCCGCGTATCAGAACCCAGAGGTCGCGCAGGTGCAGCAGAAAGATGATGGCAAAACCCGCAGACATCATGATGAATAATATGTTCTGGTTGAACCGCAATGCGGGCGAGATGTTTGGATAGCGCAACCCGTCGATGAAGTTGAACGCCGAGAAATAGACCATCACGCCCGCAAATCCGATCAACACCAGTGTGTGGAACGTCTGAACCGGGCGCTGGCCTATGTGGCGGGCGACAAGGTCGGAAAACACGGTCACGCGCAGATGCGAGCGGGTCAGCGTTGCATAGGCTGCTGCGATGAATACCATCGAGATGAAGGCAAAGCGCCCGGTTTCTTCGGTCCAGTCGACCGGTAGATTGAATTCGCGGGCAATCACCTGAAGAAACAGGGAGGCCACCATCAGGGTCAGACCAAGGGCTGACATTGCAAAGAGGGCGATGCGCAGATAGCGTGTCATGACGAGATCCAAAGAGTGAGCGCGGGAAGCATCGCCCGGCACTTTGGCCGGACGATGATGGGTCAAGCGGTTACCCCGTAGGGGCCGCATGGCCGCGGTTACTGGTCGCCCGGATAGGCTTCAAGAAGCTCCATGACCTTGGCAACCACCGCTTCACCATCTGGGCCAATGGCATCATAGTAATCGGGCCAGATGGCGCGGGCTTTCTCGATCCATTCGCTTTCGTCTTCGATGGCGGTGATCTCAACTCCGGCTTCGCGGGCCTGGTCCCACCAGCGTTCCTCGTCCAGAGGCTGCCACCAGCGGATATAGGCGGTTGCCTCTTCGCCCGCGCGCTCAATGACGGCCTTGTGCTCATCGCTCAGGCCCTGGAACCAGCGTTCGGAAACAACGATCGGGTGCGTCAGGATGGTGTAGTGGAACGTGGTCATGCGGTTGATGACCTCGTTGAACTTCATTCCGATGACGTCCGTGACAGGGTTGTCGCCGCCTTCAACCACACCTTGTTGCAGCGCGCCATAAAGCTCGTTCCACGCAATCGGTGTGGGGTTTCCGCCCCACGCCTCGTAGGTGGCGATCATGATGGGATTTGGCGGCACCCGCATTTTAAGGTTGGCCAGATCGGAGGGTTTGGTGATCGGCTCATCCGATTTGTAGAAAAACGCCCGCCAGCCGGAGTTTTCCCAACCCACGATCCGCACGCCGGCTTCGTCGATGACGCGGGGGTTTAGGAACTCTGTCAATTCGTCTTGCAGGTAATTCACCTGCGATGTGGACGTAGCGAGGTAGGGCAGGATGAACACATTGAGCGACGGTGCCAAGGCAGCGGCATTGTTGGTGGCCGGAAACGTCACCTGAAGCGCACCCTGACGGGCCTGCTGCATCATTTCGCGCTCACCACCAAGCTGTGAGCCCGGAAAGATCTCGGGTTTGATTTCGTTATTGCTGTAGATCGCAACAAGCTCTGCAAATCGCTTGAGTGTGGCGGTATGGCTGGACCATTCCATGTTGACCGAGTGGCCGATCTTCATCGTGATCTGGTCGTCTTGTTCGGGCACCGAACGCCAGTCGAACGGATTGTGTTCCTGCGCGATGACCGGCCCTGCACATGCGAGGGCACCTGCAAAGGCTGCGGCTTTTCCGAAGTGTCTCATGTCTTTCCTCCCTTTGGTTTTGGATCGTCTTGGTTTCAAACGGTCTTTATTTTTGCGCCTGTGCGCGAATGATCGACGCTGCTTTTTCGGCGATCATATAGGTGGCCGCATTTGTGTTGGCGGATACGATTTTTGGCATGACAGACGCATCAATGACGCGCAGGCGCTCTACGCCTTTGACGCGTAAATCCGATGCCACGGGCGCGTCATCGTCATCCCCCATGCGGCAGGTTCCGGTCAGGTGATACACGGTGCCGGACAATCTGCGGATCGCGTCAAGCATCTCTGCCTCACTGGCGCTGTCCTGGCCGGGAACAACTTCGCGTTTCCAGCGGTCTTTGAATGCGGGCTGGTGATAAATCTCGCGCACCGCCTTGAGCCCTTCGACCATCGTGTCGCGGTCTTTCTGCGCTGACAGGTAGTTGGGTTGTATGATCGGATCGGCCAGCGGATCATTCGAGGCGATGCGCACATGCCCACGGCTTTCCGGATGGCATTGCCAGAACGATGTCGTGAACCCGGAATACCGGTGAAGCGGGGTTCCGGGCTTGTCCACCGAAAGGGGCATCACAAACAGCTGGATGTCGGGGCGGCCGGGTTGTGCGTATTTGCTCGACATTGCGCCACCAACCTGGCCGGCCCCCACGGTGAGCGGGCCGCGTTTGTTCACGAGCCAGTCAAGGCCCATCGCGGCAAGTTTGATTGGATTGCGCATATGGTCGTTGAGCGACTCGCCTGGAGTCGCAAGCTCGACGATGGTGCGCATCTGAAGGTGGTCTTGAAGGTTTTCACCGACTTGGGGCGCGTCCTGCACAACGTCGATTGCGTGCGTGCGCAGCAAATCGGACGGACCGATTCCGGACAGCTGAAGCAATTGCGGGGACTGGACGGCACCTGCCGACAGGATGACTTCGGCAGCCGCACGAATCTGACGCACCTCGTTCCCGGCTAGGTATTCAACCCCGCGCGCAACACCATTTTCGATGACGACACGTGTCACGGTTGCGCCCGTCAGCAGGTCAAGGTTATCGCGCTTGAGGGCAGGGTGCAAAAACGCGGTTGCAGCGCTTTCGCGCCAGCGTCCACGCAGGGTAAGCTCATAGGCTCCGATGCCCGCGCTTTCGGCCCCGTTGAAATCGGGATTGTCCTTGAGCCCAAACTGCCGCGCGGCCTCAAGCCACGCCGTACAAGCCGGGTTTTCATTGCGCAGCTTTGACACGCCCAGTGATCCATGCGCCCCGCGATATTGCGAGTCCGGTCCATCGGAGTCTTCAAACCTGCGAAAATGCGGCAAGACATCTGCGTAAGACCATCCGGCAGCACCGAGCTTTTCCCAATCGTCAAAATCCTGTCGCTGACCGCGAATAAAGATCAAGCCGTTGATCGAAGAGGATCCGCCAACAACACGGCCGCGCGGCGCATCGATTTGGCGTCCGGCGATATGCTCGCCCGGTTCGGTGCGATAAAGATGGCTGACACGGCTGTTGTAGATGGATTTGAAGTACCCCACCGGCAACTTGAGCCAAAACCCGCGATCATGTCCGCCTGCCTCGATCAAAAGCACCTTGGCAGTTGGGTCTTCCGAAAGGCGGCTTGCCAAAAGCGATCCAGCCGATCCAGAGCCGACGATGACGTAGTCGTACCCCCCAGCCATCTTCGAGTTGCTTGCAACAGTGTTCTTACGCAACGATCATCTCCTATGTTCGAAACGCTAGGTGCAAGAAAGGAGTCGCACAATAAAAAAGTTGCATAGATAGGTTTTTAGAATTTAATCACTTTGAAGTTGCGCGAGCTGGACCATGCTTACCGTTTTCGCTAAAGGCCCGCACGAATAGGGATCTTGGCAGATGCCTTTCATGCATGATGGCCACGGAAAATCGGCAGTCACGGAGCCTCTGGCTATTCCGAGTAGTGCTGCGTTTGCGCTTTGGGAAGGTCAAGCGAGCAAATCCATCTCAAGTCGGACAAAATCACTGCGATATGTGACGTCCGCCAAATAGAGTATCCGGTCACTTCCGTCGCATATGACACGACGCACTTCGACGATTGGGTCGCCTACAGAAAGATCCAGCAAGCCTGCTAAGTCAAAGCCGCACTTTTCGATGGTGAAGGTCTGGCGCGCGCGCGCCACGTCGACAGCATCAGAATCAAAGAGGATTGGTAGGACGATCTCAGTTCTAAAGCGCGCTTCATGCTGCTTGAACAAGACCTTATCGAGATAAATTGAAATAACGCAATAGGTTTGACCGTTGCGCGAATGTGTTCGTTGCAACAGGTGATAGCCGTTTTCAGACAAATGCCCGATCATCGGTGTGCCCGGAATTTCTGCATCGCGATCTTCAAGTAGGTCAAGTTCGGGTTTGTCGCCTCGATACATGTCGACGAGTGTTGACAATCGAGTGCCAAGGGGAAGTCGGTGTGGCTTCGGCGGGGGGGGCAAAACTGTTGTGCCGCGCCCACGGCGTGACTCTATTAAGCCCTCCGCTTCAAGTATTTGCAGTGCTTGCCGCACCGTGATTTTTGCGACCGAATATTCCGCTGCTAGATCTGAAATCGTTGGCAACATTTTTCCGGGCTTCCAGACTTCGGAGTTCAGGTTCTGGCGCAAGATTTCCGCGATTTGCAAATAAAGTGGCGATCGGCTTTGCCGGAGAGTATCACGTATCACGGTTGTCTACCTCTTGTTAACGTCGTCACGATTACGACCGTACATCCAAAGAGTGTAAAGTCCTATATATAGAATTTTTCCTCCTCTGCCGTTGGGGGTGGCTGTGAGGTCATCAACGCCTCATACGGGGCCTTCATTTGGGACATCTGGGGCAGAAACCTTCGTCCAGACGGGACGTTCGCTGCACCGACCTGGCATGATTTCTCGCATGCCACGCCATAGCTCCTCATCGAGATCGAATAGCGCCTAGAGTATCGACGGCACGACAAAGTGCGGTGGGCGTCGTTAACTCCGCCAAGCAGATGAACATCATACTTGTTGCTGTTGGCAAACGTGCCTCATCGGCGATGTCTAATCTGTCCGCATAACGAAGGCGAGGGGGGCTGAGAGTACGATTTGGACCCCAGTCGCGTTTGCAGCAAAGGGATTTCTAAACCACAGGTTGGGATAGTAAATTCAATGGCTTAGTGGGTGGAGATGGGGTGGATGCCGCTCTCACCCTGACGGCATCGCGATGTGCCATACTCGTGGCGTCACAGCACAAGTTGAAGGAGAGGGCATCCATGGGAGAAGTTAGCATTATCGGGGTCGATCTGGC
>JAUIAS010000014.1 GCA_030425395.1 Alphaproteobacteria bacterium
TAGCTGAACAACGACCCGCTCGTCTCGTCCGTCCCGCGCATCTTCACCCCCGCCGTTATCGTGCGGAGGGTGAATCATGTTCTCAAACTACTGTCGAGGCGGGACTATTTCAGCGGCCTGCTAAAGGGTGCGCCCGCCTTTTTGCGCGCAGGTTTCAAACACATCTGCACGCGGCTTCACCGGCATTCGTCGGCCTTACGAAAGCCGTCACAGTGCCGTGCAGGCTCTATTCCCCAATACCGAAAACCATCGTTACAGTTGCGCTGTAGCTCACTTCGCCGCGCGCGACCGGGGCACCAGCGTCGCGGGACATGGCCATTTCCATCATCCGGGGCTGCGGGGCGTATCCGCCATTCTCGGACAAGGTCTTGAGCGGTCCAAGGGTAACGCCCGCCGCCCCGGCAAAGAGCTGCGCCCGGGCCATCGCGTCGGCCACCGCATCGCGGCGCGCGGCATCCAGCAGCGGGGCCGGATCGTCGACACCAAAGGCGATCCCCCCGATGTCATTGGCCCCGTCGCTCACCACGCTGTCGATCAGGGCACCCAACCCGTCCAGATCCCGCGCCCGCACGGTCAACCCGTTGCGCGCCACGAACCCGGTGATCACGTTGACGGTATGCCCGTTCGCGGACGGCCGATTGCTCCACACAGGGTTCAGCGACAGGCCCGAGGTCTGCATATCGCGCTCTGCCACGCCCAAACCGGCCAACCGGGCGATCACCGCCGCAGTGCGCGCATTGGTCTGATCCATCGCCGCGCGCGCGGTTTTGGCCTCGCTTGTCACGCCAACGCGCAGAGTGGCGATATCCGGGGCCGCGTCGGCCTGACCGGTGCCGGTCACGGTGATGGTGCGTTCGGTGATCTTGGGCATGTCGGCCTGTGCGATCAGCGGTGCCGCGATCAGTCCAAGGGCCATTGCGCAAGCTTTGAAAAATCGGGCCATGAGTGTCTCCTTCTGGCGATCTTCCGACAATGGGGTGGCATTTCGCTTGCAGCAAGAGTTTCGCAGTCTTTTCCTTTCCCTTGGCAAACTCCTGCTCTAAAGTGGCCTGTGCAGCGAGATCTGCATGAGGTTTGGCAAGTAACGGCATAACATGAAGCCAGTTTTCGCGCTTTCCCTGTCCTTCGAGGGCATCACCCTTCTGGTGCGCGCCGCCGGGGGCTGGAGGCGTATCGGCTCCGTTCCGCCTGAAGACGCGAATTTCCTCAACAAAATCGCCCGGATCAAGGCTGACGCCATCGCGCTGGATCGCGGACCTTTGCGCTGCAAGGTGGTCATCCCGGACGACCAGATCCGTTACATGACGATCGAAACCGGTGCCCAAAGCTATTACGACCGCCGCGCTGCCGCGCGATTGGCGCTGGACGGGGCAACGCCCTATGCGGTCGAAGATCTGGCCTATGACATTTGCGAGGACGGCCCGCGCACCCATGTTGCCGCTGTCGCCCGCGAAACGCTGGCCGAGGCCGAGGGGTTTTGTCTCGATCATGGGCTTGAGCCTTTGTGCTTTGTCGCCAGCCCCGGCGACGCAGGTTTTCTTGGAGAGCCGTTTTTTGCCACCGCCCGCCACGCCGAAACCGTTCTGGACAAAGGCGAAGAGGTGGAAACCGACGGCATCGCGGTTGTTGATCTGGGGCCACTGGAGGCCGCGCCGCCGCCTGCCTCTGAACCTGCGCCGCCCCCGGAGCCAGAGCCGGAACCAGAAATCACCCCGAATTTCGTCAGCCGCCGCAAACCGGACACGGCATCCGACGGGGCAGCACCACAAGAGGCCCTTGAAAAACCGCGCCTGTCGGCATCCGCACCGGCACAATCGCTGGTGCAATCTCTCAAAGCCACCAAAGCTGGCAAACCGCGGGTCGACGCCCCTCGCCCGGACGCGGCCGAAAAGGTAAAGTTTCCCGAGAAACTGGGCGGCGCGCCACCACCACCGCCCCGCCGCAAACCCGGTGAGAAACCCGCGCTTGAGGCATTGGCCGCGCGCAAACCTGCCCAAGACGGCCCCGATACGGCCCCTGCCCCCGAGGCAAAGGCCCCGATTATCGACCGCGACGCGCTGGCCCGTGAAATGGCCCGCAAGGGGGCGGAACTGACCGCAAAGGCCGCCAAGGCCATCGCCGCCCGTCCCAAGGACGCCGCCGCATCGCAGGCGGCCCCCTCTCCGCGCAAGCAAGAGGCCGAACGGCTGACGGTGCTCGGGGCCCGTGCCGCGGACAAGCCCCAAGCTGTGGGCGGCAAACCGCGCGCGCTTGGCCTGATCCTGACGGTTGTCCTGTTGATCTTTATCGCCGGTGTTGCGGCGTGGTCGGCATTGTTCATGGAGGACGGGCTTGGCCGGTTCTTCCGCAGCGATGCCGAACTGGTCTCTGTCCCCGACCAACCCGCTCCGGTGCTGGCCCCGGTGGCCCAACCCGAGGCACTGGCCCAACCCAGCGCGATCCGGCCCCAATCACGCCCCGAGGTTGTCGCGGATGAAGGTATCGCTGACGCTGCGCCAAAGGACGCGGAAACGGTGGACGCGGAGACGGCGGAGGCCGTGGCCGCCGCACCTGAAAGTGCCTCTGAAACCGAAACCGAAACCGCGACCGGCCCCGAACCGGACACTGAAACCGCAGCGATTGATGAGCCGCCTGCCGAACCCGCGCCCGCCCTGAACACGGCTGAACCGGAACAACCGCCGGAGCCCGCACCTCAGGTTGCCGAAGCGCCCCCAGAGCCAGTGATTGATCCGCTGCGCGCGCCCGCATCGGGCGCGCCGATGACTCAGGAGCAGGCTCAGGCGCGCTATGCCGTGACAGGTATCTGGCCGCGCGCGCCACAAGAGCCGCAAACCCCCGGCGTGATCGAGCTGGACGATTTTTATATCGCCTCGATTGATCCCGCCACCACGATGCAGGATGCGCTTGCCCTGCCCGTGCCGCAGGCGTCCGATCACGACCGGCCACTGAATGCGCAACCATTGCCGCCCGCGCCGGGATCATCCTTTGATCTTGGGTCCGACGGGCGCGTGACCCCGAGCCCGGAAGGCACTCTGAGCCCCGAAGGCTTCCTTGTTTATCTTGGCCGTCCGCCGGTGGTGCCACCGCCCACCCCGGAGCGTGCCACCCCCGAACCCGCCACGACCGAGGCCCCCGCCCCCGCCACGCCGCGCATCCGCCCGCGTCAGCGACCGGGTGATCTGATCGAGGAAACCGAGCGCACCCAGTTCGGTGGCCGCACCCGCACCGAGCTTGCCTCGCTCAGGCCGCGCCTGCGCCCCGGCGGTGCGCAGGCACAAGCGGCAGTGCAACCTCTGGTTCCCGGTGTCGATACAAATGACGCAACTGCCGAGGCGATCATCGCATCGCTGGCACCGCGCCCGCGTCCCGGCAACATCTCGTCGCTGGTCGAGGACGCCAATCCGACGCCCGCGTCGCTGGGCAGCACGGCAGGGGCCTTGATTGCACCGCGCCCGGCACCATCCACGTCGTCGGCACCGTCCCTTCCCTCCTCGGCGTCGGTTGCCCGGCAGGCCACGGTCAAGAACGCGATCAACCTGCGGCAGGTCAATTTGATTGGGGTTTATGGTACCCCATCGGCGCGCCGCGCGCTGGTGCGCCTGCCATCGGGCCGATATCGCAAGGTGCAGGTGGGTGACCGGATTGACGGTGGTCAGGTTGTCGCCATCGGCGACAGCGAACTGCGGTATCAAAAGGGCAGCCGGAACCTGACGCTCAAGATCCCTTCGAGCTGAGACACGCGTCCGGGGGCAACTTTCATATGGCAGCAAAGGTTGACGGGCGCGACGTGGGCCGTCAACACTGATCGGCGACACATCCGCGCAAATGCCGCGCGCCTTGGCCAATTTCGGGAAATATCACGCATATGATGGACGAAACCGATACCAAGCTTCTGGCGGCGCTACAATCTGATGCGCATTTGACCGCGCAGGAACTGGGCGAGATGCTGAACCTGTCGGCTTCGCAGGCGGGACGGCGGCGTCAGCGGCTGGAAAGCGCGGGTATAATCGAAGGCTACTGCGCGCGGCTTGATCCGGCGCGGGTCGGATTGACGGTGCAGGGCTTTGTTCAGGTCCAGCTTGGCACCCACGGGGCTGAACAATCGCGCAGCTTTGCGCGTCTTGTCGCCACCCGGCCTGAAATCACCAGCGCATGGACGATGACCGGTGACGCCGATTACCTGCTGCGGGTCTTTTGTCATGATCTTGGCGCGCTGAACCGATTGATCCACGACGTTCTTCTCGCCCATCCCAGTGTCGCGCGGGTGCACAGCCAGATCGTCATGGATCAGATCAAACGCGACGCGCCGTTGCCAACCTGACAGCCCGCATCAGGCGGGCCGGCAGCAGATACAATTGCGGGGACGGCCATGTCGCTGGCTTCGGCGAACATCGACACGTATCCATCGGAAATCCGGTCGTTGGACCAACCCACCGTTTCAAGATCGGCAAATCCCTCGTAGCTGGGCATTTTTTCCTGCCTACCGCCACCGCACAGACCGATCCCAGCACAGGTGGCTGCGCAACCCGGTCGTTTTACTGCCCCGGTTGCCCGACGCAGCGCGGTTCAATTCGGTGGCAGTGACCCAGAAGTCTTTGTGAATTTCCGGTGACATGCACCGCGACCGCTTGTGCACCGCTGCCACAGGCCGCATCATGGACATGTATCAAGGGACCCCGAATGGACACCTTTCTTTTTCAGGCCAGTATCTATCTCGCGGCGGCGGTGATCGCCGTGCCTTTGGCCGCGCGGCTGGGGCTGGGGTCCGTTCTGGGGTATCTGGCAGCCGGTATCATGATCGGTCCGGTGCTGGGCCTTGTGGGAAGCGAAGCAGAAGACCTGCGCCATTTCGCGGAATTCGGCGTTGTGATGATGCTGTTCCTGATCGGGCTGGAACTGGATCCGCGCGCGCTTTGGGACATGCGGCACAGGCTGATCGGTCTGGGCGGGTTGCAAGTGTCGATGACCACGCTGGCCATCATGGCAGCCGCACTGGCCATGGGCCGCACATGGCAGGAGGCGCTGGCCGTGGGGCTGGCCCTGTCGCTGTCGTCCACAGCCATCGTTTTGCAAACCCTGTCGGAAAAGGGGCTCATGCGGACGGGCGGAGGACGATCCACCTTTTCGGTGCTGTTGACGCAGGACATCGCGGTTATCCCCATTCTGGCGGTTCTGCCCCTGCTGAGCCGCGCCCCGACGGCATCCATCGCGGCAGATGGTTCGATATCTGTGCCCAAGGATGCGGCGCATAGCGGTGCCCATGGAACCATGTCGCTTGTCGAAGGGTTGCCGGGATGGGGCGTTACCCTTGTGACCCTCGCCGCCATCGGCGCGGTTATCCTTGCCGGTGTTTACCTGACCCGCCCGGTGTTCCGATTTATCCATGCCGCTGGCCTGCGCGAGATGTACACCGCGCTTGCGCTGCTGATCGTTGTCGGGATTTCCTTCCTGATGATGCTGGTCGGTCTGTCGCCTGCTCTGGGGGCGTTTCTGGCCGGTGTGGTTCTGGCCAACTCGGAGTTTCGCCACGAACTGGAGAGCGACCTCGAACCGTTCAAGGGGCTGCTGCTGGGGCTGTTCTTTATCACAGTCGGTGCCGGTATCGACTATGAGGGCTTTCTTGCCGATCCCATGGATCTGATCGGACTGGCGCTGCTGGTGATCGTGCTCAAGGGAATGGTGCTGTATCTGCTGGCGCGGGCGTTCAACTTGCGGGGACGGGACAGGTGGCTGTTCACGCTGGGCCTTGCGCAGGCGGGGGAATTCGGGTTCGTGCTGATTTCCTTTTCGCTGACGCAGAACGTGGTTCCTGCGGATCTGGCCGAAAAGGTGCTGCTGGTGATCGCCTTGTCGATGCTGATCACCCCGCTGCTGTTCATCGCCTATGACCTGTTGTCGCGCCGTATGAAAGACCACGATCAGGACCATGAACCCGACGATATCGACGCCGAAGGGCCAGTGATCATCGCGGGAATTGGCCGGTTTGGCCAGATCGTGAACCGGCTGGTAACGGCAAACGGGTTTGATACCGTGGTTCTGGATCACAGCATGCAGACGATTCAGTTGATGCGCCGCTTCGGGTTTCGCGGGTTTCTGGGCGATCCGACGCGGCCCGAGCTTCTCAAGGCGGCCGGGATCGCTTCGGCGCGGGTTCTGGTGGTGGCGTTGGACGACCCCGAGAAATGCACCAAACTGGTGGCCTATGCCCGCCGTCTCAGACCCGATCTGCATATCGTGGCGCGGGCCTTTGACCGGACCCACGTGTTCCAGCTTTACCGCGCCGGGGCGGATGACATTGTCCGCGAGATGTTCGATTCCAGCCTGCGCGCGGGGCGCTATGTGCTGGAGAATATCGGGCTCAGCGAATATGAGGCCGCCGAAGCGGAAAAGACCTTTTATGCCCATGACCGCTATACCGTGCGCGAATTGGCCGAACTGTGGAATCCCGATCTGCCTGCGCATCTCAATGAGGCCTACATCGCCCGCGCGCGCGCGCTTCAACGCGAGCTTGAGGCCGAGTTCCAAAGTCGTGACAAGGACCGCACGGCCCCCGATTGATCGGATGGATCCCGCCCAAGCGCCCCGGATTTGAGCGAAATCATGCAGCTTTGCGCGCCCCCGCGCGGCGGCGCACGTTGCATATGGCGGGGAAGCGGTGTTTATATCCGCAGCGGCTATCCTGACATTGCCTGAAAGAGTTTCCCGGATGCAGAAATCGGACCTTCCCCGCCCCAGTGACATCATTGTCTCCATGATGGTGCTGACACGGTTGCCGATGCCGTCGGTGTCGGATGCGGCGCTGGCCCGGGTCGCGGCTGCGACATGGGCGTTTCCGCTGGCCGGGGTTCTGGTGGCGGGACTTGCGGCGCTGGCAGGCCACGGCGTGATCCTCGCCGGATTGCTGCCTGCGGTTGCAGCCGGGGTTCTGCTCGCGGTGCAGATCATGGCGTCGGGCGCGATGCATGAGGACGGGCTTGCAAGAGTAGCCAACGGGTTCTGGAATGGCGAAACGATCAAGCGCCGCCTTGAGATCATGCGCGACGATGCCATCGGCAGCTTTGGCGTTATCGCTCTGGTTCTGTCGATTGGTGTGCGGTGGGTTGCGCTGACGGCCCTGGTGGCCAGCGCACCACAGGTCGCCGTGGCCTGTGCGGTAATGAGCCGGGCGTTCCTGCCGATGATGATGCGGGTTCAGCCCCCTGCACGTGACGACGGCATGAGCCACGATATCGGCGCGCCGCCTGTGCTGACCTGCCTGCTTGCGATATGCGTGGCCGCCGGGCTGGCCACTCTGATCGCGGGCGGTTTCGTGACGATCATCGCAACAGCCGGAGCGCTTGGGGGTGCAGTGATTGCCGGGCTGGTGGCGCGGGTCAAGATCGACGGTCAGACCGGCGATGTTCTGAGCGCCGCGCAACAAATCGGGGACATCATCGCCCTGTGCCTGTTGGCAAGCCTGACGGTCAATATGTAACGAAAAACCGCGCGCCCAATCAGGCGCGCGGCAGTTTCATCCAGCTTCCGTTCCGCGTGGGCCGGTTCAGGCCGCAACGCGCGAGGTCAGAACCTCATCAACCTGACGGCCAGCCGCGGTTTCGTCGGTGCCGCTGACGGCGGCAACTTCACGGGTCAACCGCTCAAGAGCGGCTTCGTAGAGCTGGCGTTCCGAATAGCTCTGCTCGCGCTGATCATCGGCGCGGTGCAGGTCGCGGACCACTTCGGCAATTGCGATCAGATCGCCCGAGTTGATCTTTTGTTCGTATTCCTGCGCGCGGCGCGACCACATGGCCCGCTTGACCTTGGCCTTGCCCTTGAGAGTGGTCATTGCCTTGGTGATGACATCCGGGCTGCTCAGCGACCGCATCCCGATCTCGGTGGCCTTGTTGGTGGGCACCCGCAACGTCATCTTGTCCTTTTCGAACGAAATCACGAACAGTTCCAGCGAGATGCCGGCCACCTCCTGTTCTTCGATCGACACGATCTGGCCGACACCGTGCGCCGGATAGACCACGTAATCGTTGGGGCGGAATTCATGCTTCTTCGATTTCGTCATTCACGTCGTTCCTTCATGGGGAAAGTCCGGTCAAGGAAACGCAGACGACAAAAATACGTGCGGGCCAAATTACAGGCCCGACATACGCCTTGTCTTCTGCGAAAAACCTCCGGGAGCGCCCCCGGAACCAAACGGACCTTTCCGTTGCCATCTTCTGTATGATGAATATAACACAAAAATCACCGGCTCGAAAGGTCATGCCCGACAAGCCAGACGAAACCCCTTGAAAATAAGGGGTTTGTCGGGATCATATCCGGTTTGCGCCATCCTGTATCCCGCGACATCTCTGCTGCGGGAGCGAATCGCTCCTAGCCGCCCTCGCCGGGGGCCTCGGAAAAATACTTCTCCAGCTTGCCCGGTTCGCCGTCACGCTCTTCGGCGTCCGGAAGCGGGTCTTTCTTGGTCACGATCACGGGCCACAGTTCGGAGTATTTGCGGTTGAATTCAACCCATTTCTCCGCCTCCGGCTCTGTGTCAGGGCGGATCGCATCCGCCGGGCATTCCGGTTCGCAAACGCCGCAGTCGATGCATTCGTCGGGATGAATCACCAGCATGTTCTCACCCTCATAGAAACAGTCCACGGGGCAGACCTCGACGCAATCGGTAAATTTGCATGCGATGCAGTTGTCATTGACGATATAGGTCATCTTCGGCTCTCTCTCAGGGCGGTTGCGCAGTAGCTAATCCAGCCCGCAAGGTCAATCAAGCGTCTGACCGTGAGAAAGGTCAATCTGCCGCCGGTCCTTTTTGGTCGGGCGACCTTTTCCATCATATCGCGGGTTCTTTGGAATATCTGCCTTGGGCGGTGACAGGTCCTCGTAAAGGGCCTGCGCCTCGGGGGCGGGGCCACGCCGGGTGCCGATGGCCAGAATGCGCACCACCCGAATATCCCGGCCTTGCGCAAATGTCAGAACATCGTCCGGCCCGACATTGCGGGCCGGTTTGTCGATCTTGTCGCCATTGACCCGCAGATGCCCGCCCGACACCACCTTGGCGGCCAGGCTGCGGGTCTTGAAGAACCGCGCCTGCCAAAGCCATTTGTCGATGCGCAGACGCTCACCGGTGGCCGCCTCGGTCACTTGTCGGTCTTGAGCCCCATGAGGGCTGCGGCGAACGGGTTGTCGGGATCAATCGGCTTTTCCTTGCGCGGAGGACGGGACGAGAACGTCTTGGCCCCTTGCTGACCGGGTTTGCCCCCCGGTTTTCCACCGCGCGGGCCACCCTGTTTGCCGCCGCCGCGTTTGCCGTCGCGCGGAGCGCCGCCATCGCTGCGGTTGCCACCCTGACGGGGCTTGCCGCGACCGGCACCGCCGCGCGCCTTGCCTGCGGGTTTGCGCGACCAGGTGAAGGTAAAGAAAACCTCGGTTTCAGGAGCATCTGCCGGTGTTTCGGCGGCTTGCTCTGCGGGGGTGTTCTCTGCCGTTTCGGAAACGGGTTCTTCGGCCACGGGTTCTTCGGCCACGGGTTCTTCGATCACGGGCGTGGCTGGGGTTTCCGTTGTTTCGGCTTCGGTCTTTGGCTCCGCGTCATCCGCAGGTTCTGCCCCGGTTGCTGCCGGCGTCTCGGTTGATGCCGGCGCGTCGGCCTGTGGCGCGGCTTCGGGGGCCTTGATCTTGGCGCGCTCGCCGCGCTCGGCGGCATAGCCAAGCCCCTGCATAAGGTCAGCGAACTGTTCCAGCGTCATACCGGTGATCGACAGCATGTCGGCCTTGGCTTCGAATCCGCCGCGACTGTCTTCGCCGCGCAGCATGTCCGCCAGCCGTTCCAGCATGTCGATACGGATCGCACGCTCACCGGCGGCAAAATACCCGGACATCGCCTGCGCCCCTTCGGGCGCGTCCTTTTGGCTGGGCACTGTGACCAGACCCGGCGGGGGGGATTCGGGAAATTCATCCAACCCCTGCGCCAGCGACCACAGCACCAGACGCAACCGCGTCGGTGCAGGCTTTAGAAGCACCGGCACAAAGATGGTGTATTGGCCAAAGCGGATGCCATGCTTGCGCAATGCGCCGCGCGCGTCCTGATCCAGCGCCTTGACATCATCCGCCACGTCGCGACGCGGCAGGATGCCCAGGCCTTCGATCATGCGAAAGGCAAAGCCGCGCGCCAGCCCGGTCAGGGCCTCGTCGCGTTCCATCGCAAGGAGAGGTTCGAACAATGCGGCGATCTTGCGGTCGATGAAATGCTGGAGGCGGCGCTGCACCTTTTGCTCGACATCGGGGCCTGCGGCCTCATCCACGAAAACCGTGATCTGGGGCTTCATCGGGGTAGCCCCGGCAACCAGCTTGCCAACGGCCTGATCGCCCCACATCAACCCACCCTGTTCGGTAAAGTCGATTTCGGTGTCCGGTGCGTTATAGAACCTGTCGGCACGCAGATGGAACTGCGGCGCCAGCGCCTGCAGCGATGCCGCCTTGAGCGTCTTGGCCTCGGCCCCTGACGCGCTTTTGTCCTGGTTGAACCGGAATCCTTCGAGCCGTCCGACGAATTCACCTTCGACGGTCACCTCACCCTTGTCATTCACATCGGCCAAAAGGGCCTCCTTCTGCTTGAGCCGGCGCAGCAACACGGACGTGCGCCGATCCACAAATCTTTGAGTCAGGCGCTCGTGCAGCGCATCTGATACCCTGTCTTCTACAGCGCGGCTGACGTCGCGCCAATGGGTTTCGTCGCGCACCCAGCCATTGCGCTGCGCGACATATGTCCACGTGCGGATATAGGCTAAACGCTTGCTGAGTGCATCAATATCGCCATCGGTTCGGTCAATTCGTTTGATCTGGCGGGCCATGAAATCGTCCGGCACGGCCCCGCGTTCGAACAGATGTGTGAAAATCGTCTCCAGAAGGCCCGCGTGTTCGCCTTGGCTGATGCCACGGAAATCGGGGATTCGGCACACATCCCACAACAGGCGGACGCTTTTGCCATCGGTGCAGCGCGCCGCGACCTCGACCGAACCGGCCAGCGATTTGAGAGCAATCAGATCGTCCGCCTCGCGCGCTTTGAGAAGGTGTTCGCCCTGCGGTGCGACCTCAAGCGTGTCGATCAATCGGTCCAGCGATCCAAAGGACAATGCCGCGTTGCGCCAGTTCAGCTTTTTAAGAGGGGTAAACCGGTGATCCATGATCGCCTGAGCCACCTCATCATCCAGCGGGCGCGCTTCGCCAGTGACACCAAAGGTGCCATGCGCCATTCCCCGGCCCGCGCGCCCCGCGATCTGGGCCAGTTCGTTCGGGGCCAGTGGTCGCATCCGCCGCCCGTCGAACTTGGTTACAGACGAAAACGCCACGTGGTCGATATCGAGGTTCAGCCCCATACCGATGGCATCGGTCGCCACAAGGTAATCCACCTCGCCGTTTTGATAGAGCTCGACCTGTGCATTGCGTGTCCGCGGGCTGAGCGCGCCCATCACCACAGCAGCCCCGCCCTTTTGGCGGCGCAGCAGTTCCGCGATGGCATAGACGTTATCGACGGAAAACCCGACGATCGCGCTGCGCGGGGGCATGCGGCTGATCTTTTTCGACCCCGAATAGGTCAGCTGGCTCATCCTCTCGCGCCGGATGAACTGGGCCTCGGGGACCAGCGCGGAAATCGGGCCGCGCATGGTGTCGGATCCAAGGAACAGGGTTTCATTCAGGCCGCGCGCCCGCAGCAGGCGGTCTGTGAACACATGTCCGCGTTCGGGATCGGCGCAAAGCTGGATTTCGTCGATGGCCAGAAAATCGGCACCCATGCCTTCGGGCATCGCTTCGACCGTGCAGACCCAGTATTTCGCGCGCGGTGGCACGATACGTTCCTCGCCGGTGACCAACGCCACCACGGACGGGCCGCGCAGTCCCACGATGCGGTCATAGACCTCGCGCGCCAGCAAACGCAGCGGCAGGCCAATCACGCCGGTGCGATGGCCCAGCATCCGTTCAATGGCGTAATGGGTCTTGCCGGTATTGGTCGGGCCCAAAACGGCCGCGATGCGCGCATGTGCGGTCACGATTGTTCCCTCTGGCCCCTGTTTGGTCTGGTCCGATGCCGTTACCCGCCCGTCTCAGGGCCATGTTGAAAACGCTAGAGCGTCGTCCCTTCCACCTGCGGGCGCAGGCGTTCGAGGGCGGGTGCTACATCCTCGTGGTGGGGATGTATAGACTGAACCCGCCTGTAGGCCTCATAGGCGCGGGGCTTGTCACCAAAGGTTTCCAGAATGGAGGCAAGCCCGAAGATCGCGTTGTAGTCATGCGGGTTCAGCGCCAGTGCGCGTTCCAGATCGGCAACGGCGGGTCCGTACAGATCAATCGCGAAATAGGCCGCGGCCCGCGATGTCCAGCCTTCGGCGAAGTCGGGGGCGTGATCGGTCAGCGCGGTAAAGTGTTCGATGGCGGCTTCGGTGTCACCGACCTCCATCGCATCGCGCCCGCGCTTGAGAAGAAGATCCATCGCCGCCGAGCCGGATTTGCTCCAGACCGCGCGCAACTGGCGATCAATGCGCATCGCCTCCTTGGGGTCGGCGGTTGCCAAACGCTCAAGAAGTTCGACCGGATCGGTGCTGTCCGCCTGCTGAGCGGCAGCCGGCACAGAAAAAAGCGCCGCAACCACGGTTGCCGCCACGATATGTTTGAGATTGCGTCCGAGTATGACCATAACAGTGCAAGTGTAACGCGATGCGCCGCGAAATCCACCCCGCCGCGTGTCACCAATGCGAGAGGACGACCATGAGCGAATTTCTGAGCCGGGCAGCCGAAGAGCTGAACCAAAAACTTGCCGACGGGAGCTTTAGCGGAAGCGCCAAATTCGTGATCTCGGGCGAAGGCGCGGTGGTTCTCGACGCCAGCGGCGCACGTATCGCCGACGAAGAAACCGACGTCACCCTGACCGCCGATATGGATACGTTCCGCGCGATCTTCGAAGGCGAGATGAACCCCACCAGCGCCTTCATGTCCGGCAAGCTGAGCGTTGACGGCGATATGGGCATGGCGATGCAGCTCGCTTCGGTTCTGGCCTGATGGCCGCCGAGGCCGCCCCGTTTCACGCGGACATCGCGCATGGCCCTGAAACAGGGGCGGCCTTCTGGGTGCACGCCGATGACGGCGTGCGCATTCGCGTGGGCATCTGGCCCAAGGATGATGCCTCCGGCACGGTGATCCTGCTGCCCGGACGCACCGAGTATATCGAGAAATACGGCATCTTTGCTGCCGGAATGGCCGAACGTGGCTTTGCGACGCTGGCGATTGACTGGCGCGGGCAAGGGTTGGCGCAGCGGATGCTGGCGGATGCCCGCATCGGGCATGTAAATGAATTCCGCGACTTTCAACGCGATCTGCGGGCAGCACTTGACCTCGCAGAGGCCCATCAATTGCCGCGCCCGTGGCACCTTTTGGGGCATTCCATGGGCGGAGCGATCGGTTTGCGGGCCGTAATGGAAGGCGTTCCGGTGACGTCCTGCGCATTCAGCGGGCCGATGTGGGATATTCTGCTGGCCGCCCCGATGCGCCCATTGATTTCGGTCTTGACCGGCGTGGCGCGTCGGATCGGGCGGGACAACGGGCTTGCCCCGACAACAGAGGCGATCCCCTATGTGATCTCCGCCGAATTCGAGGGCAACAGCCTGACCAACGATCCGGAAATGTATCAGATGATACGCGATCAGCTTGGGGCCTGTCCTGACCTTTGCCTTGGCGGGCCCAGCATGCGCTGGCTGAGCGAGGCGCTGAGAGACTGCAAGGCGCTCGCCGCGCGCCCATCGCCGGATATGCCGTGCCTGACCTTTCTGGGCAGCGACGAATCGATCGTGTCGCCTGCCGCCATCCACGACCGCATGGGCCGTTGGCCGCGTGGACGTCTTGAGATCGTGCCGACCGGACGTCACGAAGTTCTGATGGACGCACCCGCCATGCGTAACGGGGTGATGGACAAGATGGCCGCGCATTTCAGCGCCGCATCCTGATAACGACTGGCGCACCGCGCCGGACGCGCTACCCTGCCCGTCATGGCACGCGAACCGCTTTTGACCTTTACCCCAGAGGGCATTTTTTGCGCTCAGGGCGGATTTCACATTGATCCGTGGCGCCCCGTCGCGCGGGCGCTGATCACCCACGGCCACGCCGATCACGCACGCCCGGGGCACGGGGCCTACCTGTGCACCGATCTGGCGGCCCCGGTTATCCGGCACCGGCTGGGCACTATCACGCTTGAAACCCTGCGCTATGGAGAGCCGCGTCAGATCGGTGGCGTCGAGGTCAGCTTTCACCCTGCGGGCCACGTTCCCGGATCGGCACAGATCAGGGTGGCACGGGGTGGTGAGGTCTGGGTTGTGTCTGGCGATTACAAGGTGGCGGACGATGGCCTATCCACCCCGTTCGAACCCGTATCATGCACCCATTTCGTGACCGAAAGCACCTTTGGCCTGCCCGTGTTTCGTTGGCCGTCGCAGGATAGCGTGGCCGCCGAAATCAACGATTGGTGGCGGGCCTGCATCGTGGCGGGGCAAACACCGATGCTGGGCGCGTATGCCTTGGGCAAGGCACAGCGCCTCTTGCGGATGCTGGATACGGATATCGGGCCAATCCTGACCCATGGCGCGGTGGAGAACACCAATGCCGTGATGCGCGCGCAGGGCATAGACCTGCCTGAAACCGTTCCTGTCACGCCCGGTCTCAAGCCCGCCGATCATCCCGGGGCATTGGTGTTGGCCACACCCGCCGCTTTTGGCAGCCCGTGGGCGCGGCGGTTCGGGCGCGTGTCCACCGGATTTGCAAGCGGATGGATGATGCTGCGCGGAGTGCGGCGCAGGCGGGCAGCGGATCGCGGATTTGTCATTTCCGATCACGCCGACTGGTCAGGTCTGTTGACGGCGATCCGGGGAAGCGGTGCGGAACATATTTATGTCACCCACGGCTATACCGAGATTTTCACCCGCTACCTGAACGAATGCGGCTGGAACGCCCGGGTGGTCCCGACCGAGTTCGAGGGCGAAACCCTTGATCCGGGGGAAACCGCATGAAGCAGTTCTCGGCCCTTTTCCAACAACTGGACCAGACCACGCGCACCACCGTCAAGATCACCGCGCTTGCCGATTATTTCACGCGGGCCAGCGAGGCCGACCGCCTGTGGACCATTGCGCTGTTTTCCGGCCGCCGTCCACGCCGTGTCATCACCACGGCGCGGCTGCGCGAATGGGCAGCGGAACGCGCGGGCCAGCCGTTATGGCTGTTCGAGGAATGCTATCCCATCGTCGGTGATCTGGCCGAGACCATCGCGCTGTTCCTGCCCCCGGCGGCGCAACATTCCGATAGCGATCTGGCCGGTTGGATCACCGCCCTGATCGGCATCTCGCAGGCACCGGAACCCGACCGGAAAGCCTTTGTTCTTGATGCATGGGACCGGCTCGATACATCCGAACGGTTCCTGTTCAACAAACTGATCACCGGAGGTTTTCGCGTCGGGGTCAGCCAGAAACTGATGACCCGCGCGCTGGCCCGCGCCACAGGCCGGGATGAGGCAGACCTTGCCCACCGCCTGATGGGCGATTGGACGCCCGAGACAACGACATGGCACAGCCTGATTGAGGCCAACGACCCATCCGCTGCGGCGTCGCGGCCCTATCCGTTCTACCTCGCCCATGGTCTGGACGGAGAGGCGGATGATCTGGGTGAGCCCTCTGCGTGGCACGCGGAATGGAAATGGGATGGCATTCGCGGTCAACTGATCACCCGCGCCGGGGATCACTTTGTCTGGTCGCGGGGCGAAGAGCTGATGACCGACCGGTTTCCCGAATTTGCCCGCGCCCGCGATTTCCTGCCCGACGGCACGGTGATCGACGGTGAAATTCTGGCCTGGGACGGCACCGCGCCAATGCCCTTTTCGGCGCTGCAAAAAAGGATCGGACGCAAATCCGTTCCCAAATCCGTGCTGCGCGAGGCACCGGTGACGATGCTGGCCTATGACCTGCTGGAACAAGACGGGCAGGATATCCGCGCGCGCCCGTTTCATGAACGTCGCGCGGCGCTCGCCGGCCTGATGGGATCCTTGCCGCCAGACGCCCCGCTGCGCCTGTCACCATCGCTTGCGTTCGCGGATTGGAGCGCGCTGGCCCAACTGCGCGACCGGGCCCGCGATCACCGCGCCGAAGGGGTGATGATCAAACGCAAGGATGCGCCCTATCTGGTCGGCCGCAAGCGTGGCGATTGGTGGAAATGGAAACTGGACCCGCTGACAATAGACGCGGTGATGATCTATGCGCAGGCAGGTCATGGGCGACGGGCCACGCTTTATACCGATTTCACCTTTGCGGTCTGGTCGGGCAATGACCTTGTGCCATTCACCAAAGCCTATTCCGGGCTCACCGATGCCGAGTTCCGCAAGATCACCGCGTGGGTCAAGAAAAACACCCTGCAACGCTTTGGTCCTGTGCGTCAGGTGCGGCCCGAACTGGTGTTCGAAATTGCATTCGAAGGCATCCAGCCATCGTCGCGTCACAAATCCGGCATTGCCCTTCGGTTTCCCCGGATGGCCCGTTGGCGTCATGACAAACCGGTGCAGGAGGCCAACACGCTGGACGATCTCAACGAGATACTGCGCCTCTATGGTCAGTAGCGCGCCATTGCCGGTTTGGCGGGCTTGAGGTCGCCCGTCGCGGGGACTAAGTGTTCTGCACATGCGCAACACAAGAGGTATCCCGATGTTCCAACTCCCCTTCCCTGTCCGTGACGCGCAGGCCGGTTCCGGCAGCTCAGATCCGCTCGGCAACCTGCCGGAATGGAACCTCGACGATCTGTATGCCGGGCAGGACGCGCCCGAGCTGAAACGCGATATGGATTGGCTCGAAGAGGCGTGCCGCAGCTTTGCCGCCGATTACGAAGGCAAGCTCGCCGGGCTTGGGGCCGCGGAGATGCTGGAATGCGTCAAGCGCAACGAAAAGATCAGCCAGATCGCCGGACGCATCATGTCTTATGCCGGGTTGCGCTATTACCAGATGACAACGGATGCCGAACGGGCAAAGTTCATGTCCGACTGTCAGGACCGGATCACAACCTACACCACGCCGCTGGTATTCTTTACGCTGGAGCTGAACCGGATTGACGATGCGGTTCTTGATGCCAACCTGGCCGCCGATCCCGAGCTTGCCCGCTACAAGCCCGTGTTCGATCGCATCCGCACGATGAAGCCCTATCAGCTTTCGGACGAGCTTGAGAAATTCTTGCATGACCTTGGCGTGGTGGGCGATGCATGGGAACGCCTGTTCGATGAAACCATTGCTGGGCTGGAATTCACCCCCGAGGATGAGCCCCTGAACATCGAAGGCACCCTGAACCTGTTGACCGAACAGGACCGCAGCCGCCGCGAGGCCGCCGCGCGGGAACTGGCGCGGGTTTTCGGCGACAACATCAAGACATTCGCGCGGGTGCACAATACCCAGGCCAAGGAAAAGGAAATCCTTGACCGCTGGCGCGGGATGCCAACGCCGCAAACCGGCCGCCACCTGTCCAACCACGTGGAACCCGAAGTGGTCGAGGCGCTGCGCGAAGCGGTGGTGGATGCCTATCCGCGCCTCAGCCACCGGTATTACGAGCTTAAACGCCAGTGGCTTGGGCTTGACCGGATGCAGGTCTGGGACCGTAACGCGCCGCTGCCTATGGAAGACAGCCGTGTGGTCGGCTGGGACGAGGCCCGCGCCATGGTGATGGATGCCTATGCCGGGTTCGATCCGCGCATGGCCGAGATCGCCGATCCCTTCTTTTCCAAGGGCTGGATCGACGCAGGCGTGAAGCCGGGCAAGGCACCGGGGGCCTTTGCCCACCCCACGGTAACGGATGTGCACCCCTATGTGATGCTCAACTACCTTGGGAAACCGCGCGATGTGATGACTTTGGCCCATGAACTGGGCCACGGGGTGCACCAGGTTCTGGCCGCCGATCAGGGAGAAATGTTGTCGTCGACGCCGCTGACACTGGCCGAGACGGCATCAGTTTTCGGCGAAATGCTGACCTTCCGCAAGATGCTGTCGCAGGACAAGACCCCGCAACAGAAAAAGGTCATGCTGGCAGGCAAGGTCGAGGACATGATCAACACCGTTGTCCGGCAGATCGCGTTCTATGACTTTGAGTGCAAACTGCATGACGCCCGGCGCGGCGGGGAACTGACCCCCGACGACATCAATGCGCTGTGGATGAGCGTGCAGGCCGAAAGCCTTGGGCCCGCCTTTGACTTCATGGACGGCTATGAGACCTTCTGGGCCTATATCCCGCATTTCGTGCACTCGCCCTTTTATGTCTATGCCTATGCCTTTGGAGATGGGTTGGTGAACGCGCTGTATTCGGTTTACGAATCCGGGGCCGAGGGGTTCGAAGAAAAGTATTTCGACATGCTCAAGGCAGGTGGCTCCAAACACCACAAGGAACTGCTGGCACCCTTCGGGCTGGATGCCTCGGACCCGGCGTTCTGGGGCAAGGGACTGGCGATGATCGAAGGGTTCATCGACGAGTTGGAAGCGATGGAAGCCTGACGCGCGCCGGGGGCCAGCCCCCGGACCCCCGGGATATTTCGGGCAAGAGAAAAGGGGCAGGCTTGGATATCAAGGCCTGCCCTGAGAAACGCAGCGGTCCGCCGGACAAAAAGAAAATTCCGGCGCATCTTGCTTTCAGAAGCGGATTGCCCCATATGAGGCGTGCAGACGTTATTCTTTTTCGACCCACTGTCTCCCGATACTTCGGCGTTCAGTCTTCGATCCAGACCGACCTACGCCGGGTTGCCGCACTACCGCGGGCAGCATCAAATACAGGAGACCACGGATATGGCCAATGGCACCGTGAAATGGTTCAACAGCACTAAAGGCTTCGGCTTCATCGCACCCGAGGGTGGCAGCAAGGACGTTTTCGTTCACATTTCCGCAGTCGAGCGTTCGGGCCTCACCGGCCTGCGTGACGACCAGAAAGTGACCTTTGACGTCGAAGCCGGCCGTGACGGCCGCGAGTCGGCAGTCAACATCGCGCTGGCATAAGCCGACGCGCCTTGGCGCATCGCAAGATTGTAAAGGCGGCCCCTCCGGGGGCCGTTTTTTTGTTCGGCAGGGACCGCGTGCCTGTGAGAAGGCTATTTTAGCTGACTGTCCTTGGAACCGCGCCGATTGATGCCGCCGCGCCGGGCATCCCGGCCTTGCCGTTCGCTCGCACAGTCAAGGCACAGCTTGACCCCCGGCAGCGCCGTGCGCCGGGCTTCGGGGATGTCTTCGCCGCATTCCGCGCATTCCATCAGGCTGTCGCCCTGAGGCGCGCGCCGCGCCTTGAGCCGGGCGAGTTCGTCTGAGATCGACGCTTCGATCTGTTCACTGACCGCGCCGTCGCGGGCCCATCCTCCGGCCATGATCTGCGTCCTTTGTCGTTTCGTCGCACCCTGTAACCGATGGTATCACGCCCCAAGCGCCATGCAAAAGGCCCCTGACGCGCTGTCAGGGGCCTTGGGATTGCCATCGGTATGCGACGGCGGGTCAGTCCTGCGTCAGCATGCCCTTTTCAGCGGCGAGTTCGCGCATCCGCGTCTGAAGCTTTTCAAAGGCGCGCACCTCAATCTGGCGGATCCGTTCGCGACTGACACCATATTGGCCGCTCAGATCTTCCAGAGTGATCGATTCCTCGCTGAGTCGACGTTGGGTCAGGATATCCTTTTCGCGGTCATTGAGGACCGAGAACGCCTCCATCAACAGTTCGCGCCGGGCGGCAAGTTCATCGTGCTCCTCATAGGCACCGGCCTGATCGGCATGTTCGTCTTCGAGCCAGTCCTGCCATTGCATGGCCCCGTCGGTATCGCTGCCCACGGTGGCGTTCAGCGATGCGTCGCCGCCAGACAAACGGCGGTTCATCGACACGACTTCGGCTTCGGTCACGCCCAGATCAGTGGCGATCTGCGTTACGTTGTCAGGATGCAGGTCGCCCTCTTCCAGAGCACCCAGCTTGGCCTTGGCCTTGCGCAGATTAAAGAACAGCTTTTTCTGCGCGCTGGTCGTGCCCAGTTTCACAAGGCTCCAGGACCGCAGGATGTATTCCTGAATGGACGCACGTATCCACCACATTGCATAGGTGGCAAGACGGAACCCCTTTTCCGGATCAAACCGTTTGACCGCCTGCATCAACCCCACATTGGCTTCGGAAATCACCTCGGCCTGCGGCAGGCCATAGCCGCGATAGCCCATGGCGATCTTGGCCGCCAGACGCAGGTGGGATGTCACCATCTGATGCGCCGCTTCAGTATCCTGTTCCTCGACCCAGCGCTTGGCCAGCATATATTCCTGCTCGGGCTCCAGAAGTGGGAACTTCCGGATTTCCTGAAGATACCGATTCAGCCCGCCTTCCGGCGTCGGAACTGGCAGATTTGCGAAATTGGCCATTACAGTGCCCCCGATCATCTTTTGCTAAGTATGTTTATACCGTTAACATACCATATGTGGACGCGGCGACGGGGGTTCAAGCCCCCGCGCTGTCAAATGCATATCAGCCTGCGCAAATATTAAAAAAGGGTTGCTACAGACCGCTCACGCGCTTGTGCATTCAGGGTTTGGTCGACACGGCATCCAAAAGGGCGACAAAATCCGGCGGCAAAGGCTCTTCAAACCGCATGTCCGCGCCGCTGACCGGATGGACAAAGCCCAGGACAGCGGCATGCAACGCCTGACGGGGAAAGGCGCGCACCGCTTCGCGTGCCGCCTCAGGCAGCGCCTGTGCCGCGATCTTGCGATTGCCGCCATAGACAGGATCCCCAACCAGCCCATGGCCCGCATGCGCCATATGCACCCGGATCTGATGGGTACGCCCGGTTTCCAGCCAGCATTCCATCAGCGCCAGAACGGGTGGCGTGCCGAACCGCTGAACCACACGGGCACGGGTCACAGCATGGCGCCCCCCCTGAAACACCACCGCTTGCCGCTGCCGATCCGTCCTATGGCGGGCCAGCTGGCTGGTCAGGCGCAGGATATTGGCGGTCTCAAACGCAGCACCCCGTATCCCGCGCAGGCGGGGATCGTTGGCATCGGGCACCCCATGCACCACCGCCAGATACTTGCGCTCGACACTGTGAGCGGCGAATTGCGCGGCCAAACCATGATGCGCCGCGTCCGACTTTGCCACCACCAGCAGCCCCGAGGTATCCTTGTCGATCCGATGCACGATACCGGGGCGCTTCAACCCGCCGACACCGGACAGATCATCGCCGCAATGGTGCATCAGCGCATTGACCAAAGTGCCCGACGGTGTGCCCGGCGCAGGATGCACGACCATTCCCGCAGGCTTGGCCAGAACAATCAGGTCATCGTCCTCATACCGGATATCCAGCGCGATATCCTCGGGCAAAATGTGGCTCTCAGCTGCAACCGCCACGGTGATCTCAACTGCTGCGCCCGCTTGCGGCCGCGCCTTGGGGTCCCGCGCAACCGCGCCGTCCACCACAACAGCCCCATCGGCAATCAAACGCGCCAGCCGCGTGCGGGACAGGGCCGCTTCCTCTGGCACATCCCGCGCCAGCGCCTTATCAAGGCGGGGAGGCGGATTATCGCCCAGATTGAACGTGACGCGCGTGGCTTCCATGACTGATCCTTCCCAACCGACCCCCGAGCCGGCAAACCTGCGGTTCCTGCGCCGCCTTGTGACGACACTTACCGTGGTGATGATTGGCGGCCTTCTAGTCATCACAACGCTGATTGTCATCCGTTTCTCGGACACACGCCCGCGCCTGCCCGACTCGATCACCCTTCCGGACGGCTCCCGACCCGAGGCTTTCACCCAGGGGCGCGACTGGTTCGGCGTGGTGACCGATGATAACCGCATCCTGATCTTCGACCGCGACGGTGGCCGATTGCGCCAGACGATCACGGTTGAATAGGCGCGCACCTGCTGCTTCTTTCTCGTTCCAAATACCCAAATTCCACCGTCCCGGTCACGCGGGCGGCGGGGATTTTGGCACGCCCCTTCCGAAAAAGGCTGCAACGGTCAGCCGGTCCGGCGACGCGATCAAAAATCTGGGGGTAGATGGTACCGCCTCCCTGGCTTGAACAGGGGACCTCTGGATCCACAATCCAGCGCTCTAACCAACTGAGCTAAGGCGGCACTGGGGCGTCGTTTAGCCTTCCCCATTGGCGATTGCAAGAGGCTTAACCGCCGGTTTTCCAGCTTTGTTCAACACCGCCACCGCAAAGACCGCCAGACGTCAAGGCGCTTGATTTTCAAACGGTCCGGCGATAGCACGACCCAGCGCAAGAAAACCCGGACAACGCGCAAACAGGAGCGGACCATGGGCATCAATACAGAACGTGATATCGAAGCCAATCTCCAGATCGGTCCCACCGATGCGGGAATGGTGCGCCTGTTCGTCCATGCCGGTGACACCGAACTGCCGATGGATTTCGATCCCGAAGAGGCAGAAGAGATCGCCGAAGAGATCCGCGCCGCCGCCGCCGCCGCGCGTAAGATGGCCCGCTGATCGCTCCCTACACACAGCACCGGACCACATCGCATTCGCGACATGGCTAGGGCCCGGATACGCCAAACCCCGGATCGCGCAATGCCTGCAAACGGCGGGCGGCGTGAAACGCAAACTTGCGCAGAATGACCTTGCGACGCGCCGCCGCCAATCGCGATTCGTCAGGCATGCGGATAATCTCGGCATCATAGGCGTCCGCGATGATCAGCCCGGTTCCTTGTGGCAGCAGATCGGTGGGAAAGGCGCTGTCCACGGCCCAGAAATACCGGTCGCACCACGCAAGATATCCCTGCCATTTCCCGTCGGTCTGAAAATCCGCCCGGCTGGACTTGCATTCGACCACCCAGATCTCATCCTTGGGGCCAAGCCCCATCACATCCACCCGCAGCCCCCGGCTCGGCACGAATTCCTCGACCGTGGCAAAGCCGTGGCTGTGCAGGTGGCGCGCGACCCCACGGGCGAGCTTTTGTCCTGGTTGCAGATCAAGCATCCACAAAATGTGAACAATGCGTGAACAAAAATCAAGCCCCGAAGCACCGCCAAAGAGCCAAGACCCCTTGCCGTAAGCCTGTCAGAGGCCTAGATGAGGCGAGTGGCGGGTTCTGCCCTTCGCGTGACGTACGCATTCCGGTGGCCTTAATCAAATCCGAGGGAGCTGGCTCTGTTCGGGTCCTGGCCCGGTTACCTGGCGCCCACCTGTGTAAACAGGTCCTCGGGAATCAACACGCACGGTTGTCGGTGGTCCCGCCACACTTTTCCACTCAATCTTTGGTGCGGCCCTTCAAAGGCGCACGTCCGCCTGCCGCGACACGGACCGGCACCGCGTCTCGGGGCACATGGACCGTGATCCGCTTGCCTCCGGATTTGCTATCGTCGTCCTTGGCCAGTTGCATGATCGCATAGCCAAACTGCACCGATGCAAAGACAATCCCGTTGAGGAACCACAACACAAAGATCGCCAGCGCGGCGGCTTCGTCGTTAAGGATCAGGTGACGCAGATTCATCACGTCAAACGCCAGAAGCATCCCCACGAAAACCGCAGAGATACCAAAACCGATCAGGCAATGACGGATATAGAAACGCACGAGCTTGGGCATGACAGTCCCCTTTCACTTTCCAAAGATAGCATGTGTTCTGGAAAGGTCAAAGCCTGCGGGTCAAAACGCCTCGGGCCGGGCCTCGCGGGCCATGTGGTCCAGAACCGCATTCACAAAGCTGGGTTCGCGCCCTTCTGGAAAAAACGCGGCCGTCAGATCGACGTATTCCTTGATCACGACGCGCGGCGGCGTGTCCAGCGACACCAATTCGGCCCCCGCCGCCCGGAACAGGCCGCGCAAGGTCGGGTCGATGCGGGAAATCGGCCATTTGGCCACCAGCGCGCGATCTGTCATCTGGTCGATGCGCGCCTGATTGTTGACCGCCTCTTCCACCAGTTCGCGGAACAGATCGACATCGCCGTCGATCATCTCCGCGCCCTCGTAAACCGCGCCAAACCGGTGATCGAGGAATTCGGCAATCACAGCGCGCGTGGCCTGACCGGATGTTTCCATCTGGAACAGCGCCTGCACCGCGTAAAGGCGGGCGGCGGATTTCATTTTTCGTTTCTGGTTGCCCGAAGGGGCCACAGCGTCGGTCATACGTCGGAGAATCCGTCAGTCGCACCGCCACTCCGGCCCGAAAATTCGGGGCGGAAGCCAATGCCTTTTGTTTGAGCGCCCCACTTACGGGCGAGCGCAATCAGATGCAAGGCCGCAGCCGCCGCACCACCCCCCTTATTCTGATCCTCGGGATCGGCGCGCACTTCGGCCTGGGGGCGGTTCTCAACCGTCAGGATACCGTTCCCGATGCACAGCCCCTGAAGGCCCAGCAACTGGATCGCACGCGAACTGTCGTTACAGACGGTTTCATAATGCGTGGTCTCGCCCCGGATAACGCAGCCCAGCGCGACATAGCCATCAAATTTGGACATGCGTTCGGCGATGCCGATCGCGGTTGGAACCTCAAGCGCGCCAGGAACCTCGACCAGCTCCCAGGTGCCGCCCGCGGCCTCTATCTCGGCCTTTGCCCCGGCGATCAGGTTGTCGGCGATGTCCTTGTAATAAGGCGCGACCACGATCAGGATCTTGACTGCCTCGTCAAAGGACGGACGCGGCAGGATGTAGTGGCTTTCATGTCCGGCCATGATGCTGGCTCCTCAGGAAATGCGGCGTGCATCGACGATTTCGAGCCCGTAGGCATCGAGACCGACAATCTTGGGACGCGGGGAATTGGTCAGCAGGACCAGTTTGTTGAGACCCAGAGACGACAGGATCTGCGCCCCCAGCCCGTATTGCCGGAGAGTCTTGGGGCTGACGTCTTCATGCAAGTCCAGCTTCATCGACGTATCGCGCAACAAAACGACGACACCGCGCCCCTCGTCGGCGACGGCCTGCATTGCCCGCCCGAATTCGTTTGCGCGGCCCGGCGCGCCCGTGCCGATCACATCCAGCATCGGATCCAGCGCGTGCATCCGCACCAGCACCGGTTCGGGCGTGGTGATATCGCCCTTGGTCAGAACGATATGTTCGTCGCCGTGGGTTTCATCGGCGTAAATGCGCATCTGCCAATCGCCACCGAATTCGCTGGTGATGGTTTCTTCGCTCTTGACGCGAACCAAATTGTCGTGACGGCGGCGATAGGCGATCAGATCCGAGATGGTGCCGATCTTGAGATTGTGCTTCTGCGCAAAGGCTACCAGTTCAGGCAGACGCGACATGGTCCCGTCTTCGTTCATGATCTCGCAGATCACACCCGCGGCATTCAGACCGGCCAGACGGCTGACATCCACGGCGGCCTCGGTATGGCCTGCGCGGACCAGAACGCCCCCCGCGCGGGCGCGCAGTGGAAATACGTGACCCGGTGTGGCGATATCCTGCTGCCCCTTGGAGGCGTCGATCGCCACCGCGATGGTGCGCGCCCGGTCAGCTGCCGAGATGCCGGTTGTCACGCCTTCGCGGGCTTCAATGGAAATCGTAAAGGCCGTTTCGTGGCGACTGGAATTGTTCGTCGACATCAACTGGAGGCCCAGTTCTTCGATGCGTTGCGACGTCATCGCCAGACAGATCAACCCCCGGCCATGGGTCGCCATGAAATTGATTGCATCCGGGTTTGCCCATTGCGCCGGGATAACCAGATCGCCTTCGTTTTCGCGGTCCTCATGATCGACAAGGATGAACATGCGCCCGTTGCGGGCGTCTTCGATGATTTCCTCGACCGAGGAAATCGCGTCCCCCCAGTTCTGTTCAACTGGGCCCGGATTTTCGAACGTCATGGCGCGCTTCCTTCCTTGTGCTTGCCGAGGCAGATATCGCGCCCGCGCCGTCTTGGCCAGAGCGACGTAACGCCAGATTGGTCAGAACGCATGCCCCGTTCTGCGCGGGGTCAAGACATCTCGGCCAGCCTTGCAACATAACGCGCAAGCGTGTCGATTTCCAGATTGACCCGATCGCCCACGCGGGCATCGCCCCATGTGGTGGCGGTTTTGGTGTGGGGGATAAAGTTGATCCCGAAATCGCAATCGTCGACGTCGTTCACTGTCAGAGACGTGCCATTCAGGGCCACCGATCCCTTGGGCGCAATGAACCGCGCCAGATCGCGCGGGGCACGCAGCGTCACGCGGGTGCTGTCGCCCTCATCATGCATCGCCACGATTTCGGCCACGCCATCGACATGGCCCGACACGATATGCCCGCCAAGTTCATCGCCCACTTTCAGCGCGCGTTCAAGATTGACGCGCTTGCCGTTGGTCCAGTCGGCGAGGTTAGTCCTGGAAACGGTTTCGGCGCTGATCTGCACGTCATACCAATCACTGCCCAACTCGATCACCGTCAGACACACGCCATCACTGGCGATCGAGGCCCCGATATCAATCCCCTTGGTGTCATACCCGGTGCGGATGCGCGCGCGCAGATCGCCCGCCTGCTCCAGATCGGTCACGGTGCCAATATCGGTGATGATGCCGGTGAACATATTGCGTATTCCCTTTTGACTGTGACCGAGGTAGCGGCAGGGGCACGCGGCGGCAAGCCGTCCGGTGACGGAAAATTCACCACTTTGACCATAAATCGGACGAAATCTGTCGTTATATGATAGGATACCCGCGACGGCAGGACTGGAAATGGCCATGACGATCCAATCGCGCGACACACGCGTGTTCCTCTTTCTTCAGGGGCCGCACGGACCGTTTTTCAACGGTCTGGGACGGATGTTGCGGGCTGCCGGGTCTACCGTCTGGCGCGTCGGTTTCAATGCAGGCGACAGGGCGTTCTGGTTTCATCGGGCCAGCTATATCCCCTTTCGCGACCGGCCCGAGGCATGGCCAGACAGGTTTGCCGCGCTGCTGACTGAAAAAGCGGTGACCGATATTGTTCTTTACGGCGACACCCGCCCGGTACACGCCACCGCTGTGGCGATCGCCCGTGAACGCGGGCTGCGCGTGCACGTGTTCGAGGAAGGCTATCTCAGACCTTATTGGGTCACCTACGAACGCGACGGCAGCAACGGCAATTCTCGGCTGATGGAGATGGCCGTGCCGGATATGCAGACCGCGCTTGAGGACTCCGACATGGAGGCCCCCCTGCCCCCGGCGCATTGGGGCGACATGCGCCAGCACATCTTTTACGGGGCGCTTTATCATTGGTTCGTGATGTTCCTGAACCACAGCTATCGCCACTTCAAACCGCATCGCAGCCTGCCTGTTGCCAAGGAATTCAAACTGTATCTCAGGCGGCTCTTGCTGATGCCGGTGCATGCAATCGACCGGCGACTGTCAACGTTGCGCATTCGGATGGGTGGGTTTCCGTATCATCTGGCGCTGTTGCAGCTCGAACATGACGCCTCCTTTCAGATGCACTCTCCGTTTTCAACAATGACCGACTTTTTGTCGGAGATCATCGAAGGCTTTGCCGCCGGTGCCCCGCGCCATCATCACCTTGTCATCAAGGCGCATCCGCTGGAGGACGGCCGCGTTCCCCTGCGACGCGAGGTCAAACGGCTCGCGCGCGAAAACGGGCTGGCCGGGCGCGTTCACT
The DNA here is from genome assembly GCA_030425395.1 of Alphaproteobacteria bacterium. Lineage (GTDB taxonomy): Bacteria > Pseudomonadota > Alphaproteobacteria > Rhodobacterales > Rhodobacteraceae > JAUIAS01. The sequence continues at coordinate 27,574 of JAUIAS010000014.1, forward strand.
ATGTGCGGGGCGGCAAACTGGCGCAATTGCTGAGCGAAGCGCGCAGCGCGGTAACCGTGAATTCAACTGCCGCCCAGCAGGCGCTTTGGCGCGGTGTGCCGCTCAAGGTTTTTGGTGCCGCGGTCTATGACAAGCCTGAATTTGTCTCGACCCAGCCGCTGACCGACTTTTTTGCCGGGGCGCAACGGCCCGACAGCAGCGCCTACAAAACCTATCGCCGCTATCTGCTGGAAACCAGCCAAGTCGCGGGCGGTTTCTATTCCGCGCGCGGGCGCAGGCGGTTACTGCGTCATGTCGTCGACATGATGCTGTCGCGCGAAGACCCCTATGACGCGCTGCGCAGTGGAACAGCGGCTCCGAGGCAACAGTTGCGTGTCGTGCGATAACAGACACAACCTGTAGCGCTGGATTTTTGTGCTGGATTCCGGTAGTTTATTAAAAAAAACTAAGGCAGAAAAATCAGGTCGAGGAGACCGAGCAGTGAAATCCTTGTCAACACGGTGGGCGAAGCCCGTCGCGATTCTCGCGGCAGTCGCCCTAGTTTCGTCCTGCGGTCTGCCGCAGGTCGGCCCCAACAAACGCCAGATTTTCGCAGGATCGGTCCAAAAAGAGGGCGACGCCTTCATCGTGGCGGTCAATGATCGGGTGACGCGCGCCACAGCGGTTGTGCCGTCGCTTGGGTTCTCCGACGCGTTCAAGAATGCAGGAGCCCTGACCGCCGACATCATCCGGCCCGGCGACACGCTGGGATTGACCGTATGGGAAAACGTGGATGACGGGCTTCTGGCCAGCGAAGGGGTGAACTTTACCGCGCTGGAAGAAGTTCAGGTCGACAGCGCCGGTTTCATCTTTGTCCCCTATGCCGGACGCCTGCGCGCGGCGGGCAACACACCCGAGGCGCTGCGCCGCATCATCACCGACCGGCTCAAGGATCAAACGCCGGACCCGCAGGTTCAGGTGCGCCGCCTGGCCGGTGACGGGGCGACCGTCACGATCATCGGCGCGGGTGGGCAAGGTGTCTTTGCCATCGAACGCCCCACGCGGACCCTGTCGGCGATGCTGGCCGCAGCAGGAGGCATCGCCACCGAACCCGAGATTACCCAGATCACCGTGATCCGCGGCGATCAGCAGGGCAAGGTCTGGTTCCAGGATCTCTTTGAACATCCCCAGCTTGATATCGCCCTGCGCGGCGGCGACCGTATCCTGATCGAACAGGACACCCGGTCCTTTACCGCGCTGGGAGCCACCGCATCGCAATCGCGCGTGCCATTCGAAAGCCAAACCCTGTCAGCCCTTGAGGCCATCGCCCAGGTCGGCGGCCTGCTGTCCAGCGCCGCAGATCCCACCGGCGTATTCGTGTTCCGCAACGAAAGCGCCGAAGTGTCAGGCCAGGTTCTGGGCCGCACCGATCTGATCGGGCCCCAGAGAATGGTCTATGTTCTGGACCTGACCGAACCCAACGGCATGTTCATGGCCCGCGATTTCGTGATCCGCGACAGCGATACGCTGTATGTGACGGAAGCGCCGTTCACCCAGTGGAACAAGATTATCGCCGCGACGACCGGTTCGCTGGCCTCGATCGACACGCTGTCATCCATCGGCAGTGGCGACTGACGTGACACACGGCGATTTGCCGTTTCGCGCCGGGGCCGATCAGCCCCGGCGCGTTTTTGCGTTTAATGGTGGCTTTTTCACGCAACAGCGGGTGCGCCGGATCATGCAACTGGCCGGGTACCCGATCCGCGCGGGCCTGCCCGACAGGGGGGATCTCGTGGCGATCTGGGGCGACAGCCCGACGGCACAGCGGGGCCGCCACGTGGCCGGACGCTTTGGGGCAGACCTGCTGCGGGTCGAGGACAGCTTTCTGCGCTCCTTGCATCCCGGCCGCGCCGGGGAACCTCCGCTGGGGTTGAACATCGACCTCAGCGGTGTGCATTTTGACGGTCGCGAACCCTCCGATCTCGAAGACCTGCTGATGCGCCACCCGCTGGACGACACCGCCCTGCTGGACCGTGCGCGCCATGCCATCGCGCGCATCCGGGACGGACACCTGACCAAATACAGCGCCGTGGACCCGACCCACCCGGCACCAGAGCCCGGTTATGTCCTTGTTATCGACCAGACGCGCGGCGATGCGTCTGTCACCGCCAGCGGTGCAGACCGTGACCGGTTTCGCGAGATGCTGATCTACGCGATGGAAGAACACCCCGGCGCGCGTGTGCTGATCCGCACACATCCCGAAACACAGGCCGGGTATCGCGCGGGCCATTTCGACGACAGCGACCTGAATGACCGTGTGACATTCTGCGATGCGGAAATCAGCCCGTGGACCCTTTTGGACGGGGCGGTCGGCGTCTATACGGTCTCGTCCCAACTGGGCTTTGAAGCGATCCTTGCCGGTCACAAGCCCCGGGTGTTCGGGCAGCCGTTCTATGCCGGTTGGGGGCTGAGCCTTGATGACAATGCCCCACCCCGCCGCGAACGTCGTCTGACCCGGCCACAACTGTTTGCCGCCGCGATGATCCTGTATCCGACTTGGTACGATCCGTTTCACGATTGCCTGTGTCCGCTGGAACGCGTTCTCGACGTGATGGAAGCACAGACGCGGGCCTGGCGCGAAGATCGCCACGGTTGGATCGCAACGGGGATGCGGCTTTGGAAACGCAAACCGCTGCAAGGGTTCTTTGGCGGGTCACGGAAAGTGATCTTTGACGATGACCCGGCACGCGCGCGTGCACGGGCCGACGCCAGCGGGCGGCGCTGGATAGTCTGGGCGGGCAAAGCCCGGGACGCCGATACCGCCGTTCGTGTCGAGGACGGTTTTCTACGCTCGCGCGGGCTGGGCGCGGCGTTGGTGCCACCGCTATCGCTGATCACCGATGATCGCGGTATCTATTATGATCCGACCCGGCCAAGCATGTGCGAACGGCTGATCGCCGAACGCGAAACCCTGCGGCCCGATCAGGCCCAACGCGCGCGCGCCCTTATCTCAGCCATCGTCGACGCGAGGTTGAGCAAATACAACCTTGGCCAAGGTCTGCCGGACCTGCCGACCGGGCATCGCGTTCTGGTGCCGGGGCAGGTCGAAGATGACGCCTCGATCCGAACCGGCACACAGGCCATCGCCAGCAACCGCGCCTTGCTTGAAACGGTGCGCGCCGCACGACCCGATGCGCTGATCCTCTATAAACCTCACCCGGATGTAGAGGCGGGCCTGCGTCCGGGCGCGGTGGATGTCGACGGGTTGGCCGATGTGATCCTTGGCGCAACCGACCCAGCCGGATTGCTGTCGCAGGTCGATGAGGTCTGGACGATGACCTCCCTGCTCGGTTTTGAGGCGCTATTGCGCAATGTTCCGGTGACGGTTCTGGGCACGCCCTTTTACGCGGGTTGGGGCCTGACCACGGATCGCGGTGCTGTGCCCGCCCGACGGCGGGCAAGACCTACACTGGAAGGATTGGTTCATGCCGTGTTGATCGACTATCCCCGCTATGTCGATCCCGTCACGGCCATGCCCTGCCCCGCAGAGGTCGCTGTCGAAAGGCTGGCGTCAGGAATGCCCATACGGCGCGGCGCTGGCAATCGTGTGCTCGCCAAACTCCAGGGCGCGTTCGCAACCTACGCGCATGTGTGGCGCTAGACCGCGCGCACCCAGCGATGCATGATATCCGGCCCAATCCGGCGCACGTCAGACAATGTCAGGCGCGGGGCCTGTTCCAGATGCGAAATACCCAGAGCCCCGATCGCGGGCATCCCTTCGGCACCGATGGTCATCCCGGCGCTGAACCAGACCAGTTCATCCACCAGATCAGCCCCAAGCAAGGATCCCGCCAGCGCCCCGCCGCCTTCGCAGAAAACCCGTGTCAAACCCGCCGCCCCAAGCGCCTGCATGGCCGCCTCGGGTGCGATATGCGCACCATGGGTTTGCGCCGGGATCAGGGTCGCACCCACCCCCTGCCACGCCCGAATGCGTTCGATATCCGCGTCATCGCCATGGATGATCCAGACCGGAACCTCCGCCGCCGTCCGCGCCAGTTGCCCCATCAGTGGAATATCCAGACGACGCGAGATGACCACGCGCACCGGTTGGCGGTCCACGCCCAATCCGCGCACCGTAAGCCCGGGATCATCCGCCCGCGCAGTGCCCGCGCCCACCATCACCGCGTCATGGCTGGCGCGCATCGCGTGCACAACCCGTCGCGCCTGCGGCCCGGTGATCCACTGGCTCTGCCCTGTGGCCGTGGCAATGCGGCCGTCCAGACTGCCCGCCATCTTCAGCGTGACCCAGGGCCGTCCCTGTTCCACCCTCAGGAAAAATCCTGCCAGATCCCGGTCGGCTTCGGGCACGCAGACGCCGGTCGTCACAGCGATACCCGCGGCGCGCAACATCGCAAAACCCTGCCCCGCAACGCGTGGGTCCGTGTCCTCGAACGGGGCCACAACACGGGCCACCCCGGCCCCAATCAGCGCCTCGGCGCAGGGGGGGGTCTGTCCGTGGTGCGCACAAGGTTCCAGTGAAACATAGGCCGTGGCACCGCGTGCCGCGGTGCCCGCCTGCGCCAACGCCTGCGTTTCGGCATGGGGCCGCCCGCCATCCTGTGTCCAGCCCCGCCCGACAACGGCACCGTCCCCGGCCACGATCACGCAGCCAACCGAAGGGTTCGGCCATGTCCGCCCCTGACCACGCCGCCCCAGCGACAGGGCGAGCGTCATGAAACGGGCGTCTTGGGCGCTCACTCTTCGGGTTGGGGATGCGGTCGCAATTCGCTTACGAATTTGTCGAAATCATCCGCCGCCTGGAAGTTCTTGTAGACGCTGGCAAACCGGACATAGGCCACCGTGTCGATCCGCGCGAGCGCTTCCATGACGATCTCGCCGATCTTCTTGGAGGGGATATCGGTTTCGCCCATGCTTTCCAGACGCCGAACGATGCCGGAAATCATCTGGTCAATGCGTTCCGGCTCTATCGGGCGCTTCTGCATCGAAATCCGAATGGACCGCTCCAGCTTGTCCCGGTCGAAATCCTCGCGTTTGCCGCTGGACTTGATAACCACCAGATCGCGCAGTTGCACCCGCTCATACGTGGTGAACCGCCCGCCACAGGCCGGGCAAAACCGCCGCCGCCTGATCGAGACATGGTCCTCCGCCGGGCGCGAGTCCTTGACCTGTGTGTCGATATTTCCGCAAAACGGGCAGCGCATTGGCCGTCCCCCTCGTTCTGATCCGCCTCTGTTGTGGGTGCTTCGCCCCACTTATCCACAACTATACGTGCTTGGCCAAGTTTTGGGTAGAGGGGAAATCTACCCCCAACATAATGGGTTACCCAAAATGCGCCGCGATGCGGCGGTCATGAGGGGCCGTCCGATGTTCAAAAAGGTAAATGCCCTGCCACGTGCCCAGCATCATTTTTCCGCGCTGCACGGGGATCGACAAGCTCACCGGCAACAGCGCCGCCTTGATATGGCCGGGCATATCGTCAGGGCCTTCGTAGGTGTGACGCAGGTAACCCATGGAAGGATGATCCGACGGGGGCACCAATCGCTCGAAAAAGGCGCGCAAATCGGTTTGCACCTCGGCGTCGGCGTTTTCCTGAACAAGCAGGCTCGCCGATGTGTGCCGCACCATGAGCGTCAGCAGACCATCGCCCTGCCCGGCCAGCCAATCCGCCACGCGGGGTGTAAACTCATACAATCCCGGACCAGAGCTGCGGATCACGAATTCGGTTATCATCGCGTCAATGCTGGCTCAAGGATCACGGACCCAGTCATCTATGCAATACATATAGGCGGAAACCACGCTCAAGCTGTCCCCGATCCGTCCCAGATCGAGGCTCAAGGGACGCGGTTCCGCCGGATCGAACCCGGTGGGGACAGCGCTGGTAAACACAAAGGAAATGCGCCCCGGTCGGGTCACGCTCGGCCCGGGGCCCCGCTCAATAAAGATGCGCGCGTTGGAGCGCATCCCCCGCACACTCTGTGCATAGTCTCCAGCGGCACACCACACGGGTGCCGGACCGGAATGCGTGCTGCGGATGACCTCAAAGCTGTCTTCGTCCACCGCGAAAACCTCATGGGAATTGATCGCCCGAAACGCCTGCACCTGAGATGCCGCGATCCCGAACGCAATGGCCAAAACCCACGCTCCTGCCTTTACCATGATCCTCTCCTTTTCCCCCGCACCATGCCTGACATTACGTCCCACTCCAAGATATGTTCACCGAACCGTGACGCACCGCGAGACCGGCACCCTTCTTCTGGCCCGAAATACTCCGGGGGAGGTCCGAAGGACCGGGGGCAGCGCCCCCATCGCACATACACACAAAAAAAACCGGCCGCCCGTTTCAGGCAGCCGGTTTTTACACGCGCATATCGCGCAGGGTTACTGATCCAGAAAACTACGCAATTTGCGCGACCGGCTGGGATGTTTCAACTTGCGCAGCGCCTTGGCTTCGATCTGGCGGATACGTTCGCGCGTCACGCTGAACTGCTGACCGACTTCCTCAAGCGTGTGGTCGGTGTTCATGCCGATGCCAAACCGCATCCGCAGAACGCGTTCCTCGCGCGGGGTCAGGCTTGCCAGAACGCGGGTCGTGGTTTCCTTGAGGTTTTCCTGAATGGCGCTGTCCAGTGGCAGGATCGCATTCTTGTCCTCGATGAAATCGCCCAGCTGGCTGTCTTCCTCGTCCCCGATCGGGGTTTCCAGCGAAATCGGTTCCTTGGCGATTTTCATCACCTTGCGGACCTTTTCCAGCGGCATCTGGAGTTTCTCGGCCAGTTCTTCCGGCGTCGGTTCGCGTCCGATCTCGTGCAGCATCTGACGGCCCGTGCGCACCAGCTTGTTGATCGTCTCGATCATGTGCACCGGAATACGGATGGTTCGGGCCTGATCCGCGATGGACCGGGTGATCGCCTGACGGATCCACCACGTCGCATAGGTCGAGAATTTGTAGCCGCGACGGTATTCGAACTTATCCACCGCCTTCATCAGGCCGATGTTGCCTTCCTGAATAAGATCAAGAAATTGCAGGCCACGGTTGGTGTATTTCTTGGCGATGGAGATCACGAGGCGCAGGTTGGCCTCGACCATTTCCTTCTTGGCCTGGCGGGCTTCCTTTTCACCCTTCTGGACCTGCTGAACAATGCGACGGAATTCGCCGATGTCCAGTCCGACATACTGACCGACCTGCGCCATGTCAGTGCGCAGTCCCTCGGCTTTGTCGGCAAAGCGTTCGATGAACATCTGCCAGCCACGGCCCGGCTTTTCGGCCATGTCGTTCAGCCAATTGGGGTCAAGTTCGCGCCCGCGATAGCTTTCCACGAATTCACGGCGGTTGATGCGGGCCTGATCGGCCAGTTTGACCATCGCCCCATCCAGCGACATGACCCGCTTGTTGATCCCATAAAGCTGGTCAATCAGCGCTTCGATACGGTTGTTGTGCAGGTGCAGTTCATTCACCAGAAGAACGATTTCGGCGCGCAGTTCCTGATAACGGGCCTCGTCCTGTGACGAAAACGAACCGTCTTCGTTCAAGGTCGCGGAAATCCGGCTGTCCTGCATTTCGGAAAGCTGGGCGTAATCGCCCGCGATCCGTTCAAGCATGGTCAGCACCCGGTCCTTGAGCGCGGCTTCCATCGCGGCGAGCGACATGTTCGCCTGCTCGTCTTCATCATCGTCGTCATCCGAAGAAATCGGATTGCCGTCGGCGTCCAGTTCGGGGCCCGCGCTTTCCGGCTTCTTTGCCGCGTCCTTGACAGCAGAGGGATCGACGATCGGCTCGGCGGCGACGCCTTCTTCTTCGTCCAGTTGGTTGCCGAACGTCGCTTCGAGGTCGATCACATCACGCAGAAGGATGTCCTCGCTCAGAAGTTCGTCGTGCCAGATGGTAATCGCCTGGAATGTAAGCGGGCTTTCGCACAGCCCGGCGATCATCGTGTTGCGCCCGGCCTCGATCCGCTTGGCGATGGCGATTTCGCCCTCGCGCGACAGCAACTCGACGCTGCCCATTTCGCGCAGATACATGCGGACCGGATCGTCGGTGCGGTCCAGTTTTTCCTGACCAGTGCTGCCAAGGGTCAGATCGCGGGCACCTTCGGTCGTGGTGACCTCGGTCGATCCCTTGTTGTCGTCGTCCTCGGCTTCTTCATCCTCGATGATGTTGATGCCCATTTCCGACAGCATCGACATCACGTCTTCGATCTGTTCCGAACTCACCTGTTCGGGCGGCAGCACCTGATTGAGCTGGTCGTAGGTGATATAGCCCTTTTCGCGCGCCTCGCCGATCATCTTCTTGACGGCGGTTTGACTCATATCGAGGGAAACTTCTGTTTCTTCTTCGTCAGGCTTGCGGTCGTCGTTGTCTTTGGCGGCCATTCGGTGCTCCTGAGAGGTGTCTGGCGATTCGGATAGCGCGAATCATTACGGTGCGAATCCGATTCGTCACCCCATGTAACGGGTTTTCTTTAGCGATTCTTTACCAAAACGCCTCAACGTCCCGGTTTTGAATAGGTGATTTTGTCCAGAAGGGCATCAAAGGCACTGCGTTCATCCCGATTGATCCGTGCACCGTTCTCTCCCACATCGTATTCAGCGCGATCTTCCTGCTGGCTGCGCAGCGCACGGTTGCGTGCCTCTGCCGCCTGCCCGAGACGCCAAGTCAGCGCTTCGTCGGCCACATCCGAGAGGTCTTCGACAGCCTCTTCCACTTCCACTTCGAGCCCGCGAAACGCCTTCAGTTTTGCGAGTTCCTCGGCGATTGTCATCTGCGCAAGGTCATCATCGCCGGGTTTGCGTATGCAGGGCGTGATGGCGACATGGCGTAGGGCAAACAGTTTTTCAAGGGGTGTCGGCCCAAGTTGCGCCGCGATTTCGGCACGCATTTCATCATGTGTCTGCGCGGGCACGGTCAACAGGATGTCTCGCATCGCGGCGTGATCGTGATCGGTGCAACGCAGCGCCTCCAGACCGGCCTCGAATTCAGGGACAAGGTGCGGGGCGCAGATCAGGGCGGCCAGAATGACCCCTTCACGCATCTGCTCTTCGGCCCCGTCGCCCAGCGCCGCCAACATCGACGCGCGCGCGCTCGGTGTCGGCGCGGACGGTGTCCGGGCACCGCGCGCCTGCCAGGGGCGGCGGTCGCCACTGCGCGTGGGCGCGAACAGCGTCCGGCGCAGGTTGTTGATCTCGGTGCCATAATGGCTGCGAATCGACGGATCGCGGATCAGCATGATCTTTTCGCGCAACGCTTTATCGAGCGTGGCCTTGCGCTCGGGGCTGTCAAAGTTGCGGCCCTCGACTTCGCGCTGCCACAGCAGCCGCACCATCGGCTGCGCCGCATCCAGAACCCGTTGGACCGCCGCGGGGCCTTCGGCGCGCAGCAAATCATCGGGATCCTTACCCTCGGGCATCAAGGCAAAGCGCAGCGAATGCCCCGCCTCAAGCAAAGGCAGTGACAAATCAATCAGGCGCAAGGCGGCGTTCACCCCGGCCTTGTCCCCGTCAAGCGCCACCACCGGTTCGGGCGAAATGCGCCACAGCATCTGAAGCTGATGTTCGGTGACCGCCGTGCCCAGCGGGGCCACCGCAGCCTCGAACCCGGCTTCGGACAGGGCGATCACATCCATATAGCCTTCGGCCACGATCAATGGCTGCCCCTTGCCCGCCGCAGTGCGCGCAGGCCCATGGTTGAACAGGCTGCGCCCCTTGTCGAATAACTCGGTTTCGGGCGAATTGAGATACTTGGCATTGTCGTTCGGATCCATCGCCCGACCGCCAAACGCGATGCAGCGCCCGCGTGCGTCGCGGATCGGGAACATGATCCGGTTGCGGAACGTGTCATAAGGCTTACCGCCACGCGACGATGGCTTGCCCAGCCCCGCGCCCAGTATCAGGTCCTCGTCCACGCCCTTGCCGCGCAGATGATCCCAAAGCCCCTGCCATTCGTCGCGGGCAAACCCGATTTCCCAGCGATCCAGCGCCCCCTGATCAAGCCCGCGTCCGGCCAGATAATCGCGCGCAGCCCCGCCCGCCCCGCTGGACATCTGCATCCGGAAAAAGCGCACGGCATCTTCCATCACCTCGGACAGTTGGGTGCGTCGGTCGGCCTTTTGCTGGGCCTGTGGATCGCGCGCGGGCATGGTCAGACCGGCCTCGCGGGCAAGGATTTCCACCGCTTCCATGAAGCCGACATTCTCGGTCTCGCGGACAAAGGAAATTGCGTCACCCTTGGCATGACAGCCAAAGCAGTAATAGAAGCCCTTTCGGTCATCTACGTGAAAAGACGCGCTTTTTTCCTGATGAAAGGGACACGGAGCCCACATATCACCTTTGGCCTGATTGGACTTGCGCATATCCCACAGCACTTTGCGCCCGACCACCTGGGTCAGGCTCAGACGGGTGCGCAATTCATCAAGAAATCCGGGTGGAAGGCTCATGCAATACTATGTGTCACGGCAGGTGTCAGAGTCCACCCCGCGCGTTGGCATCATGCGTCGGGGCAAGGGTTATCCGGGAACCACGCGTCAGCCTTGTTGCAGACATTGCTCCAGCCACGCGGCAGGCAGATCTTCGTTGCGGATGATCTTCATGGGTTGCTCATAGATCCACGGCGCGATCAGCGGAATCGCGTTGTTATAGCTTTCAGGCCAGTCCGGATCAGAATCGGCGATGGCCTGCGCCACATCACGCTCCCGAACCCGGTCCAACCGGGCGGCCTGAATCGCCGCAACAACCTGTGACTGGTATTCGCAACTCTGGGCCTTGTCGTTCTGGGCAACCGCATCCACCGGCAAGGCCAAAAGACCAGCGACAAGCAACGCGATAAATCGGATCATAGGAACACCTCTTTTCGACTTGGTGGATTCGCCGCGCACCCTACACCGGACCGGCGCGGGGGAAAACGGGCAGCCCATCCGCCGCACGGGATATCGCGGGCGTTGGGCCGCCTGTCAGGTGACAAGGCGCCTCTGTCGAACATAGTTCCAGAGCCAGAAGACCCGGCGCGCGCGTCAGCTTCGCGCAGCGATACTGCGCATTGCGGTTTCCAGATCATGAACCAGCGTCGCCGCCATGGAACGGAATACCATGATCTGAAACGCCCGGTCCCCAACCCGTGTCACCGAAGCCGACATGTGCATTAACTGGGTGCGCGCGGTATGACCGCGCTTGAACACAGCGGCGCGCAGATCGACCGGAACAAGGCGCGCGAGCACATCCTCGGCCCCCTGCCCTTCGAGCCGGACCACAGCCCAGGCATCCGATTGGTCGGTGAGCGCGGCGTGTTCGGCCAGCGCCGCATCCGCTGTCGGCCCGATCAGCAGGGCAACGCCACGCCCGAACCAGACCGCCCGCGCCTCGGCCTTGCCGGTTGCCCGTCCCGGCGCGGGAAACGCCATCCCGTGCGCAGCCTTCAAGGCATCGGACAGGGCGGATTCCTGCCCTTTGCGCGGGGCAATGGATGTCATGGCAAGCGGCGTCATCTCGGTCAGGGTGAAAGGACCGATTGTCATGGGAAGCAGGCCCGAACATGGGCTTTTTGCAGTGAGTTCAAGCACGTACACGCCCTCCTTCAGGATCGAAGAACACCGGATCGACAACCTCGCAGAGCGTTTCCAACCCGCGCACGGCATCGACGACCTTGACCCGTTCGCCAATCCGATCCGGCCCCCGTTTGAGGAAGCCCAGAGCCAGCATCGTCCCCAGCGTGGGCGAGAACGCGACCGAGGTGATATATCCCTGATCGTTGACGCGGACGGGGGCTGCGCCTTCGTCATAAAGATGCGCGCCGGCGGTCAGCTTTTGCACAGCCCCTACCGGCCTGAGCCCCACCAGCCGATCGCGGTTGGCATCCATCAGTCCCGGGCGTTCGGACATGACCTTGCCGATGCAGTCCTTCTTTTGGCTGACCATCCGCTGCATCCCGATATCATAGGCCGTGGTGCGGCCGTGGATCTCGGCATGGGTAATCATCCCCTTTTCAATGCGCAGAACGTTGAGCGCCTCCATCCCGTAGGGACCACCGCCCATTTCCTCGGCGCGCGCGACCAGAAGCCGGAACAGGCTGTCGCCAAAGCGCGCGGGCACCGCGATTTCATAGGCGTGTTCGCCCGAAAACGAGATGCGGAACAATCGCCCTTGCGCACCCAGAATGCCAACCGGGCCGCATGACATGAACGGCCATGTCTCGCCATCAATCGGCGCATCCAGAACGCCATTCAGCAAATCGCGCGATTTCGGCCCGGCCACCGCGAATTGTGCCCATTGTTCTGTGGCAGAAATCAACGACACATCCCATTCGGGGTGCAAAACCTGTGTCACGAACTCCAGATGCCGCATCACCTGACCGGCGGCTGCTGTGGTGGTGGTCATCACAAAGTGATCCTGCCCCAGCCGCGCAGTCGTGCCATCATCCATGACATGCCCGTCTTCGCGCAGCATCAACCCATAGCGCACCCGCCCGACCTTGAGCGTGCTGAAGGTATTGCAATAGACGAAATCCAGCAGCCGCGCGGCATCCGGCCCCTGAATGTCGATCTTGCCCAGCGTGGACACATCGCACACACCCACCGTTTCCCGCACCATCGCAACCTCTCGGTCACACGATTGCCGCCAGGTGGTTTCCCCGGGTTTGGGAAAATAACTGGGCCGATACCAAAGCCCGGCCTCGATCATCGGCGCGCCGCGTTCGATGCTGGCGGTGTGCGACGTGGTAAACCGCTGCGGCGCGAACCCGTGCCCCTGCGCCCCGGACCCCATCGCCGCGATCGGCACCGGGGTAAACGGCGGGCGGAACGTGGTTGTGCCGGTCTCGGGGATACCCCGCCCGGTGGCATCGGCCAGAACCGCCAGCGCGCCTACGTTGGAATTCTTGCCCTGATCGGTGGCCATCCCCTGCGTTGTATAGCGCTTCATATGCTCGACCGAGCGGAAATTCTCGGTCGCCGCCTGTTTGACGTCCTTGACCGTGACGTCGTTCTGGAAATCCAGCCAGGCCCGCCCTTTGCCCGGCACCGCCCATAGCGGCGAAATCGAATAGGCGGCGTCATCTGCCGCCGGAATATCGACCTCTGGCGCGCTGCGGCCCATGTCCTCCAATGCGGCCCGGGCCGCGGCGGCCCCTTCACGCAGGCAGGCATCGGTGGAAAACGCGCCGTTGCACGCACCCGCGGCCCGCAGCCCCGGAACCATCCCGTCGCGCGGCACAAACGCCGCGATATCGGCGCGCCACTCAGGCCGTCCGTTCATGTGGCAGGTCATATGCACCGTCGGGTTCCATCCCCCCGACATGGCAAGACAATCGGTGGCAATCTTTTCCTCTGTGCCGCTCGCGTGGCGCACGGTGATATCGCTCAGCCCGCCACGTCCGCCTGCGTCACACACCATCGCGCCGCGAAACACGCGGAAATCGGAACTGTCCGGCGCGTCGGCGCGGCTGTCGATCACGGCGGCCACGTGCACACCCGCCGCGACCATATCATGCGCGGTGCGGTGGGCATCGTCGTTGTTGGCAAAGACGGTCACGGATTTGCCCGCGGATACGCCCCACCGATTGAGATAGGCACGCACGGCGCTGGCCGTCATGATTCCGGGCCTGTCGTTGTTGGCAAAGGCCACGGGCCGTTCCAACGCGCCCGCCGCCAGCACGGCGCGCCCTGCCACAATGCGCCAGAAGGTTTCACGCGGCGCTCCATCGCCCTTGCGCGGCGCGTGATGGCCAACCCGTTCCAACGCTCCGTAGGTGCCGCCATCATAGGCCCCTGTCACCGTGGTGCGCGGCATCAGGCGGACATTGTCCATCTCGGCCAGCTCTGCCAGAACCGAAGCCGCCCAGTCCGCGCCGGGCATGCCCTCGATTTCTCCGGTTTCGGCAAGCAACCGACCGCCCATGGCAAAATCTTCTTCTGCTAGGATCACATCCGCCCCGGCCCGCCCGGCCACCAGCGCCGCCATCAGGCCCGCGGGCCCGGATCCGATCACCAAAAGGTCGCAAAACGCCCACGCCCGTTCATAAATATCCGGATCCGCTTGCCCCGATAGCCGGCCAAGCCCGGCCGCCCGCCGGATCACGGGCTCATAAAGCTTTTCCCAGAAGGCCCGCGGCCACATGAACGTCTTGTAATAGAACCCCGCCCCAAGAAACGACGCGGCCAGATCGTTGATCGCCATCAGATCCAGGCCAAGCGACGGCCACCGGTTCTGGCTCACCGCATCCAGCCCGCCAAAGACTTCCTGCACCGTGGCACGCACGTTCGGGTCCGCCTCGGCCCCGCGCCCGATGGTCACCAGCGCGTTTGGCTCTTCGCTGCCCGCAGTCAACACGCCGCGCGGACGGTGATACTTGAACGACCGGGCCACGACCCGCACGCCATCCGCCAACAAGGCCGAGGCCAGCGTATCGCCGGAAAACCCCTGATGGGTCACCCCGTCAAAACGGAAACTGACCGGCGCACTCCGATCGACAATGCCCTTGCCCGCGATCCTCATGACTGTACCTCCCCGGCCAGATCCGTCGCCAGTTCCGCGCCATGCACCGCATGGGTTACTGTATCGCGGGTCACAACGATCCACGCCGCGCACCCCGCTTCGTGCTGCCACAGCTCGCGCGTGATGCCTGCGGGGTTGTCACGCAGATGCACGTAATCGTCCCACGCCTGCGCCCCGTCATCGGGGCCGGGCCGGGTCAGCGCCGCGCCCTGGTAATAAAACTCGCGCCGGTCGCGCGCCCCGCATATCGGACAGGTGATCCGCATTCCTGATGCCCCTGCTGCTTCTTTCTCGTTCCAAATACCCCGGCCCGGCGTCTGCCACTCAGTGCAAGTTGTGCTGGGAGCCGGTGCCCTCTTCGTCCATCAGACCATAGCCGTCACGGAACCGGTCAAGCCGGAACCGCGTGGCCGCGTCGTGGTATCGCCCCGTGGCCATAAGATGCGCGAACACGCTGCCCGACCCGGGCACTGCCTTGAACCCGCCGTAACACCAGCCACAATTCAGGAACAATCCATCCACGGGTGTGCGGTCGATGATTGGCGATCCGTCGGGCGACATATCCATGATCCCGCCCCAACTGCGCAGCACGCGCGCCTTGCCGATCATGGGCATCAGCGCCATGCCCGCCTCCATCACGTGTTCGGCCATCGGCAGATTGCCGCGCGACGCGTAAGAGGCGTAGAAATCCAGATCGCCACCAAACACCAACCCACCCTTGTCGGACTGGCTGATATAAAAGTGCCCCATCCCGAAAGTCACGACCTGATCAATGCAGGGTTTCAGCCCTTCGGTGACAAAGGCCTGAAGAATGTGGCTTTCGATCGGCAAGCGCATACCGGCCATGGCCGCCACCTGGCCCGACCGGCCCGCCACGACAATGCCGACCTTCTTGGCGCGGATCGCGCCACGCGATGTCTGGACGCCGCGCACCTGACCGTTTTCGATGTCGATCCCCGTGACTTCGCAATTCTGCAAGAGGTCAACGCCACGCTGGTCTGCCCCACGCGCAAAGCCCCACGCCACCGCATCATGGCGCGCCGTGCCCCCACGCGGGTGGTAAAGCCCGCCATAAATCGGGAACCGGGCATTGTCGAAATCAAGATAGGGCACCTTTTCGCGCACCCCTTCGCGATCCAGCAGGATCGCATCATCACCTTGCTGGATCATAGAATTGGCCCGGCGCGCGGCATAGTCGCGCTGTCCGTCGGAATGGAACAGGTTGATCACCCCGCGCTGCGAATGCATGACGTTGTAATTGAGATCGTCCTCCAACCCTTCCCAAAGCCGCAGCGAATGGCTGTAGAATTCGGAATTGCCCGGCATGTTGTAATTGGCCCGCACAATCGTGGTATTGCGCCCCACATTGCCGCCGCCGATGTAGCCGCGCTCAAGCACCGCGATATTGGTCAGGCCGTGATCGCGAGCGAGGTAATAGGCGGTTGCCAGACCGTGTCCGCCGCCACCGATGATCACGATGTCGTATTCTTCCTTCGGGTCCGGGTCGCGCCAATGCGGCGTCCAACCCTTGTTGCCGGTCAAACCTTCCTTGAGGATTCGCAGGCCGGAAAACCGCATATCTATCTCCCTTGGGACGCGGACGCTGTTGCGCTAAATCTAGCAACAGCCGCACGATAAATGCATCCGCTTTTCGACAGCCACATGTCTTTCAGCGACCTAATCCGCCGTTTTGAAAACATGCTGCCCACTGATCAAGCAGGTGTGGAGGCCTTTCGTTCTTCCAGGCTGAGCACCCGAACGGGCGCGTCCATCAGGCCCAGAACCGGGTTTTCCCCTGATTTGCCCGACAGATAGGCCCCGATCATCCGGGTGACAACGCCCAGACCCGTCCGCGCGAAATTCACGTCCTTCAAAGGCCCGCCCGTTCCGGGCGGCGCGGAGGCGGTAAAGGCATGGGCGAACACCGGGCCGGTGATCTTGTCCCGCGCGACGTCCGGTGCGCCCAGAACAACACCCACAAACGGCAGGGTCGCCTTGCGCAGCGTGTTCATCATCGGCGTGTCACAACACCCCGCGTGCCAGCGTGACAAGCCTTTGGGCGACAATCGCAGAACCCGAAGATGTTCGCCCCCCTGCACGATACACAGCTTGTCCGGAGTCGTCTGCCAGATGTCCGTGCCCGCGCCGGGCCCGAGCAAATCCTGCGCGCCCAGCGCCCTCGCGGCTGTCTGACAGTCCTTGCAGTGGCAAACGACGCGGGTTCCGGCCCCCCGGCGCGGCACATCGACCCGCAACCGCACCGCGCCACATTTGCATTCAACCTCGAAGCATTTCATCGCCTAAAGGCCCTTCGCGCGATAGCTGCTCGCGACGCGGTCAATGGCCACCAGATAGGCCGCGGTGCGCAAATCCTCGACATCGCTGCGCCCATGCCAGACCTCGCGCATGGATTGGTAGGCAATCCGCATCGTGTCATCCAACCCCGAGCGCACCAGCTCAAGCTCATCCGCGCCGCGCAAGTATTTCTGTTTGAAGTCGGGGGTCAGGCTCCAGGTCTTACCAAGACTGTCGGACAGGCGTTCCAGCTCATCCACCACAAGCTGGTGCCGGGCCTCTTCCTGTCTGCGCTGCATCCGGCCAAAGCGGATATGGCTCAGGTTCTTGACCCATTCGAAATAGGACACCGTCACCCCGCCGGCGTTTGCATACATGTCGGGAATGATCACAGTGCCCTTGCGGCGCAGAATATCGTCCGCTCCGGCCGTCACGGGGCCATTGGCGGCCTCGATGATCAGGGGCGCGGAAATTCGCGCGGCGTTTTCAAGGTTGATCACACCCTCCAGCGCCGCCGGGATCAGGATATCGCATTCGGCCTCAAGAACCGCGGCCCCCTCGGCATGCACGGCCGCGTTGGGGAATCCGGCGACGCCGCCATGTTTCGACAGCCATTCATGGACCGCTTCGACATCCAGACCGCCCGTATCGAACAAGGCACCATCCCGTTCGATGATCCCGATGATCTTTGCCCCGTCTTCCTGAGCCAGAAATTTGGCGGCGTGATACCCCACGTTGCCAAGCCCCTGAACGATCACGCGCTTGCCGTCCAGACCACCGGACAGGCCCGCCTTTTCGATATCGCGCGGATCGCGGAAAAACTCGCGCAGCGCGTATTGCACGCCACGGCCCGTGGCTTCGACGCGTCCGGCGATGCCACCCGCATTCAATGGCTTGCCGGTCACGCAGGCGCGCGCGTTTATGTCTGTCGTGTTCATCCGGGCGTATTGGTCCGCGATCCACGCCATCTCCCGTTCGCCCGTGCCCATATCCGGCGCGGGGACATTCTGGGAGGGGTGAATCAGGTCACGTTTGGCCAGTTCATAGGCGAAACGACGGGTGATGAGTTCAAGTTCATGTTCCTCATACTGGCGCGGATCAATCCGCAGCCCCCCCTTGGATCCCCCAAACGGGGTTTCGACCAAGGCGCATTTATACGTCATCAGCGCGGCCAGCGCCTCGACCTCGTCCTGATGCACGTTGGCGGCATACCGAATGCCCCCTTTCACCGGTTCCATATGTTCGGAATGCACCGACCGATATCCTGTAAACGTCTGCATCTTGCCGCGCAGGCGCACACCGAAACGCACCGTGTAAGTCGAATTGCAGACACGGATTTTTTCCTCAAGCCCGGGCGGCAGATCCATCAAGGACACCGCCCTGTTGAACATCAGATCAACGCTTTCGCGGAAACTCGGTTCTTTCACATTGGTCATCGGCCTTATCGTCCTCCCATTACCGCCCCGAGTCGCGCCGGGGCGTTGGGGCCGAGTATGCCCTGCCACGCCACGATTCCAAACCTTGTCGTTCGCGAGCCTCGCTGCCCTTTGTTCACAAATCGTAAACAATGCAGGCCATCACGCGGGAATTCATCACAAAACAGCCAACACATATCGCGAATTCGATCTGACTTTGCCCCAATCCGGCCATGTTCTCGGAGCAAAAAAGATGGGCTGGAGTGCGTCGAATGACACGCATCCCCGGCGTTTAGAAAGGTAAAGAAATGTTTAAGGCTTGTGCATCAAACACCCCTTTTGACGTTGCAGCGGGGATTTTGGTTGCCAAAGGGGTGCCGTCGCGGCTGCGCCGTCATCTGAACGGTTTTGCCCGCGACGAATCCGGCGTCATGGTCATTTTCGCGGTCTACATCTTTATCGCCATGCTGATGGTGGCGGGTCTTGGTGTCGACGTCATGCGCTATGAGCGCGACCGCACCGGGTTGCAATATACGCTGGACCGCGCGGTGCTGGCGGCGGCTGACCTCGATCAGGAACTTGATGCAGAAGCAGTGGTTCGGGACTATTTTGCCAAATCCGGGATCAACGGCGCGTTGACATCGGTCACGGTTGATCAGGGGATTGGTTATCGGGTTGTGACCGCCGCTGCAGAAACCACGCTGGAAACACAATTCATGAAATGGAGCGGCGTTGACACGCTGACAGCACGCGCCCGGTCAACGGCGCAGGAGCGTATCGAAGGCGTCGAAATCTCATTGGTACTGGACGTGTCCGGGTCGATGAACAACAACGGCCGCATGTATAACATGAAGACGGCGGCCAAGGATTTCGTCGCCCGTGTTCTTGCCAATTCGAACGAAGAAAACCCCGTTTCCATCAACATCATTCCCTACGCGACACAGGTGTCGCTGCCGCAGGAATTTGCCGAACACGTCAAGATGACAGACGAACACAACTATTCGCGCTGTGTGAACTTTGACTCCGAGGATTTCCAGACACCCGGCCTCATCCCCGGCAAAAAATATGATCGCACCATGCATTTCGATCCCTGGAGCGATTTTGACGGCCGGGACAATGATCCCAAGCGGCTTGTGACCGATCCGATCTGCGAAGACGACTCGCGGCGCGAGGTCCTCGTGATGCAAAACGACAAGACATTGATCAACGCGTATATCGACAATCTCTGGGCCGACGGGAACACCTCGATCGACCTTGGCATGAAGTGGGCTACGGCATTTCTCGATCCCACGCTGCGCGGACCGTTTTCCACGATGATCGGCGACGGCCACGTGCCCAGCGAATTCGCCAACCGCCCCGCGCTCTATGCAGACTCTGAAACGCTCAAGGTTGTGGTGCTGATGACGGATGGCCAGAACACCACGCAATACTACCTTGACGACGATTTCCGCGAAGGCGAATCCAATATCTGGTGGAACGACGCTGAAGAAAAGTATTCTGTCTATGTCGGCCTTGATGACGACGACGAAGACAACGACGGGGAAACCAACGAACCCCTGTTTTACTGGCCTCATACCGATGAGTGGAAAGACCATGCATACGGCGAAGGCGTGTTCGAAGAGGAAATCACCGAATACGTCTGCCGGTCCTACCGCCGCAACGGGTCATGCAAACGCTACAAGCGTGTTGTTACCACCGTCACCGTCGAGGAACCGGGCAGCGCCGAGATCCTGACCTATGCAGATCTTTACGCCCGCACGTCGCTGGAATGGATCGTCGAAGACCTCTACGAGCCATGGATGAACGACAGTCAGGCCTGGAATGATTGGTATTACGGGGTGCGCAAATATGTCGGCTCCAGCACCAAGGACACGCGGACGACCCAAATCTGCGATACGGCCAAGGATCAGGGAATTATCGTCTTTGCCGTGGGCTTCGAAGCCCCGAGCAGCGGACGGGCCACCCTCAAAGACTGCGCCAGTTCCGACAGCCACTATTTCGACGCGTCCGGCTCTGCCATTTCATCGGCGTTCACCGCCATCGCATCGTCCATCCGCCAACTGAGGCTGACCCAATGATCCGGTCCATCAAGAAAAGCGTCCGCCGTTTCAAAAAGGACGAAGACGGGAGTTCGACGGTCGAATTCGCGATCCTGTTCGTGCCGATGTTCACCATGCTGGTGTCAGCGATTGAATTGGGCATGATCCACCTGCATCACGCGATGCTGGAACAGGCGGTTGACGAAACCGTGCGCGAAATCCGTCTGGGCACGGGACAAGTGCCCAGCCATGACACGATCAAGTCCATGGTTTGCGAACGCACCGGGTTCATCGAGGATTGCAGCAGCGAAATCCGCCTTGAGATGATCCGCCTTGATCCGCGCAACTGGTCGCCGGTGCCCGAAGGGGCCGACTGCGTCGATACCTCCCAAGAGGTCGCGCCGGTGCGCAGCTTTGAAAACGGGCAGAGCAACGAACTGATGTTCCTGCGCGCCTGTGCCAAGTTTGACCCGGTGTTCCCGACACTGGGGATGGGTGAAAACCTGATCGTTGATGGGGCCGGGCAATATTCCCTCGTGGCCAGTTCGGTCTTTGTGCAGGAGCCATTCTGATGTTGCGAAAAACCCTGACCAAAATATCGCGCCGCCTGCGCCTGTTTCGTGATGACACGAATGCGTCTGTCACCGTGGAATTTGCGCTGATGATGCCGATCCTGTTCTGGGCCTACGGGGCCAGTTACGTGTTCTTTGACGGGTATCGGCAGTCCGCGATCAATCTCAAGACGGCGTATACAATCGGCGACGTGCTGTCGCGCGAAACGCAGGCCATCGACGATACCTATATTGATGGCGTCTATGCCTTGCAGGGCCTGTTGATCCGCACCAACGCCTCCCGATCTTTGCGGGTGTCCGTGGTCCGTTGGGATGAAGACACGGAGTCCTTCAGCCTTGAATGGACCGCGACGCGCGGCGAAATCGGCGACATGAGCGATCAGGAAGCCGCGGGCCTCCAGTCAAAGCTGCCGGCAATGTCGGACGAGGATAGGGTAATCGTTGTGGAAACGTGGAATACATGGACACCGCCGTTCACCGTCGGCCTGCCCACGGCAGAGTTCCAGGATTTCGTCTTTACCCGCCCGCGCTTTGCCCCACAGCTTGTCTGGGCCTCATGACCGGGGTCATCCGTTGTCGCGCTGCGCAATCATCGCGGCAATGATCTCGGCCATGTTTTTGGTCTGGTGACCGGGCGTCACACCCCCGACACCGATCCGACGCCCGATGCGCCACCATAGCCCCGATTCCCACCGGCGGCTGTCGGCTTGCAGCGTGCGGATGACAAAACCGTTCGATGGCTTGAAGGCGAACATTCCGCGATCGAGGCTCTTGATATTGTCGATCCTGACGATGGTTTCCCCGCCGCTGGTGCGCAGTTCCTGCGCCGTCAGTTCAAGGGTCATCGACGTTGCCCGCCGTAGCCGGTCCGCCATCAACAGCGCCCCGATGCCAACACCCAGCAGGAACAACTGCCATCCAAAGGCAGGCTGCGTGGACAGCGCCACGTAAATCAGCAACCCACCCATGAAGGCCAGCATACCCACCCCGAGCCAACGGCGTGGTGGCGATGCGCTCACCGTCGCCAATACTTCGTCCGACATCTCACGGTCTCCCCGACAGCGTTTGCGGCCACGGTCCCGGCCACATTCCCGCGCGATGTATCCCGGAACGCGCGCGGGAAACAGCCCCAGACCGCGTTATTCGGCGGCAACCCGGCGCGAGGGCACCTCGGCACCGCGTTCTTCGGGTTCGTCGTCGGTCATCTCGGCGGGAAATCCGGGCGCGGTGATATCCAGCCCTGTGGCATCCTCAAGCCGCTTGATGATGTTGGGGGACAATTCACGCGGGCCATAGCGACCGATCGCATCCTCAAACATCGAAATCAGCAACGGATTAAGCTCCAGCGGCACCCCCGCCCGGTCGGCCACAGACTGAAACAGGCCAATATCCTTGGCCACCAGATCCATGGTAAAGGAAATGTCGCGGCTGCCGTTCAGGATCACTTGGCTTTCGGTTTCGTGGACAAAGGACGTGCCCGACGAAATGCGGATCGCCTCATAGGCGGTTCCAAGGTCCATACCCGCCGCCTTCGCCACCGTCAGAGCCTCGGCGCAACTGACAAGGTTCGCAGTGGCCAGATAGTTGGTGATCACCTTGAGGATACTGGCGCTGCCCAGATCGCCAGTGTGCAACACCCGCCGCCCCATGATCGTCAACAAAGGCAAGACACGTTCGAACGTGTCCCGGTCACAGCCTGCGAAGATCGAGATATTGCCCGTATCCGCCCGATGACAGCCCCCCGACACCGGACAATCCACCGCGCTGGCTCCGGTTGCGATCATCATTTCACCCAGACGCCGCACTTCGGCCTCGTCCGTGGTCGACATCTCGAGCCAGACCTTGCCCGGCCCCATGTGCGGCAGCATTTCCTCGGCCACCGTGGCGCTGATCGCGGGGCTGGGCAGGCAGGTGATGATCACATCGCATGTCTGCGCCAGATGCGCGGGGCTTTGACCGTCGGTCGCCCCGTCGGACACCTTGGCAGCCACGAATTCCGCGTTCAGATCGTGCACGGCCAATTCCACACCGTTGCGCAAAAGGCTTCCGCTCAGCTTGCCGCCGACATTGCCCAGACCGATAAAACCAACCTTCATTCCCATACCTCCCTTTGGGTTTTGTGCATCATTGACAAGCAACCGCGCCGGGGTCCATCCCGTTTGCGACTTGGCCCTTGCGGCAACCCCACGCGGGCCGTAGCGTCCTGAGAATGAGCTATCCGTCCAACCGACCCGTCACCCAGCGCCCCGGCGATGCCGAAGCCGGAATCGTGGTGACCGATGATTTCACCCCGTTTCACCAACGCGATGACGTATTTTCCCGTGCCATGTGGGATGACACGGTGCGCACCCGGAAAACGGACGGGTTCTTTGCCTCTTACCGAATGGAGGCGGCACCACGTCGGGGCGACGGGTTCACACGGCGCGATTTTGCGCTGCGCAACGCGGCATGGCTCATTTCCGACATCATGACGGACCGTCATGCCGCGCAAGGGCGGCGCGAAGGGTTTCAGGCCCCGCTCAGCGCCGACACCCCTGTTGCCCCGGACCGCGAGGAGGTCACAGACCCTGCGGCCATGTCCGCCGAAATCGGCAAGGTCGCGCGGTTCTTCGGTGCCGATCTGTGCGACGTGACCGAATACGATGACCGCTGGACCTATGCCAGTCGGGTCGACACCCGCGACATGAGCGCCGCGCCGAACGATTTGCCCGAAGGGATGACATCGGTGATCGTGTTGGGCCACGAAATGGACAAGGGGCTGGTCGATACCTACCCATCCGCCCTTGCCGGGGCCGCGACGGGGCGGGAATACAGCCACGAGGCGGCGATTGTCATGCAGCTGGCGGCCTATATCCGCAATCTGGGCTACAATGCCGTAGCCTCAATGAACGATACCGCGCTGGTCATTCCCTATGCGGTCAAAGCAGGTCTGGGCGAATACGCGCGCAACCAGATGGTCATCACACCGGAATACGGCCCGCGATTGCGGTTTTCCAAGATTTTCACCGATTTGCCACTTGCCCATGACACGCCACGCCCGCGCGGGGTTCAGGCGTTTTGTGACATCTGCACAAAATGCGCCGACGCCTGTCCGGTCAAAGCCCTGCCTTTCGGGCCTCCTGCGCCCAGCGGGGCCACACGCTCCGAAATCAAGGGCGTGGTCAAATGGACATCGGACGCCAAGAAATGCTTTTCCTTCTGGGCCGCGCAAGCGTCAGATTGCGCGATCTGCATGCGGGTCTGCCCGTTCAACCGGGATTTTTCCCGCTGGTCACACCGGCTGTGGCTTCGGCTGGCACTGTCACGCTGGCGCAAACTGGCGCTTTGGCTGGATCGCAAGCGCGGCGCGCGTGTCAAACCCGCCCAGTGGTGGGCCGGAAACGGCTAGACCGCAGCACCGACAGCGCCGCGCACCATATCCCAATACAGGGTTTCGACATCATCCAGTGTCAATCGCCCCTGCGGACGATACCACGTGTTGACCCCGGTCAGCATCGCGATCACAGCCAGCGACGCGATCTTGGGATCGGTCAGGTGAAAGACACCCTCGGCCACGCCATCCCGCAGAATGCCTTCCAATTCCGACTCGTACTCACCGCGCAGCCTTTCGATTACCGCGAAATTCTCGGGTTCAAGATTGCGCAGCTCCATATAGGCGATGAACACCTCGTTGGGACGTTCGATATGGTAGCGGATGTGAAACCGGGTGAAATCCTCAAGCCGGTCCAGCGCACCGCCCCCGTCGCCGCGCTCTGCGCGGGCCGCCAGCAGACCGTCCATGTGATCGCGCATCAACCGGAACAGAAGGCTTTGTTTGTCAGGGGTATAGTTATAGAGCGCCCCGGCCTGTACGCCGACCTCGCCCGCAATCTGGCGCATCGACACCGCCGCGAATCCGTGTTGCGCAAACAACCGCAGCGCCGTCTCGCGGATGCGTGGACCAGTAACTTGCGAATGTGAACCTGTGGTGCGTGCCATGGGGCATAGGCTATATGAACGGATGTTCAGAAAAAAGCCCCGCTTGCGCGATGGCGCGCGCTGAGGCATGACGGACACATGATCCGCTTTTTGACCATCCTGCCGCTTGTTGCCGCCCTGACCGCCATATCCGGGTGCGCGCAATTCCCCGAACTGGACGCCACGGTGCCGCCCAAGGCAGAAAACGCCGGGTATCCCGATCTCGCCCCGATCGAAACGCTGCTTGCGGCCGATGCCTACGATCCCGACGCCGCCGAAGAGACAACCGACCGCCTTGATCGGCGCACCCGTGCTCTTCAGGCGCGCGCGGATCGCCTGCGGCGTCGCGATGCGCAGGACGGATAGCCGCGACGTCATTTGCTGCGTTGCGCCGCCGCCGCGAACCCGCTACATCGGCGCCGTTTGCATAGCTAAGGAACACTCCATGACATCTCCGCTGCGTCTGGGCATCGCCGGTTTGGGCACCGTTGGCATGGGGGTGGTCAAGATCCTGCGCAGTCAGACTGACCTGCTTGCGACGCGCACGGGCCGCCAGATCACCATCAGCGCCGTCAGCGCCCGCGACAAGACCCGTGATCGGGGTATTTCCCTTGCGGGATACGCGTGGGAGACCGATCCCGTGGCGCTTGCCGTGCGCGATGATGTGGATGTGTTCGTGGAGCTCATGGGTGGCTCTGAAGGGCCAGCACGCACCGCGACCGAGGCCGCGCTGGCCGCAGGCAAGGACGTGGTGACAGCAAACAAGGCGCTGCTGGCCCTGCACGGTCAGGAACTGGCGGAAAAAGCCGAAGCCACCGGGCGCTCCATTCGCTTCGAAGCCGCCGTTGCTGGTGGAATACCGGTCATCAAAAGTTTGATGGAAGGTCTGGCAGGAAACAACATCACCCGCGTGATGGGCGTGATGAATGGCACCTGCAACTATATCCTGACCCGGATGGAACACTCCGGACTGCCCTATGAGGACGTCTTCAAGGAAGCTGACGCGCTGGGATATCTCGAAGCCGATCCGACACTCGACGTGGGCGGCATCGACGCGGGCCACAAGCTGGCCATCCTGTCGGCCATCGCCTTTGGCACCAGACCGGATTTTGACGGGATCGAAATCGAAGGCATCGACCGGGTTTCGATCGACGATATCCGCGCCGCTGCCGACATGGGTTTCCGTATCAAGCTGCTGGGCGTGGCCCAAAAAACCGGGCGCGGTCTGGTCCAGCGCATGCAGCCCTGTCTTGTCCCGGCGGCGTCGCCCATCGGGCAATTGGAAGGCGGGACGAATATGGTCGTTCTGGAAGGCGACGCCGTGGAACAGATCGTGCTGCGTGGCCCCGGCGCGGGTCAGGGACCAACCGCCAGCGCGGTGATGGGGGATATCTGCGATATCGCCCGTGGGCTGCGTCTGCCTGTGTTCGGCCAACCCGCCGCCACGCTTGAGGCCGCGCAACCCGCAATATCGGCCCTTCCCGCTCCGTTCTACTTGCGCATGTCGCTGCTGGACAAACCCGGCGCGCTGGCCAAGGTCACCGCGATTCTGGGCAATTCCGAGATTTCCATCGACCGGATGCGCCAATATGGCCACGCCGACGGCAGCGCCCCGGTCCTGATCGTCACGCATAAAACCACACGCACCGCCCTGAACGAGGCTCTCAAGGCGCTGGCGGCCACCGACGTGGTCAGCACCCAGCCCGTTGCATTGCGCATTGAACACGTGTGACAGTAACAATTAGAATTTAAGGGACATCACCATGAGCACCAAAGCCGAATTCAACGACCGTATGCTTTCGCTGGGTCTTGCACGTGTGGCCGAACAGGCGGCACTTGCCTCTGCTTCGCTGATCGGGCGCGGCGACGAAAAGGCCGCCGATCAGGCCGCCGTGAACGCCATGCGCGAACAGCTCAACCTTCTGGACATCGCGGGCGTCGTGGTCATCGGTGAAGGCGAACGCGACGAAGCGCCGATGCTGTTCATCGGCGAAGAGGTCGGCACCGGCAACGGCCCCGGCGTTGATATCGCGCTTGACCCGCTCGAAGGCACCACGCTGACCGCCAAGGACATGCCCAACGCTCTGACAGTGATCGCGATGGGTCCGCGCGGGTCGATGCTGCACGCGCCCGACACCTACATGGAAAAACTGGCAATCGGTCCGGGGTATGAACCCGGTGTCGTGTCGCTGGATATGTCGCCCGCCGAACGGGTGAAGGCGCTGGCCGCGGCCAAGGGCTGCAAACCTTCGGATATCACCGTCTGCATTCTTGAGCGTCCCCGCCACGAAGAAATGATTGCCGACGTGCGATCAACCGGTGCCGCCATCCGCCTGATCACCGACGGCGACGTTGCCGGGGTCATGCATTGCGCCGAATCCGAAAAGACCGGCATCGACATGTATATGGGCACCGGCGGCGCACCCGAGGGCGTTCTGGCTGCCGCCGCGCTGAAATGCATGGGCGGGCAGATCTTCTGCCGTCTGGTCTTCCGCAACGAAGACGAAAAGGCCCGCGCCGCCCGCGCCGGGATCACCGATTTCGACCGCATCTATTCGCGCGACGAAATGGTCACCCAGGACGTCATCTTTGCCGCCAGCGGCGTGACCGGCGGATCGCTCTTGTCCGGTATCCGGCGCGAACCCGGCTGGGTGACAACCGAAACGCTGATCATGCGGTCCAAGACCGGGTCCGTGCGCCGGATGGAATACCGCTCGCCCGTCGCGTGATTGCCGCGGTGACACAAACACGCCCCAGGCCGGCGGCTGCCCCGCAATGAGCTTTCTCGGAGTGGAGCATTCTCTGAGCGGTCGGCGCTGGCTTGGCCCCTCGATCGAGACCGAGCGTTCCGCCGAGGCCATGGCGCAGGAAACCGGCCTGCCCAAACCGCTGTGCAATGTCCTCGCCCGGATGGGCGTGGACACGCCCCAAGCCGCCAAATTTCTCGAACCGCAACTGCGTGATCTGCTGCCTGATCCGCGTTCTCTGCGCGACATGGAAAAGGCCGCGGCCCGCTTTCTCCAGGCAGTGAACACGGGTCAACGCATTGCCGTCTTTGCCGATTATGACGTTGACGGAGGCGCATCGGCGGCCCTGCTGATCGTGTGGTTGCGCCAGATGGGCCTGCGCACAACGCTGTATATCCCGGACCGCATCGACGAAGGCTACGGCCCCAATCCCCCCGCGATGGCCGAACTGGCCGGGCATCACGATCTGATCATCTGTGTCGATTGCGGCACCCTCAGCCATGACGCGCTGTCCGCCGCAAAAGGGGCCGATGTGATCGTTCTCGATCACCACCTCGGCGGCGAAACGCTGCCGCCCGCGCTCGCCGTGGTCAATCCCAACCGGCAGGACGAAAGCAGCGATCTGGCCCATCTCTGTGCGGCTTCGGTGGTGTTCCTGATGCTGGTCGAAGCGCGCCGCCAGCTGCGCGAGGCAGGCAAATCCTCGCCCGACTTGATGGCGATGCTCGATCTGGTGGCGCTGGCCACCGTGGCCGATGTGGCCCCCCTGATCGGGGTGAACCGCGCATTGGTGCGTCAGGGGCTGAAAGTCATGGCGCGGCGCGAACGCGTGGGACTGGTGGCTTTGGCCGATGTGGGACGGCTCGATCGCGCGCCAGAGAGCTATCACCTCGGGTTCGTCTTTGGCCCACGGGTCAACGCGGGCGGACGCATCGGGGCCGCCGATCTGGGCGCGCGCCTGCTGGCCACCGACGACCCGCACGAGGCCGCGGCCCTGGCACAGCGGCTGGATACGCTCAACACCGAACGCCGCGATATCGAAGCAACCGTGCGCGCCGCGGCGCTGGCCCAGGCCGAGGAACGCGGACTTGACGGGCCACTGGTCTGGGCCGCGGGCGAAGGCTGGCACCCCGGCGTGGTAGGCATCGTCGCATCACGCCTGAAAGAGGCAACCAACCGCCCCGCCATTGTCATCGGTCTGGACGGAGACGAAGGCAAAGGCTCCGGCCGGTCGGTCTCGGGCATCGACCTTGGGGCCGCGATCCAACGGCTGGCGCAGGACGGATTGCTGATCAAGGGCGGCGGGCACAAGATGGCCGCAGGGTTGACCGTGGCCCGCGATGGTGTTGAGGACGCAATGAACCGATTGTCGGAATTGCTGGCCCGTCAAGGTGCAGACAGGCTGGGTGCGGCCGACCTCAGGCTGGACGGGGTGATCATGCCCGGTGCCCTGACCATCGAAACCGTCACCCAGATGGAAGACGCAGGGCCCTTTGGTGCCTCGGCCCCCGCCCCGCGCTTTGCGCTGCCCGACATGCAGGTGCGTTTTGCCAAACGCGTGGGCGAAAACCATCTCAAGCTGACGCTGGCCGACGGGATGGGCGGCGGCATGGACGCGATCGCCTTCGGTATTGCCGATACGCCACTGGGCAGCGCATTGGCCGCCCGCGACGGCGCGCGATTCCACGTCGCCGGACGGATCGAAATCAACACATGGGGTGGCCGCCAAAGCCTGCAACTGCGCCTCGAAGACGCCGCTCAAGCCGACGGCTGACCCGGCCCTGACCGCGCAAAACCACGCATTTCCAATCCCTTACGCAACCGCCCCACAGCCGCCAAAAAATCTTGCCAAAACTGTGAAATTTCTTCTTGCGCCCACCGCGCCGATTGCCTATTCACCCCCTCACAAGAAAGAGTGGCCCGTTCGTCTATCGGTTAGGACGCCAGGTTTTCAACCTGGAAAGAGGGGTTCGATTCCCCTACGGGCTGCCACTTGATCCCCCTAAATGGCTGAAAACACTGGCTCGGGCAGCCTCGCCAGTTTTCGCAACCTGCATTTCCACCCACATCAGGCGCTAGATGCCGCCTTCTTGCCGGGCTTGCCCAGCCCAAATTCTCGGGCGGACAACTTGAGGGAAGGATACCACGATGAAAAAGGCGCGCGCGGATCGCCAACATCACGCTGGCCCTCCCCCACTGAAGTAGCTCTCCGTCATGTTTGGGAAAACGGAGGGACCACATGGCCAACACGCGACCGAAGCCCGAAGAGATTGTCACGACGTTGCGACGGTTTCCTTGGCGTTGACCTTTCGGCAGCGCACGGCGCGACAGCACATGAATGCGCCGATAGCCAATCTGCACGGCGCGCGTTTGCCTCTCGCAGCAAAGAAGAGACAAGGCTTGCTTCACAAACGTCCCTGATCCGTTATCCGCCGATGCTTTGTCCAACCAGAGAGCAGGACAAGGCAGAACGCACTTTCAGCCAGGACCGTCATTCCGTAGGCAGGTGTGAAGGCGTCGAACAAGGCTGGCGCGAAAAACCTCAGGGAACTGCCCTATAGGTAAACGATCCCCGCAACTGCGATCCCGACCCCAATAATACGCGGGAACAGGCCCGAAACCCAGATCAGGGTGCCGGTCAGCAAGCTGTTGATCGCGAAGAACACGAGGCCAAGGTCATAGCCATGGGCATGCAGGTTCAACGCGTGAACGGCCATCGCGGCCGCGTGTTCGGTGGCAAGATCGGGGGCACCCGTTATCAACAAAAGCGCCGATTGCATGTGCATCAAATTCATGGCGATTATCACTGATTGGATCAGCCGGAATACCATCGCAGCCAGCGCCAGCACCGGTGCCACCGAACGGAAGATAACATAGAGCAGGATGGCCAACGCCGCATCCGCCGTCGCCATGACGATGTCCGCCGCAATGGCGAGGCGAAACGTGCCGGTGGCATTGTTAATGGCGCTGACCGTTGCGGATGGATCGTCGAAATCCACAAGCGGACCGCGAAACAGGACTTCGGCGCTGATACCGCAGACGATGATCGCAAGGTAAAGCAGCCCGGCAAGGCGCAGGGTGGCTGGGGAATAGGTCATGAAAGGGCTTCCTGTTTCGGGCTTTTGTTGGGTCGATTATGCCCCACGCAGGGGCCATATGGCTGATGACTGAGGCCACGCCGCGCTCAAGGACCACCAATTGTCATGGACAGGCGGGCGAGGTTTCATGGCGCTGTGTGGGACAGGCTACGGTGCCCATCCGGACGCGACCGATCATGATCAGGCTCTTGCGGCTATGTCGGCAAGCTTGCCCGAGAAAAGACGAAGCGTGTCTCCGAATACCATATCCAGCGAAAACGCGATCGGCAGGGCAATCAGGGTGCTCTGTCCCCAGACCTTCAGCCATTGCCATGAGATACCAAACTCCAGAAAGCTGAACACGCCTGACAGAGCCAGAGACATAAAGGACGACATGATCAGTGAGCCCAAAAGCCGGTGAAGCTGTCTGTGATCCATCATGTCAAGCGACCTCCTGCAGGGCCAGCACCTTGGACGCGGCGGTCAACTCTGCGAGAACCCCTGGAGCGGTGATACGCCCGGTATCTACGTCGAACACATCATAGAAGTTGCCCACGGACACCGCCGCCTTGAGGTCCGCCCCGAAGAACCCGGCCGACCCTTTGGCCGAGGCCAGAACGCTGCCCGCACCGCTGGGACCGGGCGACGCCGACAGGAACACCGTCGGCTTGTTCTGAAACACCTTTTGGTCGATACGGCTCGCCCAGTCGAAGAGGTTCTTGTAGGCGGCTGAATAGGATCCGTTGTGTTCCGCAAAAGAGACGATCACCGCATCCGCAGAACCGATCCTGGCAAAGAACCGTCTGGCGGCAAGGGGGAGACCGATCTCTTTCTCGAGATCCTCACTGAAGATCGGCAGGTCAAAGTCATTCAGATCCAGTATGTCGATCTCGGCCCCGGGGACCAGAGCGGC
This sequence comes from Alphaproteobacteria bacterium, assembly GCA_030425395.1. Taxonomy (GTDB): domain Bacteria; phylum Pseudomonadota; class Alphaproteobacteria; order Rhodobacterales; family Rhodobacteraceae; genus JAUIAS01. The sequence continues at coordinate 59,067 of JAUIAS010000014.1, forward strand.
AACAAACTGCGCCAGAGATTTGTTGATCGAATTCTTCGACGTGCTTGCACCGAATGTCAGAACTTTCATGGGTTTACTCCGTTTTTGATGCGTTGATGTTTTTGATGAAGCAGGCCCCGCGACCGCCCAGTGGGCCGCGCAGACCGGGCGTTTAACCAATGGAACCCAGATCCCCGGCGGCATGCGCGGCGATGACGGTTTCCATTTGCGCGACGTTGCTCATGGCAAACGGTCCCTTCTGAACGAAAGCCTCGCGCAAGGGCATCCCGGCCAGCAGCACAGCTTGGCCGCCGTCCACGCTCCGCAGGCTGATCGCGCCCCCACCATGTGTTGCCAGCGCCGTGTCGCGGGTCAGCAGATGGCGGGTTCCATCAATATCGGCCTCGATCTCACCCCGGATCAGATGCATCCACATGGCCTCCCCGCTATCGGCGTGATGGGTGAAGCGTCCTCCGGCCTGCAGGCCAATATCGAGGATGGTAAACGGCAAGGCAGGTGAGTTCGCGCCAATGACGCCATTGCTTTGGCCGGTCATCACCCGAACCCGATGCCCCTCGCCTTTGATGATCGCCATACCAGAGGCGGGGACGTGGCGCGCAGCGGGCACATCCAGTTTCTGCGCGGCGGGCAGGTTCACAAATATCTGCAAGGCATGCGTCCGCGATCCGGGGGTGGGGGCTTCGTCGTGCACCGCGCCCTGCGCGGCCTTCAGCCAGTAGAGATCGCCCGGTGCCAGCTTGATGTCATTTCCCAACGAGTCCCGGTTGCGAAAGCTTCCGGTGCTGTCCTCGAACAGCACGCTCACCGCCGAAAGCCCGGCATGGGCATGCGGCCCAAAGGTAGGCGCGGTCATCGTGAAGTGATCAACCATGATCAGCGGGTCCATCAGCCCGTCAAGCTGCCGGTGGGTGAAACTGATCGCCTCGAACCCCGTGCCGCGGGTCATCTTTTCCCCATACTGGACAGCGATGCTGGCGGTGCCGGGGATGTGGTCTTGATCCGTTTTCTGTGTCGTCATGTTCACCTCCTGAGTTGAAAGGGAACTTACATACAGGACGATAATCGCAAAATATGTTGATTTCGGAACCCGTCGTTCTGTATTTGGAACGAACACAGCAAAGGACGGCCGCAGCATGGATCTCAACCAAGCCTTCTACCTTGTGCATGTCGTCGAAAAACAGGGGTTCTCGGCCGCGGCGCGGACCTTGGGCATTCCCAAATCCCGGATCAGCCGGCAGGTAAAATCCCTCGAAGAGGGGCTTGGCACACGCCTCCTCAATCGGGATTCACGACATATCTCGCTGACAGAAGCAGGCGCGGCATATTACCAGCACGCAAAAATGGCACTGGAGTGCATGGTGGCCGCCGAGACAGCCGTGCGCAAGGACAAGGACGTTCTGGAAGGCACCGTCACCCTGTCATGCTCGGTCGGAGTAGCACAATTCGCGCTCGGCCGCATTCTGCCGCGTTTCTTGGCCGCGCACCCGCGCGTCATCCTGCGACTTCAGGCATCAAACGACTTTTCAGACATGATCGGCGATGGAATCGATCTGGCCATCCGCGCGCATACAAGACTACTCCCGGACTCCGGGCTGATCCAACGACGCATCACCAGTCTTCCGTGGCACCTTTTTGGCGCGACGGATCTCGCAGAAAAAATCGGCGCGACAGCGTTACCGGCGGACCTCGACGGGTTACCCGGCCTTGCGATTGGCTGGCGCCCCGGAGACGATTTCTGGTCTTTGCAGGGGCCTGACGAACGCACTGCATCGGTTCCGTATGCGGTGCGCCTGCGCAGCGACGACATGACCACCCTGAAACAGGCAGCCGCGGACGGTCTCGGCGTGGTGGCGCTGCCGGCATATGTGTGTGCGGCAGATGTCGCGGAAGGACGGCTCAGCCGCCTTCTGCCCGACTGGTCCGCCGGTCAGGCCGAGATCAGCCTGCTGATGCATGACCGCAGGGGCAATCCGCCTCAGGTCGAAGCCCTTGCCGCCTTCCTGTGTCGCGAATTGCCGGAGATCATGAACGGTGACGGCCACGCATAACGAACGCGCCTGTCTGTCCGAGGTCAGTCTTTTGTCAAGGACTGGCCAGTCTGAAGTGGTCCGGCTTTTTCGAACAGGACTGCGGTTCAGCCAAGCTGCCCCACTTGCGGACCCGCCGCCCATCTTTGAGGACGAGACCCCCTTCGTTTTGCACCCTGCTCCCGCCCGCTCAACACAGGGCAACGGGAACACGCGGGAATGTCGCAAATGAGTGATCAAAGCTCTGGCGAGGCGGTTACCTTGGGCAAAATGATTTTGCGGATCGGCCTGACATGACATCCATATCGCCTGCCTCTTCCATTACGGATGCCCACAAATACGGTGTGCTCTTCGTGTTTGCGGCGGGGGTTCTCTGGTCATCGGTTGGTCTTGGCATTCGCCTGATCGAAGATGCCGTCGTCTGGCAAATTCTGCTCTATCGGTCGATCAGCCTGTCGGTATTCTTGTACATCCTCATTCGGCTGCGCTCGGGCGAAAGCCCCTTTGCCCAGATCCGTCGCATCGGTTCGCCTGCCATCATCGCGGGGCTTTCACTTGTCGCGGCCTATGCGGGCGGCATCTATGCGATCCAGAACACATCGGTCGCCAATGCGATGCTGCTGTTTGCGACGGCGCCGTTCATGGCTGCGGTGCTTGGGCAAATCGTGCTGAGCGAACCGGTGCGGACCGCGACTTGGGTGGCGATCGCGGTGGCCATCGGCGGGATCGCGATCATGGTCGCAGACAAATCCGGCAGTGTCGCGCTGGCGGGAAGCCTCGCCGCGCTTGGATCGGCATTCGGGTTTGCTGTCTTCACCGTCGCGCTGCGATGGGGGCGAACGGGCGAAATGCTGCCTGCGGTGTTCCTTTCGGGCCTCTTTGCCATCGTGATCACCTTGGCGATCTGCCTTGGCCTTGGGCTCCCGCTTGCCCTGAGCCTCAATGACAGCGGTATCGCGATGGGAATGGGGGTGTTTCAGGTTGGTGCCGGTCTGATCCTTTACACGCTGGGGTCGCGCAGCCTCCCGGCAGCGGAACTCGCCTTGTTGTCCCTTGCCGAAGTCCTGCTTGGCCCGCTCTGGGTCTGGCTTTTTCTGGGGGAAACAGCGAGCGTCTATACCCTGATTGGTGGTCTCGTCCTTCTCGTGGCCATCGCCGGCAACGCGGTCTCAGGCAAACGGCGCAACCCACCGCCGATCACCGCGCCCTAACGAACCCCGGGACGAACGGTCCTGAGATTTCGTCTACACCCACACCTGCGCCCTTTGTCGGCGGCACCCGCGCGGCCCGCAAGAAGATCGTCGCGCGGTCGGACGAACAAAGCCGCCCGCCCGAAAGCATGTTCGACTTCGTGCAGGGGATCTTCAAATTCTTAGAGCAAGAGGCGTGCCGGGTTTTCCCTGATGGGTTTGGAGGTCGAGAGAGAGGCTCCCGGCTGGCCCGTCCGAAGATATCCCGATGACAAAGCGACAGAAAATCACCCTCAGCGCCTCGCGTGACATCCCCTTTGGGCAAGCCGATGCTCAGCCAGTCGAACACTTCAAGGCCGTCACCGGCACCTCGCCTCTGCAATACCAGAAAGACCTGCGCCTGATGCACGCGCGCCACGGCAGGACCGGACAACCCTCGCGGCGGAATGACGGGACAGGGGAACAAGGTCAGCCCTGACGCAATCGCTACTGCGTATCAATGATCGCCAAAGTGTTTTAGTGCGGCCCGTGCAACCTGATCGCCCCATTCCTGAACGAAATGCCCGGCGTCGTTCAGAACCAGTGGTTCCGGGCAACCTCTGATGATCTGGCGCAGCTTGCTCATCACCGGAACGCCCAGAACCGGATCCTGGGCCCCAATCGCCATAAAGCTTGTCCCCTGCCATTCAGATTGCCAGAACTGTCGGGCGCGTTGTGCGGTTTCGATACCGCCCATCCCCGGCGCGATCATCACCAACTGGGGAAACCGGCGGACACCGGCCTTGTACCGTTGATCCGGGAAGGGGGCTTCGTAGGCAAACGCCTCCTGCGCAGTCAAATGCGGACAGGCCCGCTGCATCAGCGCACCACAATCCAAGTCCGGTCGGCGCGCCACGTAATCCCTCCAGTCGCGAAAGCCGTCCCCCAGATCTTCGCCGATCGGTATCGCGGTGTTCATGACAATCAGTCGGGAAAACCGGTCACGCAGATCCATTGGCAAGGTCAGCCCCAGAATGCCGCCCCAGTCTTGGACTACCAGCGTGATGTTTTTCAGGTCGAGCTTCTGGATGAATGCCATCATCATATCGCGATGGAAATCAAAGGTATAAACCTCGTCCTCGACCGGTTTGTCGGACCTCCCGAACCCCAGCCAATCCGGAACGACGACCCGCGCGCCAGAGCCCTCAAAGACCGGGATCATGCGCCGGAAAAGATACCCCCATGTCGGCTGTCCGGGCAGGCACAGGAAAGTTCGTTGCGCGTCAACCGGGCCTTGGTCCACATAGTGAACGCGAAGCCCCTCATACCCCCTGAGATCATCGACATACTGCGGCTCAAAAGCGAAGTCAGGCAACGTTTCGAAGCGGTCGTCCGGAGTTCTCAACACATCCATCCCCAAACCCCCTGTCGCCGTGAAATGTCACGTGATCATGTCGGACAAGGCGCAATCTGGCAATCCGCCTGTGCTCGGCGCGCGGTTCTTTCCCGATGCCGTCCCGCGGCATTTCACAGGTGCAAAACTTGGCGCTGGTCAGGCTCACAGTTTTCAGGCTTCTAGAAATCGTCAAATTCGGGGACATTTCCCAGCCTTACAAGAAAGCTCGGGGTGCCGACTTCACCACTGGCTGGATCTTCAATGACCATATAGGCGTCGGCACCCGAACAATTTTCGGACAGAGCCTCCCGTTCGGCCCTGTTCTGTGCTTCCGACGCTGTGGAATACTCAAATTGCTTGGCAATCTTCAGTCCGGCCTGCCCGTTGCGCCCAGCCTTCGTTTCAACATAGGTCTGGCAGATATAGTGGATTTTTTCTGAGGGTCGCTCTGCGCTTGTCATGGATGGATCCTTGTTACCGGCAGCGGCGATTGGAAGATCTGGGAACAGCTCTGGCCGATTTCAGTGTGGTTGAAGTGACTGTTGCCCAGCCGATCACTCAACGCAAGGCAATGCCGTCGAAGCTCTACAATCACTTTGAAGCGGTTCCAGAGGGTCCCGTCTTGCGCGCTGTTTTCACGGGGGTTTCGGAGGGGGTGTTTGCTTCTCTTTCAAGGCGGGTATTGCGAAGCCGGGTCACTTTGGCTTGTCGTTGTTCCGCTTCTTCCTCGACCATTTGCCTGACGATACGTGTCGTCTTGTCCATCGCGGTTTCCGGTTTGGAGGTATACTCTTTGAACAGATTGTCTTTTGTCAATTTCGTCAATTTTCAGTTTCCTTTGTTGTTTTGGGACGGCCGGACCAAGCGAGGTCTTTCAAACCAGCGCCAGATGTTCGACCTTGTCCGGGGTGCGCCGCGATGATCTTGCGGGTGGATTTCCCAAGAGTTTTACTGTGATGTCGGGCACGGCCATGGCGCGCATCAACGCGCTGTAATTCATCTGAAACCTCATCTCGGAACCCACCTTCGGCAGGATTCGAGGCGTTCCAATGATAAGATGATCGCTGGTCGCTCCGATCAATGTGCTTCCGACAGGCATTGCAAGCCCCGGAATGTCGGTGTCCTGATGCCCCATCGCGAGGATCACGCGTGCCGAGGCACCCTTGTGTGTCACAATGCGAGGTCGTTCTCTGGTTGGATTGATCAGGGCGATAGGGGAAAATGGGGGTTTTGCATCCGTTTCGATAACTTCGGCAACAAGCGTGAAGGCGTCTGTGTGCATCCCGCCGATCTGGTCCCCGGACACCGGCTCAACACCCAAAAGGATCGCCTCACCCAGTCGCAGGTCGTTGACACGGCCCGTCGCGCCGTCACCAAGCGCCCAAGGCAAGTTGGCCGAGCTGCCACCAGACACGATCTTGAGGATTGGGCCGCATATCCCCTCGACCTCATTCGCGAGGGCGCAAAAAGCGGCCATCTGCAACGCAGTCGGGCCAAGCCCATTCAGGCACGCAAAGTTTGTGCCAATCCCTTTCAACGCGACCCCAGACATTTGCATGACCCGCTGCGCGAAATCTTGCAGGTTCTGGGGTAATATCCCGTCGCGCAGGTCACCCATTTCGACCATCAGGACGATACCGTGGACCGACCCTTTGCGGATCGCGGCGGCGGCCAGTGCCGAAATGACCACAATCTCCGTGTTATAGCTCGTTTCGCAGGACTGAACGACTTGTGCAGCCTGACTCAGCATTGGCGTCCGGATCAGAGTGACGGGGCACGTCATGCCTGCTTTGCGTAGCTTTCTGACATTGCTGAGACGTGCCTCAGCAAGCCCCACCATCGAGCATCGCCTGTGCAATCGCAGGATGCCCGCAGACTGCCTTGGTCACGCCTGTGACGCCGATCCCACGCCGAGCCAGCCGCCGAACCAAGGTCTGCGTGTTGCGACGGATTTTGCCCAGATCCACTTCGATGCGCGGACAGGTCATATCGCGGCCACAATGGACCTTTGCATCAGGCCGGGATACGCAGCGGCCACCATTGAAAGTAAATGTGATACCGGTCGGGCCAAGGCATCGGTGACAGGCAACCCGAGTTTGTGTGATTGCGCGGCGATCGTGTCGGTGATTTCGGCATAAGACATCCCCTCGTGATTAAGGGTGACACCGATGACATTTGTGTCAGCAAAGGCTTCGATCAAGGCAATCTCACTTGTGGGCGTAGGCATCGGCATATCGGGAAAATCGCAGCGATGCGCGCGTTTGGGCGCATGCTGAAGGATGACCGCATCCGGCTGGCTGCCACGCAGGATAAAGGCCGATGTGCAAAACGCGGGATGGCTGAGCGCACCTTGGCCTTCGATCAAAATGACATCGGGTTGTTCGGCATCGGACGCCGCAACAATCGCGCCTTCAAGCTCGCCACAGCAAAACTGGGGCGGGACGGCAACCATTGCGATGCCGTATTTGGCCCCCTGCATCAGGCCGGTCTGGCCCGTGCCGACAAGCACTGTCTTGATGCCCTTGGCATTCAGGGCGCGCGCCAAAACAGTCGCCGTTGTCCGCTTGCCAATGGCGCAGTCCGTCCCCAGAACCGCGATACGCAGCGCCTTTACACCAGCGATGCTGCCATCGAACAGGCGCATGTCCTTGCTGGGTTTCGGCTTGCGAATGTCGCGGATTGTGACATTCCCCATCAATGCAGCGTTGGCTATTTCGCTGTCATCGCTCAGATATTCATGCAGCCCGCTCACGATGTTCATGCCAAGCTCAATCGCCTGAAGAACAACGCCTCGGTCCTCAATCGAAAGCCGCCCTGTTGACGGGGCCATCCCATAGATCAGCGTATCGGGAATGCTGGCTTCATCGGCAACTGCGGCGTCCAGATGACCAAAAATGGGTATGCCATTGCTTGCGTCATCCAGAACGGATCCGCTGTCTTGTCCGCTATAGGTGCTGTCGATGACGGAAACGATGCGATATGCTTGAGAATGGCGCACAAGGCCATTTGCCGTCTTGCCATCAATCTGCGCGAAATTCCCTTCGCAATAGACCACCGCCGTCGGTGAGGACGTGATCTGCCCGCCTGACGCCAAACCTGCCGGTTTGATCTGTTTCATGGGAGGCACCTGCGGCCCCCTTATAGGGCGGCGGATGCCATCGACAGTTTTGGATTGGGTTTCCATTATCGGTCTCTTTTATAGGTTGGCACAGAGGGCAGAATTTCCCTCGCAAGCGCATTTTGAATGGGGATGGCACCGTGGCTCGCGCCTAGTTGTTCAGGACGCACTGTCCCTTTGATTTTTGGAAATTCTTGTTGCATTCCCAACGGTTGCCCGACCTGTCCAGATGCGCATTTTCGGGAATGTTTATGAATTCGCATGTCTCGGCAGAGGCGGCGTATCCCCGATCACACTTCCACCCCGAGCCATAGCTTGCGTCGTAGAAATATGCATTTGCCGGAATCGCGACGGCTTCGCACTGACCCTCTCGTTCAAAAAAGCCGCGCTCGCAGGTCCAGGGCTGACCGTATGCTGATCCGTTCAGAAAGGCGTTGGCCGGAACGGCAATGGCAGTGCACTGGTCGCCAGTTGCTTCAAACCCACGTTCACACGTCCACATTGAACCATAAGAGGCATCCGCCAAATATGCATTCGCAGGCAGCACGATCTCCTGACATGTGTCATCGACCTTGATGTAGCCGCGCAAGCACCGCCACCGTTCGCCTGACGGGTCCAAAAACCCACCGTCGGGCACCTCCACTGCAACACATGCAGCTTCATCGGTCTTGCGAAACCCATGCAGACATTCCCATCCAGACCCGTAGGTCCGGTTGGTGTTGTATGCGTTTTGCGGCACAACCACCGCGACACAGGTATTTTCGTTCACCCGAAACCCAATGTTGCATTCCCATCCATCGCCGTAACTATTGGCGCTGGCATTTTGAGGTATTGAATGCCCTTCGGTTTGGGCAAAGGCAGGCAACACAAAAAGAAGGATCGCCAAAATCGAACCGAAAAACAGGGCCATGACCGTTGGGGTTTGCGCAGGGGCGCAGGCCGCGATTTCATGTGGGCCGCGAGGTTCTGTGAGTTGTGGGTCACGATCCATCTAAGGCGAGCTCCGCAAGACAAGCGTCTGCCAGATCCCGGCTCGGGGCATCCGTGCCCGGCAATGTGGCCCAGCCTGTTTCCATCATCGCATTGCGCCGCTGAAAACCAGAAGATTCTCGAAGCGTTGCCAGTATTTGGACGCGTTCGGCATCGGCCTTTGAAAGGCCGAGACAGACCGGAACCATGGCCAGGGTGACTTGCTCTGCGGCAAAGCTATCCGCCATGTCCTGCGCGCTGCTGGAAGTTGTCCAGCCGCCCCAGCTGAATCCAAGAGTAGAGACAGCGATTGCGCCAACCAAAGCACCGTAAACACCGGGTTTCGTCCATACGGGAAATGTCATTTTCGTTCCTCTGACGGAGAAAGCGCCGCCGCACTATTTTTGATTGTGGTCGTGTTTGCAGGGGCCTGATCCTGCGCCAGAGCCGACTTGAGGTCATCTACTGCGCGCCGCTCTGACTTTCCTGCGTGGCAGTTGATCAATGGAAACGTCGCTGACCGCCGATATGCCCTCAGCATGACGCCATCGTCCGCCAACACTGTGTAGTCGCCTGCGGGCAGTCCATCACTGTATCCCGCGACAACAAATGGATGAAGAAATGACACAACTGACGTGGTCGTGCGCGATGACATCGGCAACCTTCCCAAACATCAGATCCCTGCTATGGGACGTGACAGCTGAATTTTCATGATGGCGTGTTGTGGCCCGCTCGGGCAGGCTCATGCGCCTTTGCCGCAGAGCACCGCAACTTTCGTATCTGTCATATAGTCTCTTAACGTCGAAAATACAACGTTGATGACTCCGGCTCCCCGATCTGACGTCGGGCGAGCTGCGCTCTGCGGATAGGAAGCCTATGTGGTGTCGTTGCCGCCTGAACGGCCCGCCAATCTCCGTACGGTGCTGCATCTCGACGGCGTCGCGGGCGATCCCGCGCCCGGCGGATGAAGAGGGCCGGCGTGCCGGCCCCCTTCTGCGTTGACCCGATTACAAATCCTTGACCAGCCTCAACGCATCATAGATCGCGGCGTGGGTGTTGCGCGATGACACCGCATCGCCGATCCGGAACAACTGGAAGGCCCCCTCCGGGTTCCGGGTTACGGTTTGCGGGGCTCCGGCGATCAGGGCGTCGTGATCAACTTCGCCCGCATTGCTGCTGAATGGTTTGAGGTCGAAATACAGACTGTCCAGCGGCATGGTGCCATAGTTCACCACGATCTGATCATAGGACTTTTCCAGCGCATGATCGCTGTAATCCGTCCCGATCCGCGCGGTCAGACGGTTGCCATCGCGGGTGACCCCCAAAAGACGGCGGGCAACGGTAAACGTCACATCCTTGTCCTGAAGGCTGCGCATGTAGGGCACGAGGTTCATCGCCATCACCTCGGGCGCGAGGCTGCGATCGGGCGTCATCACCTCGACCTTCAGCCCGGCCGCTGCCGCGACCTCGGCGGCCTGCAGCGCCGGGTGGTCGCCGCTTTCGTCATAGATCAGGACATCGCCCGTGGGCTTCACATCACCCGCGATGATATCCCATGCCGAAATCACATGCGCGGCGTCTTCTCCGGTCTCGAAAAGTTCAAGATTGGGCAACCCGCCGGTGGCGACGATCACCACGTCGGGGGCCTCTGCGCGCACGTCCTCTGCCTCGGCCCATGTGTTGAAGCGGAACGTCACATCGCGGGCCGCGCATTGCGCCATACGCCAGTCGATGATGCCGATCATTTCCCGGCGGCGCGGGTTTTGCGCGGTCAGCCTGATCTGGCCGCCCGGTTCTGGCTGGGCCTCAAAGACGACCACCTCATGGCCACGTTCGGCGGCGACGCGTGCGGCCTCCAGCCCGGCGGGCCCCGCCCCGATAATCACCACCTTGCGCGATGTCGCAGCGCCGGTAATCACATGCGGCATGCTCAGTTCGCGGCCCGTGGCAGCGTTGTGGATACACAGCGCGTCCCCCGCCTGATAAATCCGGTCAAGGCAATAGGTCGCGCCCACGCAGGGCCGGATATCATCTTCGCGGCCTTCCTCGATCTTGCGGACGATATGCGGGTCGGCCATGTGCGCGCGGGTCATCCCGACCATGTCCAGTTGTCCCGATTGCACCGCGTGACGCGCGGTCGCCACATCGGGAATGCGCGCGGCGTGAAAGGTCGGCATACCGGTGGCCTGCCTGACGGCCCCGGCAAAATCCAGATGCGGTGCGCTCGGCATCCCCTGCACCGGGATCACATCGGTCATTGCCGGGTCGGTGTGGATACGGCCCCGTATGATATTGAGGAAATCGATCTGCCCCGTCTGCGCCAGCGTCTTGGAAATCTCGATCCCTTCCTCGGGCGTGATACCCCCCTTCTGGGCCTCATCCGCGGTATAGCGAAATCCCACGATGAATGCGTCGCCGACACGTTTGCGAATGGCCGTGACCACATCCAGAGGAAAGCGCATCCGGTTTTCCAGCGTATCCGCCCCGTAAGGACCTGTCAGATCATTCGTCAGCGGCGACCAGAACTGGTCCAGAAGATGGCCATAGACCTGGAGTTCGATCCCGTCCATGCCGCCGTCCTTCATCCGTTCCGCAGCATCCGCGAAATCCGAAATGATCCGGTCTATGTCCCAATCCTCCAGCAGCTTGGGAAAGGCCCGATGCGCCGGTTCGCGGTGCCGCGATGACGAAACCGACGGCAACCAATCCCCCTTGTTCCACGTGGTGCGACGGCCCAGATGGGTCAACTGGATCATCACCGCACAGCCATGTTCGTGGCAGGCATCGGTCAGCCGGGTGATCCACGGCACCACCTCATCCTTGTAGGCCAGCACGTTGTTGAACACCGGCGGGCTGTCCTTTGACACCGCCGCCGACCCGGCCGTCATCGCCAAGGCGACCCCGGCACGGGCGCGTTCCTCGTGGTAGGCCCGATAGCGATCCTTGGGCATCCCGTCTTCGGGATAGGCCGGTTCGTGACTGGTCGTCATGATGCGGTTCTTCAGCGTCAGATGCTTGAGCTGAAAGGGCTGGAGAAGGGGATCAGTGGACATGGGCTGGCCTTGCGAGAATGGCAGGAAACGGGGTTTCGGGGCCAGTCACCACAACAGACCCCTTGCCCACGATCCTGACGCCCAAGCACGGCTTTGAAAACCCGGAAATTCAACGATCGAAAGGGGCTTTCATCTCCGCAGAATGCGCGATTGCGCAGACGGTCCCAAGCGCCCCGCGGACGACTTGTCACCCAAGGCTGGGTCAGGCGGCTTTACGGTTTATCCCCGGACACCTGCTGGGCCATGGATTTCATGTGCCGCATGTCGGTGCCGCAGCATCCGCCGAACACCTTGATTGCAGGATTGGCCGCCATGACCGCAGCGATTTCCTGGCCAAGCTCCTGCGGATCGCCCTCGTCCAGTTCCACCGCCTCGTCCAGTTCCTCATGGGAACATCGCGAGGCATTGGCCACCACGCCGCGCAGTCTCGGATGGGCCCGGACCGCGTCCGAAAAATGGCTGGGGTGCGCGCAATTTACCATAAAGAAAAGCGCCGCGCCCTCACTCCGGACATCTATCCGGTCAATCGCCTCGGTCAGCGGGGTGCCATCCGTCAGGCACCCGTCGGTTTCCACGACCAGTGACATGATCACAGGCAGGCCCGCATCCCGCGCCGCTAGGATGCATCCGGCGGCCTCGCTGATGCGGTTGAACGTATAGGCGGTGACCAGATCAACGCTGGTATCCTTCAGCACGTTCAACTGCCGGGCATGATAGGCGCGGGCCTCCTCAACCGTCATTTCGGCAATATCGGCATAAGGATCATGGCGCGGCCCCACACATGCCGACACAAGAACATCGTCGCGCGTTGCCGACTGGCGCACATCTTCCATCAGGGCCACCGCATCGCGATTGACCTCCTCCAGCCGCTCCGGATCATACCCGAGCGGGGCGGCGCGATCGGCGTTGGCCATCCATGTCGGCGCATCAAGTATGCATCCCATTTCCATCCGGGCCCCAAGTTGCACCAGCCCCAGCATCTGCGCCGCCAGAACCGAGCGGGTCTTGGGCTGTTCCAACAGAGGAAAGGACGCAAACCCGGGCAAATCGAGACCATGATTGAAAATCAGATCGGTGCCGGTGCCCGCATAAACCAGATAGCGTTTTTCGTTTTCATGGGGGAGTTGTCGCCGCATAGTCCATTCCTGCTCTTTGCTCTGGCCTCTTCGTCCCGGCCCTTACCCTTGGCGGATGATCGCAACCGCGCAATCCGCATCGGTGATGCGGTGCGATCACGCCTCTCCGAGGGCCACCTCGACCAACGCGGTATGTGCGCTGCACCCCTGCCCCAGCCGCGACGTGCCCACGTCCCGTGTCAGGACATTGGGGTTGCCATGCGGGTCGATATTGCCGCCCGGATCACCCAGCCACGCCCCGGTGGGCAAGGCCACGACACCGCGCAGGATATCCTCCGAGACAACCGCCCGCGCGCGACACGCCCCGCGCGCATTGAACACGCGCACGATGTCACCCGTGGCAATGCCGCGCGATGCGGCATCCTCGGGATGGATCAGCACGCGTTCAGGGCGTGCGCCCTCCACATCGGCAAGGGCGGCCTCCAACTGGCTGTGCAGCTTGTCGCCCGGTTGCGGCGACACAAGGTGCAGCGGGGCCGCCTGCGTGGCAGCCCCCAGCCATTCCGACGGAGGCAGCCAGACCGGGTGCCCCGGACAATCGTCATAACCGAACCCCGCAATCGTCTCCGAGAATATCTCGATCCGACCCGATGGCGTGCCCAGCGCCGCGCCCTCAGGATCATCGCGAAACGGCGCAAACAACGTCTTGTTGGGTTCCGGGTCTTGGATCGGCAGGCGCATCCAGTTCATCGCACGCAGCCCGTCCAGATCTGGCACCTCGATGCCCTGCGCGGCAGCAAGTTGACGGTATTCCGCATAGAGCTGCGGAATCCATTCGCCCGACGTGCGCCCCTCGGTAAAGGCATCTCCCGCACCGATCCGCGCGGCAAGCCCGGCAAAAATGTCATAGTCATCGCGCGCCTCGCCCACCGGAGGGATCAGCTGCGGCATGTGAAACAGGTAGTCATCCATGTTCGACCGCCCGATATCCTCGCGCTCATAGGGCGTCGTGGCCGGAAACACGATATCCGCGCGCTTTGCCGTGGCCGTCCACCACGGTTCGTTCACGATCACCGTCTCGGGGGTTTTCCACGCCTCGTGCAGCGCATTGAGATCCTGATGATGGTGATAGGGATTGCCCCCGGCCCAATATACCAGACGGATATCGGGATAGGGCTGGCGGCGCCCGTTGAAATCATAAAGCTGGCCGGCGTTGCGCAGCATATCCCCGATCCGGGCCACGGGAATGACCGTCTTGACCGGGTTCTCCAACTGCGAAAACGTCATTCCGCGCATTCCGATCAGGGATTTGCCAACCCCGCCAATCGCGCCATAGCCATAACCCACACCGCCCCCCGGCAATCCGATCTGGCCCAGCATCGCGGCCAGAACCGCCGACATCCAATAGGGCTGTTCGCCGTGTTCGGCGCGCTGCAGCGACCACGCCACAGTGATCAGCGTGCGCGTGCGCGCCATACGTCGGGCAAGGTCACGGATCACCTGCGGATCGGCCCCGCACAGCGGCGCGGCCCATTCCGGCGTCTTGGGCTGACCGTCGGTTTCGCCCATCAGATAAGGGCGGAACCGGGCATAGCCCGTGCAATAGCGCCCGAGGAAATCCTGATCGGCCAGCCCCTCGCTTTCCAGCACATGCGCCAGCGCCAGCATGAACGCCGTGTCCGATCCCGGCCGCACCGGGATCCAGTCACAGCCTTCGGGGGCATCGCCGCGCTGCGGGCCGATATTGACGCGGGTCATGCCCTTGGCGGCGAAGCGGTCGAACCAGCTTGCCGTTTCATGCCGGGTGATCCCGCCCATGCTGACCTGCGCGTTCTTGGGATTGATGCCGCCGAACATGACAAGCGTTTCGGTATAATCGTGGATCGCCTGCCAGCCGTCCTGATGTTCATACAGCATCTTGAGGAAATTGACCCCGAACACATGCGGCATGATGGACTGGGCGCATCCGGTGGAATAGCTGCCGAAAGACGCCACATAGCCACCGATGGAATTCAGAAACCGGTGCACCTGGCTTTGGGCATGGTGGAACCGCCCCGCCGAACTCCAGCCATAGGACCCTCCAAAAATCGCTTCGTTCCCGTGGGTGTCGCGAATGCGCGCGATTTCCTGCGCCGCAATATCCAGCGCCTCATCCCACGGCAGTTCGACAAAATCCTCGTGCCCGCGTCCCTGCCTGCTGCGATCCTTCAACCACCCGGCGCGAATCGACGGACGCGCCACGCGGCTTGCGTGATGCACGGCGGCGGGCAGGATGTCAGGGATGCGCGGCGGGTTCGGATCCTCGGCAAAAGGACGAGTGGCAACGATCCGGTCTCCGTCGGTTTCAACTTCGAAAGCGCCCCAGTGGCTTGTGGTGACCCGCGTCTGTCTTGTGGTTCCGTCGGTCATTGAGGGTCTCCTAGCAATTCACACGGGTCAACACCCCCGCAACGCTAGCACCACCATCCGCACCGCACAATCGGCCACGGATTCACGACCCGTCACCGGCCAATTCATCCAGCCCCGCGCGCAAATCACCTGTCAGTCCGGCGTTCACCATGTGATTGCGCAGCCGTTGGTTGTATCCCCCCGGCGTGTCCAGCGCCGCCAGCATCGGCCCGGTTTCGGACCCCAGCAGGCTGGAGCCCACCAACAGCCGCAGAAATGCCTCGGCGCCGGCGCGGTCAGCCCCCCGCGCGCCCGCCCAGTCCGCCGCATCATCCACCAGCCTGAGCGCCGGCGACAAAACCGCCTGCGCACACATGTAAGCATCCAGCTCCGCGTCACTGCCCAGTTCGAAAATCGTGTTTCGCACCCCGAAAAGCTCACGCACCAGTCCCGCATCGCCACGCAGCAAAATGGGCGACCCACCCTGCGCAATCGCCGGAAAGGGGATCATCACCGCCACCGCCCGCGCCGGGGCGACCAGCCGCGCCACCGCCTCCAGAGACGCGCCCGCCATCAGCGATATCACCTGCTGATCGGCGCGCAGCGTCAGCCCGCCCAGAATGTCAGCCGCCTGATCCGCCATCAGGCCCAGAACAACAACATCGCTGTTGTCGATAACCTGCTGATTGTCAGCCACGGTGACGCTGTCAAACCGCGCGGCCAAAGCCCCGGACCGGGTCGCGCTGCGCCGCGAAACAGTGATCTGGTGTCCGTCTGCTGCGATCCCTTCGATCACCGCCGATGCAATCGTCCCCGTCCCGACAAATCCGATGCGCATGGGCCCTGCCCCCTTTCGCTGCTTTCGTTGCACAACCTCTAGCCCTGCCCGGCCTCGTCATGCTATCAAATTCATGAATGGTAATACGTGAGGATGACATGCGACAGACGAGACGTTCTTTCCTGCAAACCGGAACTGCGGCTATCGGGGCTGCAACGCTTTTGCCAGCCCGCTGGGCGGCGGCTTCGGTCACCATGGGTGACATGGAGATATTCAGCGTCTCGGATGGCAATCTGACCCTGCCCACCAGTTTCCTGCTCGGGACGATGCCCCAGGATGAACTGCCGGGCGTTCTGGCCGAATTCGGGCTGGACGGGCTGGACCAGATGACCCCGCCCTGCAACGTCACCGTGATGCGTCAGGGCGATCGGGTGGTTCTGTTCGATACCGGCGCGGGCCATGCGTTTCAGGACAGCGCGGGCCAGCTCCTCGATGCACTGGACACCGTTGGGATCGCCCCCGATGACGTTACGCATGTAGTGTTTACCCACGCGCACCCCGACCACCTGTGGGGCGTGCTGGACGATTTCGACGATGCAATGTTCTACAACGCCCAGCATATGATCGGTCAGGCGGAATGGGATTACTGGACCAACCCCAACACCGTGGATGAGATCGGCGCAGACCGGGCCTCCTTTGCGGTCGGGGCACAGCGGCGTCTTGAGGCGATCGAGGAAAACCTCGTGTTCTTTGACGACGGCGCCGAAATCCTGCCCGGCGTCGCCGCGCGCGCCAGCTATGGCCATACGCCCGGCCACATGGCGTTCGAATTGCGCAACGGCAGCGAAGGCCTGATGGTGGTGGGTGACAGCATCGGCAACGGGCATGTGGCCTTTGCCCGCCCGCAATGGGCCTCGGGGTCGGATCAGGACGCCGAAACAGCGGTCCGCACGCGGCAATCCCTGCTGGATCAACTGGCCACGGACCAGATGCGCCTGATCGGCTATCACCTTCCGGGCAACGGCATCGGCCGGGTCGAGCGCAAGGGCGACAGCTACCGCTTTGTGCCCGAAGGCGCGTAGCCACCCACCGGAAAGGGCGCGCCCCGCGCGCGCCCGACCGGACCGGAAACAGCGCGGGCCACGACGCACCCATCAATGGCCCCTGCCCTCATTCAGCCCCAAGCGGCCGCAAGGCCGAGCAAGCCGCCCAGCCGCGCGCGTCTGCAACTGCGGTCACGTCAGGCCTTCCACTCCAGTCGATAAAGCGTGTGTTCTCCGTCCAGCCCCTTCAGAGACACCGTGACCGGACTGTCAAAAGCCAGATCCGAACCGCCCACCATGATCTTGGTCGCGTCGCTCAAACGGATTTCGCCCGGATGGGCCACCGATGCAATGCGCGCCGCCTTGTTGACGACGGTTCCAAACATATCCCCGTCCTGTTCAATGAGATCGCCCGTATGCAGACCGATACGGATGCGCAGTTGCGGCTCACTCGCCGTCTGTTCCATTGCATGCTGAAGCGCCTTGGCGGCCAAAAGGGCGGCGCGGGCCGACTGGAATGACGACATGGTGCCATCGCCAAGGGATTTAATAACCACGCCCTGATGCTCAGCAACAATGCCGCTCACGGTTTGCAGATGGGACTTGACCTCGATCGACCATCGCGCATCGCCGATCGTTTCGGCAATCACCGTGCTATCGGCGATATCGGTGAACATTATCGTGGCAATACCGGCCTTGGGCAGATTGGTTGGCGCGGCGAGCGCCGCGTCGAGCAAGTCTTCGATGCCGCGCGATTCATACCCCATCGTCTGCATGTTCGAAACAGGGCTGGAATTGTGAACATGCACAATTTTCCACAGTCCTTTCTCAAGATGCAGAATGAACGTGCTTCGGAAGGTGCCATCCATACCATTGTCCAGAGACACGTCGGCGTTGCATTCCACCCAGCCGAGATCACCGCATTCAAAACCGCGAAAATTATCACGTTTCCAAGTGAAGTTTGGGATGTCGTCCATATAACTGGGCATCCCGCGCCGAAGCGTGTCGTCAAACCAAATCTCGTCGTGAGACGTCCCGATATACCCCAAGGATACATCGTCCGAGAACAAGTTGACCACCGCCTCCTTGTCGCCGGATGCATAGGAACGAAGCCAGCGCCGCACGATAGCCGCAAGTTCGGGAGAGGGCGTGATCCGGGTCAATCAGTCAAACCCACGTGAGGAACTGAGCCGACGGATCAGCCGTTGATCGCATTTGATGGTCTTCATGGTTTTCTCCCGACAGGCTCCCCCGACACTAGCACGGACAAGGGGGAATTCCATCGCGTTGAAAACCGCACCGAACACGAAACGCACCTTAGGCAGGGCGTGCCTGTTTCTGGTGAACGAACAACGACCCGAACCCCGAAACCGCGATCAGCACAAGCCCGGCCAGGGCAAAAACATCCGGCCAGTCGCCAAAGACGAAAAACCCCGCCACCGTCGCCGAAAACAACTGACTATAGACCAGCGGCGCAATCAGGCTGGCTTCGGCGGACTTGCTGGCCACCACCAGAAGAAAATTGCCACAGGCCGAGCCAAGCGCGCTCAGGCCGATCAGCGCCAGAACCGGCAGCCCCAAATCGGGCATATCCACGCTCAGACCAAAGGGCGTCAGCAGCACCGACCCGACGATGAGCTGCGACATCAGCAGGAACCGGGGCCGATACACCCCCGCGACAACCCGCGTCATCATCAGATACGCGCCGTAACACCCCCCCGCCGCCAGCGCAAAAACCATGCCCACAGATGCGCCGAAACCGGGCTTCACGACAAGCAGCACGCCAACAAACCCCAGCCCCAGAAGCAGGCCGCGACTGCGCGACGGTGTCTCGCCCAGAAACACGACCGCCAGAACATAAGAGACAACAGGCCCCACAAAGAACGCCCCAAAGACATTGGCAATCGGCTCCGTGCGCAGGGCCGTCAGGATGCAGGAGATACCCGCCGCAATGAACGCCCCGCGCACCAACACCCGCCAGTCCCACAAATCCGGCAGCTCGCGCAGCGCCAGCCCGCTGAATGGCAACAGCACCACCGCCGCCAGCGCAAACCGCGTCCACGCAATGAAAAACGGATCAACCCCACGCGCGGTCAGCAGCTTGCCGGCAGTGTCCCCGATGACCACACAGGACACCGCGACAAACACAATGCCCGCCAGCCGAAGGAGATGTGTCGAATCCATAGGGGAGGTCTCTTTCCAAAGCCATACCGCAGCACCGCCCTCCGGCACGCCCGGTCCCACGATGGCATAGCATCGACGGAGCTTCCAGATTGAATGACGGAACACTGGTGCCCGACACTTTCGGCCCATTGCTGCCGTTCATCAGTGACGCCTTTGCTGTGGCGCAGCTTCACCAGAGCAGCCATTCATCCAACGCGAAGAACTTTCGGTGAGTAAAGTTAGGCAGAGCAGGACTATGCTTCCGGTACGTCTCAGTATCATGTAAACCTACCGAGAATTCACCCATTTACAAATTTTTGAGGAAATGCTTCTTGGACAGGCCTAGGCTCAGGACCCATTGATTTCGGAGCAGCGGCGTGATTCACGGTTCGAAAAACGAGCTGTGAACATGTCTGATCTTTTCTGGCTGAGCGATGCGCAGATGGCGCGTCTTGAGCCTTTCTTCCC
>JAUIAS010000015.1 GCA_030425395.1 Alphaproteobacteria bacterium
AGCCAAAGTTTCGCGCTGACTTCTTGAGGTATTCGAACCGGGCGATGTCATCTTCGGGCCCAAGAATATTGAGAAATTCTTTCAAGGCACCGGGTCGTTGCGGCAGGCGCAGGATAAAGTATTTCTTCAACCCGGCATAGCGCTGTGCGCGTTCCTTCACCTCGGGCAGGCGTTCAAAATCAAAATTTCCACCCGATGTGAGACACACAACCGTCTTGCCTCTGATCCGCTCTGCAACATCGCGCAGCGCCTCCACTGCCAAAGCGCCAGCAGGTTCCAGAACGATCCCCTCAACATTGAGCATTTCAAGAATGGTCAGGCAAATGCGATCTTCGGCAAGCGTGACGACATCGCGTAGCGGCACGTCGATCAACCGCGCAAACGTCTTTTCCCCGATGCGCCCCACTGCGGCACCATCAACAAACGTATCCACATGGTCCAGCGTCACAGGATGCCCGGCCGCCAGTGCCGCCCGCAAGCAGGCACCGCCTGCCGGTTCCACAAAAATTGGCCGCGTCGAGTGGCCAAAGAAACTGGCCACGCCTGATGACATGCCCCCACCGCCGACAGGCAAGATCACCAAATCCGGGGCTGCACCCAATTGGGCCTCGATCTCGACGGCCAGAGTAGCCTGACCTTCGATGACGTCCTCATCATCAAAGGGCGAAAGGAAATGTCCGCCGTGTTCCGCCGCATAGGTCTGGGCCGAAGCCAGCGTATCGTCGAAATAGTCCCCCACCAGATGAATGCGCACACGATCGCCGCCAAACATCCGGGTTTTCTGGATTTTCTGCTGCGGTGTCGTCACCGGCATAAAAATCACGCCGTCCACGCCCATGTGCTGGCACATATAGGCGACGCCCTGCGCATGGTTGCCCGCGCTTGCACAGACAAAAAGCCGTTTCTCGGTTTGCTTGCGCATGGCATTGAACGCGCCGCGCAGTTTGTAGGACCGGACCGGGCTAAGGTCCTCACGTTTGAGCCAGATATCCGCCCCGAACCTGTCAGACAAAAGGGCATTGCGCTGCAACGGCGTCGCGGGAAAGACGTTGCGGATTTCGGCTTCGGCGGCGCGGGCGCGAGAGGTAAATTCTTCCATTTCTTCTGTCTGGCCCAGCTTTGACCCCTACGCAAGTGCGCGCCGCCTTGCCCAGAGACGCAAAACCCGCTAGTTCCGCGCCGTTATCCGCGAAAGGGAAGTCCATGTCCGCGCCCAAGAAAGTTGTCCTCGCCTACTCCGGCGGCCTCGATACGTCGATCATTCTCAAGTGGCTGCAAACCGAATATGGTTGCGAAGTCGTGACCTTCACCGCTGATCTCGGTCAGGGAGAAGAGCTTGATCCGGCCCGCAAAAAGGCCGAACTTCTGGGGATCAGCCCGGACAACATTTATATCGAAGACATTCGCGAAGAATTCGTGCGCGATTTTGTGTTCCCGATGTTCCGCGCCAATGCCTTGTACGAAGGGCTCTACCTGTTGGGCACCTCCATCGCGCGGCCGCTGATTTCAAAGCGCCTTGTCGAAATCGCCGCCGAAACCGGTGCGGATGCCGTTTCCCACGGCGCCACCGGCAAGGGCAATGATCAGGTCCGCTTTGAACTGAGCGCCTATGCTCTGAACCCGGATATCAAGGTGATCGCGCCGTGGCGTCTCTGGGATCTGACATCACGTACAAAACTGATTGATTTTGCTGAACAGAACCAAATTCCGATTGCCAAGGACAAACGCGGGGAAGCCCCGTTCAGCGTTGACGCAAACCTGTTGCACACGTCCTCGGAAGGTAAGGTTCTCGAAGATCCGGCAGAAAACGCGCCCGACTATGTCTATCAGCGCACCGTAAATCCCGAAGACGCCCCGAACGAACCCGAAATTATCGAGATCGCCTTTGAAAAAGGTGACGCGGTTGCAATCAATGGCGAATCGATGTCGCCTGCGACGATTTTGACCAAGCTAAACGAATACGGCGGCAAACACGGGATTGGTCGTCTCGATTTTGTCGAGAACCGGTTTGTCGGTATGAAGTCGCGCGGCATTTATGAAACACCCGGCGGCACGATCCTGCTTGAGGCGCATCGCGGTATTGAACAGATCACCCTCGACAGCGGTGCCGGCCACCTCAAGGACAGCCTCATGCCGCGTTATGCCGAACTGATCTATAACGGTTTCTGGTTCAGCCCCGAACGGGAAATGCTGCAAGCCGCTATCGACAAGAGCCAGGAACACGTCACCGGGACCGTTCGTCTCAAGCTTTACAAGGGCATGGCACGCACAATTGGCCGCTGGTCTGATCACAGTCTCTATTCCGAAGCGCATGTGACGTTTGAAGAAGACGCAGGTGCCTACGATCAGAAGGACGCTCAGGGCTTCATCCAGCTGAATGCGCTGCGTTTGAAGTTGCTGGCGGCACGCGACCGTCGGCTTCGCTGAAACAATATGAAATTACAGGCCGCCCAAGCGCGGCCTGCCACAAAAAAACGGCGCTGGATGAAAATCCAGCGCCGCAAGCACTCATTACCAAGCTCTTTGATCGTTCCTCGCGATTTTTTAAACGCTTCACTCGGCTCGATCTATGTATCTTAAGATAGTCGAACGTGGCCTCTCTGTCTACACACACTTTTCGTGACTGCTCAAAAATTTGGTAAAAAGTGGCAAAAGCTTACGTCAAAACGTAATTTTCTGTCTCTCCAAACAACAAAATGCGGGCAGCGCCGCCCTTTGCAGCGCGGTCTGCTCTTGGTCGAGATCCGGTAACGGCCCCTCGGCACCTGCGAACCCCGTTGATTGATGGACCGCCCCATACCAATGCCGCGCCCAAATCCCATCAAAGGATCGCGGCCCGGGTGGCCAACGCAACATAGCCGGATCAAAGGTCAGGCCGATCTCGGCACACAGCTTGTCCAGCATCCTTGCCGGATCGCGGCGAATGTCGGCACTATCAATCACAGGGCCGGGAAACCGGTCAAACAACGCCGCGTGCTGCTCATATCCAATATCGGCCAAGGTCGGATTTTCACGTTTCGCGGCATAACTCGCGATGACCCGCGCCGGGTGGCGGATCAGATGAACGTTCACGCAATCCTCGGCCCAATCCAAGGGAAAACCCGGAACCATGTGCAGCGCCATATGCTTCATATACCAATGCGGCTTGCCCGCCGGAACGGGCCCGGAACAACAAGCGGCAACCGATGTCGCATCAGGATCATGGGCAACAATGATTTCGTCACGCATCGGATGGTCAATTCCGGTTTCTTGCAGATAGGGTGCATAGAACGGCTCATCCCAAGCGGCGAAATCGGCACGGTTGCCAAAGGCATACATCATCGCCGTGCTCAGGTTGCGCGGCCCGCTCCACATCGCGATCTTCATGCACCCATACCGCATTCCCGCGCGATCAAATCCTTGTAAAGCCCGCGAATACGCTTGGTCACCGGCCCCATCTCTCCAGTGCCAATGACCCTGCCGTCAATTTCGCTCACCGGGGTTTGTGCACCAAACGTGCCCGTGAGAAAGGCTTCATCCGCTCCATAGGTATCAACCAGAGAGAAATTTCTCTCAAATACCGGGATATCGTTGGTGCGGCATATGTCGATCACCTTTTGCCGGGTGATCCCGTTCATGCAGTAATCGCCAGTGCTCGTCCAAACAGCTCCTTTCCGAACGATAAAGAAATTGCACGCATTGGTGGTGTTCACGAACCCGTTGATATCCAGCATCAGCGCCTCATCGGCACCTGCCTTTTCCGCCGCGATGCAGGCAAGAATGCAATTCAGCTTGGAATGCGAATTCAGCTTGGGGTCTTGTGTCATTGGCAGACCGCGCAGATGTGGCACCGTGGCCAAACGGATGGGTCGGGGAATCGAAGGCCGCGAATGTTCCATGATGATCACGAAAGTTGGTCCCGACCGCGACAGGGATGGATGTTGGAAAGGACGTATTTTTACCCCGCGTGTCACCATCAGGCGGGCATGGGCATCGGTGGTCATCCCGTTTGCCTTTTGCGTCTCTAACAAGGCTGAAATGACCCCATTTCGGTCCATCCCTATATCCAGATCTATCGCCTTTGCGGCCTCGAACAAACGGTCGATATGTTCATCCAGAAACGCCCAGCATCCATCATAAAGTCGCAGCCCCTCCCACACGCCATCACCCAGCATGAAACCGCTGTCATAAACACTGACGGTCGCCTCTGACTTGGGCACAAGACGCCCATCGAGATAGATCAGGATCGTTTCGTTGCGAGCGTCTTCTTGCGCTTGATGCGTTGTCACGTGATCGGCCATGGCTTGTCCTTTCGCTTGTCAGCGAAACGCTAGGTTCCGCCCCAGTCAAAGCCAAGGGGTAAATTCCAGTCACCACACCGTGAGAAAACGCAACGACGGATTGCGCCTACCCGTGCGTTTGTTCAGCATGAAAAACAGGAGGCATCACATCATGCTGAACAATTTCGTCAAACCCGCCGCACTCGCCATCCTGATCCTGATCACAATCACTCTTCAGCACGGGCGCAGCCATGCCGCAGAACCCGATAGGCTGGTCGTGGCCGGCGGTTGCTTCTGGTGCGTCGAATCCGATTTTGAAAAGGTGACCGGCGTGATCGAGGCCGTTTCGGGATTTACCGGCGGCAGCGTGGACAACCCAAGCTATAAACAAGTCACAAGCGGCAATACCGGCCACTATGAAGCGGTTGAAATCACATTCGATCCCGCCAGGGTCAGCCGAGAAACCCTCTTGCACATGTTCTTGCGGTCGGTTGACCCCACCGACGCAGGGGGCCAGTTTTGCGACCGCGGCGACAGCTATCGAACGGCAATATTCGTCTCTGATGCAGGGGAAAAGGCTATTGCCCGGGCCGCACTGGCGGATGCCCAAATGGCGCTTGGCCAAAAGATCGTAACACCTGTTCTCGAACTGGGACGGTTCTGGCCTGCCGAAGAATATCACCAAGACTATTACAAGGGCTCACGCCTTGTCTTTACCCGGTTCGGCCCCAAACGACAGTCCAGCGCTTACAAGGCCTATAGAAATGCTTGCGGACGCGATCAGCGTGTGCGCGAACTCTGGGGGCCGGACGCGCCCTTTGTCGGGGGGTGATCGGCCATATCAGAGCCTGTTTCAGGCCAATCGGGCGTCTTCGATATCCTTTAGATCAGGGATGACATCGGCGGTTCCGTGGCGTGTGACCATGATTGCCGCGGCGCGACTGGCAAGAGTGATCGCCTGTGCCATCGGCTGACCCCGATCCAAAGCTGCGAGAACAAAACCGGTGAACGTATCTCCGGCACCGGTTGTATCCACAGGCGTGACAGGAACCGCGTCAAAGGATCGTTCTGTTCCAGACTGCGTGTCAAACCACTGGCACCCTTCCGCCCCAAGCGTCACGATCACATCCCGCACAGGCAAATCAGCGGGACGCTGACCTGTGGCATCAGTCAATTGAGCGGCCTCAACCCTGTTGAGGATCAGGAAATCAAGATTGGGCAAAACGGCCTTTACCGCCTCCGCATCGAATGGCGCTGCGGCGTAGCACACCCGCAAACCCTTGGCCCGGGCCAGAGCGGCGGCCTCTTGCTGCTGCGAGGTTTCATTTTGCATAAGCAGACTATCACCCGGCTGTGCCTGCGCTAACGCATCAGTCACTAACTCTGGCGGAATCGCCCTGTTTGCCCCGGGCAACAGGATGATCTGGTTTTCACCCTGAGGATCAACGGCAATGATCGCGTGACCGGTGGGCGTATCGACTTCGCGGATAAACCGCGTGTCCACGCCGTATTCCAGCAATCGGTCCACCGCCCAGCGCCCATCGGACCCGACCGCGCCGATATGACGGACATGCGCCGCCGCCCGCGCGGCAGCCACGGACATATTCGCGCCTTTCCCCCCCAGAAACCGCGACATCCCGCGCGCCGCAAGCGTTTCACCCGCTTGCGGCAAATGCGGCATGTCATAGACCATGTCCGCGTTAATCGACCCAAGGTTCCAGATCGCCATTTGTCAGCCGATCTTGCAGGATGCCAATACCGCCATGTTCATGATGTCATTGGCTGTCGAAACGGTCGAACAGATCTGCACTGGTTTATCCAGACCCGAAAGGATCGGACCAATCACCGTCGCGCCCCCCATTTCCTGCATCAGCTTGACAGAAATACTGGCAGAATGGCGGGCCGGCACGATCAGGATATTGGCCGGTCCGGTAAGGCGGCAGAACGGGTATTGCGCCTGTGCCGTTTCGTTCAACGCGACATCCACCGTCATTTCGCCCTCGAATTCGAAATCGACGCCGCGCCGTTCAAGAACCTCTGGTGCCTGGTGCATCTTTTCCGCGCGCTCGGACACGGGATATCCAAAGGTTGAAAAACTGACAAAGGCAACGCGGGGTTCCAGCCCCATGTGCCGTGCAACATCAGCCGCCCGTTCGGCAATGGTGGCAAGGTCTTCGGCATCGGGCCATTCCTGAACCAGCGTATCGCCGATCAGAACAATCCGGCCCTTGTGCAACAACGCGGTAATTCCTGCGACCCCATGTTCAGAAGTGGCGTCAAACACGTGATTGATGCGATCCAGCGCATGGGCCGATTTGCGCGTCGCACCGGTGACAAGCCCATCACCGTGGCCATGCGCCAGCATGAGGGCCGAAAACACATGCCGATCACGCGCCGCGAGTCGGTGAATATCCTGCCGGTCAAACCCCTTGCGCCCCAGTCTTTCATACAAAAATGCCTTGTAGGTATCGAGATGCTGCGTATTCGCGGCATTCACAACCTCAAGTTCGCGCACTGCGTCGGACAGACCCGCGGCTTCCAGCTTGGTCTTGACGTCTTCCTGGCGCCCGACCACCAGCGCCTTGCCCATGCCGGACCGCTGATACATCACTGCCGCGCGCAACACGCGTGGAT
Source organism: Alphaproteobacteria bacterium (assembly GCA_030425395.1). Lineage (GTDB taxonomy): Bacteria > Pseudomonadota > Alphaproteobacteria > Rhodobacterales > Rhodobacteraceae > JAUIAS01. Next base: position 6,894 of record JAUIAS010000015.1, read on the forward strand.
CGTCGCCTTCGGCAAAAATCATCCGCGCCTGTGCGGCACGTGCCCGTGCATTCAACCCGCGCAGAATGGAGGCTGTCGGGTCCATCCGCGATTTTAGGCTAAGCTCATAGGCGTCCATGTCGATGATCGGCCGCCGCGCCGCGCCGGTATCCATACCCGCACGCGCCACGGCAGGCGGAATACGGTGGATCAGGCGCGGATCAAAGGGCGTGGGAATGATGTAATCTCGACCAAAGCTAAGGTTGCGACCATACGCCAAGGCAACCTCGTCCGGAACATCTTCGCGGGCCAACGCAGCCAGAGCATGGGCGCAGGCGATTTTCATTTCGTCATTGATCGCGCGCGCGTGAATATCCAGCGCACCCCGGAACAGGTAAGGAAAACCAAGCACGTTGTTGACCTGATTGGGATAATCGCTGCGCCCGGTGGCCACGATCGCATCCATGCGCACTTCATGCGCCTCTTCGGGAGTGATTTCCGGATCGGGGTTGGCCATCGCAAAGATGACCGGGTTATCTGCCATGCTGGCAACCATATCCTGCGTAACAGCACCTTTGACGCTGACCCCGAGGAACACATCGGCCCCTTTCATCGCATCTTCCAACGTGCGCAGGGTGGTGGACACGGCATGGGCCGATTTCCACTGGTTCATACCCTCGGCGCGCCCCTGATAGATCACGCCCTTGGTGTCGCACATGATGCAGTTTTCATGCCGCGCGCCCATCGCCTTGAGAAGCTCAAGACAGGCAATCCCCGCCGCACCTGCTCCGTTAAGAACAATCCGCACATCTTCGATCTTCTTGCCGGAAATATGCAGGGCATTGAGCAGACCCGCCGCACAGATCACCGCGGTCCCGTGCTGATCGTCATGAAAGACGGGAATGTCCATTTCTTCCTTGAGCCGCTGTTCAATGATGAAACATTCCGGTGCCTTGATATCTTCCAGATTGATACCGCCAAATGTCGGCCCCATCAGGCGCACAGCGCGGCAGAATTCGTCCGGGTCTTCGGTATCAAGTTCGATATCAATCGAGTTCACATCCGCAAACCGTTTGAACAGAACCGATTTGCCTTCCATCACCGGTTTGGACCCCAGCGCCCCGAGGTTGCCCAGCCCCAGAACAGCCGTTCCATTCGAAATCACAGCAACAAGATTGCCCTTGTTGGTATAATCATATGCGGTTTCTGGATTCTCAGCGATTGCCTCGCAGGGGACGGCCACGCCGGGCGAATACGCGAGCGACAAATCCCGCTGGGTTGTCATCGGCACTGTCGCCTGCACTTCCCACTTGCCCGGTGAAGGCTCAAGGTGGAAGGCAAGAGCCTCTTCATTGGTGATCTTGGTCTTGGACATGGTGCCGTTCTCTCCCTTGGACCTGAGCCTCATAGCGCAGGCCCGTTCGCGGCTCAATCGTTAGCGTTTCGACCTTTCGTCGCGGCGGCAGGATTTGTAAGGTCCCACGACACGATCCGACGGGGGAAGCCGGTGGCAGACACAACGCCCATGATGGCCCAGTATCTTGAGATCAAGAACGCGCATCCCGATATGCTGCTGTTCTACCGGATGGGCGATTTCTATGAGATGTTCTTTGACGACGCCGTCGCCGCGGCTGAAGCATTGGATATCGTGCTGACCAAGCGTGGCAAACACAAGGATCAGGAAATCCCCATGTGCGGCGTGCCCGTGCATTCCGCCGAAGGGTATCTTCTTTCGCTGATCCGCAAGGGGTTCCGAGTTGCCGTCTGTGAACAGATGGAAAGCCCCGCAGAGGCGAAGAAGCGGGGCCATAAATCGGTGGTCCGCCGGGATGTCGTCCGCATCATCACACCGGGAACCCTCACCGAAGACAGCCTTCTTGATGCCCGACGTCACAATTTTCTCGCCGCCTGCGCCGATCTGCGTGGCGCACGGGCGCTGGCCTGGACGGATATCTCAACCGGTGCGTTTCACGTGATGTTGGTGTCGCCCGGCAGGCTGAGCGCCGAACTGGCACGTCTGGCTCCGTCCGAACTGGTGGTGCCAGATGGAAGCCCGCTGGATTTCCTGGCCCAGATCACCGATCTGGGAATTGCCGATACAATGCTGGGCAAGGCCAGCTTTGACAGCACCGCTGCCGAAAAACGGCTGTGCGAACTGTTCTCGGTCTCCGCGCTGGATGCGTTCGGCACCTTTTCGCGCACTGAACTGTCAGCCATGGGCGCGCTGGTCGATTATCTGTCGATCACTCAAAAGGGAAAATTGCCCCTCCTCCAGCCGCCCCTGCGCGACACCGAGGACCGCACCGTCCAGATCGACGCGGCCACACGACGCAATCTTGAGCTGACCCATGCAATGGCAGGCGGGCGGGCCGGATCACTCTTGTCTGTCATTGACCAAACCGCAACGCCCGCCGGTGCGCGCCTTCTTGAGGCCCGGCTCGTCAGCCCCTCGCGCGATCTTGACGTGATCGGCGCGCGCCTTGATGCGGTTGGCTTCTTTTGTGACAGCACTGCGTTGCGTGACACCACCCGCGATCACCTGCGTCAGGTCCCCGATCTGGACCGGGCCCTGTCACGCCTGTCGCTGGAACGCGGCGGCCCGCGTGATCTGGCCGCTGTGCGGGATGCATTGGCCCAGGCAGAGGCACTGTATCAGGCTCTGACAAAGGCCGATCTGCCCGACCTACTGGCACACGCCACGCATGATCTGATCGGCTTTGATGACCTTCTAGCCCATCTCGATGCGGCCCTGATTGCCGAACCTCCGCTTCTGGCCCGCGATGGCGGCTTTATTGCGCAGGGGTTTGACCCCGATCTGGACGATGCCCGCACCCTGCGCGACGAAGGCCGCGCCGTGATTGCCGGAATGCAGAAAGACTATGTCGAACAAACCGGGGTATCCGCGCTCAAGATCAAACATAACAATGTTCTGGGCTATTTCATCGAAACCTCCGCCACTCACGCGGAACGGATGATGTCGGCACCGCTTTCCGAAACATTCATCCACCGGCAGACCACCGCAAATCAGGTTCGTTTCACCACCGTGGAACTGTCGGAAATGGAAACGCGCATTCTCAACGCGGGCGGGCGCGCGCTCGAAATTGAAAAGAGGCTCTTTGACAGTATCCGCACCACCATCCTGAACGCTGCCCCGCGTCTGTCTGTCACTGCCCGCGCATTGGCCGAGATCGACCTTGCGCAATCCCATGCAACTCTGGCCCGCGCGGCGGACTGGACCCGACCCACGGTGGACCGCTCCCGATGTTTCACGGTGAAAGGCGGGCGTCACCCGGTTGTGGAACAAGCTCTGAAACGCCAATCCGGCACGCCTTTTGTGGCCAACGACTGCACCCTTGACGCAAACAACGATTCTGCCGCGATCTGGTTGCTGACCGGGCCCAACATGGCCGGTAAATCCACCTATCTGCGCCAGAACGCCCTGATTGCCATCCTGGCCCAAACCGGCTGTTACGTGCCAGCGGCCTCCGCGCATGTCGGATTGGTCAGTCAGATATTCTCGCGGGTTGGCGCCTCCGATGACCTCGCGCGTGGGCGATCCACTTTTATGGTCGAAATGGTGGAAACCGCCGCCATCTTGAATCAGGCGGACGACCGTGCGCTTGTAATTCTGGATGAAATCGGGCGCGGCACAGCCACCTATGATGGTCTTTCAATCGCATGGGCTACGATGGAGCATCTCCACGGTGTCAACCGCTGTCGCGCCCTGTTTGCCACCCACTACCACGAACTCACCCGGCTTTCGACCCGGCTGGACGGTGTGGACAACGCAACAGTCGCGGTCCGTGAATGGGAGGGCGAAGTGATCTTCCTGCACGAAGTCCGCAAAGGTGCCGCTGACCGATCCTACGGGGTGCAGGTGGCGCAGCTCGCTGGATTGCCAAAATCGGTGGTGGATCGTGCGCGCTCGGTTCTCGATGCGCTGGAACAGGGTGACCGAGAAGGTGCCTCGTCTCCCAAGGCGATCATTGATGATCTGCCCCTGTTTTCGGCCGCCGCTGCCGCGCCACCGGCACCGCAACCTGCCACCACGAATCCGGCGATGGCGATTCTGGACGAAATCCACCCTGATGATCTCAGCCCGCGCGATGCCCTGGAGGCGCTCTACAAACTGAAAGAGGCGGCCAGGTCCTGACCGCCCCTGCTTCTTTCTCGTTCCAAATACCCTCGCCGAAGGCGCGCACCGGAACGGTGCGTCTCTTCAGGATGCGGGCATTGAGGACACGCCAACCTTGGCGGGCCGCAACAACCTGTCGTGCAACATGAACCCTTCTGCGCTGACCTGGATGATCTCGCCGGCCTTGGTTCCCGGCACCGGGGCTTCAAACATGGCTTCGTGCATCTGTGGATCAAACCTGTCACCCGCTTCCGGGGCGATGATTTCGATTCCGTGACGTTTGAACACGTTCAGAAGTTCCCGCATTGTCAGCTCGATACCTTCGATCAACGCTGCCTGTTCGTCCTTCTGTTCTTCGGTGATCACCTCGATTGCACGCTTGAGGTTGTCATAAACCGGCAGCATATCCCGCGCCAGTTTGGAGCCACCGTATTGTTCGGCTTCCCGCCGGTGCTTTTCTGACCGTTTGCGCACGTTCTCGGTTTCGGCCAAGGCGCGCATGAAACGGTCGCGCATCTCATCGCGTTCGGCGCGCAGTGCGTCCAACTCTGCGTCCACACCGTCGATTTCCATCTCTTCTTCCGCGTGCTCTTCGGCCTCCGCGGCCTCGATATCGTCAAGGAAATCGTCGTTCTTCGGCTCTGCCATATTCCACCTCTAGTTCCGATCGGAGATCAGCCGCCCGACCAGTTGCGCCGTGTAATCCACGATCGGCACGATACGTCCATAGTTAAGGCGCGTGGGGCCGATGACACCCACAGCACCAATGATCTTTCGGTCAGCGTTCATATAAGGAGACACCACCAAAGAGGAACCCGAAAGTGAGAAAAGTTTGTTCTCTGAGCCGATAAAAATGCGCACGCCGTCGCCGGTTTCCGTCAGTTCAAGGAATTCGGCAATATCCCGCTTGCGTTCAAGGTCATCAAACAGGCTGCGGATGCGTTCCAGACCTTCTTCGGCATCCGGTGCTCCGCTGGTATCCAGCAGGTTGGAGCGCCCGCGCACAATCAGGCGACCGGGATCATCGGCATCGTCAGTCCACATCGCCAACCCGCTTTCGACCATTGCGCGGGCAAGGCTGTCGATCTCCTGTCTGCGTCGGGCGATTTCCTTGGTGATCAACCCACGCGCCTCGCTCAGCGTGCGGCCCTCGATCAGTGAATTCAGAAAATTCGCCGCCTCACGCATGGAGCTTGGGGTCTGGCCCGGTGGTGGCGTAAATATCCGGTTTTCCACGTGACCGTCCGCAAACACCAAAACCACCAACGCGCGATCATGCGCCAGCGACACGAACTCGATGTGCTTGATCGCGGCCTCGTGTTTCGGCGTCAGGACAAGGGACGCGCCGCGCGTCACCCCGGACAGAGCGGATCCGATTCGATCCAGCAAGCCTGTCACGCCGCCCGCGCTGTCCTGAACGGTGGAGTCGATCTTTTCCCGGTCGTCCTGGCCCAGATCGTTGACCTCAAGCAACCCATCCACAAACATCCGGAGCCCAAGCTGAGTGGGTATGCGCCCGGCACTGACGTGGGGACTGTCCAATAGGCCAAGGTATTCCAGATCCTGCATCACATTTCGGATCGTCGCGGCACTGACCTTTTCGCTCAACGTTCGGGTCAGAGACCGGCTGCCCACCGGGTCACCGTTTTCAAGATAGGATTCCACCACGCGCCGGAAAACCTCGCGCGAGCGGTCGTTCATCTCTTCGAGAAGTGTGGATGTATCATTCATCTTTGTCAGACCTTACGCGGAAGATCATTAAAAGTCACATTGGCCAAAGGTCAATCGGGGTTGCGTTCCTGTCTTGACCGGCGATATCCCGATCTGAAACAGAAAAGGATCACCCATGCGCCCCTCTGGACGGAATTTAAGCGAAATGCGCCCGGTTTCAATCGAAACTGGCTACACAAAACATGCGGAAGGATCGTGCCTGATCTCCATCGGGGCCACCCGAGTGATCTGCACCGCGACGATCGAAGACCGCGTGCCGCCGTTCATCAAGGGATCGGGTCTCGGTTGGGTCACAGCGGAATACGGTATGCTGCCCCGCGCAACCAACACACGGATGCGCCGAGAAGCGGCAAGCGGCAAGCAAGGCGGCCGCACGGTTGAAATTCAGCGTCTGATTGGCCGTTCCCTGCGTGCCGGGGTTGACCGTGTTGCCTTGGGCGAACGCCAGATCACTGTCGATTGCGATGTTATCCAGGCGGACGGCGGCACGCGCTGTGCCTCGATCACGGGCGGTTGGGTCGCGCTGCGCCTTGCCGTGAACAAGCTGATGAAAGCCGGTGACGTGATTTCCGACCCGTTGGTTGATCCAGTGGCTGCGGTCAGCTGCGGCATCTATGCTGGCCAACCGGTTCTTGATCTGGATTATCCCGAAGACTCAGAAGCCGGCGTTGATGGCAACTTCATCATGACCGCTTCGGGCCAGTTGATCGAGGTCCAGATGAGCGCCGAGGGTTCAACCTATTCCCGCGCCCAGATGAACGAACTTCTGGATTTGGCAGAAAAAGGCGTGTCGGAGCTTGTTGCCGCGCAAAAGGCTGCAACCGCATGACACGGCCCTTTTCCGGTGACCGGCTTTTGGTCGCCACGCACAACAAGGGCAAACTTGAGGAGATCGCCGATCTCCTCAAGCCGTTTGGCGTATCGGTTGTTGGCGCGGCCGAGATGAACCTGCCCGAACCTGAAGAGACGGAAACCACCTTTGTCGGCAATGCCCGGATCAAGGCGCATGCCGCCGCAAAGGCCACAGGAATGCCTGCCCTGTCCGATGATTCCGGGATTGAGATTGATGCTCTTGACGGTGCTCCCGGTGTCTATACCGCGGACTGGGCCGAAACTCCGAACGGCCGTGATTTTGTCATGGCAATGAAACGGGCCAACCGGGAACTCGATGCCAGAAACGCGCCGTACCCGCGCACCGCACGGTTCTGTTGCACGCTGGTTTTGGCCTGGCCCGATGGCCATGACGAAGTGTTTCCCGGTGTAATGCCCGGTCGCGTGGTCTGGCCCATGCGGGGCGATCAGGGGCACGGATACGATCCGATCTTTCAGCCTGACGGATATGACATCACCTTTGGCGAAATGGATCGCTGGGAAAAGAACCGCATCAGCCACAGGGCCGATGCCTTCCGCAAATTCGTCGATGGCTGTTTTGGCGGGTGATTGGCGCAACGGTGGCTTTGGGCTTTATGTCCATTGGCCGTTTTGCGAGGCGAAATGCCCCTATTGCGACTTCAACAGTCACGTCGTCCGACTCATAGATCAAACCGCATGGGCCAACGCCTATCTGCGCGAACTTGACCGTGTCGCTGCCGAAATACCCTGTCGGGTTCTCAATTCCATATTCTTCGGCGGAGGCACGCCCAGCCTCATGCACCCCGATACCGTTGCCACAGTGATCGAAGCCGCTCGACGCCACTGGCCCTTTGCCAATGACATTGAAATTACGCTTGAAGCCAACCCCGGTTCGGTCGAGGCCGGGCGCTTTGCTGGATATCGCGACGGGGGCGTAAACAGGGTCTCAATCGGGATTCAGGCTCTGAATGATCCGGATTTGCGCCGCCTTGGCCGTATTCACTCGGTCGCCGAGGCGCGGGCCGCTTTCGACATCGCACGTGACTGTTTTGATCGGGTCAGCTTCGATCTCATCTATGCCCGTCAGGATCAAACGCTTGCAGATTGGGAAGCCGAACTGCGGCAAGCCCTCTCGATGGCCGTAGATCACCTTTCGCTGTATCAACTGACAATTGAGAACGGCACAGCCTTTGGTGATCGCTATGACGCGGGCAAGCTGCGCGGCCTGCCGGATGACGATCGTGCGGCGGACTTGTATGCACTGACACAGGCGGTTAGTGCCGAATTCGGCATGAACCGATACGAAGTGTCAAACCACGCTCACCCCGATGCGCCGTCCCGGCATAACCTGATTTATTGGCGCTACGGCGATTACGTCGGGATCGGCCCCGGCGCACATGGCAGGATCACTTTAAACGGACAGCGATACGCGACAGAAGCCCATCGCGCACCCGGCGCGTGGCTGGCGGCTGTCGATAATGGCAGCGGCGAAAAACCCCGACATTGCATTGATATGGCAGATCAGGCCGATGAATACGCAATGATGTCGCTTCGTCTGACCGAAGGAATGGATATTGAGCGTTATCAAACCCTTGCCAATCGCCCGATCCGGTCAAATGCTGTTGACAAGCTGATTGATCTTGGGATGATCCGCCAAGATCAAGGAAGGATTTTCGTTCAGGATCAAGGGTTTATGATCCTGAACGCGGTTATTGCCGAATTGCTGGCGGACTAATTTCCGCTAAGGAGCCTGCAAAGCGTATCGAGTTCATCAAGCGTCTTGTAGCGCACGGAAATAGTGCCCTCTTCGCCGTCACCCTTGTGATCTATTTCGACCTTCATACCCAACGCAGCAGACAAATCGCCTTCCAGGGCGACCGTATCCGCGTCTTTTTCTTTTTTCTGCTGTGCGCCTGATCTGGATGATTTCGACGTGTTCGACCCGTCCCCCTTGCGGACAAGCGCCTCTGTCGCACGCACCGACAAGCCTTGGGTCACAACCTTGCGAGCAAGGGCCGATGCATCCTCCGAAGTGATCAACGCGCGGGCGTGGCCGGCGCTCAGTTCTCCGTCCTGAAGCATGTCCTGCACGTCTTTTGGCAAGGACAAAAGTCGCAGCAAGTTTGCAATATGGCTCCGGCTTTTACCCAAAGCTTCGGCCAGCTTTTCCTGCGTATGACCAAATCTGTCCATCAATTGGCGGTATCCTGCCGCCTCTTCTACCGCGTTCAGATCTGCGCGTTGGATATTTTCGATGATCGCGATTTCCAGAACTTCCACGTCATCAAAATCACGCACCAGAACAGGCAATTCATGTAGTTTAGCCCGCTGTGCAGCACGCCAACGGCGTTCACCCGCGACGATCTCATACATTCCACCTTCGCGGGGGCGCACGATCAGCGGTTGGATCACGCCTTTTTCGGCGATGGACGACGCCAGTTCCGACAGCGCCTCTTCGGTAAAGCGACGGCGCGGCTGATCAGGGTTGGGAACGATCCGTTCGATCGGCAAAACCCGATCCGGGCTGCGCGGTTGATCAGGAGCAACGGTCTGTTCGGCCTCGGGCGTCACATCAGCCATCAACGCCGAAAGCCCCCGGCCCAATCCACGCGGTTTGTTTTTCTTATCGGTCATCTGCCCTCCGGTCCCGCGATTAGGCGGCGGTTTTCGTGTGGTTTTCAATCAATTCCCGCGCCAAAGCACGATACGCCATAGCCCCTTGGGAATTGGTGTCATAGTTCAGGACTGGCATCGCATAGGACGGTGATTCACTCACCCGAACATTGCGCGGAATGACAGTCTTGAACACCAAGTCGCCCAAGTTATCCCGCGCGTCTTGCTCAACTTGCTGGGACAGGTTGTTGCGGCGGTCATACATCGTCAGCACAATTCCTTCGATCCGCAACTTGGGATTGGCCGTCTGGCGAACCTCTCGAACGGTCAACATCAACTGAGACAGACCTTCCAGAGCGAAAAATTCGCTCTGGAGCGGCACCAGAACCGAATGTGCGGCCACCATGGCATTAACGGTCAAGAGGTTAAGAGAAGGCGGACAATCAATCAGGACGTAGTCCCAACCAAAAGCATCAATCGCTGGCTGTCGCAGCGCGTCGTGCAAGAGAAAGGAACGTTTTTCGTTTGCGATAAGCTCTAGATCGGCGGAGCTCAGATCAACCGTGGCCGGAATAATGCCCATGCCAGGAAAAACGGTGTCCTGAATAACGTCCTCAAGCGCGGCGTCATCCACAAGAAGGTCATACGTTGTCATCTTGCGGGCGGAGCCATCAATTCCCAACCCGGTTGATGCGTTTCCCTGCGGATCAAGATCCACCACAAGCACGCGGTTTCCCTGCTCAACCAAGCCCGCAGCAAGGTTGATCGCTGTGGTTGTTTTACCGACGCCGCCTTTTTGATTGGCAATCGCGATGATTTTCGGGCCATCAGGACGCGACAGATCAATCACGGGACACTCCTTGGATCTTGAGTATTGCTGCTTCGGGTTCAGTCACACTCTTAACCGCCTCACAGTCGAAACGCCATTGCGGTCGTGCATCTTCCACCTCGTTTTTCCAGGTGGCACCCTTCGGAAAAAGACACATACCCGAGGGATCAAGATGGCGCTGAGAGAAGCCGAGGAGTTTATCAAGGTCGGCCAATGCGCGAGCTGAAAGAATATCTGCCCCCTGTGGGGGTGCCAGTTCAATGCGTTCTGATAAAACCGTGACAGACAGCCCCAGTTCGCGTGCTACCGTGCGGAGAAAAACGCATTTACGCTGATCGCTTTCGATCAGAGTAAACCTTGCCTCTGGGGCGGTTTCCATTGCGCAAATCGCAGCTACAAGACCGGGAAGCCCGCCGCCGGATCCGATATCCACCCAGTGTGAAAATGGTCCGGCAATGGCGAAAACCTGAAGGGAATCCGCAATATGGCGATCCCACACGCGTTGCAAGCTGCTTCTGGATACAAGATTGATGCGTGGATTCCATTTACGGATAAGGTCGACATAAATCTCGAGCCGCATCAATGTTTCACGTGAAACATCGGTTCCGTCCGGCCAGCGGGCCGTCACGCGCTTGCTTCCTTTTTGTCCCGCCTGATTCGCGCCAATAACAACGCCAAGCCAGCAGGCGTCATTCCATCAATTCGACCTGCCTGAGCGATGTTTTCGGGCCGCGCCTTTGAAAGCTTCATCTTCAACTCATTGGACAAACCGCCGACCTCCGAGAAATCAAATCCGGGCGGGATTGGTTGGCCTTCGTCACGCTTTAACGCAGCCACATCCTTCTTTTGCCGTTCGATATAGCTCGCATACAGCGCGTCTTTTTCCAGCTGACGGCGGGTTTCATCGTCCACACTGTGAAAAACAGGGCTGAGCGGTTCAATGCTTTCAAAGTTCACATCAGGGAATGCCAAAATTGCCAGCCCGTTACGCCGCGCGCCGTCTTCGTTGACCGAAATTCCTGCTGCCTTGATCTGTTTCGGGGTAAAGGTTTCTCGGGTCAACGCAGCCATTCCCGCTTCGATCCGCTCCATTTTGTCAGCAAACAGGGCTGCCCGCTCTGGACCCACGCAACCAAGCGACAAACCAAGTGGCGTCAATCGTTGATCCGCGTTGTCAGCGCGCAAGGACAAGCGAAACTCGGCCCGCGAGGTGAACATCCGATAGGGTTCCGTGACCCCGCGCGTTGTCAAATCGTCAACCATGACACCGATATAGCTGTCAGCGCGACTGAAAATCACCGGTTCCTGTTCTTTGACGTCCATGGCGGCATTCAGACCGGCAACCATTCCTTGCGCTGCCGCTTCCTCATATCCCGTAGTGCCGTTGATTTGCCCGGCAAGATACAGCCCCGGCACATTACGCACGGCCAAACGCAAATCCAACGCGCGCGGATCAACATAATCATACTCGATCGCATAGCCCGGTTGCAGAATAACCGCCTGTTCCAGTCCAACGATGGAGCGCACATAATCGTGCTGAACGTCCTCCGGCAAAGAGGTGGATATACCGTTGGGATACACCGTGTGATCGGTAACGCCTTCAGGTTCGAGAAAAATCTGATGGGATGTCTTATCGGCAAATCGGACAATCTTATCTTCGATCGACGGACAATATCGTGGACCTACGCCGTCAATGTGCCCGCCATACATAGCCGAACGAGACAGATTCTTCTCAATGATTTCGTGCGTTTTTTCATTGGTGTGCGTGATCCCGCAAGAAACTTGGGAGGCTATCACCTTTTTGTGCATAAAGGAAAACAGAACAGGGTCATCATCACCTGGCTGCTCTTCCAGAATATCCCAGTTGATCGTGCGCCCATCAAGGCGAGGAGGCGTGCCGGTTTTCAAACGGCCGAGAGGCAGGTCAAATTCATCAATGCGCTCGGCCAATTTCACCGATGGCTTGTCACCCATGCGCCCACCGGGGCGCGCGATATCACCGATATGGATGACACCGCGGAGAAAAGTGCCCGTGGTCAAAATCACAGCCTTGGCCCGCAGCTCTGATCCATCGTCAAGTTGGACACCGCAAACGCGGTCCCCTTGCATGACAAAATCAACCGCCTCGCCTTCAACAATCTGAAGGTTGGGTTGCGCTTCGGTTTCGGACAGCATTTCGCGTCGATAGATTGCTCTGTCAGATTGGGCCCGCGGACCCTGGACCGCGGGACCCTTGCGCCGGTTAAGGAGGCGGAATTGGATCCCTGCCTTGTCGGCAACACGTCCCATAACGCCGTCAAGCGCATCAATTTCGCGGACCAGATGCCCTTTGCCCAGCCCGCCAATCGCAGGATTACAGGACATCACGCCGATACCATCGCGGCGGAGTGTGATCAAAGCCGTGGCCACACCGGTTCGCGCGGCGGCATGGGCCGCTTCGGTTCCGGCGTGTCCTCCGCCGATCACAACCACGTCAAAATGTTTCACGTGAAACACTCCTCATTTACCCAGGCAGAAGCTGGAAAATATCTCGTCCAAAAGATTTTCAACATCAACCCGACCAATCAACGCTTCAAGCGCACGAATCGCAGTTCTTAGATCTTCTGCAGCAATATCATACCGGTCAGGGCCAGCCGACAATCCTTTACGTGCCAAGTCGATACCATCCGCCGCTCGTTGCATAGCAACCCGATGGCGTTCGTGTGTGGCCAAACCCGCTCCGCTGCTGCGCTCTGTCAGGGTTTCCGAAATATGGGCAACCAGACGATCAATCCCCTGCCCTGTTTTCCCCGAGATTGCGTTCTCTGACCCCGGCGTCAAATCCCCCTTGGGACGCAGAACGATATCTCCATCGCGCCATAGCGTTTGATCGGCGTGACCATTTTCATCCAGAAACACACGGATATCCGCGGCACCTGCCCTTTGCCGGGCCCGATCGATACCGATGGATTCGACAATATCATCAGTTTCGCGCAAACCCGCCGTGTCCAGAAGCGTCACCGCAAGCCCCGAAAGGTCCATGCGAACCTCGATCACATCGCGGGTTGTACCTGCTATGTGAGAGGTGATTGCCGCATCCCGCCCAGCCAATGCGTTCAGTAGCGTGGATTTTCCAACATTGGGGGCACCGACGATGGCCACCTCAAATCCGGTTCTGATCCGTTCCGCAATACGAACAGAAGCGGTTTCGCGGCGCAGATCATTTTGCACCCGATCGATCAAATCGCTGACCTCGGGTGTGACGTCAACAGGTACGTCTTCGTCTGCGAAATCTATGGTCGCCTCAATCAATGAGGCCGCGCGGATCAGATCACTGCGCCAGCGATCTACCAATTGCCGCAGACCACCGGACACAGTGGCTTGGGCTTGCTTTCGCTGTGCTTCGGTTTCGGATTCGATCAGATCGGCCAGGCCTTCGACCTGCGTCAGATCCATCCTCCCGTTTTCCAGAGCACTTCTTGTGAACTCACCGGGCGCAGCGATGCGCAATTCAGGCATATCACCCAACATGCCAAGAACTGCCCGAACCACGGCGATGCTGCCATGCAGATGCAGTTCGACCACGTTTTCGCCGGTAAAGCTCTCTGGGGCGTCAAAACGCAGTATCAGAGCCTTATCCAGTGTCTCTTGTCCAGCGCCGACAATGGTCCGCAGTGCCGTCGCCCGATGCCTTGGGAGCGGCCCGGACAAGTACCGTGCAACTGCAAAGGCATCCGGTCCGGATACGCGAATAACCGCCACACCGGCCTTGCCCTGTGCGGTTGCGAGTGCGAAAATCGTGTCCATTCAGCCTCTCTGTCGAGGTCCAGCAAACACTGCCTTAGGTGTTCATGGAATCGAAGAATTCCGCGTTCGATTTGGTCTGCTTGAGCTTCGATGTCAGGAATTCGATGGCATCTGTTGTTCCCATCGGATTGAGAATCCGGCGCAGAACAAAGGTCTTTTGCAAATCGCCCTTTTCGACCAGAAGTTCTTCTTTCCGGGTTCCGGATTTGAGAATGTCGATAGCCGGGAACACGCGCTTGTCGGAAATCTTGCGATCCAGAACGATTTCCGAGTTACCGGTGCCTTTGAATTCTTCAAAGATGACTTCATCCATTCGGCTGCCTGTGTCAATCAGGGCGGTCGCGATGATGGTCAGCGATCCACCTTCTTCGATGTTACGGGCTGCGCCAAAGAAACGCTTGGGCCGCTGCAACGCGTTTGCGTCGACACCACCGGTCAGAACTTTACCCGAGGAAGGCACCACAGTGTTGAATGCACGACCAAGTCTAGTGATCGAGTCAAGAAGGATCACAACATCTCGCTTGTGTTCGACCAGCCGCTTGGCTTTTTCGATCACCATTTCAGACACGGCAACGTGGCGTGTTGCAGGTTCGTCAAAGGTAGAGGAGATCACCTCGCCCTTGACCGAACGCTGCATGTCGGTGACTTCTTCCGGTCGTTCGTCAATCAGAAGGACGATCAGATAACATTCAGGATGGTTCACTTCGATCGAGCGGGCGATGTTCTGCAAGAGAACGGTTTTACCTGTGCGTGGCGGTGCAACGATCAAGGAACGCTGACCTTTACCAATGGGCGACACAAGGTCAATGATCCGTGCCGAACGATCCTTGATTGTCGGATCTTCGATTTCCATTTTCAGACGCTCATCGGGATAGAGCGGCGTCAGGTTATCAAAGGCGATTTTGTGACGGGCCTTTTCCGGATCTTCAAAGTTGATCTTGCTGACCTGCGTAAGGGCAAAATACCGTTCGCTTTCGCCGGGGGCCTTGATCAGACCTTCGATAGTGTCACCCGTGCGCAAGGAATACTGGCGGATCATATCCGGCGAGACATAAATATCGTCCGGTCCGGGAAGATAGTTTGCCTCAGGCGAGCGCAGAAAACCGAATCCGTCCTGAAGAACTTCAAGCACGCCATCGCCGCTGATTTGCCATCCTTCATCCGCGCGTTCACGCAGGATCTGGAACATCATCTCACCCTTGCGCATGGTGGATGCGTTTTCGATCTCAAGCTCCTCTGCCATGGACAGCAGGACTTTGGGGCTTTGAGCCTTGAGATCGGCCAAGTTCAGGGATTCAGTTGTCATGGAAAATGCACCTTGGCGCGACGCAACCACGCGCGGTGGATGGTCATAGGGATATCTGGGATGGAAAAATCACCCCGGACGGGGTTGCAAGGCGTATAAGCCCAACGCGCAACCGAGTCAAACGATCAGAATTTGAGAACCACCGAAAATACGATAACGATCATCAGGACCGTCGGGACTTCATTCATGATCCTGTAATCGCGCCCACTTCGCGTATTGACCCGGTTCATCAAATCCTTGCGGCGCAGAGCCAGCCACTGATGGAACCATGTCATGCCGATCACACCTGCGGCTTTGGTCCATGGCCAGATCATCGACCAATCAACGATGCCCGGCGTCAACACCAACAAGAGACCAAACACCCAGGTCGCAATCATCGCTGGGTTCATGATCAGACGCAGAAGTTTCATCTCCATCATGTCAAACACGGGCTCGAGGTTTTTGACCTTCTTAGCCTGTTCCACATGATGCACGTACAGGCGTGGAAGATAGAACAGGCCCGCCATCCAAGACATCACAGAGATGATATGAAACGCTTTGGTCCAAGGATAGAGATCAGACAGAAGGTCGGCCATGCGAAGTCTCCGGATCGGGTTGGCCACCCATTATATAAATAAAAGAAAAGAAAAAAGGATGATGATTATGTAGGGAGCCCGCATCCTTGGGATAACTCTGTCATCCATGTTTTTTCCACGTGTGAACAAAACTCTGCATGGTTCGGGATTTATGACTAAAACTTTTAAATAATACAACATTTACAAATACTTAAACCATACATCAAGGATACAAGATTGTGGAAAAGATAGGTATATCTTGCCATAAGTGGTTTTTCCACAGACAGACAGTTATCCTTACCCACATTGGACGACTCATCCCGGAGCGGCGTGAAATTTCGCGGGATGGGTGCTGCTTGCAAACCGCCGTCATTTTCATAGAACTGATGCACGGGCCATCCCCCATTCCATCCGCAAGGTTATCCACATGACGGACCAGATTATCCTCGCTTCCGGGTCGGCGATCCGGGCTGACTTGCTGAGACAGGTGCGGCTGGATTTCAGGGTTGCGATCCCGCGCCTGGACGAAGACGCGATCAAGGCCGCACTTTTGGCAGAAGAGGCAAGCCCCCGCGACATCGCCGATGCGTTGGCGGAAATGAAGGCCCGCAAGATCAGTGACAAGAATCCTGATGCTTATGTCATCGGATGTGATCAGGTGCTTGATGCCGGCGGCAGGATGCTTTCAAAACCTGTGTCTCCTGAGAATGCCCGTGAACAATTGAGCGCACTGTCGGGCCAACGGCACATGCTGCTGTCTGCTGCGGTCATCTATCATGGGGGTGAGCCGATCTGGCGGCACATCGGAGTGGCGAGGCTTCGGATGCGGCCTTTATCGGAAGGGTTTATCGAAGATTACGTCGCGCGTAACTGGGACAGTATCCGCCATTCAGTTGGCGCATATAAACTTGAAGAAGAAGGCGCACTTTTGTTCTCGAACATTGAAGGTGACTATTTTAACGTTCTGGGAATGCCGCTGATCGAGTTGATGAATTATCTGGTTCTGCGAGGGGTCGTGACGATATGAGTGCTGAAAAAATTCCATTGGCCGGGGTGATCGGATCGCCCATAGCCCATTCCAGATCACCGCTGTTGCACCGCCATTGGCTGACGACACACGGGCTTCCGGGGTTCTACATTCCGATGGACGTGGCCCCGGACAATCTGGAACGTGTCCTGCGCGCCCTGCCCGATGCCGGGTTTGTGGGCTGTAACATCACCATTCCCCATAAAGAAGCCGTGATGCGGATCGCTGATAAGGTGACGGACAGGGCCACGTTGATCGGGGCGGCAAATACCCTGATCTTCCGCGAAGATGGCACCATCATCGCGGATAACACCGACGGATATGGCTTCATCGAAAATCTGCGTCAGGGCGCGCCTGAGTGGGTGCCGGATGCGGGGCCTGCGGTGATCCTCGGGGCTGGAGGAGCAGCGCGCGCAGTAATCGCTGCGCTGGCGGATGCTGGCGTTAACGAAATTCTCTTGTCCAATCGCACAAGAATGCGTGCGGAAAAGCTCAAGGAAGAATTCGGCGCGCGGATCACCGTGGCGGATTGGGTGCAGGCCGGAAATCTGATCGAAGATGCTGCTACTGTGATCAACACCACTTCGCTGGGGATGGTCGGCAAACCTGAACTTCGCGTTCCCTTGGATGGTTTGCAACGCGGAATGGTGGTGACCGATCTTGTTTATACCCCGCTTCAAACACGTTTGCTGAAAGAGGCAGAAGAGGCCGGATGCACTGTGGTCGACGGGCTAGGCATGTTGCTGCATCAGGCGGTTCCGGGATTTGAACGGTGGTTTGGAGTAAGGCCGGTTGTGGATACTGCGGCCCGGGCGGCAGCGCTGCGATGACGGTGCGTGTGGGGCTGACCGGCTCTATCGGAATGGGCAAAAGCACAACGGCCAAGCTGTTCTCGGACGAAGGTTGCGCGGTCTGGGACGCAGATGCGGCTGTGCATCGGCTATATTCGCAGGGTGGTGCGGCGGTGGACCCAATGCGGGATGCCTTTCCCAACGCAGTAATTGACGGCAGGGTAGACCGCTCTGTCCTGAAACAGATTATTGCCGAGGACCCGACCGCCCTGCCCCGCATAGAAGCTATCGTTCATCCTCTTGTTGCGCGCGATCGGCAGGCGTTTCTTGACAGTGCACAAAGCGATATCGTGGTTTTCGATATCCCTCTGCTGTTTGAGGGATCAGGCGCGGCCATGATGGATGCTGTTGTTGTGGTCAGCGCCCCCGCTGATATTCAGCGCGCGCGCGTGATGGACCGGGGCACCATGACTGTGGACCAATTTGAACATATCCTGTCCAAGCAGATGCCGGATTCCGAAAAGCGCGCCCGCGCTGATTTTGTTGTGGAAACCACAACCATAGACGCCGCCCGCACACAGGTCCGTGCAATTCTGGACCAGATCAGAAAGCAAAAACCCGATGCGTGAGATTGTTCTTGATACCGAAACTACGGGCTTTGACCCTGAAAGCGGCGACAGGATCGTCGAAATCGGTGCTGTTGAGCTGCACAATCACGTGGCCACAGGGCGGACGTATCACCAATATATCAATCCTGAACGATCCATGCCCCAGGAAGCGTTTGAAGTTCATGGGCTGGGCGATGAGTTTCTGGCTGACAAGCCGAAATTCGCAGAAATCGGTCAGGCTTTTCTGGATTTCGTTGATGATGCCAAGCTGGTTATTCACAACGCCGCGTTTGACATGAAGTTTCTGAATGCTGAGCTGAGATGGATCAAGCTGCCGCAACTGCCGTGGGAACAGGCGATAGATACCCTTGCCATCGCCCGGCAGAAATTTCCCGGATCGCCCGCGTCGCTGGATGCGTTGTGCCGGCGGTTCAATATCGACAATTCATCGCGCACGCTGCACGGCGCGTTGCTGGATTCTGAAATTCTTGCAGAAGTGTATCTTGAACTGATCGGCGGACGACAACCGGATTTTGCTTTGTCCGTGCGACACGGAGGGTCCGCATCAGGAGCAGAGGAAGAATGGCGCCCGATGAAACGCCCCAAGCCCCTGCCCGCCCGGATCACAGATGCCGAGAAAGAGGCGCACGATGCGTTTGTCAAATCCATGGGCGAAGAAGCCCTTTGGGCGCGCCTGTCCTGACGGACGGCGCGCCCAGAAAGATCAGGCGTCGGGCTGCTGCTGACGACGGGCGATTTCGTTGCGATACATCTGCATGAAATCAATGCTGTCGAGATTCAGCGGCGGGAAACCCCCATCGCGGGTTGTGTCCGAGACGATACGGCGCAGGAACGGGAAGATCATGCGCGGGCATTCGATCATCAGGAACGGGTGCAATTGGTCTTCGGGAACGCCTTGCACAAGGAAGATCCCGGCATAATCCAGCTCAAGCAGGAAAAGTGACTCTCCGGTTTCCTTGTTCTTGGAATTCACCTCAAGTTTGATGATCACTTCATATTGATCATCAACCGGGCGCTTCTTGGCGTCGAGGTTGACCTGAACGTTCACGTCGGGCTGCACTTCGCCGCTGACGCCTTTTTGGGCCATGATGTTTTCAAACGACATGTCGCGAATGAACTGGCCCAGAACGCGCATATTGATCTGCGGCGGTTGCTGGGGGGTAGCTTGCGGTTCTGTTGAGCCGTTCTCGGCCATATTTATCTCCTCGGGATAACTGTCGGCGCTTGCTTTAGCAGGTCGCGTGACGGTGCTCAATCCTCAGGCAGGTTTCCCTTGGTCCAACCTGACTGTCCGGTTGAGCCAGGCTTGGCTTGCGGCGTGATATCCTCATAGTCGCCATCAATCACGCCACTGTCCCGGGTTTGGTATCGTGGGCTTTGATGGGTACTGAAATGCTGAACATTCATGCGAGCGCGGATGCGATTAAACAGCCAGACGCGAACGCCGGGCACCAGCAAGGCAAAACCCACAGCATCGGTGAAAAATCCGGGCGTCAGCAACAAAGCGCCGGAAAACAGGATCATTGCACCATGCACCAAGGCTTCTGTCGGATCCTGCATATCGGAAAAAGATGATCGCAACCGATTGAGCGTCATGATCCCCTGCCCGCGCACCATTGCAGTGCCTGCGATCGCGGTCAGAACGACAATTGCCAAGGTTGGCCAAAGCCCGATTGCGCCACCGACCTGAATGAACAATGCGATTTCAATCAGGGGCACAGCCAAAAAGGCGACAAAAAGATACATGAAACGAAGCCTTTGCTTTCCTGTCACAGTGGACTTGAATGGGTTCAGAGCCTACATAGGTGCGAAGCTGACCTGTTACAAAGACTTTGCCCTGAAACGAGGTGCCGAATGAATTCGCCGCTGATCCAGCTGATCGTGCTGGCCGGAATTGCCGTTTTTCTGATCCTGCGCCTGAAAAGCGTTCTGGGCACACGCGAAGGCTTTGAAAAGCCGCCAGAACCGCGCCAGACCACAGGCCCGTCCCGTCCTGACCTGGAGGTGATCGAAGGCGGTCGCGACCGCGATATTACGGATTATGTCACCGAAGGAAGCCCACAGGCCGAGGCGCTGGCCGAGATGAAGAGGGCAGAGCCAAGCTTCTCCGTGGCCGAGTTCGTGCAAGGTTCGCGCGGTGCCTACGAGATGGTCGTCATGGGTTTCGAACATGGCGAACTTGATAACTTGCAATCATTCCTTGCCGAAGATGTATTCGATGCCTTTGTCGATGGCGTTGCCGCTCGTGAGGATCAAGGCCTTGTTATTGAGGCGGATTTCATCGGCGTGCGTGAAACAAAGGTGGCGGATGTCGAATTCGATCCGGAGACCAGAAGAGCCGAAATCACCATGCGGTTTGTGGGTGAAATGACATCGGTTGTCCGCGATGCCGAGGGCAAGATTGTCGAAGGAAGCCCGACCGAAATCAAACGTCAGCGCGATACTTGGGTCTTTGCGCGTGAGATGGGCAGCAGCGATCCGAACTGGACGCTGATCGCCACGGATGCATGATCCGGTGGGCATGTGTCTGCGCCCTTTGGGGGCTTGTGATGGCCGGTGCGGCGGTCGCGGCTGAAAGGGACGTTCGCGTCCTGTCATTCGACGATCTGAGAGGATGGGCTGCGGATGATCATTCCGCGGCCCTGTCTGTTTTTCTGGAAACCTGCCCCGATTTGGATGACCCGGATTGGGCCAGCCTGTGCGCGGTGGCTCAGACCAACAGGATCACGGACGCGCGCGCCTTTTTTGAACTTTTCTTTCGTCCGGTTTTGATTACCGACGGAAACGCACCGCTATTTACCGGATATTTTGAACCCGAGCTTGAAGGGTCTTTGTTCCCTACGGAGCGATACAAATACCCGGTCTATAAAGAACCGCGAGAGGCGCGCGCAGCAAACCCATGGCTGACCCGTCGCGAAATCCTGACCACGGACGTGATGAAGAACCGGGGTCTGGAAATTGCGTGGATCGATGATCCGGTTGAGCTTTTCTTTCTGCAAATTCAGGGGTCCGGGCGTATCCATCTGCCTGACGGCAGCTATTTGCGTGTGGGCTATGGCGGTGCGAACGGGCATCCTTATCGGTCTATTGGTGTCGAACTTGTCCGGCGCGGGATCTACAACGCTCACCAAGTCAGCGCGCAGGTGATCAAGAACTGGGTGCGACGAAATCCCGTGGACGGTGCCGAACTGCTGCTGCACAATCCGTCTTATGTTTTTTTCCGCGAGGTCAACGAGGTGCCGGGGCATATGGGGCCTCTGGGGGCGATGAACCGGTCGGTAACGGGGATGCGAACGGTTGCCGTTGATCCGGCGTTTGTGCCATTGGGCGCACCGGTCTGGATTGAAAAGGACGGTGAAATCCCGATGCGCAGGCTCATGGTTGCTCAGGACACCGGATCGGCCATCAAAGGAGCGCAACGCGCCGACATCTTTTTCGGAACCGGGGACGAGGCGGGGCGTGCCGCTGGACGGTTACGCGATCCGGGGCGGATGCTCGTTCTGATGCCGATCCAGCGGGCCTATTCGATGATCCTGCCGGAGTCAGCATCATGAGCCGGCGTAAATTGACCCAGGATGAGATGGACCTGTGGCAGCGTATCGCGGAACAGACAGAAAAAATGCATCCGGACCGCCGTATCGCGCCATCTCTGGCGCGACCCAAACCTGAGCCGACCAAGCGGGCGCCAACACCCGTTCAGCCGTTCACGCTCGGCCAGTCAGCCAAAGGGCAGGCGGCGCAGAACGCGCTGCTCCCCTCGATCGAGGACCGGGTGAATGCTGCGCCTCTGCAGATGGACCGCAAGAGATTCACCCGCATGAAGCGCGGCAAGGAGCGCCCCGAAGCCAAGCTTGATCTGCACGGAATGACGGTGGATCGGGCGCATCCGGCGCTGACACGGTTCATCCTTTCTGCGCAATCTTCGGGCAAACGATTGGTTTTGGTTGTAACGGGCAAGGGCAAACAACGCGATGACGGCGACCCGATCCCAAAACCGCTGGGCATCTTGCGCCATCAGGTGCCGCAGTGGCTTGCCTTGCCGCCGCTATCGCAGGCGGTCCTTCAGGTCAGCTCGGCGCATATCGCACATGGTGGCAGCGGTGCCTATTACGTTTATCTGCGCAAGGCACGATAAGCCTATTTTGCCAATGGGCTGAGAATGATCGTGGTCGCGTTTTTCAGGACGTCGCGCTGGGCGGTAAGAAGATCTGCCGGTGTGCCAGGGCGACCGCGCAGGAAATCCTGAGGCAGGCCATCGCGCCGCCTGAGCATCGCAATCAACGCGGGCGAGGATGCAGGGACAAAATGGTTTATTCCGGTGTTGTCCGAAAACTCTGTCACATCAATAATGGATACCGGAAGATCGGCCACCGTTTCGGCATCGCGCAGATTTCCAAGCCGTTCCGGCTCCCCAGTCAGAACAGCCGACAGACGCAACGCGCGGTCGCGTTTGGACACAAAGATCACGAACGGTTCAGGCACACGCGCGATCCGCGCCATTTGCGAGCGGAACACATCAATCCCGATGTCGGGTGAAATCAGAATAACCGTGGAAACCGATCTGTCAGTCCAGCCGGGATCAAGTATTTCGATCTGCCGCAATGCCTCCATCAGAAGGTAGCCGCCCATGGAATGCGCCACCAGAACCAGCTGACCGTTTGTCGCCGCGTGGGCGGTTCTGAGTGTTTCCTCCAGCCCGTCGCGGGCAAAGATCACGCTGTCTTCGTCATACTGATAGCCGAGAGGGTGGGCCCGGCTGGGCCAGGCATAAACCAGTGACGCACCGGGGATATCAAGATCGGACCGCATCTGAGCCATTCGAAAAATGGCATCCGAAAAACTGTTGTTGAAGCCGTGCACGAAAACCGTCAGTTCCCGCGAACCCGCGACTTGCCCCTTTCGCAGGCTTTGGCGGAACGCGCCGTTGTCAGCATAGTCGGTCTTGGACAGAAAGGCGAAATCCCTTCTTGGATCCGGCTCTGCACCGCCGTTTGACACAGCGCCGACATCACGGTTGGGCGGCACGGAAACCGTGACTTTCCCGTATTCCACGCGTCGGCCACGCACAAAACCAAGCCCGCCGTCGGCGGATTTCTGACGGTTTGTAGCAAAGAAGACAGTTTGCGTTTCGGCGTCTGCGGGTGCGTCCGTGACGATCGGTGCGGCGGACCTGTCCACGGAACAGGCCGAAAGGGCAAAAGCCAAAATAAAGAATGCACGTACCGGTTTCATGGCCACCTTGTCTGCACACACGGTGATTCCGGCGTGACTACCAATGGCCTACAGAACGTAACGGCTGACGTCAGCAGATTTCGTCAATTCGCCGAGGTTGCGTTCCACAAAGGCGGCATCAACCACGACAGCGTCCCCCGCACGGTCCGGTGCGGAAAAGGACAGTTCCTCAAACACTCTTTCCATCACGGTATAAAGCCGGCGCGCGCCGATGTTTTCGACGGTTGTGTTCACTTCGGCCGCAATGCGGGCCAGCGCTGCGATTCCATCGTCTGAAAAGGACACGGTGACCTCTTCGGTTCCCATAAGCGCGGTATACTGACGGGTAAGCGCGTTGTCGGTTTCGGTCAGGATGCGGACAAAATCGTCTTCTGTCAGGGCGCGCAGGTTTACCCGTATTGGCAAGCGGCCCTGAAGTTCCGGCAAAAGATCCGATGGCTTGGCGATATGGAAAGCACCCGAGGCGATAAACAGGATATGGTCGGTTTTCACGGGGCCAAATTTGGTGGAAACGGTTGTGCCTTCAATCAAGGGCAACAGATCGCGTTGCACGCCTTCGCGGCTCACATCGGCACCGCGCGCATCCGAGCGGGCGCATACCTTGTCGATCTCATCCAGAAAAACGATGCCGTTCTGTTCGACAGCGTCCAGCGCAGCCCGGTTCACGGTTTCGTCGTCCAGAAGCTTGTCCGCCTCTTCGCCGATCAGGATGTCATAGCTTTCGGCAACGCTCAGTTTGCGGCGCGTTGTGCGTTGGCCAAATGCCTTACCGAACATATCACCGAGATTCATCATTCCCATGTTGTTGCCGGGTTGGCCGGGGATATCGAACATTTGCATCGGGTTCGAATTATCGGCGATGTCCAATTCGATGATGGTATCGTTCAGTTCACCGGACTTGAGCTTTTTACGGAACATTTCGCGGGTCGCATCGCGCGCGTCGGTTCCGGCGATTGCCTCGATCACACGGTCTTCGGCGGACTTATAGGCGCGTGCGCGCACTTCTTCGCGCATGAAGTCCCGGGTCTGGGCGATGGCGCTGTCCATCAGATCGCGAATGATCTGCTCAACGTCGCGCCCGACATAGCCGACTTCGGTGAATTTGGTGGCTTCGACCTTGATGAACGGGGCGCGGGCAAGTTTCGCGAGACGGCGACTGATCTCGGTTTTACCAACGCCAGTTGGGCCGATCATCAGGATGTTCTTGGGATACACCTCGTCGCGCAGATTGTCGGCAAGTTGCTTGCGCCGCCAGCGGTTGCGCAGGGCCACGGCGACCGCGCGTTTGGCATCGGCCTGCCCGATAATGAAGCGATCAAGTTCCGAAACGATTTCGCGGGGGGTGAGGTCGGTCATGCAGGTATCCCTTTTGCGTTGGTGGACAGATACGCAGTTGATGAGGCGATTTGAAGGGGGTTGTTTTCTGTATATACAAACCGTATATTTGAATTCCCGACGGAGTGGCGCTCGAAGGAGGGCGCTCAATTGATGAAAATTGAATTCGATGAGTCCAAGCGCCGCTTGGTTCTCGCCAAGCATGGGCTGGACTTGCTCGATGCGGCGAAAATCTTGCAAAGCGCGTGCCTCGTTTCAGCGTCGGAAAGAAATGGAGAGCCACGTTGGCTCGCGATTGGGATGCTGGAAGGACGGGAAATAGCACTTGTTTTCACCAAACGCGGGGAAAACATCCGCCTGATTTCCGCCCGAAGGGCACGAGACAATGAAAGAAAAGCATATCACGCGCGTTTCTCTTGACGATCTGCGCAACGCCAAAGGAAAAACGGATTGGAGTCGAGTTGCAGAAAGCGACGCCGACATCTCGGCTGACCCGGATCTCGACGATACGGAATGGGATTTGGCAGGTGCCACTGTCATGCAGGGCATCTTTGAGGGTGTGGAACTGCCTGAACCCCAAACGAAAACCGCAATCTCGCTTCGTGTAGACCCTGATGTTCTTGATTTCTTCAAGTCCGCTGGGCGCGGCTATCAGACCCGTATGAACGCAGTCTTGCGAGCCTACATGGACGCGAAAAAGTCAGGTCAGGCCTGAATCGTCTCCACGGTCAGATTGCCGTTGGTGTAGACACAGATATCGGCGGCGATGGCCATTGCATCACGAGCCACGGTTTCGGCGTCCTTGACGCTGTCCATCATCGCGCGGGCGGCTGCGAGGGCATAGTTCCCGCCGGACCCGATTGCGGCCACGTCATGTTCGGGTTCCAGAACGTCGCCCGCACCGGTGATAACGAACATGTCCGCACCATCGGTGACGATCAGCATCGCCTCAAGCTTTTGCAGGTATTTGTCCGTGCGCCAGTCCTTGGCCAGCTCAACGCTCGCACGGGCAAGTTGACCGGGTGTTGCTT
Organism: Alphaproteobacteria bacterium; assembly: GCA_030425395.1. GTDB lineage: Bacteria > Pseudomonadota > Alphaproteobacteria > Rhodobacterales > Rhodobacteraceae > JAUIAS01. The sequence continues at coordinate 32,724 of JAUIAS010000015.1, forward strand.
CCAGCTTGGTTTCAAGGCGTTCCAGAAGGGTAAAGGCATCAGCGGTCGATCCAGCGAACCCCGCGACCACGTCGAACCCGCCGGGCGACAGGCGGCGCACCTTGCGGGCGGAGCCCTTGATCACGGTTTGGCCAAGAGATACCTGACCATCGCCCGCGATGACGACGCGGCCACCCTTTTTCACGCCGATGATGGTTGTGCCGTGCCAGCCGGGGAATTCGTTCTGGGACATTGGGCCTCCTTGTGGTGTTCGTGCCTATATGGAACGCGCGGGCGGGTATCGCAAGCGGGCCGCTTGTAGAGCCGCCGACCGGGCGCTAGCGTTGCTGCGTTATGATACCTGAAAAAACCGCGATATTTCTGCTCGATGACGGGCTCTGCCAAAGCCTTGCGGCGGGGCGGCACAACTTTCTGGGAAAATTGCGCGGGGTGCTTGATGCGTCCGGGTTCACTACCGAAGTGCGCCATGACAGCGTCGTGGAACAAATGTCGGCGCGCGCTGCGGGGGCGTGGACGATCATGCATATGGCACCTGTTCTGGATGATCGGTCGGTAACGGTCCGACGCGTGTATCATTATCCTTTCTGGGCAATCGAACAAAACCACGAACGCTGGAACTGGCGGGTGGCGCGCACCGGTTTTGATCCCGATGTGGTGCCGCGCCACAGGGCCGAACGGTTCTATGCCTTCTGGGGCAAGCGCTTGTTCAATGGCGCGGTGGCTGACGCACGGCGCGACGGGTTTCTTTATGTGCCGCTTCAGGGGCGTCTGCGCGTTGCGCGACGGTTCCAGTCCTGTAGTCCGATCAACATGCTGCGCACGGTGTGCGAAAGCACGGACAAACCGATCCGGGCAAGCCTGCACCCGCGCGAGGTGTATGACGCGAAGGACCGCGCCGCGATTTCTGCTTTGTTGTCCCGGTTTGCGCATCTGGAGATCACCCAAGAACCGATGGAAACCCTGTTGGCCGGATGCGATGCAGTGGTTTGTGAAAATTCATCCGTTGCTTTCAATGGGTTTTTCTTTTGCAAGCCTGCGATCCTGTTTGCGCAAAGCGATTTTCATCACATTGCCTTGCGCGGGGATGTTGAAAATTGTGCAGAAACCCTGGCGCAAACCGAGGTGCACACCCCGGATTATGCCGGTTATGTGCATTGGTTCTGGCAGAGGATGAGCGTGAATGCCGGGCGTGAGGACGCCGAGGAAAAAATGCGCGCGGCACTGGAGCGAGCTGGATGGCCGATGGGGTCGGGTCCATAGAAAAAGGCGCGACCTGTGTCGTACGCGCCCTGAATCTTTCGATCATGTATGGATCAGATGGAGTCTTCGATCCAGCTTTGCAGCGCGGCCTTGGGCGCGGCGCCTGCACGGTTCGATATCACCTGACCATCTTTGAAGATGAACAGCGCCGGAATGCCGCGCACACCCATCTGGGCAGGGGAATTCGGGTTCTCATCAACATTGATCTTGGCAATTTTTACCTTGCCGTCCATTTCGGCGGACAATTCTTCGAGTGCTGGGCCGATCTGTTTGCACGGGCCGCACCATTCTGCCCAGAAGTCGACAACCACGGGGATGTCCGAATTGCGCACTTCGCTGTCAAATGTGTCGTCAGTCACTGCAACGGTTGCCATTTTGTTGTCTCCTCGAAGGGGTGATACGTTGGATGCGGAACCTATGGAGCGCCGTCGGTCCCGTCAAGGGAGGGTGAGCGCGCCAATGCATCTTTCACCAGATCGTGCGGCAAAGTCATAAGCGCAGGACGCGCCGTCCAAAGAACCGCGATGTCGATGGGCCTGCCGGGATAAACCGATTGCAAAGCAACCAGATAAGCCCCCATTTGTCGCAAGATGCCTTCGGGGCAGGAGGCGGGATCTTCGGGGATCACGGCATTGGTCTTGAAATCCACAGCCATCACGCGATCGTCATTGATGATCAGTCGATCAATGGTGCCGTGCAGACGCCGTGCACCGACCGGCGCGGAAATCGGAACTTCGGAAAGGCCGGGCCGGGTCAAAACCTCGGCGATGGTGGGTTCGCTCAGAACCTTTGTGGCATGGGACAGTGCTTCGGTTCGCTGAGCATTGGTTGCGTCGGGCAACAGGGCACGGGCGGCATCCGCGTGGTCCGCTGCGGGCAGTCCGGGCAGGTGTTCGAGGAGCAGATGGACCCATGTTCCAAACTGTTTGGCTGCGTCTTCGTCCTGTCCTCCGTCACCGCCGATTGCCTTGGCTCCGCCAAGATCGGACGGTGCCAGCGTCGCCAAGGGGGCAGGGCGATCCGGTGGCAGGGTGCGCAGATGATTGGGCAAAGGTGTATTTTGGGAAGCACCTTTTTCAGGCACCCCGTCACCCGCTAGGGTCCAGTCACCGGTTTCGATGCGCAGACCGGACCAGTCGCCAAAGTCATGTTCGACCGCACCACAGCTTTGCATGGCGGTGCCGATCTGGGTGAACCACGTTGGTTTGTCTTCTTTTCCGATATTCCCGGCAGCGGCCACGATCAGCCATTGTTCCGCCCGCGTCATGGCCACGTAAAGCAGGCGCTGAGCTTCGCGATCCGCCGCTTCGGATTCTTCTTCCTGTGCGGCGCGCAGAATTGCGGGCGCGGTATCTTTCGCGGCGCGCCAGAAGACACCGCCGCCGGGTTCCTTGACCAACGGGTTTGTTGATCCGGGGCGGCGATACGTGGCGGTGTCGGGCAGGATCACAATGGGCGCTTCAAGCCCCTTGGCACCGTGTACGGTCATCACTCGGATCATATCGCTCCCGGCGTCGATCTGGCGTTTGATTTCAAGGTTATCGGTCTGCATCCAGACAAGGAATCCGGTCAGGCTCGGAATATCCGACCGTTCATAAGCGAGCGCCTGACCAAGCAATGCGTTGATCCCGTCAACCGCCTCGTGACCCAGTCTGCCAACTAGCCTGCTGCGTCCATCGTGTCGCGTGAGGATGCGTTCAATCAGATCGTAGGGCCGCAGGAAATCTGTCTGGCCCAGAAGATCGATCAAAATCCCCAGCGTGTCGGGAAATTCCGCCGCTCGATCGCGCAGCGCGGTCCACAAGAACCGCCCCTTGTCGCGGCGATGAGCGAGATCAAAGAGCGCCTGTTCACTCCACCCGAACAGAGGCGAACGCAGCGCGGTTGCAAGCGAAAGGTCATCCTCTGGCGTGGCAAGAAATGACAAAAGCGCGGCAAGGTCCTTGACCGCGACTTCGGCCCCGACCTTGAGCCTGTCGGCTCCGGCGATGGGTAGGCCCGCTGCTTTGCAGGCGCGAATGATCTCGGGAAAAATTCCGGACCGTCTGCGCACGAGGATCAGGAAATCGCCAGCCGTGACGCGGCGCGCGGTCTTGCCGTCACGGGCGGGAAGGGTGGTGCCATCGCTACACATTTGACCGATCCGCGCGGCGATCCGGTTGGCCAGAACCCGGTTTGCATGTTCGGGGCTGACGCGATCAAGCGGGTCATACCAGTGGCGGTCCTCTTTGGTGTCCTCGGTCTGAAGATCCTCCCAAAGATCGACACGCCCGGGCATGTCGGCAAAAAATGCGCTGTGGCGCACGCTGGCCGGAAAACCGGCCGCGTCCTGACCGGCAAAACAGGTATCAACCACGCGCAGGATCGCCGAAGACGTGCGGAACGAGTAAGACAGCGACCGTTCTGTAAGAGCGTGGCCGCTCCCGGCGAGGTGGTCGCGGAAATGTTCTTGCATCCGGTCGAATTCCCGGGGATCGGCCCCCTGAAAGGAATAAATCGACTGCTTTTTATCACCCACCACAAAAATCGTGCGGTCGGTATCGGCGCGGGCACCTTCGCCGCTGGTGATTTCCCCGACAAGGTTACGCACCACATCCCATTGCGTCGGGCTGGTGTCTTGCGCCTCATCCACAAGGACATGGTCGATACCGCCGTCAAGCTTGTAGAGCACCCACGCTGCAACAGAGGGGTTGTTAAGAAGTGACTGCGTGCGGGTGATCAGATCGTCATAGTCGAGCCAGCCGCGCATTTGTTTGCGCCGTTCATATTCCGGCACGAACACCTCCGCAAACCGGGTGATGGCCCATTGCTTGGCCGCAAGATCGCAAGCGCGCAGCAGTTCGTGGCCCTGTGCCAGCCGTTCGCAAAAGGCTTCCAGCGTGTCCAAGTGCGGGCCAAGGTCAGATCTGATCTTCTTTGTTGTGGCGCTCGTGCTCTGCCGCGAGCGATCCTTGAGCAAGAAAAGCTGAGACAGGATTTCAAAGGACGCCATATCGGGCGTGGCGGGCAATTGGGCCAGTGCCCTGAGAATTTTTTCAGCGGCTTTTGACTTATCAAGACACGCGGGCAGGTGGGCGAGCATCGCCTGCTCGGATCCATCGAACACCAGCCGGACGACATGATCTTTGGGATCGCCCATAGGGGCACCGATGCGATCATAAACTTCTTGCTTTGTGGGCGCGGGCGTAAAGGCTGCGCGATTGCCGACGATGCCGCGTGTTATCGTCGACAGATCGTTTTCGCCTCTCAGGCCTGCGACAGCGGCCACGATTTCGCGATGGTCTCCTTCGGCCAGGTCATCGACAACTTCGGCCTGAAGGAGTTCTGCGGCGCGGTCCTCCATTTCGGTGAACTGGGGTGTCACGCCAGCCTCAAGAGGGAAACGGCGCAGAATGCCAGCACAGAAGGAATGGATCGTCTGAATCTTGAGCCCGCCCGGAGCCTCGATCGCTTGGGCAAACAATGTTCGTGCGTCGCGAAGACGGTCATCGTCAAGGGGCCCGTCGGCACCCAGTTCGGTCAGTTTCCGGCGCAGCTCCTCGGTGTTGAGCATGGCCCATTCGCCCAAGCGTTCGAACAGGCGGTTCTGCATCTCGCTTGCGGCGGCCTTGGTATAGGTCAGGCACAGGATGCTTTGCGGATTGACGCCGCCCAGCAGCAACCGCGCCACGCGATCTGTCAGAACCCGCGTCTTGCCTGATCCTGCATTGGCTTCGAGCCATGTTGATGCCTGTGGATCGGCGGCGCGAACTTGTGCTTCTGTTGCGTCGTTACGAATAGGGGCTGTCATGTCAGATCCTCTGGCACGGGATCATCGGATGGGTCCCATTCTCCGAAGCGGGCAAGTTGGTCATAATCGCCGACCTGCGCGTCCCGTTCCATACGCGCGCGGGCGGTAAACCCGTGTCCCGGCGACAGATAGGCCGTCAGCAATTCACCCAGTTGTTGCCAGACCTCGTCCAGCGCGTCGATTGGAGCGGGGACAACCGCCGCCCGGCTGCCCACGCCGATGTAAGAGGCCTCGATCACCGGGGAAGGCGGCAGGTTCTCAGTGCCAAAACGTTCGGCCATGGCCGCCTCGACCATCAACTGAATTTCAAAGGCACGCATCTGGTTTGCACTGGGTGGATTGCCAGTCTTGTAATCATAGATGCGCAACCTGCCCTGAGCGTCGCGATCCAGACGGTCGGCCTTGGCGATGATGGTAAAAGGTGGATCGGTCAGCGTGGCGCGCATCTTTTCTTCGAATGCGGTGGGGGTGGCGTTGGCCTGACGCGTGACTTCGTCGGCGACAAAGCTCTGGCCAAGATTTTGCATGCGCGCTTCCCACAAAAGGCGGGTCGTCGGCCATGGAACAGTATTGCCAAGAGTTTCACGAGCGACGCGCATCAGCCCATCAACCGTCAGCAATTCGGGGTCCTGCAGGGTTTGTTTGATATACTCCTCAAACACTGCATGAAACAATGTGCCGCGCTCCTTGTAATCGGGCGCTTGCACCAGCGGGTTGAGAGGATAAAGCCGAAGCACGGACCGCGCATATACCGCGTAGGGATCGCGGATCAGATTGCGCAGCCCGCTGATCGATAGCTGTCTCGGCCGCGCCGCCAATGGCGGGCGGGGCGAAGGACGCGGCGCGGGGTCTGCCCGTTTGACGCTTTCCAGCGCCCCGGCCCAGCGCAGCCAAGTGTTGCCCTTGGCGCGCATATTGGCCAGCGCCGCCTTGCCGCCTGTATCGGCCAACCCGTCAAGGAGATTGGTCATACGGTTCAGCCATCGCGACGGCACGGTTTGTGCGTCGTCGGATCGTTTTGCACGGGTAAGCCAGACCTCGGGCGCGCCGATGGCCTGTTGGAAGTCATGCGCGGACAACCCGATACGCCGTTCCGGTAGCAACAGCCCAGCCGCCTTGCGCATCGACCTGTTCAGCCAGGGGTCGGGTTTGGCCGCCTCGGGCCAACTGCCTTCGTTCAGGCCGCCAAGGATCAACAGATCGGCCCCCTGAACGCGGGCTTCAAGCGTGCCCCAGATCATGATGTTGCGATCCGGGGCGTCGCGGTCGCGGACTTCCTCGCGGGACAGCAAGGCACCGATCAGGTTGACGAAATCATGCGCTGGCATGTCGCCCCCTGCCGGGGCATCCTCGGCCAGCGCGTCGAGAACCTTGCGCGCTTTTTCACCGGCGTTGCGATCCCAGATGCCGCCTGTTTGGGCCACGCTTCCGGCTGATATGGCCTCGACCATTCTGCGCAGCCGGTCAGTCCATTCTTCAAGCGGGCGTTCGTCACGCGTGTTCTGCCCGCAAAACTGCGTGACAAGCCACGTGCCCCAGTCGGTCAATGCGCTGTTGCGCGCAGACGCCCAAGCCAACAGTTTTTCGGGCGTCGGGGTGCCGACCTTTCCGGCCCGGAGGTCAAGCTCAAGATCGCGGGTCAAAAGCATATGCGCCCCGCGCCCGTCGCCATCATGGCACAAGGGATGCTTGAGGATCTCGATCAACGCCTCGGCTGACAGTGGGCGCAACAAAAGCTGCGCTGCATGGCGGATCAGGCGCCCTGGCGCAGAAAGCTGAAGCGGTAACCCGGCGCTGTCATCGGGAAGGATCTGCCAACGGTCAAGCGCTGCGGAAACCTGACGGGTCAGCATTCTGTCCGGGGTGATCAGCGCCGCCTTTATCCCGTCCTGCGCGGCCTGCCTGAGCCGCAGGGCGATGGCCAATGCTTCGTCCCGGGGGCTTTCGGCTTCGACCAGAGTCACATTGTCAAAAGCCGGTTCCAGCGGCCCAAGCTGTGGTCCTTCATCCAGCCATGCATGAGTGACAGGCGCGGGCCGAAGGGCAAGCGATACAGCCCGGTTTCGCGCGGGCGATGGCGCGGCGGCCGTTGTCCATTGGAGAACATCAGCCGGTGCCATATCCAGAGCTTGCAGAAAACTGGCAAACCGAAATTGCGGGTGATCTTCAGCGGTCAAGGCATCCGATAGCGCATCCCATGTTTCCGCTGGCATGTCGAAGTCGAATCCGGGCAGGACAACTGCCCCCTGAGGCAGTCGGGCTACGGCCTGCATCAACATCTGGGCGGTACCGCGTGATCCGGTCGATCCGGCAAGGATGACGGGATGGGCGGGCGGATGGGCCTGCCAATGGGCAATGCGTGCCTGTACCATCCGCCGCAGCCGTGTTTGAGCATCCTGAAAGGCCGCTTCGGAACCAAAGAACTGTTGCGTGATCCCGATGAATGTCTGAGTGCGCGTCCAATGCTCGGATACGGTGTCCAGATCAAGGCCAGTGATCGCGTCGGGTTCAACGCCTTCACCGTGCATTTCATCCATCAGTTCGGCAAGGCTGTCAGCCAGGTCAAAAAGGCTGACCCGTGGTGCAAAATCCGGCTGTTCCTCAACCAGTTTTCGCACCAGTTGAACCAGTTCTAGCCGTCGGCGCAGCGGGCTGACCGGGCTTCCTGGGATGTGGGCACCGGGCATAAAGCCTGCATCTGTCAAAAGCGTGATGCGGGGCATCAATCCGGCAGGCCCTGCGTCGAAAATATCGCGGATTCGCCGGGCCATGCGTCGGGTGTTCACGATGATCTGGATGCGGGCAATCTGATCCGGCGGCCAGCCTTTGGTGCGGTCTCGAACTCCGCTCAGCAACGCGGCAGGGAAATCCACGCCGGGGGCAAGGGCGAAGACGCGCGGATCGTCTGATGGGTCAAACATCGTCGTTCTCCAGCATCTCTTCGGCGATTTGGATGCCTGCCGGATGTCCGACATCGCACCACAGACCAGGATATGGGATCATCATGATCCGGTCAGAGCCGATCAGCCGATCCCATACCCGGTTGAGCGAAAACGCAGGATCGGCAATATCGTCGAGCAGATCAAGCTTTAGGATTTGCGCACCGGTATAGACCAATCCGGGGCCGCGTTCGATGTCGCCCCGCGCTGAAACTGTGAAATCGCCTTTGCCGGAATGGCCGCGCGTGTTCTCTGGCGCAACGCCCAAAAGCAGGCAGTCCATTCGCGAAGGCTCCCAGGCATCGCGCAGAATGGTCAGCGGGTTGGGGCCAAGCCAGACCGCATCGGTGTTCATTGTAAAAGCTGTTTGTGCATTCAGAAGCCCGCGAGCGGCCTTTAACCCGCCGCCGGTATCCAGAATTTCGGGGTGTTCATGGGATACCGCGATTTCCGTTCCCGCCAGATGGTCTGCGATCTGATCTGCCAGGTAATGCGCGTTGGCGACGATTGTTGTGATATCGGCTCTGCGGGCGAGTGTTATGGCGTGGTCGATCAACGGTCGTCCCGCCACCTTGATCAGGGGTTTCGGGCAGTTTGCGGTCAGCGCGCCCATCCGCGTGCCGAACCCCGCGGCAAACAGCATTAGCGCGTCGGGCATGTCGCGCGGATCACGTTCAGGGTTTCGGAGGTTGGTTCCGGTAGCGCGTCGATGATGATCCCGGCAACAGGTGCCAGTGCGGGATGCGCCAGATCCTGCATCAGGTAAGCCCATACGCGTGGGATCAGATCGACATAGGACGGTTTCCCATATTGGCGGCACAACCGGGCGAAAACCCCAAGAATTCGCAGGTTCCGCTGAACCCCCAGAACAGCATAGGCCGCGCCAAAGGTGGTTGGATTGTCGCCCGATTGGCGCACATAAAGATCAAACATCGCCGTTTGAGTATCTGCGGGCACGTCGCGCCGCGCGTCTTGCAGAAGCGAGACAAGATCATATGCGGGATGGCCTAGCATCGCGTCCTGAAAATCCAGAAGGCCGACGCGGGCCGCGCCAGTTCGCTCGGGCAGCCAGATCAGATTTTCAGCGTGAAAGTCCCGGTGCACAAAAATGCCTGGTGCCGTTGCGTGGTCTGAAAGAACGGCGGGGAAAGCTATGCGAAATGCCTCATCTGCAGCGCTTGCGTCGTGCCCTGCCGCAGAGGCGTATTCGCCGAAAGCCAGCGCGGCAAGATCGGTCATGCGCTGATTGTCATAGGCTGGCAGCGTTGGTGACGGTGCCGCGCGAAGTGTCAACAGGACATCAATCGCTGCGGAGTAAAGCGGGGATTGTGTGTCAGGATCATCGGCCATCAGGCGGGCGAACAGCGCGTCGCCCAGATCTTCGAGCAGGAGAAACCCGCGTGCGGTATCCTGCGCGATGATTTCGGGTGCCGAAAGGCCCAGACCGCTGAGATGCGTGGCCAGAGCCACAAATGGGCGCACATCCTCGCCCTTGTCCGGTGGGGCGTCCATCAGGACCGCATCTTTTTCGTCAGGTCCGCGCAATCGCTCATATCGACGGTTGGATGCATCCCCGGCAAGGTGTGTCCGGACGGCCTCGCCCCATCCGATCGCGGACAGGAAGGCGGCGGAATCCGCGCTTCGATCAGTCATTCAAGAAGCCTTTCAATCGGGATGTCCAGCGCGGGTCGGACCATGTTGCCGTGCATAATCTGGCCTGATCGTCAGGACCATCGGAAAACGAAAGCCAAAGCGCGGTGTCTGGCGCGTCCTCGCCCAATCTGTCCGGCCATTCGATCAGGCATATGGCATCGCAGAACGCCTGGGACAAACCCAGTTCCTCAAGCTCGAACGTGGACGAAAGGCGATAAAGATCAGCGTGCCAGAGCTCGCCGCGGGTGGTGTCATATACCTGAACCAACGTAAATGTCGGGGAAGGGACGTCTTCTGGAAAGGTGAGAATTCCCTGTATAAGCGCGCGTGCGAAATGCGTCTTGCCCGCACCGATAGCGCCTTCCAGCAGGATAACATCACCGGCTTCCAGTGTGGCTCCGATACGGTGGGCGAGATCGGCTGTGGCGTCGGGTGACGCAAGGGGGATGGTCTGGCGCGTGGGTTGCATGGCCGCAGAATGCCGCCCTCGTCCATCGGCTGCAAGCGGTCTCAGGCCGTGACGCGCTGATCGGTCGGGACAAAGCGGGCGCTGTCGGATGACGATGCGCGGAACCGCACCATTGTTGCACCGTCGGGCAACGGGTCGACCCGGCAGGTCAGCAGTTCCTTTGAAGGTCGCCCGGAGATGTGAATGACCCATTCGCCGCGCCCTTCGATGGCTTCTATCTGGGTGCGTAATGCGTCAAAGGCAGGGCTGGGATCGCAGGCATCGCGCCAGAACCGAATGGCGTCAGTAAGAGTGAAATCCGCAAAGGCGGCTTCTGGATCGGATTTCCACATCGCCCGATAGGCGCGGTTGCAAATCGTGACGACACCGGTGGTATCAAACACAACAAGCCCGTCTTCGATTTCGTCAATGACACTGCTTCCGATCCGCACATCGGATCGGAATTGACGGGTCAGTGACACCTCGGACGAGACATCCTCGATCAGAAAGGCTACTGCGCCGTCGGGGTGGGGGCGCCCGGTGACGCGATAGGTGGACCCGGAGGGAAGCATCCAGGTTTCGGCATATCCCGTCTGGGCCGCTTCGCGTGCCAACGCTTCCATTTGATCGCGCCACGACGCGTAATTCTTTGGCTCCGGCATGATACGCAAATCACGCAGGCGATCAAAAACGGTAAGCATTTGGGGACGTGCCGACAGGAAATCGACGGGAAGGCCGGTGAGGTCAAGCAGAGCAGGATTGAAAAGGATAAGCTGTCGGTTGCGATCAAAGATGGCCAACCCGATGGACAATTGAGCAAATGTCTTGGCCAGGGTCTGCACGAAATTGCGCTGGGCCATTTCAGCCTTGACCACGGCGGTCACATCCGAGGCGTAAAAGATGAAAAGATCTTCAAGCCGGGTGCGTGTGACGTCGAACCAACGGCGTTCGTCTTCTGATCCAACTCCCATAGACACGCGGATGGGCGTGCCGTCTGCTTTGCCGTCAAGCATCCCTGCAAACAAGGTCGTGGCGCGCCGCGTGGCCCCTTCGGATTTGGACGTGCTGTCCAGCAGGGTATCATGGGCGATGTTGGTCCAGAATGGAGCGCCGCTGACATCGGTAATCCATATGGGATCCGGCGTATTGGCCAAACCCTCGCGCAACACAGCCGCCTCATCGGATGATGGCGCGATTTCCTCTGGGGTGGTTGCCTTGCGGATGCGGACCCGGATCAATCCGTCCATATGTTCGCAATCAAGGCACAATCCTTCACGCCCGCGCGCAGCGAGACTGATCTTTTTCTCACTTGCCATGCCGTCAGGCGAGCTTGGAAATCCTGGAAAACGATAGCCAAATCGGCGGGCAATTTCAGGCCAGCGCGGTTCCTTGCCCAGACCCACCAAAAGGGGCTGGGCGGCTGCGCTGCAATCGACGAGGGTTTCGCCCTCGAATAACAAGACGGGATCATCTTCAAATCCATAGGCCGACGGCGTGATCACATCTGGTGACGCGGTCAACCGGAGGCATAATGCGGCGGTCAACATAGCCGCAAAGAATATCGCGGCCCAATGGAGAGGCGTCAGTTCGGCTAAGGCGAAATCTGGCATGGTGCGTTCCCAACCCTTTTTTCAACAAAGTGTCGAGGATTGGTTAATGGCTGGTTAATCCTTTCGGTTGGAACCCACCATTGCGTTATATTTCAATGGGCTGATTCAGCCCGAGCGGGATATCGTTTTCCCCCATGTGGGCGTCGATACGGGATCTGGGCCAGACAACTTCGACAATGGCGCCACAACGCTCACGTTGGCCCGAGATCTGGTGGTAGGGGTCTGAACCGTTTGCAAAGCTAAGCTCAGCGCCTGATCTCTCCAACAGGGTTTTGGCAATGAAAAGGCCAAGGCCCATGCCTTCGTATTCGGGGCGCTGCTTGCGGTCTGTTTCCGAGCGGCGCTTGCGGACAAACGGATCACCCAGACGCCCAATCACATGGGCGGGATAGCCGCTACCGTCATCAAGGATGCGCACGGAAATGACATCTTCGGTCCAGATCGCCTCGACCCATACGTTGGCACTGGAGAAGTCTACAGCGTTTTGGATCAGGTTGCGAAGCCCATGGATGACTTCGGGTTTGCGCATGATTGACGGTTGTTGATACCCGCCGCCGTCGCCGGGCCCTTCTTCGAAATGGATAAACTTGCCTCGATGGGCATGTGGCTCTGCGGCTTCCTGTATGACAGCGGAAAGAGGGGCCTGTCGGAGGTGCAAATCGTTTTTGCCCGCGCGACCCATGTCGCGCAGGATATCGCGGCATCTGTCCGCTTGCTCTCGGATCAGTTGCGCATCTTCGCGAAGTTCAGGGCGGTCTTCCAGCTCTTCCATCAGCTCGGCGCTGGTCAGTTTAATCGTGGCCAGCGGTGTGCCCATCTCATGAGCCGCAGCCGCGACAACGCCGCCAAGATCGGTCAGCTTCTGTTCACGGGCCAGCGCCATTTGGGTTGCGGCCAGTGCATTGGCCATTGAATGCATCTCGGAGCTGAGTCGCCGGGAATAGGCCCCCATAAAGATTGTGGCGATGATGATTGCGGCCCAGTTGCCAAAGACAAAGATGTCGGGAATGCGCAGGATGAACCCTTGTTCGGTGCGCAATGGCAGATGAAATTCCGCCAATAAGGTTACAAGAATTATCGCGGTTCCGCCGATGATCGTGGTGGATTTCAGGTTCATCACGGTGGCCGAGATTGTAACCGGTCCCAGCAGCAGCAAGGCAAAGGGATTGTGAAGACCCCCTGTCAAATACAGCAGAAATGCCAACTGCAGCAGATCAAACATCACCATCAGGAAATTTTCGGTTTCGCTGAGCCGTTTGTTTTCGGGGAAAACAAAGATCGCGATCAGGTTTCCGATAACCGACACGCCCACGGCCAGATAACAAAGCCCAAGTTCTAGCCTGAGATTATACAATTGTTGTGCGACGACGAGGGCGATGATCTGACCGGCGATAGCAACCCAACGCAAAAGGATCAGGGTGCGTAGCCTGATCCAGGTGCTGCGTTCTTCGCCCGACAAGAGGCCGATATTGGATTCGTGCATGGGCATCCTAAATGAGTTGCAAACGCTCAGCATATTGATAGGTCCCGTGACCATCTCAATCAACAGAAAGACACTGTCATGCCGTCTGTCCGTACTTATGCCATCGTCGCCGCTGCCGTTGCCGTGACCGGGATTGCCGGAACATTCGCGGCTGTTCAACTGCGAGGTGGTGAAGAAGATATTTTTGCGCAGTGCCGTACCAGCCAGATCGCCGGTGGCAGTGCGCAGATCGGCGGACCGTTCGAATTGGTAAATGCGGCGGGTGAAACGGTGACGGACAAGGATGTGATCACCGAACCCACGCTGGTTTATTTTGGTTACACGTTCTGTCCAGATGTCTGCCCGTTCGACACGGTGCGAAATGCGGATGCCGTGGATATCCTGGCGGAACGCGGATATTCAGTGACGCCCCTGTTCATCACGATTGACCCAGAACGCGACACGCCCGAAGCGGTGGGCGATTTCGCCGCCAACATTCATGATCGCATGATAGGGCTGACCGGATCTCCCGAACAGATCAAAGCCGCCAGCCAAGCGTATCGCACGTATTACAATAAACAGGAATCCGACGACGAATATTATCTCGTGGATCATACGACACTGACGTATCTGGTTCTGCCGGATCATGGCTTTGTCGAGTTCTTCCGCCGCGATGCCACGCCCGAACAGATGGCCGACAAGACAAGTTGCTTTGTGGATGCTGCGAAATAGCTTTCCCGCAGTAAATGCCCGAAAGAAGAAGGTAGCATTTGACCTTCTTGCGTTGGTGGGTATTAGTTTTGTAACAAAATTACCGGATGCGTGGAGGAGACCGCATGGCCGAAGCAGCCTCGCAAGAGATCGGAGCCGACAAATCCCTATTGTTGGTGGATGACGATGAAGCATTCCTGCGGCGCTTGGCCAAGGCTATGGAGAAGCGCGGCTTTGAAATTGAAACCGCGTCTTCCGTTGCTGCTGGGCGTGCCATCGCAACAGCCCGTCCGCCCGCGTATGCGGTCGTCGATTTGCGGCTTGAGGATGGAAACGGGTTGGACGTGGTCGAAGTGCTTCGTGAAAAGCGTCCCGATTCACGAGTTGTCGTTCTGACCGGCTATGGTGCCATCGCAACAGCGGTTGCAGCGGTCAAGATCGGGGCCACTGATTATCTGTCCAAACCAGCGGACGCCACGGACATCACCAACGCATTGCTGGCGTCCGGCGATGAACTGCCGCCTCCGCCCGAAAACCCAATGAGCGCGGATCGCGTGCGTTGGGAACACATCCAGCGCGTTTATGAGCTTTGTGATCGTAATGTTTCGGAAACCGCGCGGCGGCTGAATATGCATCGGCGGACGCTTCAACGTATCTTGGCCAAGCGAAGCCCGCGCTAACCGTCAGAGCCGGGCCATCAGGTCAGAATGGCGCGCGGTGAATTCCGTTCGTGCCTCGACCGGTGGGCGCAAACGAATGGACAGCCCGTCCATCAAACCGGCATCTGGTTTCCCAAAGAAGCGATCCGCTTCCTGAGTGGTAAACCCAGCGATATCCGTCGCTTCCATCCATGCGCTGATGCGATCCGCCTTTTTGATGGTTTTCTTGATAGTTTGCGGGATCTGTGCCGGCAGACCAAAGCGCAGGTGAATTGCGGCAGTCAACCGGTCATCCAATGCGCTATACCCCGGTCCCACTGCGGCCTTGACCGGGGAAATCATGTCTCCGATGACATACTCGGGCGCATCGTGAAGCAGCGCTGCCAATTGCCATTTGACAGGCGCGCGCGGCATCAGGCGTGAAAAGAGCGTTTCCACAAGCATAGAGTGTTCTGCCACTGAATACGCGAAATCGCCTTTGGTTTGCCCGTTCCATCGCGCAACAAAGGCCAGTCCGTGGGCGATATCCTCTATTTCGATATCGACGGGCGTTGGGTCCAGAAGATCAAGACGGCGACCGGACAACATACGTTGCCAGGCGCGGGGCTGGGCGGGCATTTGGCGATCCTTTTTTCACCTGCATACCGCCGGTCTTGGCAAAATTCCAATCGGTTTATCAGGGGTAAAGTAGTTCGCCGTGTTGGATTGAAGCAACCTATGCGTGCGTGAAAGAGAGAATGAGCCGGGTATCGCGTCGGGTTGCCGCGACATGTCGCAAGGAAGCGAAGATATACGCCGTTGTCGGATGGGGGTGTCAATGCTATCTGCGGCCCAAACGAATGAGTAAGGATTTCTCAAAATGGCACAAGATTACATCGTTAAGGATATCAGCCTTGCCGAATTTGGCCGCAAGGAACTGAACATTGCCGAAACCGAAATGCCCGGTCTGATGGCGCTCCGCAAGGAATATGGTGAGGCCAAACCTCTCAAGGGTGCGCGTATCGTTGGATCGCTGCACATGACGATTCAGACGGCTGTTCTGATTGAAACGCTGGTTGAACTGGGTGCCGATGTGCGCTGGGCGTCCTGCAACATCTTCTCGACGCAGGATCATGCGGCCGCAGCGATCGCGGCGGGCGGAACGCCTGTGTTTGCGATCAAGGGTCAGACCCTGGAAGAGCACTGGGACTACCTTGATAAGTCGTTCCTGTTTGATGATCTGCCAAACATGATCCTTGACGATGGTGGTGACGCGACGCTTTACGTCCTGCTGGGCGCGCGCGCTGAAGCTGGCGAAGAAATCATTCCGGTCCCGACCTCGGAAGAGGAAGAAGTGATCAAGGCACAGATCGCCAAGCGGATGGCGCAGAGCCCCGGCTGGTTCACCAAGGTGCGCGATCAAATCAAGGGCGTGTCCGAAGAAACAACAACTGGCGTGAACCGTCTGTACCAACTGGTTCGCGACGGCCAGCTTCCTTTCCCCGCAATCAACGTCAACGACAGCGTTACAAAGTCGAAGTTCGACAACAAGTACGGGTGCAAGGAATCGCTGGTGGACGGCATCCGCCGCGCCACCGATACGATGATGGCAGGCAAGACCGCCGTTGTCATGGGCTATGGTGATGTCGGCAAAGGGTCTGCGGCATCGTTGAAGGGTGCAGGCGCACGGGTCAAGGTGACCGAAGTCGATCCGATCTGCGCGTTGCAGGCGGCGATGGACGGTTTCGAAGTCGTCCTTCTGGAAGATGCTCTGGAAACTGCGGATATCTTTATCACCACGACCGGCAACAAGGACGTGATCCGAATTGAACATATGCGTCAGATGAAAGACATGGCGATTGTCGGCAACATCGGCCATTTCGACAACGAAATTCAGGTTGCGGCCCTCAAGAACCACAAGTGGACGAACATCAAGGAACAGGTGGACATGATCGAGATGCCGAACGGCAATCGTCTGATCCTGTTGTCCGAAGGCCGTCTGCTGAACCTTGGTAACGCCACTGGCCACCCGTCTTTCGTGATGTCGGCGTCCTTTACCAATCAGGTTCTTGCCCAGATTGAACTGTGGACCAACACCGACGCCTACAAAAATGACGTCTACATTCTGCCCAAGCATCTGGACGAAAAGGTCGCGCGTTTGCATCTGGATCGGATCGGCGTCCGGCTGACCCAACTGGACGCAGAGCAGGCAGCCTATATCGGCGTCAATCCTGAAGGCCCGTTCAAGCCCGAGCATTACCGCTACTGACGGGCGGCCCGCCGTGAGGGTCGTCGTATACGGTGTTGGCGCGGTCGGTGGTGTAGTTGCCGCCGCGCTGACCCGATCGGGTACCGACGTTATCGGTATTGCGCGCGGTGCGCAGCTGGATGCAATCCGTGCCAATGGTCTACGGGTCAGGGCACCAGAAGATGAATTCGTGGCGCGGTTTGCCTGCGCCGCGACACCTCAGGGTATTTCATTTCGTCCTGATGATGCGATCTTGCTCACGATGAAATCCCAGGACACCGAAGCCGCGCTTGAGGCATTGCGCGCCGCCGGTGTTTCGGATCAGCCGATTTTCTGTTTTCAGAATGGAGTCGCCAACGAAAGGCGTGCTCTGCGTCTCTTTGACAATGTTCATGGTGTGACGGTCATGATGCCGTGCAGTTACCTTGAGCCGGGTCGCGTTTCGGTGCGCGCGGCACCGCGTTTCGGTATTTTTGACATTGGCCGATTTCCGGGCGGATCCGATGCAGCCGACCAAGCACTCGCCCAACGGCTGGATGCCGCGAATTTCGCAGGCTTTGTGCAGCAAGATGTGATGGCCAGCAAGTATGGCAAATTGCTCTTGAATCTTGGAAATATGATCGAGGCTGCAGTTGGTCCGGGCGTTGACACCCGCGCCTTGCGCGCCCGTGTGCGGGCCGAGGGCATGGCGGTCTTGCGTCATGCCGGGATTCGTTGGATCGACGTGGATGGCAGCGATCCGCGTCGCGATACGCTGATGATCACCACCGAAGTTCCCGGTGAAGATCGCCCAGGTGGATCGACGCTGCAGAGCCTCCGGCGTGGTGCAGATCGTTTGGAAAGCGACTTTCTGAACGGAGAGATCGCGCTGATCGCGCGTCTGCATGGCATGTCTGCACCGCTGAATTCTGCGCTTGCGGCGCTTGGTGCGCGTCTGGTCCGCGACCGCACCGGTGCAGCAAGCATGACGGTCGCCGATCTTGAGGCGCTGCTGGCTTGAACAGGCATGGTTCCGGCTTGGATGATACAGCGGCCGAACAGATTTAGCGTTGACTATATGTAGACCGACAGTAACGTTTCTGCACAGTTTGACGACGTGATTTCAGAGGGAGATAGATAATGGGAAAACGTGACGATCTGATCGCCAAATACGCGGATGACCTGAAAAACAAATGCGGCATGGAACCGGACATGGACCTTTTGACCAAGGTGACCATCGGATGCGGTCCGTCGATTTACAACGCGGATGCATCGACGGTGGCTTCCAGCCAGGAAGGCGAAATGGAAACCGTCAAGAACAACTTCTTGATCAAGAAGCTTGGCCTTGAAGATGGGCCTCAACTCATGGAAGCGATCAATTCAGTGATCGAAACCTATGGTAAATCCGAACGTAACAAGTATCGCGCAGTGGTTTACTATATGCTGACCAAGCATTTCGGCAAGGAATCCGTTTACGGCTGAAGCGTACGGATTTTGCAATGTTCAACGCCCGCCTTGCGCGGGCGTTTTCAATTTTAGTCGAATGCTTGGGTCTTCGGGTTTGGGTCCGGGGCAACAATCGGCTATTGTGAACCTCAGGTCAGTATGGCCGAAACCAATTCGAACACGTGTGGTGGTATGGGAGCACGTGGGGAAGGAAGGGTTTCGTCCATAGGGGCCGGAACCCTTCCTCGCTTGTTCATTTCAGGACGCGTCACCGCCAAGTTCACGGATGATTTCCCACTCTGTTGGGGTGACGGGCTGGACCGACAATCTGGAATTACGCACCAAGATCATATCGGCAAGGCGTGGATCCGACTTGATCTCATCCAAGGTGACAGGTCGCGGCAATGGCCGGACGGCGCGAATGTCGACACATTCCCATCGGTCATCTGTTGTTGTGCTGTCCGGATGCGCTTCTGCGATCACCTCTATGATGCCAACAACCGCCTTTTCAGTTTGTGAATGATAGAAGAACCCAAGATCACCCTTGGTCATGGTCCGCATGAAATTTCGCGCCTGATAATTGCGAACGCCGTCCCATTCTTCGCCTGCATCACCCTTGGCGACCTGCTGATCCCATCCCCATGTCGAAGGTTCCGATTTGAACAGCCAGAAGGCCATCAGCCGATGACCTTTTTCCAGGCGGTCAGTTCGACGCTTTGGAACAAACCTGCACGCGCATAGGGATCGTTGTCCGCCCAGGATTGCGCGGCGGCCAGATCCTCGACATCCAGAATAACCAAAGAGCCGCACATATCCCCGGCCTCGGTCAGCAACGGACCCGCTTGCGCGACCGCCCCGGTTTCTTCGATATACGCTAGATGCGCAGCCCGATTGTCCATGCGGGTTTGCAGGGCACCGGGTTTGTCTTTTGCAATGAGGGCGATCAGCATTTCATTCCTCTTTCAGGGGTCTGGATAACAGCATTGATATAACGTCCCTTAGCGCGGCCTTGTCGTCAAGAAGAGCAACGACTGCTTGGGAAATCGGCATTTCGATCCCAAGCTCTTGGGCCTTGCGGGTAATGGCGCGGGCGGTGGAGGCACCTTCGACGGTGATAGACGGATCAAACGTGTCGCGGTGCCCGATGGATATCCCGAACCGGTAATTGCGGGACTGTTCGGAGGTACAGGTCAGGGCAAGATCCCCGAAACCGGACAAACCCGAAAGCGTTTCCGCCCGCGCGCCCAGAGCAACCGAAATGCGCATCATCTCCGCATATCCGCGCGTCATCAGGGCTGCGCGCGCGCTTTCGCCAAGGCCCGCGCCGATGACCGTTCCGCAGGCAATTGCGATTACGTTCTTCAACGCCCCGCCAAGTTCCGCCCCGGTCACATCTTCGGTGCGGTAAAGCCGCAGCGTGTCCGTGCGTAACTGTTTCTGAAGCTCCGCGCCCATGGTGCCATCGGCGCAGGCCAGTGTCAGCGCCGTTGGAAGGCCGCGCGCGATATCGGCGGCAAAGCTGGGACCGGTCAGAATGGCCGCGCGCGTGGGATCGGTGTATTCGCCCAGAATGCGCGCAGGACCGGTAAGCGTCTTCAGTTCGATCCCCTTGCAGCATGCAACCAAGGGCTTTCCCCGTACATGGTTTCCAAATTCATCCAGTGCGCTCCGCATTTGCTGCATTGGAACCGCGACAAGGACTGTGTCTGCGATTTCAAGAGCTTGGGAACCGCTGGTTACTTCCAGATTTTCAGGAAATCTGGCACCCGGTAGCCTGCGTTCGTTGATCCGTGCGTTTTGCATCAGGGTCGCCGCGTTGGAGTCGCGGGCGATAAGTGCGACGTTTCTGTGCCGTGCCAATGTAATTGCCAGCGCGGTGCCAAAAGCCCCCGCCCCAAGAACTGCGACGGTCATGCTTTTGCGCCTTTCTTGCCGCTACCCAACATCGCAGGCTGGGTTGTATCCAACGGCCAGCGCGGTCGTGCTGACAAATCAAAACCGTCCTGACCGCCGTCCTCAAAAAGCATCAGCCCCGCAAATCCGATCATCGCCGCATTGTCAGTGCACAATGCAAGGGGTGGTGCCAGAAATCGAACTCCGCTCTGAATGCACAGGTCTGATAGGTGACTGCGAATGGCCGTATTGGCCGCGACACCACCCGCCACAGCAAGAAGAGGCGTATCAGGGCATTCTTGAAGATAGTTGTCGATGGCGCGGCGCGCCTTCGCGGTCAGCACTTCGGCAACTGCGGCTTGAAATGATGCGCAAAGATCTGCCCGATCCTGACGGCGCAGCCCCCCGTCCTTTGCTACCAGCGCGTCGCGTTGGCGCAAAACAGCGGTCTTGAGGCCGGAAAAAGACAGATCGCATCCGGGCCGATCCAACAAGGGGCGGGGCAGGGCAAATCGCTTGGGGTCGCCTGCTTCTGCTTCGGCCTGAACAGACGGACCGCCCGGTTGCGGCAGGCCCAGAATGCGTGCGGCCTTGTCAAACGCTTCGCCCGGTGCATCGTCGATGGTGCCGCCCAAGCGGCTGAAATCGGATGGTCCGCGCACAATCAGAAATTGGCAATGACCACCGGATACCAACAGCATGAGATAGGGAAAAGCCACCCCATCGGTAAGGCGCGGCGTCAGCGCGTGCCCTGCCAGATGGTTGACACCGATCAATGGCTTGCCGGTAGCGGCGGCCAATCCCTTTGCGAACATCACCCCGGATACAACTCCGCCGATCAGCCCCGGACCAGCGGTCACAGCGATTGCGTCCACCTCTGGCAAAGCCACGCCTGCTTGTTTCAGGGCACGGGCCGTAACAGCATCCAGACGTTCGGCATGGGCGCGTGCTGCGATTTCAGGCACTACACCGCCAAAATCGGCGTGCAGCGCCGTTTGCCCTTCTACCACAGATGACAACACATCGGCGGATTGCGGTGTGCCACGCACAATCGCCGCCGCGGTGTCATCGCAACTGCTTTCTATTCCAAGTATGGTCATTTGGCCTGTCATTGGCGCGCCCGTTGCATCCGGTGTTATACGCAGGTAACACCCGCCATGGCGGCAAACAATCCCGGGCGGGCGATGCACAGGGACAAGCCTATTCTTCTTCTTTCGCGGCCCGAGGCGGATTCGCAGCGGTTCCTTACCGCTTTGCCAACTGATTTAGTGTCGTTCTGCCACCCGATCATCGCGCCAGTCTTTCGAATTTTCACCTTGCCGGTCGATCGGCCAATGGCCGGTGACATCATCCTGACATCATCCAATGCGCTTGGGTCGGTTCCTGCTGCGCAAGGGTGCCGCGCATGGTGCATCGGGCAGGCAACGACGGAAAAGGCACGCCAAGCCGGGTTTGACGCACGATTTGCAGGGCGAGCGGCGGATGATCTGGTTGCCTATCTCGGCGGATTTCCGCCACAGAAATTCACCCATTTTCGTGGCAAACACACACGAGGCGATATTGCCGAAAGGTTGCGTGCGGCGGGGCACGACGTTGGCGAAGCGATTGTCTATGACCAGATCGAGACAGCTTGGCAGGATCGGGTTTCCCAAGCGCTCTTTGAGGCTTCTGCCATTGTCGCGCCTGTTTTTTCACCCAGAACCGGCCGCATTGTTTCACGTCGGATCGGTGATACCGCAAAGCTGTATCTGGCCGCGATGAGCGAATCTGTCGCGTTGGAATTCGATAATCGCGATTCAAATCATACTGTTATTGCGGCACAACCAGAATGGAACGGGATGCTGGACGCAACGATCCGACTGCTGAAACTCGTGTCCCGGGTTGAGGGTAACCCAAGCGCACTGTAAACCAGCTATTGAAATGGTGCTGCATCGCAGAATCTGAAAGGGCGCAAACGTTGGCCGACAAAAAGACCACAGAAGACAAAACGCAATCTCCTGCGGCCGCAAGTAACGACAGCGCGGAACTGCCATCGCAGGACGCGCCGCAGGATGAAGCAGATATCAAGGCCGACGGTCAGGCCGCCACTGAAAGTGACGCGCGCGAGCAGAACGAAGCCGAAATGGCTTTTTCTGATCCTTCTGAAATGAAAGACCCTTCCGAAGCCGAAGCCGAAGCCGAAGCCGAAGCCGAAGCCGAAGCCGAAGCCGAAGCCGAAGCCGAAGCCGAAGCCGAAGCCGAAGCCGAAGCCGAAGCCGAAGCGCAAGTTGCGCCAGAAACACCACCTGCACCGGCCCCTCAAGTGGTCGAAAGGGTGATCGAGAAAAAGGGCCGCGCGGTTCCGGCAATTTTCGGCGGCTTGATTGGCGCGTTCCTGGGCCTTTTCGGAACGACCAATGCAACGGTTCAGTCCTACCTGCCCGAAGGTCTGAGGATCAGTGCCGAAACCGACGGGCTGGAAGCGATGCAATCGCAGCTTGATGCGGTAAACGATGCAATCGGCGGACTGTCTGGCAAGGTTGATGCGATACCCGCGCCCGTCGATAACGGGGCCCGACTTGCGGTCGTTTCGGACAAGCTTTCCGAACTCGAAGGACAGATTTCCGGATTGGCCGCGCGTATCAAAGACTTGGAAGCGCGCCCTGTTTCACCCGCTTCTTCTCCCGCACCTGCACCGGAACCGGCTGTGGATCCTGCTGTAATCGCTGAGTTGGAAGCCCTGCGTGCGGCGTTGGAGGCCCAGAAATCCGAACTTGCCTCCATGATCGACAGCGCCAAGGCCGATGAGGCCGCCGCCGCCGAAATGGCGCGCAAGGCGCAGGCCACCGGGGCGCTTGCTGAATTGCGGGTCGCGCTGGGCACCGGTCAGGCCTATTCCGATGCGCTTGACGCGGTTGCGGCCTTTGGGCTGAACGTGCCTGCGGTGTTGTCCGACAACGCGGGCGAAGGTTTGGTCACACTTGATAAATTGACCGAAACCTACCCCGAAGCCGCACGTGCTGCTCTGTCTGCCGCCCGATCGGAAACCGGCGCTGCCGGGGGCGTGCGCGGATTCTTCGAACGTCAATTGTCGGTTCGATCGGTCACACCGCGTGAAGGCAGCGATGTCGATGCCGTGCTTTCGCGTGCCGAAGCCGCTGTTCGCGCTGGGGATATCGCCGCAGCACTTGTTGAACTGGATGGGCTGACCGGGCCCGCTGCCGCAGAAATGCAAGGCTGGATAGCCGCCGCTCGCACACGACAGGACGCGGTTCAGGCCGTTCAGGACCTATCGCAAAGCCTCGCCTCAAACTGAAGGGTCTGACCCATGCTCTGGTCATTGATTAAGTTTTTCGTTTTCGGCGCGATCGTCGTCGCCCTCACGTTTGGTGCAATTTACCTGATGGAGGCGGACGGTGGCATCCAGATCACCGTCGCCGGGTTTGAATTCACGCTGGGCGCGTTTCAATCGGTGATTGCTGGTGTGATTTTGATCATCACGGTTTGGATTTTTCTCAAGCTGTTGTCCTTTCTGGTGGCCGTTTTGCGGTTTCTTAACGGGGACGAAACGGCCATCACGAGGTATTTTAGCCGAAATCGGGAAAGAAAAGGGTTTGAGGCCCTGTCGGAAGGTATGATGGCTCTGGCCTCTGGCGAAGGACGCATGGCCTTGGCCAAGGCGGCCAAGGCGGAAAAATACCTCAACAAGCCTGAGCTTACCAACCTGTTGACCGCTCAGGCGGCTGAACTTTCCGGTGATCGCAAGACCGCAGCGGAGACCTATAAGAAGCTGATTGCAGACGAAAAGACCCGTTTTGTTGGCGTGCGTGGAATCATGAAGCAAAAGCTGGCGGATGGCGACGCCGACACGGCACGTCAACTGGCGGAAAAGGCTCTTGCCATCAAACCGCGTCACGAGGAAACCCAAGACGTTCTATTGCAGCTGCAGGCGCAAGCGCAGGACTGGGCCGGTGCGCGCGCCACGCTGACCAAAAAGCTGAAGTATGGCAGCCTTCCGCGCGACGTGCACCGTCGCCGGGATGCCGTTCTGGCCTTGTCCGAAGCCCGTGATTTGCTGCGCGAAGATGCTTCGATCGGAACGCAGGAAACCGCGATTGAGGCGAACCGCCTGTCGCCGGATCTGATCCCTGCTGCCGCGATGGCGGCGCGCAGTCACATCGCCAAGGGCAAACCGAAACTGGCTGTCCGGGTTATCAAGAAGGCATGGGAAGCGCAGCCTCATCCTGAACTGGCCGCGGCATTTGCCGAAATCGTCCCGGACGAGACCCCCGCCGCCCGCGTTAAGCGTTTCACGACGCTGACCCGTATCAACCCTCACCACCGCGAAACGCGGCTTGTTCTGGCGGAAATCAACATCGCCGCCGAGGATTTCCCCGAGGCTCGGCGCGCGTTGTCTGACCTGATGGAAAAGAATCCCGATGCGCGCGTGTTTACCATAATGGCCGCGATCGAACGCGGCGAAGGTGCCCCGGATGCGGTGGTAAAGGGATGGCTCGCGCGCGCGCTGAACGCCCCGCGTGGCCCACAATGGGTATGCGACAATTGTCAGCACATCCACGCCGATTGGGCCCCGATCTGTAGTAACT
This sequence comes from Alphaproteobacteria bacterium, assembly GCA_030425395.1. Taxonomy (GTDB): domain Bacteria; phylum Pseudomonadota; class Alphaproteobacteria; order Rhodobacterales; family Rhodobacteraceae; genus JAUIAS01. The sequence goes on from JAUIAS010000015.1 coordinate 57,387, forward strand.
GTGCAAGTTTTGACACTCTCGCATGGCGAAGCCCGCCACAAGCTGAGGTAACGTCATCCACCGGTGTTCAGATGTTGCCGCTCATTGTTGGCGCGCTGGAAGACCAGAGCGCACATCATCCGGCAGATGACACCGCGCAAGAAACGCCGGAAGTGCAGGAAAATCTCCAAGATGAGGTCGAGGACGCGCAGATTGTCAGCGACGATCTGGAACCGGAAACATCAGGGGAAAAGCAAGAGATCGAAGCCACCGAGGACAAGAAATAGTTACTGCACCCCGCGCGGGGCGGTGTGAACCTGCTGTCGCGAATGGTCGACTATAGTTCAGATGGCAAGCCACGTCATTTGAGGTGCATTCAAGAAACCTTCGCCAGAGGTTTCGACCTGAGACACGCGCCGACATATCTGGCGTTTAAAGTCCGCACGCTACCGCTCTCAAGGCGTGGGACGGCCGAACCCGTGTTTCAGGTCCGGCCACCATCATTTATCCGTTGCTTTGCTTGCGGCCAGTGATCATCGCCCTGACCAGATTCTCGCCATGAGCCCGGCTGGCCCAGAGCACGCCTGCAAGATGCAGGAAGATCAGAAGAAGGGTTCCGTTGGCGAAGAATTCGTGGACTTCCTTTATGATCTCATTTCCTTCGCCATGTTCGCCGCTCTCATACTCATCGCCATCACCCTCTTCCGCCATCCAGGTGGGTAGAGACTGTGCCGTTACGATTCCGGCCAACGGTCCTTGACCTTCCTCAACCGCGAGATTGGCCATGCCGGAAAGCGCCGTCATCGCCAGCGCAAAAAGCAGGGCGATCGTCATCGCACCACCGGCAGGGCTATGCCCGATATGACGTTCCGAGCGGCCCGTGATCAGGTCATGCAGGTAGGTCAGAACACGGCGCGGCCCGGTTACGAAGTCCGAGAAACGCGCGCGTCGTGGCCCGACAAACCCCCATACGATGCGGATCGCCACCGTTACCGCAATGGCGTAGCCCGCAAAGCTGTGGAGCCATTGCGGCTCGCCTTCTGAGAGGTAGGCGGTGGCGAAGGCTGCAACCAGCACCCAGTGGCCAATCCGGATCAAGGGGTCCCAGACCCGGACCGTGGCCGTATTGGAGGCGTCTGCCATCAGTCGTCGTCCCGTTCGTAGCGGTCGTTGTCACCCCGAGTGCCATGATATCCGTCTTCATCGTCACGATATGGCATCACGGCCCCCGTCGCGGGATCGAGATGGGCTTCGACCTTCATGCCGTTACCGTCGATCATCTCGACATCGTAGCGACCGCGTTCCAGTTCGATCTCGCGAACTTTATAGCCTTTTTCTTCCAGCATGGTCGCGATCTGCGAAACGCTCATGCGCTGCTGTTGCGGAGTCTGCGGCGTCTGTTGCTGCGCAGTTGCGCCGAGGGCGGACATCCCGATTGCGGTTGCCAGCGCTGATGTGAAGAGAATGGTGCGTTTCATTGTGTGTCTCCATTTGACAAGGCAGCCGACATGGCCGCCGATGACCCCCTTTTGCACCGACTCGCCTGACGCTGGACTGACCCCGATTGTCAGCTTGCTGTCAGGTTGCCCAAGGTAGAAACTGGATCCATGACATGTCGCGCCCTTCTTCTTGTTCTGGCTTTGGTTGCAGCACCCGCGTGGGCGGATCGTGATGATCACGACCGCGCACGAAATGCGCTTGAAGCCGGAGAAATCTTGCCACTTTCGGATATACTCGCTGCGGCAACCGCGGCGAGACCCGGCCGGGTAATCGAGATCGACCTCGAACGCGATGATGGGAAATGGGTGTACGAGTTGGAACTCGTGTCTCCGGAGGGACAGCTGTACGAAATGGAAATCGACGCCGCCTCGGGCATGGTTCTAGAGGTTGAACACGAAGGGGACGATAACTGACATGCGCGCGCTCGCCGTTGAAGACGACCCACGCATTGCTGCTGATCTGCAGGCCGCGCTTACTGCGGCTGGGTTCCGCGTCGAACGGACCGGCGATGGCGAAGAGGCATGGTTCTTGGGGGATACCGAAGACTACGACATTGTGGTGCTTGACCTCGGGCTTCCATCTCTGGACGGGCTTGCCGTTCTCAAGCGGTGGCGTGCAAACGGCAGGACGATGCCGGTGCTTGTTCTGACCGCGCGCGGGACATGGCAGGAAAGGGTGGAGGGGATTGAAGCAGGCGCTGACGATTACCTGCCCAAGCCGTTTCGGATGGAAGAGCTGATCGCTCGGGCCCGTGCGCTGGTCCGGCGGGCAGGTGGCCACGCGGCTGCGCTTCAGGAAGTGGGAGATCTCAGTTTGGACACCAACCGCATGGGGGTGGCGATCCGCGGCGTGCCTGTTCAGGTCACGGCTCTTGAATACCGGCTGCTTGCCTATCTCATGCAGAACAGAGACCGCCCTGTGCCGCCGACCGAGTTGCTTGAACATCTTTACGGGGATGATGATGCGCGCGAGGCAAATGCTCTCGAAGCGGTCATCGCACGGCTGCGTCGCAAGCTGGGATCAGGGGTGATCGGCACGCGGCGCGGCTTTGGCTATTTTCTGGAGTCTGCATGAGCCTGCGTCTTCGTCTCGCGCTGGCCGGTGCTGTTGCCATCCTCTTTGCCTTGAGCCTCGCGGCGTTGGGTCTGGCGCATCTCTTTGCATCGCATGTGGAACGCCGGGCGGTGGCCGAGATGGGGGTCCAGCTGGATCAGGTCCTTGCCGGTCTGGAGCGCACGACCGATGGCCTGAGCTTGGTCCGCCCCCCCGCAGACCCACGCTTTTCGCAACCCTACGGAGGCCTCTATTGGCAGATTGAAGAGGGAGAGATTATCAAGCGATCCCGATCGCTTTGGGATACGGTGCTGGACCTGCCCGCTGACACGCTGGGCGATGGGGCCGTGCATGTGCATAACTTGGCCGGACCAGACGGGGCAGACCTTCTTGTCCTTGAACGCTCAAGCACCCTGCCCACGCGGTTAGGAGGGGGAGCGGTGCGCGCCGCGGTCGGTATAAACGGGTCCGAACTCGCAACAGCACAGCGTGACTTTATGGCTGATTTGGCCCCTTATCTGGGCTTTCTGGCGCTGGCCCTGATGACTGCAGGCTGGGTGCAACTCTCTGTCGGTTTGCGCCCTTTGCGGGATCTTGGGGCGCGGATTGCCGCTTTGCGCACCGGACGTGCCTCGCGGATGGGCGACGACTGGCCGGTCGAGCTGCGCCCGGTTGCATCAGAGATAGACGATCTTCTGACCGCGCGGGATGCCGAGACCGAGCGTGCGCGTGCTCGCGCTGCGGACCTCGCACATGGGCTCAAGACACCGTTGCAGGCTCTCATGGGCGAGGCCGCGCGCCTGCGCAGCGAAAGGGCGTTCGAGCAGGCCGAGGGAATTGAGGACACCGCCCGTGCGATGCAGCGAACGGTTGACCGGGAACTGGCCCGCGCCCGCACGGCAGCCCGCGCCATTGATGCACAGGCGGACCCGGCTCTCGTCGCCGACCGTCTGATCGCAGTTCTGCGACGCACACCTGATGGGGCGAAGCTGAATTGGCAGCAAGATATCCCACCGGCGCTGTCGGTTGCCCTGCATGAGGCCGATCTGGCCGAGGCGATGGGTGCACTTATGGAGAACGCCGCGCGCCACGCCCGCAGCCGTATCGAAGTTTCGTGCCGAAAAGACGGAGAATGCTTGTTCCTGAGCATAAAGGACGATGGTCCCGGCATTCCCGAAGAAAGGCGCGCAACCCTGATGCGCCGCCATGCGCGGGCTGATGAAACAGGGACCGGTCTGGGCCTGTCAATCGCGTCGGACATCGCCGAAGCCGCCGGCGGCAGGTTGATCCTTGGTGCCGCTGAACAGGGTCTGGATGCAACGCTTGCCCTGCCACAGGTTTGTCAGGCCGTTGCGCCAAACGCATTTGACTAATGGCGCCAGATCCAAAATCTTTGTGATCTATCCCGCCCTAGGAAGGTTGGTTTTCCGCGTTTGGTCATTGGATGTGCGATCATCGTTGCGTTCTGAGACACGACCGCGCGAACCTGTGATCGAACCAACGCAACGGTTCTTGGGGAGCATCCGAAGCCTAAATGGCGCATGGCTTGTTTGCTGGGATCCAAACGATTTATGCACGAGAAAACCCGCGTCAGCCGATCTTGTGTCCCTGACGCCAAACACCGCGCAATAGTGGCGTCAGGCCCGCTTGATGAACCCTCAGGACATCGCCACGCATTCCAATTTCCAGCGCGCCACGATCAGCAAGTCGTGCTGCTTTGGCTGGGTTGCGTGTCACCGTTGCAATGGCGCGGGGCAGATCATCCCAAATACGTGCGAGATGGAAAGCCGAAAGCAGCAATGCAGAGGGCACGTAATCGGATGAGACAATATCGAGAAGATTCTGCCTTGCGAGATCCTCGGCGGCGACATTTCCTGAATGCGACCCGCCTCGGATCAGGTTCGGCGCGCCCATCATCACGGCAATGCCGTGACTGCGGCACGCTTTGGCAGCCTCAACCGTTGTCGGGAATTCGGCAAACCCGACACCGTTTTCCGCGGATGTTGCGACATGTTTCTTTGTGGTGTCATCATGGCTGGCAAGAACAGCACCCAAACGACCTGCTTCGATGACTGCGCCTGTTTCGTGTTTGGCACCGAAACGTTCCTGAAGGCCAAGCAGTTTTTGCACATGATCGGCGAATTCGGCATCGTTCATGCCTCGCTTCTTGGCGACATAGGTCTTGAGAGCGGCCAGATCACGAAATTGTCGTTGACCTGGTGTGTGGTCCATAAGGCTGACAATTCCAACACGATCCTCCGGGCCAAAGGCGGCGAGCTCATCCAGCAGGGTTTCTGAGCAAATCTCGGCGCGCAGATGCAGAAAGTGGCTGATCTTGAACATGCCTTGGGCGCGCGCGGCGAGCAATTCGTCGGCAAGTTTTCGGGCATAGTCGATATACCTTCCCTTGCCCGAATGGATGGAACCCACGCGCATGGCATCGAACACGGTTGTGATGCCCGTTGAGGCAAGCTCTGCGTCATGCGCCAGAAGTGCCGGTAGATGGGGCCAATCGACCTCTGGGCGCGGCTCGATGTGGCGCTCGACATTGTCGGTATGAAGCTCCACAAGTCCCGGCAAGACCAGATCCCCACCACAATCCAGAGCGCCGTCCGGGACCGCGTCACCTTCCGTTATCTCCGAGATCACGCCTTGTTCGATGGCGATGGACCCAAGCGCAACGCGGTCTGGCAAAACCAGCTGCGCATTCGCAAGACACAGGTCGCTTGACATCTTGCTGTCATATGCGCCTGCCAAAGACGAAGTAGGAAAAGGGGAATTCATGTCATACGCTCGCTTTGCGATTTACTACGTGCCGCCCGAGGGCGCGTTGGCTGATTTTGGTGCAACCTGGCTGGGCTGGGATGTTGCGCTGGGCCGTGATGTGCCGCAGTTTGACCTGCCCGGTTTGCATGACATCACGATGACACCGCGCAAATACGGTTTTCATGGGACCCTGAAGCCGCCCTTCCGGTTGAAAGAGGGCCAAACGCTTGAAGCGCTTGAGAAAGCTGTTTCCACACTGGCGGCCAAGCTTGCGCCAGCCACGTGTGATGGGCTGAAATTGACTCAACTTGGCCGCTTCCTGGCGCTCACGCCTTACGGTGATTTGGACGGGGTGCAACAATTGGCGGACGTCTGCGTGCGTGATCTCGACGGGTTTCGCGCACCCCCGAGCGAAGCTGAGCTTGCGCAACGCAGGAAAACGGGTCTGAGCGCCCGACAAGAGGCACTTCTGATCCAGTGGGGCTATCCCTTTGTCCTTGACGAGTTCAGGTTTCACCTGACGGTCTCGGGCCGGTTGTCCGAAGATCAAATGCAAAGCTGGACCAAAGCTTTGCAGGTTCTCTTGCCGGATTTGCCAGCACCTTTCGCTCTGGAGCAGATCGCGCTTTGCGGCGAACGGGGGGATGGACGTTTTGAACTGATCCATCGCTATACGCTCACGGGCTGAATCAAAGCGACGGCGCGCGCAATTGTCTGATCAAGCGGCCCGTCATTGGCAAGCGTGATGACATCCAGACCTTTGGGAAGGGGCTTATCGGCCTCAGCAAGGCGTCTCGCTATATCGGCTTCGGTTTCCCGGCCTCTGGCCGCCAAGCGGGCGGCCAAAGTCTCGGGATGGGCCGTGACGTTCAGAACCACGAAGTTGGGGAAGGCATCTGCGCCCGCCAGAAGCGCTTTTCGCGAAAAGTTGGCAAGGCAATCCGTGCCTTTGTTCAATTGATACCTGACCGTTTGCGGGATGCCATAGAACAGACCATGCGCGCCCCAATGGACAGCGAATGCACCATTGCTTGCCAGATCCTGAAACTGTTCTTCGGATACCGCGTCGTATTCTTCGCTTCCCAGACCCGGCCTGCGCGTGATGACGCGCCGGACAAGATGCAAATCCGGTATGACTTCGGCAAGGCCCTGCATCACGCTGTCCTTGCCCACACCGGATGGACCAACAACTGCGATGAGACGACCAGATGTCATGCGGCTGTCTCCTGTGTTTGTCCTACTGCTTCGCTGCTTGAAGACAGGCCGGGAGTGAATGCGCTGACGTCAATTTCGCGGTCACAAACACGGGCGCGTGCGGCTTCATCGTGGAAGATACCGATGATGGCCGCACCGCGGCCCTTGGCCTCTTCGATCAAGGACAGAACGACTTCGCGGTTGGCCGCATCCAGACTTGCCGTGGGTTCGTCCAAGAGCATCGTTGGATATGCATGGGCAAAGCCGCGCGCAATGTTGACTCGTTGCTGCTCGCCACCCGAGAAGGTGGTTGGTGAAAGGGACCAGAGCCGTTCCGGGATGTTGAGTTGCGCCAGAAGGGTCCGCGCGCGTTCCTGCGCTTGGTCGGCAGGGACACCCAAGGCGCGGAGTGGGTCCGCCACCACGTCCAACGTTGGCACACGCGGAACCACCCGCAGGAACTGACTCACATACCCCAAGAACTCGCGGCGAAGGGCGATGATCTCGCGCGGCTCGGCCCGCACGATGTCCACATCACCGATGCGGATAGTTCCGGCTTGCGTAAGGTAGTTGCCGTAAATCATCCGCATCAACGTCGATTTTCCCGCGCCGGAGGCTCCGGTCAAAGCCACGCATTCGCCCGGCGCGACGTCAAAGGACACATCATTGATCACTTCAATCACTGCACTGCCCTGATTGTGCAGCGTGAAGGTTTTTGAGACATCTTTTAGCTGGATCATCACTCACACCTGCAAAACGGAAGAAACAAGGAGCTGGGAATAGGCGTGTTGCGGGTCGTCCAGAACCTGATCAGTCAGGCCCGCCTCAACCACACGGCCCGATTTCATCACCATCAGACGGTCAGCCAGCAGGCGCACAACGGCCAGATCATGGGTTACGATGATCGCCGAGAGCCCCATGTCCCGCACCAAACCGCGCAGAAGGTCCAGCAACCGGGCTTGAACCGACACGTCCAGCCCGCCTGTCGGCTCGTCCATGAAGACAAGACGCGGCCCGGTCACCAGATTGCGGGCGATTTGCAGTCGCTGCTGCATGCCGCCGGAAAAGGTGGTGGGGCGGTCGTCGACTCGGGTGGCGTCGATCTCGACCCGTTCGAGCCAGTCGGTTGCTTTTCCCCGAATGTCTCCGTAGTGCCGTTCACCCACGGCCATCAGACGCTCACCTACATTACCGCCAGCCGAAACACCCATGCGGAGCCCATCGCGGGCGTGCTGGTGGACAAAGGCCCAATCGGTGCGGCTTAGCATCCGCCGCTGGGCCTCGGACATAGTGACGGTATCCTTGGGGCCGTCGGCTCGCGTGTCGAAGATGACCTTCCCGGCATCGGGTGCAATATGCCCGGCCATGCAATTCAGCAACGTCGACTTGCCCGATCCACTTTCGCCAACGATGCCCATCACTTCGCCGGGATAGAGATCAAACGAAACGTCTGCGCAGCCGATATGCGCCCCATAGCGTTTACTCACGCCTTGCACTGACAACAAAGGTCTCATGCCGCGTCCTTTCCTTTGTGGCCCGCAGCCTGGCGCGCTGTGCAATAGTCCGTGTCCGAGCAGACGAACATGCGACCGCCCTGATCGTCGATAATGACTTCATCGAGATAGCTGTCCGTCGCATCGCACAGCCCGCAAGGGTGATCGGCTTTGCTGGCCTCAAACGGGTGATCTTCGAAATCGAGGCTGACCACCTGAGTGTAGGGCGGCAGCGCGTAGATCCTTTGTTCCCGACCCGCGCCGAATAGCTGGATCGCCGCCATGTTGCCCAGTTTCGGATTGTCGAATTTGGGGATTGGGGATGGGTCCATCACATAACGTCCTTCCACCTTCACCGGGTAGGCGTAGCTGGTCGCGATATGTCCGTGACGGCTGATATCTTCGTATAGCTTCACATGCATCAGCCCGTATTCCTCAAGGCTGTGCATCTTGCGCGTTTCGCTTTCGCGAGGTTCCAGAAAGCGCAGCGGCTCGGGGATTGGAACCTGATAAACAAGGATCTGGTTCTCGGTTAATGCGTCTTCAGGGATGCGGTGCCGGGTCTGGATGACGCTTGCCTCAGAGGTCGCTGTCGTGGTTGCAACACCTGCTGTACGCTCAAAGAAGGACCGGATCGAGACCGCATTCGTTGTGTCATCCGCGCCCTGGTCAATGACCTTGAAAGTATCGTCAGGCGTCAATAAAGCGGCTGAGACCTGAACGCCTCCTGTACCCCAGCCATAAGGCATAGGCATCTCACGCGAGGCGAAAGGGACCTGATAGCCCGGTATGGCCAGCCCTTTCAGGATTGCCCGGCGAATCATCCGTTTGGTTTGTTCGTCAAGATAGGCGAAGTTGTATTCGGTCATTCTGCAGCCTCCTGAAACTGCTCTTCACCCGCTTCGCGGCGCAGTTTGCGGACCAGTTCCAGTTCTGACTGGAAATCAACGTAATGCGGCAGCTTGATGTGTTCGAGGAATCCTGTCGCCTGAATGTTGTCGGCATGATAAAGGACGAATTCCGTGTCTTGGGCGGGCGCACCAACATAGTCTTCGCCGAGCTCTTCCCAACGGAGTGCGCGATCGACCAACGCCATGGAAATGGCCTTGCGTTCGGACTGCCCAAAGACCAGCCCATAACCACGCGTGAATTGCGGCGGTTCGGATTTGGAGCCGGTGAACTGGTTGACCGTCTCGCATTCGGTCAAGGTGACCTCTCCTATCTCAACGGCAAAGCCCAGTTCGGGGATGTCCATTTCCACGGTGACGGCACCGATCCGCAGCTCTCCTACAAAGGCATGGTTGCGCCCATAGCCTCGTTGCGTGGAATAGGCGAGGCCGAGGGTGAAGCCCTCATCCGCGCGGGTCAGGGCCTGCAGGCGCAGCGCGCGATCAGCCGGCATTTCGAGCGGTTCGCGTGTGAGGTCAGGTGGGGGAGTGTCGTCGTGCGGTGCGCTTTCGATTAGCTCCTCCTGGTTCAGAAACTCGGTTACATGTGGCACAGCGCCTGAAGATACTTCGCGCGTTGGCGCGTCAGGCACCTCGCTTTCTGCGGCCAGCTTGAAATCAAGCAAACGGTGTGTGTAATCAAAGGTCGGACCAAGGACCTGCCCACCGGGCAAGTCTTTGAACGTCGCTGAAATTCGACGGTCGCAATCCATCGCCCCTGTATCCACCGGCCGGGACGCGCCAAAGCGGGGCAGGGTGGTGCGGTAGGCACGGATCAAAAATATTGCTTCAATCAGGTCGCCGCGGGATTGCTTGATCGCCAGCGCGGCCAGATCGGGATCGTAGAGCGACCCCTCGGCCATCACGCGATCTACCGCGAGTTTCAACTGCTCACGGATTTGCGGAAGGGAGAGTTCGGCAATGTTGGTGTCGCCACGGCGCTCTTCGGCAAGCCAGGCATGTGCGCTTTCAATCGCGCGCTCCCCGCCTTTGACAGCTACGTACATTACGCCACCTCGGTGCTTCTGGGCAGCGCGGCAAGACGCACGCCATTGGTGAAAATGAAATCAAGACCAAGCGGAAACAGAGCCTGATTGCTTTGAAAGGCACGGATCTCAGGCAAAGACAGCGCGGCTTGTGACTTGATCCCGGGGCCGCGCAGTTTTGCTCCGGACGCGGCAAGTTCTGCGCATTCCACGATCAAGGTCGCAGACCGATCTGGGTATTCCGAGGTGCCGATGCGATAGGCGTTCAGCGGCATCAATGCCTTCCAGTCGCCTATGGCGAACATGGCACGTGATGGGCCTGTCAGTGGGGCACCGGTGTGAAAGGCAAGCCAAGCGCGCACTTCGTCATTGTCTGCATTGCCTGCGAGGTAGACGGGCGTTTCAGTGTCACACAGGGTCAACAGAACGGTGCCCCCAGCGATAGAAAGGGGCGCAGGTGGCTCTGCACCTTTGATCTCGTGAATTTGGCCTGGACGTGCCATGGCTTCCATTATGTTGCGAAAGGCATGGGAAGATTGAACGGCGGGATTGTCGAACCCGCCTGAAAGGGTTTGTGCCTCCATCAATCCTCTCCTCTCGCCATGGTGAAAAATTCTACCTTGGTTGCAGCGGCTTTGGCTGCGCGGGTCGTCTTGGCCAAGGTTTCTTCTGTCTCAAGAGGTTCAAGAATGGCGGCGCGAACGGTTTTCGCATCGTTCCCCTGCATCAGGGCATCGACCAGAGCGGCCGCTTCTGCGTCTGCTTTGCGACGGCCCTTGATATAAGCATGGCCCACTTCGCCACTGCTGAGGGTTACCGCACAACGCGTCACGGTTATTTCCCCAAGGTTGAATGGCGCTCCGGTTCCACCCGCGCGACCACGGATCATCGTGCTGCCGATCTCTGGCGCGCGGAGCCATGTGAAAACGGGGCGCGCCATTGTGGCATCCAGCAGGGCTGCAACTCGACCCTCGGGGGCCTTGGCCAAAAGGCCCATCCAGGCTTTCCGTTCGGCGTTTTCGTCGAAAGTGTCTTTCATCTGGACAACTTTTCCATATTCTATACAACTATACTTATCGTATCAGATTGCGTATTTGAGGACAGAGGAGATTTGTGAATTTTGCGTGACAGATCAGGCAGAACCCCCATCTGGAGGGCTATCGCGGATGCATTGCGAAATGATCTGGCCGAAGGCAGGTATGCGCCGGGAGAGAAACTTCCTACCGAGGCTGCGTTGGCCGAGCGTTTTGGCGTCAATCGTCATACTGTGCGGCACGGGATGTCCGCCTTGGTCGAAGAAGGCTTGATCCGAACCCGCCGTGGTGCCGGGGCTTTCGTGGCGGCGACACCAACGGATTATCCGATCGGGCAGCGTGTGCGTTTTCATGAAAACCTGATCGCTGCTGGCAGGCGGCCTGAAAAGCGTGTTCTCCAGATTGAAGAGCGCTCGGCCACCATTGGCGAAGCAGAAGCGCTACACATCGTTCCCGGTGAGGCGATTTGCGCGTATCACGGCATCTCGCTCGCGGACGGGCAACCGATTGCGATCTTCGAAAGCCTTTTCCCGGTCGGCCGTTTGGCAGGCATTGCGAACGCATTGACCGAGACCAGCAGTGTGACTGAAGCGCTGCGCCGAGTTGGCGTTGTCGATTACACCCGAACGACGACGCGTCTGACCGCGGTGCGGGCGGAAACCACAAAGGCTCTTCATTTGCAGGTATCGGAGGGAGATCCGATTCTGAAATCTACCGGTGTGAACGTGGACAACTCCAATCTGCCCGTTGAATTTGGGCGCACGTGGTTTGCAGGCGACAGGGTCACATTGACCTTGGAAAACAAAACGCCGCCATCCCGGATGGGATAGCGGCTGCATTAATTTCCAGAGGCCGCTTGGCTTACTTTAACCCCAGGCAATTTGCATAGTATGTGACGGTCGCCGGCCAATCCGAGAAGATACCTTCGACTCCCACGTCTTGCGCAAGCGCATCAATATAGTCGTACATTACGCCGTCGCTGTTGGTGATGTCTGCAATGGATTGGTAATACCAGCCGCCCCCATGCATTAGCGGACCCGAGCGTTCGATCGTCCACGTAATGATCTTGAGTCCAGCTGCCTTCGCCTGCTTTGCCAGTTCTGAGGGAACGATCTCATTTCCTTCAAGCGTGACCAGCATCCATGTCGGTGGCGCAATGTAATTGATGCCCATCGCTTTCAATTCTTCCATGGTGTTGGGCCAGGTTGACGGCTCCATGGGCGAATAGTTGTCGAGATTGTACTCATCCATCAAATAGACCGCTTGGGCACCAAACTCCGGTTCGGCCTCGATCCAATAGAGAACGTCTTCGAGGTTGAAGGACTGTAACCAAACGTCGGACGCTGGAATCCCCGCAGCTTTGTATTCGTCAACCAGCTTTTGCGCATAATCCTTCTGGGTGAAGCCGTTGAAAGGCATCTTGACTGATGGTGTTTTCAACTCCGGTGTGAATTTTGCGCCGAGCGACTTGAAGAGTTCGATAGACTCGGCATGGGTCATCAAGGTCGCAGGTTCAGTCGAATAGAGATCGGTACGCCAATCAGCCGTACCACCGAGATAAGCATCGACAGTCGTCGCGGTGCGATCCGCTGCGTCCATCTTGGGCATCAAAGTCCGATACTGCGCCAATGTAATCTCGGATGTTCGGCATTCAGCATAAGCACCGGTGTCGCCGTTTGCAGGTGCAAACGGCGTAATGCAGGTCGAGGCCAATGGGGTTGCAAGAATGTTCGTCGTGGTATGCAAGTCATTTTGCGCGTGTCGGCAGACCAATTCGAGGTCTTTCGTGAAGGTCACATCGCATTCCAGAATTCCGGCACCCATCCGCGCCGCAGCGAGATTCGATTCAACGGTATGTTCTGGGAATTGCATCGGCGCGCCACGGTGCCCGATAGAGAACAGCGATTGTGCGGCCTCTTGTCCGGCGCAGGACTGCAACTTTTCCTTAAGGGGCCCATCGGCCATGCGGTCGATCAGGTAGTACGGTCGCGGACCATACTCAATGGCATTGACCGATTGCGCCAAAGCCGGCGCAGCGATCATTGATGCAGATGTAAGTGCAAGAATACGGAACATATTTTCCTCCTGGTGTCTTTGCGAGGAAACGTTTCCCAGAGCTTTGTTTCAATGGCGTGACGGTGTTCCGAAGCTTTTGTGGCAGGTTTGCCTGAACGATTTTCACTCGTATTTTTCGAGGAATGCAGCCGCACTCAGAGAGCGGAAATCTTGAAGGGCCTCGCGCAACCTGTCGTGGGGCCAGTCCCACCACGCAAGCGCGACAAGGCGATCTGCAATCGCGGGCGGTTGGCGAAGGCGCAGAGGTTTGGCCGGGGTTCCGGCTACGATTGTGTAGGGGTCCACATCCTTGGTCACGACTGCGCCCGCGGCGACGACAGCACCATGGCCCAAGGTCACCTCCGGTTTGACCATCGCGCCAGCCCCGATCCATGTGTCGTGACCGATATGGGCAACGCGGGATTTGCGATGTGCAAAAAACGTTTCATCGTTGGTGGCGTTGTCCCAATAGTCTTTGGAGCGATACAGGAAGTGGTGACAGGCCGCCGTGTCAAGCGGATGGTCCGTTGCGCCGATGCGCGCGAAACTGGCAATATTCGCGAACTTGCCCACATGCGCATTGGCAATATCGGCGTAACGGTCGCAATAACTGTAATCGCCGATTTGGCTGTTGGTGACCCTGCTGCCTTTGCCGATCTCCACAAAAGCACCGAACGTGCTATCGGTGATTTCGCAATCGGGATGCAAAAACGGCTTATCCCGAGAAAGACGTGCCATCAGTTTTTCCTCCCGATCAGTTTGCCCCTGAGCCAACCCGAGAACCAATCCATGAACATCACCATCAAGACGATCAGGACAATGTAATAGGCCACCTCTTCCCAGTCTTTCTGGGTCTGGATTGCTTGCGTCAACATAAGGCCGATACCGCCTCCGGTGATGGCACCGATGATCGTGGCGGAGCGCGTGTTGGATTCAAGGAAATATAGAAGCTGGGCCAGAAGCACTGGCACCACCTGCGGGATCACGCCAAATCGGTAGCGTTGCAGCGGTTTTGCTCCGGTGGACATGACCCCTTCGATCTGTTTCTGATCCACGTTTTCCAGGGCCTCCGAGAAGATTTTTCCAAAGGTGCCGGTATCCGTGATCAGGATTGCCAATGCGCCGGTCAATGGGCCGGGACCAAACGCACGCGCCAGAACCACCGTCCAGATCAGAGCATCGACGCCGCGAACAAAGTCGAAAATCCGACGTGTGCCTGCCCTGAGAAGCATGAAAGGTGAGAACCGTTTGGCCGCCAGAAACGCCAGTGGCAGCGCGATGATGGCCGCGCCCATTGTGCCGAGGAAGGCCATCAGGATCGTCTCGCCAATTGCCCAAGCCACGTCCTTGTGCCGCCACATCGCGTTGTTCCACCAATCAGATATGGCCCCTGATATGTTGCTAACCTCTGGGTCGATCCGCGGCCCGAACAGGATCGTTCCCAGACCCTTTCCGTGATAAGGACTGTCGAGTGTAAACCAAAACAGCTCCCACCCCGGAAAGTAATTGAACACCTCGGTGCGCGCGCCGGTCAGCGTGATGCGGCCCTCTGGTGTGGTTATGCCGATGCGGCGGTTCGAAGCCGAGATCCAGTCCGGCAGATCCAGAGGCAGATTGCTGGTCAGGCTGCGGCCCTCGGCCTGCACTTCGATCAGCGGGAAGCCTGGTATCTCGATCTCGGTCCGGTTCCCTGGCAGGTAACGTACGAGGTGGTCGCTGCCCAGATTGATTGTCACAATCTCGTCGCCGCTCACCCAGTCAGGGCGCTGACCTTCGGGATACCTTCCCTTGCGCTCGCCTTCGACGGCATAGGTGATCTCACCTGAGCGGTTGTCACGCGTCACATGAACCTTGTGCGACCAACTGTCAGAGGCGAGTGTCAGCGCGTTTTCCATATTGGCCCGCTGCGCGAGGCCCGGCAGATCAAAGGCAAAGAAGATATATGTCAGATAGGCAAATATAGCCGCCGGGATGGTGAACCCGATCAGGCGCTTGCGTTTAAACAGGGCGTCGGTCTGGTTTTTGGTGAGGCTCAGATCTGTGGCGGTCATTGGCGTTCCCCCTCTGTCAGGCGGTTACGGTAGCGGCTGGACACCTGATCGAAAAACACGATGGTGCCGAACAGCAGAACGAAGATGGCGGCAGCCTCATCAAACCGCCCCGGTCCCCAGGCCATTGCGTTGCGCAGTTCGTAGCCCAGACCGCCCGCACCCACGAACCCAAGAATGGCCGAGGCCCGAATGTTTATTTCAAAGCGCAGCAGTGTGTAACTGAGGTAGTTGGGTGCAACCTGCGGCAGCACACCCAGCAGCATCCGTTGTGCCCATGTGGCCCCGGTCGATGCCAGACCTTCGACAGGTTTCAGGTCAGCGTTCTCGGCCACTTCGGAAAACATTTTTCCAAGTGCGCCAGCCGTGTGAATGGCAATCGCGATCATGGCGGGCACGGGACCGCCGCCGAGCACAAAGATAAGCATCAGTGCGATCACAATTTCCGGCACAGCGCGCATCATGTCCGAGATGCGGCGGAAGAGCGGGATCAACCGCGGCCATTTGGCAAGACCGCGTGTGCCCGCAAGCGATAGAAAAAGACCGCCGATCGCTCCGATCAAAGTCGATACTGCAGCGATGTTGATGGTCTCAATTAGCGCAGGAAAATATTGCGCGATCAGGCCGGGTAAATCAGCGCGCTTTTCCCAAGCCTCAGAAAGGACGTCAGCCGGATAGTCGCCGATTTGATGCAGACCGTCCCAGAAGCCACCGGCGTTTCGGTCATCTGCGATGTTGAAACCGGACACCATCAGAACGGCGAAAATTAACAGTGTCAGCCCGCCATAAAGTCGGCGACGCTGCACTTGTGCCATGTAGTTGGATTGAATGCTGTCCACGCTTTTGGGCGCTTGGTCTATTGAGATGTCCGTCATACTACCCTCGAGACAAAAGAATACCGGTAGCCCAACGGGCTACCGGTTTCGTGAGGAAAACGACTTAGCCGCCTATCTTGGCTTTGCGGGCTTCGACGATGGAAATGTAGGTGTCGTGGCTTACCGGCTGGAAGCCGAGTGTATCACCTGAAGCAACACCATAGGCGCAGTCTGGGTCCGCTTCGTAAAGACCGTCCACCAGTGCTTTCATTTTTTCGCGCACGTCGACCGGCAGGACCTTGCGGAGAACGATGGGGCCTTCGGGGATGACTTTGGATTTCCAGATTTGAACCATGTCGTTCATATCGACCAGCCCAGCGTCGACTGCTTTGCGCAACGCGCCGGAGTTGTAACCATCTTCCCAGTTGCCCTGAGCATCAGCCCACGTCACGCCGCCGTCGATATCACCGTTATTCACTGCAACGATTGTCTGCTCGTGACCACCGGTGAATTTCACCTCACCGAAATATTCGCCACTCTTCATGGTCACGCCCTCCTTGTACTGCGGGATCTCGATGGAGGGGATGAGGTAGCCGGATGTGGAGTTCGGGTCGCCAAAGCCAAAAACCTTGCCTTCCATATCGTCAAGCGAGGTGATGCCGCTGTCCTTGCGGGCAAAACCGATCGAGTGATAGCCGACGGAACCGTCCACATTGACCTTGATCAGAACAGGCTCAACGGCTTCGGGGTCTTGCAGGAAGGTTGCTGCGTAGGCCGACGCGCCAAGCCATGCCATGTCGATGTTGCCGCCCAGCAAACCCTGGATGACGCCATTGTAGTCCGCAGGCGCGAACAGTTTGGTTTCAACACCCAGCGTTTCGGTCGTGTAGTCGGCGAGGCACTGGTAGGAGTTCATCCGGTCCTGGGCATTTTCGCCGCCAAGAATGCCGATGCGGAATTCCGTGATTTCTCCTGCGAAGGCACCTGTGCCAAGAGCAGTCGTGGCGGCAAGCGCCAAAGCGAAGGTCATTTTCATGGTTGTCTCCAGTGTTTTGCCCAACAGCCTATTGGCCATTTGAGGGCGGGTTGATTCAGGTGGCCCGCGAAAGGTGCGGGGAGAAACTGGCTCAGGCGTAGGCTTCCGCGCCGCGGACCTCTGACCTGTCCAGTGTTTCGATTTCGGTTGATGTGGCGGCTTCGGAAAAACCTGCGCCTGCTCCATAAATGTCGCGCGCGACCCCTGTTGTGAGTTGAGCGGGCGTACCGTCAAAAACGATCCGTCCATCACGCATCCCGATCACGCGGTCACAATAGCGTCGCGCGGTGTCCAGCGTATGCAGGTTGGCTATGACCATGCGGCCGTCTTGTTCGTGAATATCGCGCAATGATTGCATCACTACCTGCGCGTTCATGGGATCAAGAGAGGCGATGGGTTCATCCGCCAGAATGATCTTGGGGTCCTGCATCAGCGCCCGTGCGATCGCAACGCGCTGCTGTTGGCCGCCTGACAGCGCCTCTGCGCGTTTGGGCGCTTGTTCGGCGATCCCCAAGCGATCCAGAATCTCGATGGCTTTGTGGATGTCCGATTGCGGGTACAGATTGAACATGGTCGCAAACGTGGAGCGCTTATTCAGGGTCCCATGCAAGACATTCGAGACCACATCCATGCGCGGCACGAGGTTGAACTGCTGAAAGATCATTGCGCAGCGAGACTGCCAATCGCGCCGCGCCGCGCCGCGTAGTGTCGTGATCTCTTCGCCTTCGAAGGTGATCGTTCCACTTGTGGCATCGCTCAAGCGATTGACCATTCTGAGGAGTGTGGATTTACCGGCACCAGAGCGGCCGATGATCCCAATCATCGTTGGTTTGTCCACTGAGATGTTGGCTGCATCTACAGCCGTCTTGTCTCCAAACTTCTTTGTCAGAAAATCTATTTTCAGCATATCGCCCCCATGTTTAGGGGGCTGATACTGGCTTTTGGCTACACCCACATGACAGTTGTGATTCAGTTTCTTGTCACGAGTACAACGTTTTTATGACAACGGCTTTTATCGTGAAAAATCCAGAACTCCCCCGGACTGCACCAACCGCAAATTTTTTATCCACAGAGAGGTCATAAAACTGTTACAAAATGAGTGCGGTCCAAGGTAAGCTGTTTCCATGATCACGCGTATACTCCCGATAATAGCCGTCTCCATGACCTTACCAACGGTTGTTGACGCCAGAATGCCGGATGTCAGCTGCGATGACAGCACACGCATGATGAATATGTTGACGAAGGTTTTGGGTGCAGAACGTCAGGGCAAGGGCCTGCGCGACCCGGATACGATGCTGGAAGTTTGGGTCACGCGCAGAAATGGCGAATGGATGATTGTGCAGAACTACGCAAACGGTACGTCCTGCATTGTTGCCATGGGCGACCATTGGGAAACCAGCCGGACAGGACCCGCCTAAGTCACAGCTTCTTTCAACAATCTGTTGCAGGGGCAGGAGGCTGTGAGTGCTGAACTGATGCGGTGGATGCCCCCACCCGCCGGCATCGTTTACCATGACGTGTGTGGATGCCCCCTGTTTGGCAAGCGTTATCTTCGATTTTCAGCGGGGTCTCCGATCGGACGTGTGTCAGGCCTTTGAATGTGGCCTTCCATGACGCCACGGGCCGGTATGCTGTTCGGAAGGCTGGGTTCACATCGGTTCAGAGAGCTGCAAGCGCTCGAGCCCCGGGTCTGAATTTCCCTGCCTTGAACTTCGAAGTCCGTATCGCGTACTCCTCGTCGATCGCTCACCCTGGCCTTGCGGCCATGTCGTGCCTTTTGCCTTTTAGGCTCCAGGTCACGCCATTCGATAATTCTCCTGCTTTGTCGAAAGCGCCCAGATCATCCGCGCCATTTTGTTCGCCAAGGCAACGGCGGCGACCATCTTCGGCTTGCGTGCCACCAGTGCTGCCAGCCAGCGGTTTGTACTGCCGCCTCTGCGAACCACCCAGCGGATTACGCTCATGGCACCAACGATCAGCAATCGACGGATGTCGGTTTGCCCCATTTTGCTGACCGATCCCAGTCTGGCCTTTCCTCCCGTCGACCTTTGTCGTGGGACCAAACCCAGCCAAGCAGCGAAGTTGCGGCCGCTGTCAAATGTATCAAGATCAGGGGCGAATGCCGCGACAGCGCCTGCGGTGACAGGGCCGATACCGGGGATAGTGCAAAGCCTGCGCAATTGCTCATCTGTCTTCGATGAGCTTTCCAGCTCATCGGAAAGCCGGTCAATGACTTCGGTGAGACGCGCAATCTGCTCAACATAGATCGATCCCATATGACGGACCCGCTCGGGCAGATCTGAGCTCTCATCAGCCAGCGCATTCTTCAGCAGTTTGAGACTCGCAGGCCCTTTGGGCGCTACCAACCCAAATTCGGCTAAATGACCGCGCAGGGCATTGATCAACTGCGTGCGCTGCCGAACCATACATTGATGCGTTCGGAATGCGACAGCACGACCTTGCGTTTCTGCGCTCTTCACTGCCACAAACCGCATTGTCGGGCGCAAGGCTGCCTCCGCAATGGCTTCTGCATCCGCGCGATCGTTCTTCTGGCGCTTAACAAACGGCTTCACGTAAGCAGCTGGTACGAGCCGAACCTCATGGCCATGGCTTTGCGCAAATCTTCCCCAGTGATGCGAGGTGGCACAAGCCTCCATTGCCACAATGCAGGCAGGGTGGTCAGCCAGCAGCGTTGCCAAACGCGTTCTCGACATAGCGCGGTTGAAAACAACCATCCCATCTGGCCCAACGGCACAAACCTGAAAGCTGCCTTTTGCCAAGTCGATCGCCAGAATACTGATCTTTGATGTCATCGATGTGCCCTCCACTAAGCGAATATAGAACCGTCATGGTAAACGATGCCGGCGGGTGGGGGCATCCACCGCATCAGTTCAG
>JAUIAS010000016.1 GCA_030425395.1 Alphaproteobacteria bacterium
AAAGCGTGGCGAGGCCTTTCTTGGCGTCGCGACGCTGCATTTCGAACAGCAGCGTATTCAGAACGCGACAGCCGGATGCGCCGATCGGATGACCGATGGCAATCGCACCGCCATTGACGTTCACGATCGCAGGATCCCAGCCCATGTCCTTGTTCACAGCGCAAGCCTGCGCGGCGAAGGCTTCGTTGGCCTCCACAAGGTCCAGATCCTCTGGCTTCCAGCCCGCTTTTTCCAGCGCCTTGCGCGAAGCATAGATTGGGCCAACGCCCATGATCTTGGGGTCCAGACCAGCGGTTGCGTAGGATACGATGCGGGCCAATGGCTGAATGCCGCGCTTTTCGGCGTTGTCCGCAGACATCAACAGTGTTGCTGCCGCGCCGTCATTCAGACCCGAAGCGTTGGCCGCGGTTACGGACCCGTCCTTGGTAAAGGCCGGGCGCAGCTTCGCCATTGCGTCCATGGTTGCGCCGTGGCGGATGTATTCGTCCTTGTCCATCACGATCTCGCCCTTGCGGGTCTTGATGGTGAAGGGCACGATTTCGTCGTTGAACTTGCCAGCTTTCTGGGCGGCTTCGGCCTTGTTCTGCGATGCGACGGCAAACTCGTCCTGCATTTCGCGGCTGATTTGCCACTGCTGCGCGACGTTTTCTGCCGTTTGGCCCATGTGGTAGCCGTTAAAGGCGTCCCAAAGACCGTCACGGATCATCGTGTCGATGTAGCTCATGTCGCCCATCTTGTGCCCGGCGCGCAGGTTGGCTGCGTGGGGGCTCATGGTCATGTTTTCCTGACCGCCGGCGATAACGATGTCCGCATCGCCAAGCTGAATATGCTGGGCACCGAGCGCCACAGCGCGCAGGCCGGAGCCACATACTTGGTTGATGCTCCAAGCAGCGGATTCCATTGGCAGACCAGCGTTGACATGTGCCTGGCGTGCCGGGTTCTGGCCCTGCGCTGCGGTCAGCACCTGGCCGAGGATTGTTTCGGAAACCTCCGATTTGTCGATGCCAGCGCGATCTACCACAGCCTCGAGAACGGCTTTGCCGAGATCGTGTGCGGGAGTGTTGGCGAAGGATCCGCCGAAGCTTCCCACGCCGGTGCGCGCGGCGGAAGCGATTACAACATTGGTCATGTGTCCAGTCCTTTACCTGTCACGGGTCGAGACGCGGAGACCATGTTCGACAACGAACGCCGAAAGGCTCCACAGCCTTCCGGTCTGCGGAATACCCCTTTTGTGCAGTTGCAGCAACGGACAGATGGTCTCACACAGGGTCATGATCTAGCCGGCGGAATTATCTCCTTGTTTCCAAGGGGGTTGGACGGTTGGTGCACCAAAAAGGTAACCTTGGAGGCAATCGATACCGGCATGGGCGAGAAAAATTGCCTCTTTTTCCGACTCGACTGATTCCGCGATGGTCAACATATCGAACTCACGGGCAAAGCCGATCAAGGCGCGCACGAGCGCCTGATTGTCGGGGTCTGTTTCCACTTTGCGCACAAATTGACCGTCGATCTTGATCGCATCAAACTGAAATTGACGAAAGTAGCGCGGCGAAATGGCCCCTCCGCCGAAATCGTCCAAAGCAAATGCAATACCGTTTCTGCGCAAGTCATCCATGAAGTCGGCCACGATCTCGGGCACGGACATCGCTGACGCTTCGGAGATTTCAAGAACAAGGCGTTCGCCGATGGCGGGATATCGTTTGAACGCCCGTGTCAGTGTGCGGTTCCATTTCTTGTAGCCGATGGATCGCGCCGACATGTTGATGGACAGGCGCAAATTCGGATGCCGGGCCAAAGCCCGAAGACCAAGCGAGAGCGCGGCGCAATCGATTTCGCGCCCAAGTTCGGTATCTTCGACCTTGGGCATGAAATCGCGCGCCGGGATGATCCGCCCGGTTGGATCCAGAACACGAATAAACCCTTCGTAAAACGCGACCCCATGTGCCGTCTTTGCATTCATCACAGGTTGGTAGGCCAACAACACTTCGTTATGCCTGAGTGCGCGGCTTACCAGCGAAAGAGGGTCGCCATCACGGCGTGACGTGGCCACCGCCAGTGGCGTTTCCGCGCCGTGCGGCACATCCAGTCGTTCCAGCTTGCGTCGAAGTCCCATCATGTTTCCCAAAGCCGTTTGGCCAAGAAAACGCGATGGGTCTGAACACCGGGTTAAACCTGCAATTCGTTACAAACTGTTCTCAGCTCTCGGGGGTCACCAGTGCGGCGATAATCGCCTTGGCGCTGTCCGAGGCCCAGTCGGCATCCCCGATCAGACGCGCAATTTCCGCCCCTTCCGGGTCGAGGATAACCGTGATCGGCAACCCCATGACGGCCATCTGCCTCGCCAGTGCCTGTTTGGGGTCCTGATGGCGGGGCAGGTTGTCTATCCCGATTTCGTCAAAGAACTTCTTTATCCCCTGCGGCGAATTGCGCCCGGTGGCGATGGTGAGAACCTCAAACCTGTCGCCACCGAATTCGCTTTGCAGGTCCGACAGCATCGGCATTTCCTTGCGGCACGGCGCGCACCACGTGGCCCAGAAGTTCAGCAAGACATATTTCCCCCGATAGTCGGCCAGGGTTGCCTGACCTGCCCCATCGGCAAGCAAAAAGGCGGCGGTTCCAGACTCGCGGGGCGGTTCGTGCAGGACCAGTTTTTTCATATCGCCGTCGCGCAGCGCGGCGAGGTGGCTCATGTCCGCAACAGCGGTATTTGCACCGAACGCAAGGCCCGTGTAGAGGATCGCGGCAAGCAGCTTTTTCATTTTCCCTCCGAAGGGCATAAAGATGACCGATAAATCCTCAAACCAGATGTGGGGCGGACGTTTCGCCTCCGGCCCCGACGCAATCATGGAAGCCATCAACGCGTCGATCGGTTTTGATAAACGCATGGCCGCTCAGGATATCGCCGGTTCGAGGGCCCATGCCGCGATGCTCGCCGCACAGGGTATCATAAGTGATAGCGACGCCGAGGCCATCCGGAAAGGCTTGCTCACGGTCTTGTCAGAGATCGAGGGCGGCAATTTCGAATTTTCCACGGCGCTCGAAGACATCCACATGAACGTCGAGGCGCGCCTCAAGGAAATCATAGGCGAACCCGCAGGCCGCCTGCATACCGGGCGCTCGCGCAATGATCAGGTCGCTACCGACTTCCGGCTTTGGGTACGTGATCAGCTGGACGCGGCCGAGGCAGGTTTGCTGGCACTGATCCGCGCGTTGCTGGCACAGGCCGAGGCTGGCGCGGATTGGGTGATGCCGGGTTTCACCCATTTGCAGACTGCTCAGCCGGTAACATGGGGCCACCACATGATGGCTTATGTCGAAATGTTTGGCCGGGATCTGTCGCGGGTGCGCGACGCCCGCGACAGAATGAACGAATCGCCCCTTGGCGCGGCGGCTCTGGCGGGGACGTCCTTTCCAATTGACAGGCACATGACGGCGGCAGCTCTTGGCTTTGCCCGGCCCTGTGCCAACTCCCTTGACGCGGTCAGCGATCGTGACTTCGCGCTTGAGTTTCTGTCGGTGGCGTCCATCTGTGCGATGCACCTCTCGCGCTTTGCAGAAGAGTTGGTGATCTGGTCATCCGCACAATTCCGGTTTGTCACGCTGAGCGATCGTTTTTCGACCGGATCGTCGATCATGCCGCAAAAGAAAAACCCCGATGCCGCCGAATTGATCCGGGCCAAGATCGGCCGGATATTCGGGGCCAACACGGCCCTGATGATGGTGATGAAGGGGCTGCCGCTGGCCTATTCCAAGGACATGCAGGAAGACAAGGAACAGGCCTTTGATGCTGCGGACAACTGGATGTTGGCGCTGGCCGCGATGGAAGGCATGGTTCGCGACATGACGGGCAACCGCGATGCGCTGGCCGCAGCAGCGGGCGCAGGATTTTCGACTGCGACTGATCTGGCTGACTGGCTGGTGCGTGTGCTGGGTATGCCGTTCCGCGATGCGCATCACGTCACCGGTGCGCTTGTCGCACAGGCCGAAGCGAAAGGCTGCGATCTCCCTGAATTGACGCTTGATGACATGCGCGCGGTGCATCCCGACATCACAGATGCGGTCTTTGATGTTCTCGGAGTGGACAATTCGGTAAACTCGCGCACATCCTACGGGGGGACCGCGCCTGCTCAGGTGCTGGTTCAGGTTTTGCGCTGGAAGGAACAGATTGGATGAAACAGGTTGCGTTGCTCTGCCTGGCCTGCGCTGTCGTCGCCGCATGCGGTGCTGACGGGGAACCGAACGCGCCCAGCGGTGACACACCTGTGACAAGCAACGCAACCATCGGCGTTGGCGTTGGATCCAGCGGCACCCGCGTGGTCGGATCTGTTGGCGTCAACATGGGGCCGGTGCGTATCGGGGTTGGTTTTTGATGTCGCCCTTGCGGATGGCGTATCTTGGGCTGGCGATCTGGGGGGCCATGCACCCGATGGCCTATTTCGTCACGTGGTTCGTGCAAAACGGGTTTGATCTGATGGCCATGGTCGACGCCTGGCACGTGAACGCTGCGACCAGTGGTCTGGTCTGGGATCTGACTATTGCCGCAGTCACGCTGACGGTTTTCATCATTGCGGAAACCGTGGTGCGCCGAAACTGGATTGCCCTTGTCGCGATACCGGCAACGTTCTGCATCGGTGTAAGCTGTGGTTTGCCTTTGTATCTGTTCCTGCGTGCGGGCAAGATCCGCTAGTCGCGTTTCCTCTGCGCCTGAGCCGACGACAGTTTCGATACCCCTAAAGCCGGTGCCGCCTGTAAACGCACCCAAAAGATCCGGACGGAGACAGGGTCGCGATATTACGATCGGCTATCGGCCAAGCGATGCAAAGGGTGATTGATCCTCTGCGCGTTCCCCGCTAATCGCGCTGTATGGATCATTTTCTCTATCGTGATGGCGCCCTTTACGCCGAAGACGTGCCCGTGGCCGAGATAGCGGCCACGGTTGGCACGCCGTTTTATGTTTATTCCACAGCAACCCTTCTGCGCCACTATACGTTGTTCGACGAGGCGTTGGATGGCATGGATCACCTTGTCTGCTATGCCATGAAGGCGGCCAGCAATCAGGCCATTCTGAAAACGCTGGCGGATGCCGGGGCCGGAATGGATGTCGTGTCGATGGGCGAATACCTGCGCGCGCGCGCCGTCGGTGTGCCGGGGGACCGGATCGTTTTTTCCGGTGTTGGCAAAACGCACGAGGAAATCCGCACCGCTCTGACCGGCGGTATCCGCCAGTTCAACGTCGAATCCGAGCCCGAAATGCGCGCCATCAGTGAAGTGGCCACATCGCTGGGTGTCGTGGCACCAATCACCATCCGGGTAAATCCCGACGTGGATGCCAAGACCCACGCCAAGATCGCGACGGGCAAGTCCGAAAACAAGTTTGGCATTCCCATCGCCCGCGCCCGAGAGGTCTATGCCGAGGCAGCCGCCCTTCCCGGTTTGGATGTGATCGGCATTGACGTGCATATCGGCAGCCAATTGACCCAGCTTGAACCGTTTGCCGCCGCTTATAGCAAGGTGGCCGAGCTGACCGAAACCTTACGTGCGGATGGGCACAATATCCGGAGGCTTGATCTCGGGGGTGGGCTGGGTATCCCATATACTCGCAGTAACGAGGCCCCGCCGCTGCCCTCGCAATATGGCGATCTTATCCGCGAAACCGTGGGGCATCTGGGCTGCGAAATCGAGATCGAGCCGGGCCGACTTGTCGCCGGGAACGCGGGTCTTATGATCAGCGCGGTCATTTACGTCAAATCCGGCGAGGGGCGTGATTTTCTGATCCTCGACGGCGCGATGAACGACCTGATCCGCCCCGCAATGTATGAGGCGCATCACGATATCATTCCGGTGGTCGAACCCGCACCCGGCACCGAACAGCAGCCCTATGACATTGTCGGCCCGGTTTGCGAATCCGGCGATACCTTTGCCAAGCAGCGCATGATGACTCCGCTGGTTTCTGGGGATCTTGTCGCCTTTCGCGGCGCGGGTGCATACGGTGCGGTGATGTCCAGCGAATACAATTCGCGGCCCCTCATTCCCGAAGTTCTGGTGAAAGGTGATCAATTCGCGGTTATCCGCCGACGGCCGACCTTTGACGAAATGATAAATCGAGATACCATTCCCGAGTGGCTTTGAGGCGAACCCGCCTCCCGCTGCGGGGAGAATGCGATGACGCCCAAGAACGGCGCGACGGATAGAACGGTAATTCAGGCGGTCAGGGTGCCTCTGACGCTGACGCGGTTGGGCATGGGTGCCGAACGCATCCTGCGCGCGTTCTGGCCGCTGTTTTCTGTCGTAATGGCGGTGCTTGCGGTGCTGATGCTGGGCTTGCAAGACATCGCCCCGGTTGAGATCGTGTGGATCGGTGGCGTCGTTGCAATTCTGGGGGCAGGCTACGTGCTCGTCCGCGGGCTGCGCCGGTTTGAATGGCCGTCCGAGGATCAGGCATTGGACCGGCTGGACGCGACGATGCGCGGCAGACCCCTGCGCACGCTTTTGGATCGACAGGCAATCGGCGCGCAGGATGCGGCCTCTGCGGCGGTCTGGCGGGCGCATCAGGCTCGCATGGCCCACCGCGCCGCGCAGGCCGAAACCGTGAAACCTGATCTGCGCCTGTCGGATCGCGATCCCTACGCTTTGCGTTATGTGGCCCTTGTGGCGTTTTGTGTGGCGCTTGTGTTCGGATCTGTGCTGCAGGTCCGATCCGTTGTCGACATGACACCGGGCGGTGCAGCGGCGGCCGCTGCGGGGCCATCCTGGGAAGGATGGATCGAGCCGCCGCGCTATACTGGCAAGCCGACGCTCTACCTCAATGATCAGCCCGAAGGCGATCTGGCCTTGCCCGAAGGCAGCCGGATTACCTTGCGGTTTTATGGTCAGGTCGGTGCGCTGACCCTGACAGAAACGGTCTCGGGCCGGGTTGAGGATATCCCCCCGGCATCCGACCCGGCGCATGATTTCACCGTTGCCCAGCAGGGGGATCTGCAGATTGATGGTCCCGGCGGGCGAACGTGGTCCGTGACAGTCATTCAAGACAGCGCGCCGCAGGTTGAAATAGCAGGCGACGCAGAAGCCAGCGCGACAGGCGAGATGACCCTGCCATTTGCCGCCCGAGACGATTACGAGGTGATCGGAGGCGATGCAGTGATCGCGCTGGATCTGCCGCGCGTGGAACGCCGCCACGGTCTTGCTGCGACGCCGGAACCGCGCCCTGCGATCACTGTTCCCTTGCCCTTGCCGATCGCTGGCGATCGGGCTGATTTTGCCGAATCCCTGATTGAGGATTTCTCAAAACACCCGTGGGCAAATCTGCCGGTAACAATCACCCTGCGGGTAGCTGATGCCGCCGCACAGGACAGCGCGCCGGAAACCCTTGCCGTGCCGCTTCCGGCGCGGCGGTTCTTTGATCCCATGGCATCGGCGGTGATCGAACAGCGCCGCGATTTGCTGTGGTCGCGGGAAAACGGCGTCCGGATCGCGCGGATCATGCGGGCGATCTCTCACCGTCCCGATGGCCTTTTCCGTTCTGAGACAGCTTACCTGCGGTTCCGCGTGATTATGCGCCGTCTTGATGCCTTCAATGAATTCGGCCTGACGACCGAGCGACAGGAAGAACTGGCCGAGGCGCTGTGGGAACTGGCGATCCAACTGGAGGAGGGCAACCTTGGCGATGCTCTGGAACGGTTGCGTCGCGCGCAGGAACGGTTGAGCGAGGCGATGCGAAACGGTGCCACCGATCAGGAAATCGCGGAGCTGATGCAGGAATTGCGCGAAGCCTCCGAGGATTACATCCGGCAACTGTCGCGGCAGGCCCAGCAAGAAAATCAGGAAAACGGCGAGGACGGTGAACAGCAGCTTTCGGAAAACGCAATCCAGATGGGGCAGGACGATCTGCAACGCATGATGGACCGTATTCAGGAGTTGATGGAGCAGGGGCGTATGGCCGAAGCACAGCAGGCGCTTCGGGAACTTCAGGAAATGATGGAGAACATGCGCGTCACCCAAGGGCAGGGTCAGGGCAACCAATCCGAAGGCCAACGCGCGATGGAGGGGCTGGCAGATACCCTGCGTCAGCAGCAAGGGCTCAGCGATGAGGCCTTCCGTGATCTTCAGGAACAGTTCAATCCCAACGCCCAAACCGGCGAAAGCGATGGAAACCAAGGCCGTAACGGCGGTCGGGGTCAGGGCCAAAGCCACGAGGGACAAGACGGTCAGGGCCAGGGGCAAGGCGACGGCGGTCAGCCCGGCGAAGGCAATCAACAGGCGAACGGTGGCCAAGGCGGGATGGAGCAATCCCTTGCTGATCGTCAACAGGCCCTGCGCGATGAACTCAACCGCCAGCAAGGCAATCTGCCCGGTGCGGGAACACCCGAGGGTGACGCCGCGCGCGAGGCATTGGACCGGGCCGGTCGCGCCATGGACGGTGCAGAAGAAGCCCTCCGCGAGGACGATTTTGCCGGAGCTATCGACAACCAATCCGATGCAATGGAGGCCCTGCGCGAAGGCATGAGGTCTTTGGGCGAAGCGATGGCGCAACAACAGCAGGGTCAGCCCGGGCAGGGCCAGCAGGCGGGCGATATTCAAGGCGGACGCGGACGCGACCCTCTCGGGCGGAATTCGGGGCTGGATGGGTCCGCGGGCACCGAAGACAGCCTGCTACAGGGCGAAGATGTCTATCGCCGTGCCCGCGAGCTTCTGGATGAAATCCGGCGCAGGTCGGGCGACGGCGAACGACCGGATGTGGAACTGGACTATTTGCGCCGTCTGCTGGATCGGTTCTGAACCTGACCAACCGGGCAGGCGGACGTGCGGACCTACAGCGCCGTTCAATTCCAGTTGCGGATCGTTTCCTGTAGCCAGAATCGTCCCTGATCGACCATTGCCACAAACGCGCTGAGCATCGGATCGGCTTCGGGAAGCATGTCGGCTATGGCAGGGGCATTGGTATAAATCATCAGCAGCACTGCCGCGATGATGATTGCAACCGCAAAACCACGGGTAAAACCCCCTGCCTTGTGCCGGGGTGATTTGTGCAGGCCCGCCAATTTTCCATAATCGGTCCCTTGATCGCTTTGCCTCAGGCTCGAACTGATCTCTTCGATATCCGGAAGCATTTCCTTTCGCGATACGGGTCTGGGTTCTTCGCTCTTGCTGTCCGACTGCCTTGGCGGTGTGGGGCGACTCTCCGCTGCAGGCTCGGCAGCCCGAGGGAGCGGCTCCAGCGTTTGCGTTGGGCTGGCTTGGGCGGCTTTCGGGGCGGCAGGCGGGTCGACGGGTTGTCCGCGCAGTCGCGCCATACGCTGACGGGCTTGTTCGGCGCGGCGTTCAGCGTCATCGGTGATCGTATCCAGACCCAGATCAGGCTGGGTTTCCAATGCATTGCGCGCTTCGGCTTCGCGCAGTTCGGCTTCGTGGCGGGCTTCCTCGCGCAGGATATCGGCTATTTCCGGGTCAAGATTGCGCCGCTCGCGCGGGGCTTGGGTTTCATCGGGATCGGGCCGGGGTTTGGGCGCAGGCCGTGGGCGCGGCCGCCGTTCGGGATCGGACGGTTCACTGAGATCGCGGATCGTGTCGCGCAGGCGGTCGGCTTCGGACTTGGGGTCATCCTGACTGGCCGGGGCAAAATCGGGGTGCGCGCAGAACCAAGTGTTCCCGCAATTCGAGCACTGCACATCCCGGCCTTCCCTTGGAATGACCTGATCGGGCACCTCATACTGCGCCCCGCAGTTCGGGCAAGTCAGCCGCATCTCGCCTCTCCGTTACTTCTGTGTCCACCCCAGACACGTTTTCCGGCAAGCATAGGAATATTAAGCCTTGTGTAAAAGGCACAAATTCCGATCCCTCGAAACGCCCGCCGCGCGGTTTGATACACCACAACCATTGAAACCGGGCCTTCGGTCGGGCAAAAGCGATCCAAGAGATCAGGGGCAGCCGCGTGATAGAATTCGATAAAGTGGCGTATAGTTATGGCGGGGGCGAATTGCTCAGCGATATTTCGGTGCGATTGGCGCCGGGATCGTTTCATTTTCTGACCGGGCCATCCGGCGCGGGTAAGACGACGTTGCTCAAGCTGTGCCACGGGGATTTGTCGCCCACGGCGGGCCATGTCCGTGCCTTTGATATGGACCTGACCGCACTGGGTCGCGACGATATGGCCATGATGCGCCGCCGGTTCGGTGTCGTTAATCAGGACTGCCGGTTTCTTGATCACCTTTCGGTTGCCGAAAACGTATCGTTGCCACTGACCGTTGCGGGACATGATGCCAGCCAGATGTCTGGTGATCTCAAAGAACTTCTGGAATGGGTCGGTTTGACAGACCGGGCCGGAGCCTTGCCTCCCGAGCTTTCGGGTGGCGAACGTCAGCGCGCGGCCTTGGCGCGTGCGGTTATCATGTCGCCGGATGTGATCCTTGCCGATGAGCCGACCGGAAACGTCGATTGGGAGATGTCGCAACGACTGCTTCACTTGCTGGTCGAGCTGAACCGGATGGGCAAGATGGTCCTGATCGCCAGTCATGACCTGCAATTGATCCGTGCGGCCAAAAGCCAGGTTCAAGCGCGGGTGTTGCGAATTGCCGGACGCAAGCTGCAACTGGCGGGAGCCGACCTGTGAAGGCGCTGATCCTTTCCTATCTGCGCAGCGATCCCAAGGCCGCTCGCGTGGTGCCAGCCACCGGTTATACCGCGCATCTGACGCTGTTTGCCGCAGGGGCCATGGCGTTTCTCGCGGTGTTTGCGCTGGCGTTGTCGCTCGCGGCGGGGCGGTTGGCGGATCGCTGGGCCGGAGAGCTCGCGCGTAGCACGACCCTGCGCATTTCAGCCCCTGCCGATCAGATGACCACGCAGGTTGATCGCGCTCTTGCCGTGTTGCAACAGACACCGGGCGTGGCGACCGCGCGCGCGCTCAGTCTTGAGGAACAGGCGGCGCTTTTGTCGCCGTGGTTTGGTGCGGGTGTGGACCTTTCAGGATTGCCCGTGCCGCGGCTGATCGAAATCCGCGAAACGGAAACCGGCTATGATGCGGCAGGTCTCAGGTTGCGACTTGCTGCCGAGGTTCCGGGCGCGATCCTTGATGATCATGGACGCTGGCGGCGTCCGCTGGTCGAGGCCGCAGACAGTTTGCGGCGCTTGGGGTTCTTTTCAATGGCGCTGATCTTTGGTGCGCTGGCCGCGATGGTGACGCTGGCGGCCAATGCGGCCCTTGCGGCGAATGCCCAGATCATCGAGGTCCTGCGCCTGATCGGGGCAACGGATGTATATATTGCGCGTGCCTTCGTGCGCCGGTTCACCCTGCGAGGGCTGGGTGGTGCGGCGGTCGGCACGGTGCTGGGGATAGGCGGTGTGATGTTGCTGCCGGAGGCCAGCGCCGAGGGCGGGTTGCTGACAGGCCTTGGTTTTCGCGGAATAGGCTGGTTTCTTCCCGCCATCATTCCGGTGCTGGCCGCTACGGTGGCTTTCGGCGCGACAAGTTTCGCCGCGCGACAGACACTCAAGGAGCTTGCCTGATGTTGCAGTGGATCAAATCCCTGATCTTTGTGGGGCAGATGTATTTGATGATGCTGGTGATCGGCCTCCTCTATGCCCCGTATGCTCTGGTTTCCCGAGAGGGGGCTTATGCGGCCTGCAAATGTTATTGCCGCTGGGTTATCTGGACGGCCCGGTGGATGGTGGGCATTCGCTGCGAAGTCCGAGGAGAGGTGCCAACCGAGGAGGCGATCATCGCGGCCAAGCATCAATCGTTTCTCGATATCATCCTGATTTTCAATGCGGTCCCTCGCGGCAAGTTTATCATGAAGCGGGAAATCCTCTGGACGCCGATCATCGGGCTTTATGCGTCGCGGCTGGGATGTATCCCGGTCAACCGGGGCAAGCGTGGTGCCGCCATCGCCAAGATGATCAAGGACGTCGCCCGCCAGTTCACCGATCCGGGCCAGTTGATCATATACGCGCAAGGCACGCGGGTCGCACCCGGGGCACGGCGGCCCTACAAGATTGGCACTGCGGTGCTTTATGGCGAATTGAATCAGCCATGTGCGCCGGTGGCCACGAACGTCGGCGTGCTCTGGCCGCGCACCGGGATCATGCGCAAGCCTGGTCTGGCGGTGGTTGAGTTCCTCGACCCGATCGAGCCGGGAATGGAGCGGGATGCCTTCATGGCGCAGCTTGAAAGCGTGGTGGAAACCCGATCCGATGAATTGATGCGGGAAATAGGGTTCGATCCAGATGCAGTTCATTGAAAGCCAGGCGGCGCTTGAGGCGCTCTATGGAACTCCCGGTGCTCCTGCTCTTCGAAAGGTGGCGCGTCGCCTGACGCCGCTTTATCGGCAATGGATCATGGCCTCGCGGTTCTGCATCCTGTCGACTGTCGGCGCGGATGGGACGGACGCCAGCCCCCGTGGCGACGATGGTCCGGTGGTGCAGGAGATCGACGCCGGGCACCTTGCCCTGCCCGATTGGCGCGGGAACAACAGGTTGGACAGCCTGCGCAATATCGTGAGCGATGGCCGGGTGTCTCTGATGTTCATGGTGCCGGGATCAAACACGGTGGTGCGTGTGAACGGGCGTGCCCGCCTGACCGCTGACACGGCAATGCGGGCACGGTTCGACCGAAATGGCAAACAACCGGCCACGGTGATCGTGATTGCCATCGCTGAGATCTATACGCAATGCGCCCGCGCGCCGATGCGGGCCGGGCTATGGTCGCGCGATGACAGCGCGGGGCTGCCAAGCGCTGGCGACATTCTTGCCGAAATGACC
Organism: Alphaproteobacteria bacterium; assembly: GCA_030425395.1. Classification (GTDB taxonomy): domain Bacteria; phylum Pseudomonadota; class Alphaproteobacteria; order Rhodobacterales; family Rhodobacteraceae; genus JAUIAS01. Next base: position 12,751 of record JAUIAS010000016.1, read on the forward strand.
CAGGGCGAGATTGACGGTGCCGCCTATGATGCGGATTGGCCCGAACGCGCCGCCAAGAGTATGTGGTGAAAATGGACAAGCCCGCGCGATGCGCGGGCTTGTGTGTCGGGTGAACTGGTCTGTTTTCGATCAGGCGTGGATCGGGCCGTCGCCACAGGCAAGAGCGGCTTCGCGCACGGCCTCGGAATAGGTCGGATGTGCATGGCACGTCAGCGCGAGATCTTCTGCGCTGGCACCAAATTCCATGGCAACGCAGACTTCATGAATCAGGTCGCCCGCCGCCGGGCCGATGATATGGCAGCCAAGAATGCGGTCTGTTTGCTTGTCCGCGAGGATCTTGACGAACCCGTCCCCGGCAAAATTGGCCTTGGCGCGGCCATTGCCCATAAAGCTGAACTTGCCAACCTTGTAGGCGCGGCCCTCTTCCTTGAGCTGTTGCTCGGTCGCACCGACGTTGGCAACCTCGGGGTGGGTGTAGATTACGCCGGGGATAACACCATAGTTCACATGCCCATGTTTGCCTGCGACTTGTTCGGCGGCGGCCATGCCTTCGTCTTCGGCCTTGTGGGCCAGCATCGGGCCTTCGATCACGTCACCGATGGCATAGATGCCCGGAACGTTCGTTTGCCAATCGGCCCCGACCTTGATCTGTCCGCGCTGGGTCATCTCGATCCCCAGAGCGTCAAGGCCAAGCCCGTCGACATAGGGCTTGCGGCCGGTGGCCACCAGAACGACATCCGCGTCGATCTGATGTTCACTGTCATCCTTGCGCAGCTTGTATGTCACCGTGGCCTTGGATTTTCCGGCCTCTGTCTTTTGCACCGCGGCCCCCATGACGAAATCCATGCCTTGTTTCTTGAGCATGCGCTGGAAGGTCTTTTGCACTTCGGCATCCATGCCGGGGGTGACGGCATCCAGGAATTCGATCACCGTGACCTCGGTCCCGAGACGGTTGTAGACGGAGCCAAGTTCCAGTCCGATGACACCAGCACCGATGACGACCATTTTCTTGGGCACCTTTGGCAGCTCAAGCGCACCGGTCGAGGTGACAACGACCTTTTCGTCGACTTCGACACCGGGCAGGGAGGAGGGCACAGAGCCGCTGGCGATGATGATCTTCTTGGCCTCGTGCACGTCGTCACCGACCTGCACCTTGCCCGCCGCAGGGATCGAGCCCCAGCCCTTGAGCCAGTCGATCTTGTTCTTCTTGAACAGGAACTCGATGCCCTTGGTGTTCTGTCCGATGGTGTCGTCCTTGTAGGACAGCATCTGTTTCCAATCGACGCTGGGCGATTTGCCCTTGAGCCCCATGGCCGCGAAATTGTGTTCCGCTTCGTGCAGCATGTGCGACGCATGCAAGAGCGCCTTGGACGGGATGCAGCCGACGTTGAGGCAGGTGCCGCCAAGGGTTTCGCGGCCTTCGACAACAGCGGTCTTGAGGCCGAGCTGGGCGCAGCGGATGGCGCAGACATAGCCGCCGGGGCCGCCGCCAATGATGATCACGTCGTAATTGGCCATGGGTCAGGTCCTTTCGTTGAAGAGGGGAGGGGGCCAGCCCCCTCTTGCGCCTGCGGCGCAATTCACCCCCGGAGTATTTGAAGCCGGAAGAAGGGTCATAGCAGTGCCGCCACAAGCATGACGACAGTCGCCAGCAGGCCGACGATCCAGATGTAGGAACGCCAGGGTGTGAGGCCGAAAGCATAGGCGGGGACATAGAGAATACGCGCACCAAGGTAGGCCCATCCGCATGCGGCGGTGACGGGGGTTGACTGCTCGGAGACGGTGATGACTGTGACCGCGATGGTGAACAGGGCGAGCCCTTCGAAGTGATTGGTCATCGCCCTTTGCAGGCGTGCGGCCACACCCGTCAGCACGCGGGGTTCATCGCGTGGACCAAGCGCATAGCGCGGGCCCACCTGCCGCTGTGCGGCGATGGAGTAGGCCACGAATTGCAGCACTTGCAGCAAGGCGGCGAGGGTGAGGGCGGTGAGTTCGGGGGTCATTTGAGGCCGAACCGCGTAGCAAGATGGATTTGGATGTCTTTCGCTTCCGGAAGGCATGCAATTTTTCCGCCCAATTCTCTTTCGCGACACATGTCCCGCTGAGAAAATTCCAACAGAAATTTGTAGTTGTCTATCCCTCCCAAGATATACAATGCCTTGTCCAGCATGCGGCTTGGATACCAGTCTTCGGGGAAATCTTTCATTTTATCGACGGCGTCACAAAATCCCGAAAAGCTAAGTTCATCAAGCTTTTCATAAAATTTCAGCATATACTTCTCGCCGAGCGCAGACGAAGCACGACTATCGAACATAGTCCAACGCTTGGGATCATAAAACCAGGCAATTTTCGAGGCAGCAACTTCCGGACCTTTCCTTGATTTTTCTAGGTTACGTCCAGGCAGGTTGTGCATGAGAGACTCTGCTTTGCTTCCCATGGAAAGATTGTTCCAACCCCCTGCTATTCTCTTAACGTGGCAAAACAACTCAGTTCGCCGATCTTCGCCTCCGCGAAAGCGATTGGTTTGATATTGCGAAAGAAATGCACTCCTACTCGTAGGATCCGATCCAAACTCCCCGGCTTTGACTTGCTTCAAGTAACATCTATCGGATTGCCAATTTGGTTGCTTAGGACGCGCAACCAAACTTTCAGAATGGAGGGCCAGACCGGCCCCCCATAGATTTGCAAAGGTGTATGGCATTCGACTACAGATCCATCAGCAACCGGCGCGGGTCTTCGAGCGCTTCCTTCACGCGGACGAGGAAGGTCACAGCACCTTTGCCGTCCACGATGCGGTGATCGTAGGACAGGGCCAGATACATCATCGGGCGGATCTTAATTTCGCCGTTGATGACCATCGGGCGATCCTGAATCTTGTGCATGCCGAGGATGCCGGACTGCGGGGGGTTCAGGATCGGCGACGACATCAGCGAGCCGTAGACCCCACCGTTGGAGATGGTGAAGGTGCCGCCTTGCATTTCCGCCATGGACAGCTTGCCGTCACGGGCGCGCTTGCCCTTTTCAGCGATGGCTTTCTCGATTTCGGCAAAGGACATCTTGTCGGCGTCGCGGATCACCGGAACGACAAGACCCTGCGGTGTGCCAGCGGCGATGCCCATGTGCACGAAGTTCTTGTAGACGATGTCGGTGCCGTCGATTTCAGCGTTGACCTCCGGCACTTCCTTGAGCGCGTGGCAGCAGGCCTTGGTGAAGAACGACATGAAGCCAAGGCGGGCCCCATGTTTCTTTTCGAACTCTTCCTTGTACTGTTTGCGCAGGGCCATGGCCTCGGTCATGTCCACCTCGTTATAGGTGGTCAGGATCGCTGCGGTGTTCTGTGCGTCCTTGAGGCGGCGGGCAATCGTCTGACGCAGGCGGGTCATCTTGACCCGTTCCTCGCGCGCGGAATCCTCGGCGGCGACGGGTGCGCGGGGCGGCGTCGCGGGTGCGGCGTTGGTTGCTGCCGGTGCGGCAGAGGCCGCGGCGGCGATTGCCCGGCTCACGTCTTCTTTCATGACGCGGCCATCGCGGCCCGTTCCCTGAACCTGATCGGGGGAAAGTCCCGCTTCGGCCATGGCTTTCTGGGCCGAGGGTGCGTTCTCAACATCCTTGGAACCGGACGCGGGCGCAGAAGTGGCCTGAGGCGCGGCTGCGGGGGCCGGTGCCGCGGCGGCCCCTTCGCCGGAAGAGATCACAGCCAGTTGGGCGGCGGCTTCGACGGTGGCCCCTTCGGCAGCGAGGATTTCGGTCAGGACACCGGCTGCGGGTGCGGGCACTTCGACCGACACCTTGTCGGTTTCCAGTTCGCAGAGCATTTCGTCCTGAGCGATGGTGTCGCCAACCTTCTTGAACCATGTGGATACCGTGGCCTCGGACACGGATTCGCCCAATGTGGGCACCATGACCTTGACCGACGCGGCGTTGCCGGGCGCTGTGGCCTCAGCCGGTTTGGCCGGGGCCGGGGTGGCGGCCGCTGCGCCTTCGGTAATGGTGGCGAGCAGGGCGTCAACGCCGACGGTATCGCCTTCGGCGGCAACGATTTCGCCCATGGTGCCCGCGGCGGGGCTGGGAACTTCGACGGTGACCTTGTCGGTTTCCAGTTCGCAGAGCATTTCATCAACGGCAACGGCATCACCCGGTTTCTTGAACCAGGTTGCCACGGTCGCTTCGGTCACGGATTCGCCTAGGGTAGGGACGCGGACTTCGGTGGTCATGGATCAGTTTCCTTCGATGCTCAGCGCCTCGTTCACGAGGGCTGCTTGTTGTGCTTTGTGCTGGCTGGCCAGGCCCGTCGCGGGCGAGGCGGAAGTGGCGCGCCCGACGTAGCGGGGGCGTTTGTGTTCGGCGTCGATACGGCCCAGAACCCATTCGATATTGGGTTCGATAAAGGTCCAGGCCCCCTGGTTCTTGGGTTCTTCCTGACACCAGATCATCTCGGCCCCTTTGAAGCGTTCCAGTTCCTTGACCAGAGAGATCGCCGGGAAGGGATAGAACTGTTCCACACGCAGCAGATAGATATCGTCGATCCCGCGCGCGTCGCGTTCTTCGAGCAGGTCGAAATAGACCTTGCCCGAACACATCACGACGCGGCGGATTTTGTCATCAGCAACCAGTTGGGTGTCTGAATTGCCCTTCTGCGCATCATCCCAGAGGACGCGGTGGAACGACGATCCCGTCGTGAAATCCTCGGTCGTTGATACGGCCAGACGGTGCCGCAACAGCGATTTGGGCGTCATCAGGATCAGCGGCTTGCGGAAGTCCCTGTGAAGCTGGCGCCGCAGGATGTGGAAATAGTTGGCCGGGGTCGTGCAGTTGGCCACGATCCAGTTGTCCTGACCACACATCTGGAGGAAGCGTTCAAGACGCGCGGAAGAGTGTTCCGGTCCCTGACCTTCGAACCCGTGCGGCAGAAGAACCACGAGGCCCGACATCCGCAGCCATTTCGATTCACCCGACGAGATGAACTGATCGAACATGATCTGGGCACCGTTGGAGAAATCACCGAACTGGGCCTCCCAAAGGACCAGAGCGTTGGGTTCCGCCAGCGAGTAGCCGTATTCGAAACCCAGGACTGCATATTCGGACAGCATCGAGTCGATGACTTCGTACTGGGACTGACCTTCACGGATGTTGTTGAGCGGATAGTAACGCTCTTCTGTGTCTTGGTTGACCAGACCGGAATGCCGTTGAGAGAAGGTGCCGCGCGTGGAATCCTGACCCGACAGGCGTACTGGGTAACCTTCGGTCAGTAGGGATCCGAAAGCCAGCGCTTCGCCGGTTGCCCAGTCAAAGCCTTTGCCTGTGGTGAACATTTCCTTCTTGGTTTCAAGAAGGCGTGCGACTGTCTTGTGCAGCGGAAAACCTTCGGGCGCGCGGGTCAGCGCGTTGCCGACCTGTTCAAGGGTTTCGGGCGCGATGGCGGTGTTGCCACGCACATAGTCATCCTTGTTGCGATCCAGATGCGACCAGCGCCCATCCAGCCAGTCGGCCTTGTTGGGTTTGTATTCCTTACCGGCTTCGAATTCTTCATTCAGGTAGGCCTGAAAGGCCGCCTTCATGTCTTCGATTTCTCCCTCGGGGATCAGCCCGTCGCGGACCAGCCGTTCAGTATAAAGGGCAAGCGTCGTCTTGTGCGATTTGATGCGCTTGTACATCACCGGGTTGGTGAACATGGGCTCGTCGCCCTCGTTGTGACCGAACCGGCGATAGCAGAAGATGTCGATGACAACGTCGCGGCTGAACTTTTGGCGGAATTCTGTGGCGACCTTGGCGGCGTGCACCACGGCTTCGGGATCATCGCCGTTCACGTGGAAGATCGGGGCCTCGACCATCAGGGCGATATCCGTGGGATAGGGTGAGGACCGGCTGAAATGCGGCGCGGTGGTGAACCCGATCTGGTTGTTCACGATGATATGGACCGTGCCGCCGGTGCGGTGACCGCGCAGTCCCGACAGGCCAAACCCTTCGGCGACAACGCCTTGCCCTGCAAATGCCGCATCGCCGTGCAGCAGGATCGGCATGACCGATTTATGCTCGGGATCGTTGAGTTGATCGCATTTGGCGCGGACCTTGCCCAGAACCACAGGGTTCACGGCCTCAAGGTGCGACGGGTTTGCGGTCAGGCTGAGGTGCACGCTGTTGCCATCGAATTCACGGTCCGAAGACGCACCAAGGTGATATTTCACATCGCCTGATCCGTCCACGTCTTCGGGCTTGAAACTACCGCCCTGAAATTCGTTGAAGATCGCGCGATAAGGTTTACCCATCACATTGGCCAGAACCGACAGGCGCCCCCGGTGCGGCATACCGATCACGATTTCCTTGACCCCCAGCGCGCCGCCGCGCTTGATGATCTGTTCCATCGCCGGGACCAGAGCCTCACCGCCGTCCAGTCCGAACCGCTTGGTTCCCATGTATTTGACATGCAGGAACTTTTCAAAGCCTTCGGCCTCGACCAGCTTGTTCAGGATTGCGCGGCGGCCCTCTCGGGTAAAGGAGATTTCCTTACCATACCCTTCGATGCGTTCCTTGAGCCACGAAGACTGCTCAGGGTCGGACAGGTGCATGTATTGCAAGGCAAACGTGCCGCAATAGGTGCGTTTCACGATATCCACGATCTGACGCATGGACGCGACCTGAAGCCCGAGAACGTTATCAAGGAAAATGGGTCGATCCATGTCGGCGTCGCCAAAACCATAGGATTTTGGGTCAAGCTCGGGTCGGATGGTTTCGTCGCGCATGCCCAGCGGATCAAGGTCGGCAGCCAAATGGCCCCGGATACGATACGCGCGGATCATCATGATGGCCCGGATGCTGTCCAGAACGGCGCGCTTGATTTGGTCGTCAGAGACGGTCACGCCCGTTTCAGCGGCCTTTTCGGCGATCTTTTTGCCAGCGGCCTTGCTGTCCTGCGCGATAACCGCCCATTCCCCGGTCAGGGCTTGTGTCAGGTCATCGCCCGGCAATGGCGGCCAGTCGCTGCGCGCCCAGGATGGCCCTTGCGCCTCTTGCTTGACGTCCATTTCCGCGTCGCCAAGCTGGCGGAAGAATTCTTGCCACGCCTCATCCACGGCAGATGGGTCATTGGCATAGCGCGCGTAGAGCTGTTCGAGATACGTGGCGTTGTGCCCCTGCATGAAGCTGGATGCGTGGAAGTGGTCGTTGGGGGATTGGTCTGTCATGGTTGGTCCTCCCGGGGATCAGTTGGCGGGGCTGCTGCCGCTCCGCGGCAGAGCAAAATAATTGAAGGCAAGGAACGGATAGCGGCGGTAGGCCGCGAATTGTTCGGGGCTGATGGGCGGACGCCCATAGAACAGATCGAAGGCCGCATAGATGTCATAGCCCATGTCATCGCCAAGCCAGTGCACCATCGCGTCGGCCTGACCGGCGTCGATGTTGTCATCGTCAAGGGCACCCGCCTCGAACATGATAACCGGAGTTTCGCGGGTCAGCGTCGCCGCCCCACCCCGCAGGGCCGGATATTCGAACCCTTCTACGTCGATCTTGATGAAATCGACCCGGTCGTCGCCGATCAGGTCGTCCAGCAGTTCCGCCGGAACGATGATTTCGCGTGTCGCACCGCGATTGTTGCGGTTGGCCAGCGACGAAAACCCAGGTTGGGACAGGTTCTCGTAAAAACACACCTCGCCCTGCCGGTCCGATACCGCCACGGCGTGAACTGTCGCCTCGGGGAAGCTGGCGCTGAGCATGGCGGCCTTTTCAGGGCTGGCCTCTACGATGGAAAGGTGACCCTTGGGTGCAAGCGTGCGCAGTTGGTGGGCGACCGATCCAAGATGGCCACCCACGTCCACGCAATGCCAGTCGGGCTTGATGATGCGTGCGAGAAGCGCGTCGATCATGGCATCCTCCTGTCTGAGCAAGCCCAGTTCAGGATGCCGTGCGCCTCTCATCGCCGCAATTCTGCGGCGCAGGGTCTGGACCGGACCGGCCAGCGGGGATACCGCCAGCCGATGTTTGATCCTCATCCCCAGAGGCGCAGGCTTATGTGACGCGGTCTGCGCCATTGATCAGCCGATCGCTTCGAGAACAGCTTCGCCAAGTGTGGCGGGGCTGTCGGCCACGACGATGCCTGCGGCTTTCATCGCTTCGATCTTGTCCTCGGCACCGCCTTTGCCACCGGCGACAATCGCGCCTGCGTGCCCCATGCGGCGTCCCGGAGGGGCCGTGCGACCTGCGATGAACCCGGCGGTTGGCTTCCAGCGGCCTTTTTTCTTTTCGGACGCGAGAAATTCAGCGGCTTCTTCTTCTGCGGAGCCACCGATTTCGCCGATCATGATGATCGCTTCGGTTTCGTCATCGGCCAGGAACCATTCCAGAACGTCGATATGCTCGGTCCCTTTGATCGGGTCGCCGCCGATGCCCACGCAGGTGGATTGGCCCAGACCCACGTCGGTGGTCTGCTTGACCGCCTCATAGGTGAGAGTGCCGGAGCGCGAGACAACCCCGACCTTGCCACGGCGGTGGATGTGGCCCGGCATGATGCCGATCTTGCATGCGTCCGGAGTGATCACGCCGGGGCAGTTGGGACCGATAAGGCGCGATTTGGAGCCTTCCAGCGCGCGCTTGACCTTCATCATGTCAAGAACCGGGATACCTTCGGTGATGCAAACGATCACTTCCATCTCGGCGTCGATCGCCTCGAGGATCGAATCCGCGGCGAACGGCGGTGGAACATAGATGACCGACGCATTCGCTTCGGTTACATGCTTGGCTTCGTGGACAGAGTTGAACACGGGCAAGCCAAGGTGTTCGATCCCGCCTTTGCCGGGGGTCACACCGCCGACCATCTTTGTGCCATATGCGATGGCCTGTTCAGAGTGGAAGGTGCCCTGCGAGCCGGTAAAGCCCTGGCAGATCACTTTGGTATTTTCGTCGATCAGGACGGCCATAGAAGAGGTTCCTTTTAACTTACGAATTGGATTTGCGTAACAAAACCGAGATATTGTCATCCACGGGCAGGGTGAATTTGTTGACCAGTTCGGTCGTAAACCCGGCCCTTGCAGCGACGTCCCGCAGGCTTTGCAGCGTGAAGTAGTTGACGTGATCGGGATAGCGGAAGCCGCACCATTTCGGCCCGATCACGCGACGATTGAGAGAGCCGAAATTCGGCACCCGGATAAAGACTGCGCCCGTGGACTTCAGCGCGCGATGCGCACCTTTTAGAACATCCATGACCTGCTTTTCATGCTCCAGATAGGAATGCATGATCACACCGTCGAAATGACCTTCGTCAAAGTCCCAGATCCGTTCGGCACCGGCCCCGTGAAGGCAGAAGCCGCCACGGTCACGCATCCGTTCATCAGCTATCCGATGCAGCCCGGTGGATAGTTCGATCCCGTAGGGTGTCATCGGAGGTTGGATGAGTTGACCCCAACCACAGCCGATATCGAGGACGTGACCGTCATTGAACCATCGCCGGAACGACGCGGTCTTTTCGCGGCGCATCTTGAGGGCATTGCGAATCCTGCGGGCCAGAGGGCTGAACATGGTCGACCCCGCACCCGAAGATTCCTTTTTGGCGACATAGGTCTTTTCCCAGGCAAGGTCCTCTTCGAGAACCTCGTAGTCAGGGGCATTGCGCAGATAGACGAACCCACAATTGTCACATGCAACCATATCCCATGGATCGGGTGAATAGGCCGCTATCCTGCTTGCGTTTTCATGTTCGCAAGCGGGACAGGCGCGATATGTGGAGTCGTCCAGCATCCTGCGGGATCAGCCCTTGACCGCCGCAACGATTTTCTGGGCACCGTCCTTGAGATCGTCGGCGGCAATCACGTCAAGCCCGGAGGTGTTGATGATTTCCTTGCCCTTCTCGACGTTGGTGCCCTCAAGGCGAACGACCAGCGGGACCTGAAGGCCAACTTCCTTGACCGCGGCAACAACGCCCTCGGCGATCACATCGCAGCGCATGATACCGCCGAAAATGTTCACGAGGATGCCTTTGACGTTCGGGTCGGAGGTGATGATTTTGAACGCTTCAGTGACCTTTTCCTTGGTCGCGCCGCCGCCTACGTCGAGGAAGTTGGCAGGCTCGGCCCCATACAGCTTGATGATGTCCATCGTCGCCATGGCCAGGCCCGCGCCGTTCACCATGCAGCCGATTTCACCATCGAGCGCGATGTAGTTGAGGTCGTACTTCGACGCGGCCAATTCCTTGGGGTCTTCTTCGGTTTCGTCGCGCAGGGCTGCGATATCCTGATGGCGGTAAACCGCGTTGCCGTCGAAACCGAACTTGGCGTCCAGAACCTTGAGATCGCCACTGTCGGTTACGATTAGCGGGTTGATTTCCAGCATCTCCATGTCTTTCTCGACAAAGATCTTGAAGAGCGTGCCCATCAGCGCAACGCACTGTTTGACCTGTGGGCCTTCAAGCCCAAGAGCAAACGCAATGCGGCGGCCGTGGTATGGCTGGTATCCGGTAACCGGATCGACCGAGAAAGACAGAATTTTTTCAGGTGTTGATGCGGCGACCTCTTCGATGTCCATGCCGCCTTCGGTCGAGCAGACAAACGAAATCCGCGACGTCTGACGATCGACGAGCAGCGCGAGGTAAAGCTCGCGTTCGATGCCGGAGCCAGCTTCGATGTAGATGCGGTTGACTTGCTTGCCTGCCGGACCGGTCTGGTGGGTGACAAGGGTGCGGCCAAGCATCTTCTTGGCTTCTTCAGCGGCTTCTTCCACCGATTTGGTGAGGCGCACACCGCCCTTTTCACCGGCATCGGCTTCCTTGAATTTGCCTTTGCCGCGACCACCTGCGTGGATCTGCGCCTTGACGACCCAAAGCGGTCCGTCCAGCTCGCCTGCGGCGGTTTTCGCCTCTTCAGCTTTCATTACGATGCGGCCGTCTGATACCGGCGCGCCATAGCTGCGAAGAAGCGCTTTGGCTTGATATTCGTGGATGTTCATAAAAAACTGTCCCGTCTTGCTGCGATTGCAAAGCGGTATACGCAGAGAGCGACCCTGCACCGAAAGACTTTTTTGACGCATGTGCGGGAAACAGCCAAAAAAGCGACCTCTGTGATCACGCTTTTAAAAAGTGTGATCACACACCGGAGGCGCTGCGCGTGTCGTGCCGGGGCAAAGTGATTCGCATCGTGGGCACGCGGCGCGTAAAAACAAGGATAGCTCGGCGTAGAAAAAGAAAAGCCCGCAACCGAAACCGGTTGCGGGCGCGCTTTCAGAATGTGAACCGGATCAGGCCAGCGACGGGTCGATGCCCTTGCAGGCCTCAACCAGACCTTTGACGGCGTTGACCGAGTTGTCGAACATTGCCTGTTCGTCTTTGTTCATCTTGATGTCGATGACTTTCTCGATGCCACCGGCACCAATCACCGTGGGAACACCGACGTACATGTCCTTGAGCCCGAACTGGCCATCGCAATAGGCGGCACATGGCAGAACGCGCTTTTGGTCCTTGAGATATGCTTCGGCCATTTCGATGGCGGATGTGGCGGGCGCATAAAACGCCGAACCTGTCTTGAGCAGGCCAACGATTTCCGCGCCACCGTCACGTGTGCGCTGGATGATCGAGTCGAGCTTTTCCTGGCTGGTCCAGCCCATCGACACCAGATCGGGAAGCGGGATACCGGCAACGGTGGAATAACGCGCGAGCGGGACCATCGTGTCGCCGTGGCCACCCAGAACGAACGCGGTGACGTCTTTCATGGATACGCCAAACTCAAGGCTCAGGAAGTGACGGAAGCGGGCGCTGTCCAGAACGCCGGCCATGCCGCAGACTTTTTCGTGGGGCAGGCCCGAAAACTCACGCAGCGCCCAAACCATCGCATCCAGCGGATTGGTGATGCAGATGACAAACGCGTTAGGCGCGTGGTCGCGGATTCCTTCGCCGACGGACTTCATCACCTTGAGGTTGATGCCAAGCAGATCGTCGCGGGACATGCCCGGTTTGCGGGGGACACCGGCGGTCACGATGCAGACGTCCGCGCCTGCAATGTCCTCGTAGGACTGGGTGCCCTTGAGTGCCGCGTCGAAGCCCTCAGAGGGCCCAGATTCTGCGATGTCGAGCGCTTTGCCTTCTGGTGTGCCCTCTGCAATGTCGAACAGGACGACGTCGCCAAGTTCCTTGATTGCAGCAAGATGGGCGAGCGTGCCGCCGATTTGACCTGCGCCGATCAGCGCGATCTTGGGTCTGGCCATTGGATAACTCTCCGGTCCGATGATTTCGGGGGCAGGGGGTAAGCCCAAAACGCGATTTGCGCAAGGCTTCTGCGTTGCGGCGTGACCGCGCGCCTGTGCTGGCAACTGCCCTCGGGACGTGCAAAATGCCGTTAAACCCAAGGAAGTGTGAGGATTCGCCGTGCTGGAACTGAACCTTGTGTTCTTTGCTATTGCCGGGCCTGCGGTGCTTTATGCAGGGATTTCCAAAGGCGGGTTCGGCTCTGGCGCGGCTTTTGCCGGAGCGGCGATTCTGGCGTTGACGATGGAACCTGGGCTTGCGCTGGCGGTCATGCTGCCGATGTTGATGCTGGTGGATTTGGCTACTTTGCGCCCCTATTGGAAGGAATGGAGCTGGCCCGACGCCCGTGTGCTGATCGCGGGAAGCGTTCCCGGCGTGGCAGCCGGCGCGGTCCTTTATTCGCAAGCGGATGCGGATCTGATCCGTGTGTTGATCGGGTTGATCTCTGTTGGCTTCGTGTTTTGGCAAATGGCGGCCAAGCGGGGCCTCGTGCGTGCGCGCAAGTCTCCTCTGGGTCTTTGGGGCGGATTGATAGCAGGGGCTGTTGCCGGGTTCACCAGCTTTGTCAGCCACGCCGGCGGGCCTCCGGCTGCGGTCTATCTTTTGTCCCGGCGTCTTTCCAAGACTCAGTTTCAGGCGACAACGGTGATCGTCTTTTTTGTCGTGAATATCGCCAAATTCGTGCCCTACGCGGCATTGGGTCTGTTCACCCGCGAAACGGCCATGGCCAATCTGGCGCTTGCGCCCTTTGCTCTTGCCGGGGCAAGGCTCGGGGTCAAGGCGCACCGCATGATCCCCGAACGCCTGTTTTTCGCGATTACTTATGCATTGTTGTTGATCACCGGCCTCAGCCTTTTGTGGAAAGGTCTGACCTGAGCACGTTCATGCATCAGTGCCCGGCGGCAACGTATCGGCCGCCATATTCTCGAAGGCTTGCCCCGAGGCCACCAGACAGGTCAGCCCATTGGGTAATGTCACGGTGATTGTCCAGCTTCCTGAACTGTGCGACGCGAACATTTCGATCACGGTGTCCTCGGCTGACAGGCCCATGCTTTGTCGGGTTTCGCCATATCGGTCCCTGAGCTGTTCAAGAACCTGTTGTCGCGGGGCGCAATTCGGAGTTTCTTGCGCAACGACATGCTGCGCGGCCAAAGCGACCAAACCGAATCCAATCCCCATCGTCCAGAATGCGCGTTTAGACATTGTTCGTACCCCCTTCGTTTCCGCGGACCTGATTGCCGCTCAACCACCTGAAATGCTGATGGGGAGTGTTGAATAAGTGGTTAACGCACCGTTCCGTGCGCTGAGATCGACCTATCTGCTGCGCTGCGGCATTTGTCGCTTGAACATTTTGAAAAGATATGCCCCTTTCCTGCGCAATATTCTGACCCGAAGGAGACAGACATGGACAGTCGCGCCCGCCCTTACCGTTCGGTACTCTACATTCCCGGTTCAAAGGACCGTGCCCTCGACAAGGCGCGCTCGTTGCCCGTTGATGCAATCATCTTTGACCTCGAAGATGCGGTGACCGCCGAGGAAAAGGAAAACGCCCGTGCCACGCTGGCCGCCGCGATTGCCCAGGGCGGATACGGCAGCCGGACCAAGATCGTGCGTATCAACGGGTTTGACACGCCATGGGGCCGGGCGGATGCCGAAGCAGTGCGCGAAATGGCTGTGGACGCCGTCCTTTTGCCAAAGGTTGGCGCGCCCTCCGACATTGATGCGCTGACAGAGATCACTGGTGACTTGCCCGTATGGGCGATGATGGAAACGCCCCGCGGCATGTTGAACGCGGCGGAAATTGCGGCGCACCCCGCTCTTGCAGGCATGGTGATGGGCACCAATGACCTCGCCAAAGAGCTTCAGACCCGCTTTCGGGCGGACCGCTTGCCGATGATGGCCGGGCTGGGCCTGTGTGTTCTGGCGGCCAAGGCGAACGGGGTCATCATTGTCGATGGCGTTTACAACGCCTTCAAGGATGACGACGGCCTGCGCGCCGAATGTATTCAGGGGCGCGATATGGGCTTTGACGGCAAGACGCTGATCCATCCCGCGCAGGTCGATGTGACCAACACTGAGTTCGCGCCGTCCGAGGCCGAAGTTGATCTTGCCCGCCGCCAGATTGCCGCTTTTGAGGAAATCGAAGCGTCAGGTCAGGGGGTCGCAGTTGTGGACGGAAAGATCGTCGAAAACCTGCACGTTGCCACGGCGCGGGAAATTCTGGCAAAAGCGGACGCAATACAAGCGATGCAAACGGAGTAATGACGATGGGATGGGGACTACTGGTATTGGGCGTTGTTCTTTGGACAGCGGCCCATGTGTTCAAACGGGTGGCCCCGGATCGTCGGGCCGCCATGGGGGCTGCTGGCCGTGGCCCCATTTCGGTGGCAATTTTCGTGTCTTTGGCTCTGATGATACTGGGCTATCGCATGGCGGACGGCGCGTTCTTTTGGGGCCGCAGCCCGGCTCTCGTTGGCATAAACAACCTGCTGATGCTGGTGGCGGTCTACCTTTTTGCGGCCTCGGGTATGAAAACGGCGATCACTGCGCGCATCCGCCACCCGCAATTGAGCGCCGTTAAGGCATGGGCGTTGGCCCATTTGCTGGTGAATGGCGATACCCCGTCCTTTGTTCTGTTCGGTGGTTTGCTCGCATGGGCGGTGTTTGAGGTCATTCTTATCAACAAACAGACCGAGTGGGCGCGTCCCGCAGGCCCATTCCCGGCCCGCAAAGAAGCGATCGCAGTGGTCGCAACCCTTGTCGTTTATGGCGTCATTGGCGGCATCCACGGGGCGCTTGGGTATTCGGCATTCGGGGGATGACATGAAACTGTACCGGCTCCTCACAGAAGACGACACATCCGCCTTTTGCCACAAGGTCAGCGCAGCGCTGGCCAAAGGCTGGGTGCTGTACGGTGATCCGACCTATGCCTTTGATTCCGCGCGCGGCGTGATGCGGTGTGGACAGGCCGTGACCAAGGACGTGGACTCAGATTATTCCCCCGACATGAAACTAGGAGAGCAATAACGATGGCCAAGACAAATCCGGGCCGCTTTTTCGAAGACTACAGCGTCGGGGATCTGTTGCCGCATGCGGTGCCGCGGACGGTATCGGGTGGCGAACGTGCTTTGTACCATGCGCTTTATCCGGCGCGGCACGCGCTATATTCCTCTGACCGCTTCGCGCAGGCTTGCGGCCTTCCCGGCAGTCCGCTGGACGATCTGGCCGCATTTCATCTGGTGTTCGGCAAGACGGTTCCGGATGTGTCGCTGAACGCGGTTGCCAACCTCGGCTATGCGGAAGGGCGGTGGCTGGCACCGGTTTATGCGGGCGATACGCTGGCTTCGGAATCAGAGGTCATCGGTCTCAAGCAGAATTCCAACGGCAAATCAGGCGTTGTGTATGTCCGCACTCGGGGCCGCAGTCAACGTGACGAGGTTGTTCTTGATTACGTTCGCTGGGTCATGGTGCGCAAGAAAGACCTAGATGCGCCTGCGCCCGAAACGGTGATCCCGGATATCAAACCGGCACTTGATGTCGCGGATCTGGTGATTCCTGACGGGCTGGATTTCACGGGTTACGATTTCACGCTTGCGGGTGAACCGCATCGGTGGGGTGACTACGAGATCGGCGAAACCATAGATCACGTCGATGGCGTGACCATCGAAGAAGCCGAACACATGATGGCGACGCGGCTTTGGCAGAATACCGCCAAAGTGCATTTTGATGCCACGTTCCGACCGGATGGGCAGCGGCTGATCTATGGCGGGCACGTCATCTCCATGGCGCGTGCGCTGAGTTTTAACGGCTTGGCCAACGCACAGATGATTGTCGGGCTGAACGCCGGTGCACATGCCAACCCATGTTTCTCGGGCGATACCATCAAGGCGTGGTCCGAGGTGATCGACAAGGTTGAAACAGCGGCACCCGGCGTCGGTGCAATCCGCCTGCGTCTTGTTGCGACCAAGGGTGGCGCCCCATTTGCCCTGCGTGGCGAAGACGGAAAATACCTGCCTGACGTGCTGCTCGATCTCGATTATTGGGCGTTGATGCCGACATAGGCTTGGCTGCGAAGCACCGGATCAGGGATTCGGAGTAGTCGGCCGGTTCGTGATCACACTACGGAATTGTGTGATCACGAACCGGCTTTTTTTACCAAATCGCGCCAAAAAACCGCGCCTAGGGCCCGCCGACGCAGGTGACAGGCGGTCAGAATACATTAAGAAGTGAGCCAAGCGAACCTGAAAGGAAACATCATGGCCGATGTGAACCGGGGCAACCGCCCGCTATCGCCACACATGTCGATTTACCGTCCTCAGCTTACCTCTATCTCTTCGATTCTGACCCGGATCACCGGTAACGCCATTTTGTTGGCAGCTCTGCTGATCGTCTGGTGGTTTCTGGCCGCTGCGACCTCGCCCGAATATTTCGCGATTGCGAACGGCGTCTTGACCAGCTGGTTTGGCGATCTGGTAATGTTCCTGTCGCTGTGGGGACTTTGGTATCACACGCTGGCCGGTATTCGGCACCTGATCTGGGATTACGCCATCGGTCTTGATCTCGATACCGCCTACAAACTTGGCTACGCGGTGATCGGCGGTTCGGTCGTCCTGACGCTGCTGACCGTTGCGTTGATCTGAGGAGAAGAAAAATGCGTTACCTGACAGACCGCAAACGCGCCGTCGGCATGGGCAGTGCCAAGACCGGCACCGCGCATTTCTGGGCGATGAAGGTTAGCTCCGTCGCTTTGCTCCTTTTGATCCCGATGTTCCTGTTTACCTTTGGCCCGATGCTGGGCGAGGATCACGCCACGGTTGTGGCCTATTTTGCACGCCCGTTCCCGGCCATCGTGGCCGCGCTGACCATCGTCGTCAGCTTCATGCACTTCAAGGACGGTGTGCAAGTCCTGATCGAAGACTATGTTCACGGTCTGGCACAGAAAATCCTGATCATCCTGATGATCTGCCTTTCATACGCGGCGGCGGCAACAGGCCTGTTCGCCATCGCGCGCATCGCGCTTTAACTCCGAACGGGAGGCGCCGATATGGCTGCATACGAATACGAAACGCACGAATATGATGTTGTCGTCGTGGGGGCTGGCGGTGCCGGGCTGCGCGCGACGCTGGGCATGGCCGAGCAGGGCTTGCGCACTGCCTGTATCTCCAAGGTGTTCCCGACCCGGTCGCACACCGTCGCGGCGCAAGGTGGCATCGCAGCAAGCCTTGGCAACATGGGACCGGACAGCTGGCAGTGGCATATGTTCGACACCGTCAAGGGGTCTGACTGGCTGGGGGACACGGATGCGATGGAATACCTCGCCCGTGAAGCGCCCAAGGCTGTTTATGAACTGGACCACTACGGCGTGCCGTTCTCGCGCACGGAAGAGGGCAAGATTTATCAGCGCCCCTTTGGTGGTCACACAACCGAGTTTGGCGATGGCCCGCCGGTGCAGCGGACCTGTGCCGCAGCGGACCGCACCGGCCACGCGATCCTGCACACGCTTTATGGGCAATCGCTCAAAAATAACGCGGAATTCTATATCGAATATTTCGCGATCGACCTCATCATGACCGATGGTGCATGCACTGGCGTTGTCTGCTGGAAGCTGGACGACGGCACCATGCACGTCTTCAACGCCAAGATGGTCGTTCTGGCCACCGGTGGCTATGGCCGGGCATATTTTTCGGCCACCTCGGCGCATACCTGCACCGGCGATGGCGGCGGTATGGTCGCACGCGCCGGGCTCGCGCTTCAGGACATGGAGTTCGTTCAGTTCCACCCGACCGGTATCTACGGTTCGGGCTGCCTGATCACCGAAGGGGCCCGTGGCGAGGGCGGCTATCTCACCAACTCAGAAGGCGAACGGTTCATGGAGCGCTACGCGCCCAACTACAAGGACCTCGCCCCGCGCGACTACGTCTCGCGGTCGATGACAATGGAAATCCGCGAAGGGCGCGGCGTCGGGGCCGAAGGGGATCACATCCACCTGCACCTCAACCACTTGCCGCCCGAAACGCTTGCCGAACGTCTGCCGGGCATTTCGGAATCCGCGCGCGTCTTTGCCGGTGTAGATGTCACCAAGGAACCGATCCCGGTTCTGCCAACGGTGCATTACAACATGGGTGGCATCCCGACCAACTATTGGGGCGAAGTGATCAACCCGACCGCCAAGGATTCTAACGCCATCGTTCCGGGGCTCATGGCCGTGGGCGAAGCGGGCTGCGCCAGTGTTCACGGTGCGAACCGCCTTGGCTCCAATTCGTTGATTGACCTTGTGGTCTTTGGGCGGGCCGCCGCCATTCGCGCCGGGCAGGTCGTTGACCGTGCGTCGGCCATTCCGTCCACCAACACCAGCGAAGTCGACAAGGCGCTGGATCGTCTGGACGGTTTGCGCCACGCGAAAGGCACCACGGCTACCGCCGACCTGCGCCTCGAGATGCAAAAAACCATGCAGTCGGACGCGGCGGTTTTCCGTGCCTCCGATACGCTGGGCGAAGGCCTTGAGAAGATGACGGCAATCGCGGCCAAGCTGGACGATATCAAAGTGACGGACCGGTCTCTGGTTTGGAACTCCGACCTGATGGAAACGCTTGAACTGACCAACCTGATGCCCAACGCGCTGGCCACTATCGCCGGTGCCGAGGCCCGCAAGGAAAGCCGTGGGGCCCATGCTCACGAGGATTTCCCAACTCGGGACGATGATAACTGGCGCAAGCACACAATCAGCCACGTTGATGGCAGCAAGGTTGCGCTGACGTATCGTTCGGTGATCACCGCTCCGCTGACCACCGAGGATCAGGGCGGCATCAACCTCAAGAAAATCGCTCCCAAGGAACGGACGTTCTGATGATCGCGCGGCATCCGGATCAACGCTTGGATGGCATAGCAACACGCTATGTCATTCCTTGCGGTCGGTCGGGTGCCCGCCATCATGCGGGGTCGTCCGTATGAGCTTGCTGATCCACATGGGTGTGCAGAAAACCGGATCGACCGCGCTGCACCACTTCCTGCAACGCAACAGGGATGCCTTGGCCGGACGCGTGCAGGTTCTGACGCCTGTCAAGCAAAGTGCGACGCGGCATTTGGGCCGGGTTGCAGGATTGTTTTCCCTCAATGAGGCAACAGAAGCGGATCTGGTGGCAGCGATCCGTGCCGTCCGCGATGAGATCAACGGCCCGGACACGATCCTGAGCCATGAGAACCTTCCCGGTGCCATGCCCGGGCGTGGCGGTGTCGTGACGCTTTTCCCACGCATCGGGGAAATTATGGCGCTGTTGCACCGCGAACTGTCGATGTTTGCACCCAGCTTTGCCGTCGTCACCCGCGACATGCCGCGCTGGAAACAAAGCGTTTGGGGACAAGCGGTGCGCACTGACAGCTATGCCCGCACCCTGCCGGATTTTCTGGAGGAAACCGGAGAGGTCGGTGATTGGGAAGAACTGGCCACGCGCATGCGTGCCGCCACATCGGCCCCCGTTCACGTGCTGCGTATCGAGGATGAAGCGGACAGTGCCCGTCCCGGGGCGCAACTTCTTGGCCTTTTGGGGTTAAGAATGGATGAAATTCAGGCGTTGTCCCCAGTCGAGGGGCGACGCAACCCGAGCCTTAACACAGGTGCGCTTGAATTCATGCGCCTGATCAATACGCTGGAACTGAATCCACCGGCGCGCCGGAAGGTGGCGCAACTGGTGGAGAAGAACCAGGGCCTATTTGCATCTACCTGAGGGTATTGCCCCACGGCAGAAAGGAACTCTGAGATGGTACAACTCACGCTTCCCAAGAACTCCCGCGTAACAACCGGGAAGACATGGCCGAAACCGGACGGCGCAACCAATTTGCGCAAGTTCCAGATTTACCGCTGGACGCCGGACGATGGCGAGAACCCTCGCGTCGACACGTATTTCGTCGATATGGATACGTGTGGCCCAATGATCCTGGACGCTCTGATCAAGATCAAGAACGAGATTGACCCGACCTTGACCTTCCGCCGGTCCTGCCGGGAGGGGATCTGTGGATCCTGCGCGATGAACATCGACGGGATCAACACACTGGCCTGCATCTATGGCATGGATGAGGTCAAGGGCGACGTTAAGATCTATCCCTTGCCGCATATGCCCGTGATCCGCGACCTGATCCCCGACCTGACGCATTTCTATGCGCAGCACGCCTCGATCATGCCGTGGTTGGAGACCAAGACCAATCGGCCGGCGAAAGAATGGCGTCAATCCATCGAAGACCGCAAGAAACTGGATGGCCTTTACGAATGCGTAATGTGCGCATCCTGTTCTACATCCTGCCCGTCCTACTGGTGGAACGGCGATCGTTATCTTGGGCCTGCGGCGTTGCTGCATGCCTATCGCTGGATCATTGATAGCCGCGATGAGGCCACGGGCGAGCGTCTGGATGAGCTTGAGGATCCCTTCAAGCTGTATCGCTGCCACACAATCATGAACTGCGCCAAGACGTGCCCCAAGGGATTGAACCCGGCCAAGGCCATTGCAGAGATCAAGAAGATGATGGTCGAACGCACGGTCTGATCTTCATGTGATGCTTGCAAACAGCGGGGTGATCGTCGGATCGCCCCGTTTTGCGTTATCGTAGGACAAGGACGGAGAATGCCCATTCTTTTGATCGCGTTGTTGCTGGGGGTGCTGGCCTATCTTTTCTGGCGGCGCAAGACGACCACCCTGACACGCAATTGCCGCTGGAGATTGGACCGGGACGCGGGCAAGTGGCGGTGCGCCTATTGCGGACAGCAAACCACCACGCCGGACGGCTCCCCGCCAAAGATCTGTGCACAACCGCCTGCCCCTTGATCCGGGCGCTTGGCTGAGGTTTTCTAAGCCCACCCTTGGAGGAAAACCCGACATGCAAAACGAACCGTCTGATGCCGTAGAACGCCGCTCTGTCGTGCCTGTGGTCTGCTATCCCGATGACACCCTGCCAGCCCCGGATATGGCGCTATACGAGCGGGTTCGCCGGGCTGCGCGGAAGGTGGACGAGGTTCGCGTGCCTCCACGCGAGGCCCGAACATTTGAGGTTCCTGCAGGGGGATTTTTCCGTATCTCCTCGATCGAAGGATCGCAGGTCGGTGATTTGAACCTGCACAATCTTCACGACCTGTCTGAACGGTTCTATTCCGGAAAAACCCGTGCGTTGCACGGCACACATGTCACCACCGGCGACAGGCTATGGTCGTCTTTTCCGACCCTAAGGCCCATGGCCACCGTCACTGAGGATACGTTGGATTGGTATGGTATCGACGGGTTCGGGGGATCGGTCCATGACGTGATTGGAACGCGGTGCGATCCCTACACCAATACGCTTTTGTCCGGTGGCGACTATCACCACTGTTGCCATTCAAACCTTGTGCGCGCACTGGCAGATCACATGGAGGCCCCCCTGCATGAGGCAGAGGCGTTGGTGCATGATGTTCTGAACGTGTTTATGTGCACAGGGTTCACCCGCGACACCGGGCAATATTTCATGAAAGCCAGTCCGGTGCGCCCCGGAGATTATATCGAGTTCTTTGCCGAAATGGATTTGTTGGGCAATCTTTCGGCCTGCCCCGGCGGGGACTGTTCCGCCGAGCATTCCTCCGATGCCGCCGCGTGCTTCCCTCTCTTGGTTGAGGTGTTCGAAAGCCCGGTTGAGGCCCTCGGATCGTGGGAACGCCCCGCGCCCAATGGCTATGATCGCAGCCACGGACGCGGAGAAGGCTAAAGATCAGGCAAATGCGGCTGACAGGGCGATTTCGACCATGTCACCAAAGCTCTGTTCGCGGTCTTCTGCGGGCAGAGCTTCGCCAGTGATCAGGTGGTCAGAGACCGTCAGGACCGCGAGGGCCCGGCGCCCGTGCCGCGCGGCAAGGGTGTAAAGCTCGGCGGCTTCCATTTCGACGCCAAGAATTCCGTGCCGGATCATTTGTTCATTCAGATCGGGGCGTTCATCATAGAAAACATCCGATGAATAAATCCCGCCCACATGAAAGGTGGCTTGTTTTTTGCGAGCATGGGCGACAGCGGCTTCCAGCAATTCCCAATCTGCGCAGGGTGCGAAATTCAATTCCCGGAAAATGCCTTTGGATGGAGATCCGAAAGTCGTTGCCGTCATTGCAATCAGCACGTCGCGAATGCCAACGTTTTCCTGCATCCCCCCACAGGATCCGATGCGTATCAATGTCTGAGCATCGTAATCGCGGATCAATTCATTTGCATAAATTGAAAGCGATGGCATTCCCATACCGCTTCCCTGAATTGTCACCGGGTGACCATTCCAGGTGCCTGTATATCCCAGCATCCCACGTACCTCATTCACGAGGCGTGGCGCGGTCAGGAAATTTTCTGCGGCCCATTTTGCCCGGTATGGATCGCCGGGCAAAAGGACTGTCGGGGCGATATCGCCCTTTTCGGCGCCGATGTGAATCGTCATGAGCGCTAGATTTCGAGAGTCTCTGGATCAATGCCCTTGGACAGTGCGGTCTTGAACCACAGAGGCTGGCGACCCTTGCCGGTCCACGTTTGTGTGGGGTCCTCAGGATTGCGGTATCTTGCCTGACCTGGCTTTTTCGCGGCAGTGGACTTTGTCTTGAAGCCGCCGGTGATGTCATCGAGGCTGAGGCCAAATTCGGCGACAGCCTTTTCAGCGGCAGCGCGGGCCTCTTGCAGCGCACGTTTTTCGGCGTTTACAATTGCCTTTTCGACGTCAGACTTCAGCTTCAGCAAGTCGTCTTTCGACATTGCGTTCAAATCAACCATTATTTGTATTCCCCATAAACCTTTAGAGATAGAAGGCTGGAATACTGAAAACGGCAATGGAAATCCATTGCCGTTTTTGTGTCAAATTCCTGAAAAGTGCTATTGCGCTGCAATCGCGGCGGGATCGACCAGGGTCACGATATCCATCATGATTGTATTCAGCTCGAAATCTTTGGGCGTATAAACCTTGGCCACACCCATGGCGAGAAGGCTCTGGGCATCGTCATCGGGAATGATTCCGCCAACGATGATCGGCACATGTCCCAAACCGGCGGAGGCCATCTTTTCCACAAGGTCCTTGACCAAAGGCAGGTGGCTGCCGCTCAGGATCGAGAGCCCCACAACATGGGCGTCCTCGGTTTTGGCGGCTTCCACGATTTCGTCAGGGGTCAGGCGGATCCCTTCATAGCTGATGTCCATACCGCAATCGCGGGCGCGGAAGGCAATCTGTTCGGCCCCGTTGGAATGCCCGTCAAGACCGGGTTTGCCAACGACGAACTTGAGCCGGCGACCAAGCTTGTCACTCACCGCGTCAACGGCGGTCCGAATGTCGTCAAGTCCCTCTGTCTTGTTGGAAACCGATTTGGAAACGCCGGTCGGTCCGCGATACGTTCCGTGCACCCGGCGCATTTCCTCGGCCCATTCGCCGGTCGTCACACCGGCCTTGGCCGCTGCGATGGACGCGGGCATTACATTCTCGCCTTTTTGGGCGGCCTCGCGCAGCGCGGCGAGCGCGGCGTTGACCGCATCAGCGTCACGATCTGCACGCCAGGTGTTCAGGCGATCAATCTGTTCTTGCTCCACGGCCGGATCAACGACCATGATTCCGCCGTCTTCAGTTTGCAGGGGCGAGGGTTCGCCAGTTGTGAACTTGTTCACACCGACTACGGTTGTTTCTCCCTTTTCGATGCGGTTCAGGCGTTCTGCATTGCTGTCCACCAAACGGGACTTCATGTATTCGATGGATTGCACTGCGCCGCCCATTGAATCGAGATTGGCCAGTTCCGCGCGGGCCCCTGTCTTGAGTTCCTGCACCTTGGCATCAACCGTCGGATTGCCGTCAAACAAGTCGCCGAATTCCAGAAGGTCGGTTTCATAGGCCAGGATCTGCTGCATACGCATCGACCATTGCTGATCCCAAGGACGGGGCAATCCCAGCGCTTCGTTCCATGCGGGCAATTGAACGGCGCGGGCACGCGCGTTTTTGGACAAGGTAACGGCCAGCATTTCGATGAGGATGCGGTAGACGTTGTTTTCTGGCTGTTGTTCGGTCAGCCCGAGGGAATTGACCTGAACACCATAGCGAAAGCGGCGGAATTTTGGATCGCTGACGCCGTAGCGGGTTTCGCAAATTTCATCCCACAGTTCGACAAAGGCGCGCATCTTGCACATCTCGGTCACGAAACGGATACCGGCGTTCACAAAGAACGAAATACGCCCGACAAGCGTCGGGAAGTCTTCGGCAGGAACACGGGGTTGCAGTTCGTCCAGAACCGCCTGAGCCGTCGCCAGCGCAAAGGCAAGCTCTTGTTCCGGCGTGGCTCCTGCCTCCTGCAGGTGATAGGAACACACGTTCATCGGGTTCCACTTGGGAATATTTGTGTAACAATACTCCGCAACATCGCCGATCATTTTCAGCGACGGTTTCGGCGGGCACACATAGGTGCCGCGCGACAGGTATTCTTTGATCAGGTCGTTTTGCACGGTTCCCTGAAGCTTGGTCACGTCTGCGCCTTGTTCTTCGGCCACCGCAACATAAAGGGCCAGAAGCCATGGCGCCGTCGCGTTGATCGTCATCGACGTGTTCATTTGCTCCAGCGGGATTTCATCGAACAATGCGCGCATATCCCCAAGGTGGCAGATCGGAACGCCTACCTTTCCGACTTCGCCTCGCGCAAGGGTATGGTCGCTGTCATATCCAGTCTGCGTGGGCAGATCGAATGCCACGGACAGGCCCGTCTGTCCCTTGGCAAGATTCCCGCGATAAAGCGCGTTTGATGCCTTGGCGGTGGAGTGTCCGGCATAGGTTCGGATAAGCCAGGGACGATCTTTCTGCGGCTGCGTCATCGGGGACCTCGTGAATCGCTGTGGGCAATTATATTGCGTTTCAGGTGTCATACTTGAAATATTGGCGAAGTGTCAATTCGCTGCGTCGCGGCACAGTTGCCAGCGCAATTTTACGACGTCCGGATGATATCTTGCTTTACCGTTTTGGTTCGACCTGCAAAGGTTCGGTATGACGAAGATGGTTGAACTGCCTCTTTGGGCGTTGGTTCTGTTGGTGGCCTTCGCGGGTGTGACTTTTGCGTCGCACTTCTTGTTCCCGTCCGTGCGTTGGTTTTTTCGCAGGCGGCTTGAGAAGGCCGTCGCGCGACTGAACGCCCGGCTCGAACGTCCGATCGAACCGTTTCGGCTCGCCCGGCGATATGACATGATCCAACGTCTGATTTACGATCCCGGTGTCGGGCAGGCAGTGGCCCAGCATGCCAAACAAGAAGCCATTCCTGAAAACGTCGCGTTCGAGAAAGCGAGGCGATACGCCCGCGAAATTGTTCCGTCGTTCTCGGCCACGGCGTATTTCGGCTTTGCGATCCGCGTGTCCCGGTTCCTGTCAAACGCCATGTATCGGGTCGAGGTCGACTATTTGGACGAAGACGCGATCAAGGGGATCGACCGGGATGCTACGGTGATTTTCGTTATGAACCACCGTAGCAACATGGACTATGTACTGGTGACCTATCTGGCTGCACAAAGATCGGCGTTATCCTATGCGGTGGGCGAATGGGCGAATGTCTGGCCGTTGAACCGGCTGATACGGGCGATGGGGGCATATTTCATCCGGCGTGGTTCTCTCAACGATCTATATCGTGGGGTTTTGGCCAGATACGTCCATCTGGCGACTTCGGGCGGGGTGACACAGGCGATGTTCCCTGAAGGCGGGCTGACCCTTGATGGCGGGTTAAAGCCACCCAAACTGGGATTGTTGAAGTATCTGGTCCAAACGCATCAGAACGGGGACCGCGATGTGGTCTTTGTGCCCGTTGGCATAAATTATGATCGCGTGCTTGAAGACCGGATCCTGATTTCTGCGCGGCATCATCCCAAGCGTCGGTTTCGCGCATCTATTGGCGTGGTCGCGCGGTTTGCGATCAAACAACTGTGGTTGCGGGTCAGGGGGCGGTATCATCACTTTGGTCGCGCTGCGGTTCAATATGGCCGCCCATTGTCGCTTCGCGCGTTCAGTGCAGGAAAAATAGATGGCGTGACCGAAGCTTTGGGTGATGAACTCATGGCCCGTATCGGCAGGGCTGTGCCCTTGCTACCCGTTCCTTTGGTTGCGTCGGTGATGCAGGATGGCGCAATCCGTCATCGCGCGGACATTGAAGCGAGCGTCGCTGAATTTCTTGTTCGGGTCGGCGTGGACGGGGACACCACGGCGATTGTCTCCGATGCTCTGGAAATTCTGAATCGGCGTCATGTTCTGGAAAAATCCGATGACGGGTGGCAGTGCCCAGAGGACCAGAGAGACGTGTGCCGGTATTATGCGCAATCAATCCGACACTTTGGCTAAGGCGCGGCATTCTGCGTCTGCATTGTAACTTTCTGCGCCTGCTGGGTCATAAAATTACAAAAACCGATCATTTCTTATTGCAAAGTTGCGCGGAGAAAAATATTTCATCGGGGAAGTCGCGATTCTGCAATGCGGCAATGAACATGATTATGGAGGCTCAAATGGCTCTTGATACAAACGGCGGAATCGCCAGCTACGAGGCACCGGAGAAAGATCTCTACGAGATGGGAGAGATGCCGCCGCTTGGCTATGTCCCCAAGCAGATGTACTCTTGGGCCATCCGTCACGAACGCCACGGGGAACCTGATACCGCGATGCAGCAAGAGGTCGTTGACGTGCCGACGCTGGATTCCAATGAGGTTCTTGTTCTCGTGATGGCAGCCGGGGTGAACTACAATGGCGTCTGGGCCGCTCTGGGTCAGCCGATCAGCCCGTTTGATGGCCACAAACAGCCCTACCATATCGCTGGATCCGATGCCGCCGGGATCGTCTGGGCGGTTGGTGACAAGGTCAAGCGCTGGAAGGTTGGTGACGAAGTCGTGGTGCATTGCAATCAGGACGACGGCGACGACGAAGAATGCAACGGTGGCGATCCGATGTATTCCCCGACCCAGCGCATCTGGGGCTATGAGACGCCGGACGGGTCCTTCGCCCAGTTCACCCGCGTTCAAAGCCAGCAGCTGATGCCGCGCCCCAAACACCTGACCTGGGAAGAAAGCGCGTGTTACACCCTGACACTGGCGACTGCCTATCGGATGCTGTTCGGCCACGCGCCTCATGATCTCAAGCCTGGTCAGAACGTTCTGGTCTGGGGGGCCTCGGGTGGTCTGGGGTCGTATGCGATCCAGTTGATCAACACCGCAGGTGCCAATGCGATCGGCGTGATTTCGGATGAAAGCAAGCGCGAATTCGTGATGGGTCTTGGGGCCAAGGGCGTGATCAATCGCAACGATTTCAATTGCTGGGGCCAGCTTCCCACGGTCAATACGCCGGAATACAACACCTGGCTGAAGGAAGCGCGGAAATTCGGCAAGGCGATCTGGGAGATCACCGGCAAAGGCGTCAGCGTCGACATGGTGTTCGAGCATCCCGGTGAGGCGACCTTCCCGGTGTCTTCTCTGGTGTGCAAAAAAGGTGGCATGGTTGTGATCTGTGCAGGCACCAGCGGTTTTAACTGCACGTTCGACGTGCGTTATATGTGGATGCACCAAAAGCGCCTTCAGGGGTCGCACTTTGCTCACCTCAAGCAGGCCTCCGCTGCGAACCAGTTGATGGTCGAACGTCGCCTTGATCCGTGCATGTCCGAAGTCTTTACGTGGGCCGATCTTCCGCAGGCACACATGAAAATGCTCAGGAACCAGCATAAGCCGGGCAATATGTCTGTTCTGGTGCAGTCTCCCATCACGGGGTTGCGCACATTCGAAGACGCGCTGGAAGCAGGCAAGTAACCTGACGACAGAGCCAATCAAACCAAGCCCGCGAAGATCGCTTCGCGGGCTTTTTTGCGCCTCCCCATATCTGGGGAGTAGATATCGGTGAATATTCTTCGTTAACCTGATCGTGCTAAGGTAGAATTAACCAATTGTTAACTACTTTGAGGGGACTCTGGCCATGCAACATGACTGGATTCTAGGCGTTCTGTCGGATCTGCAAGCCTTTGCCAAGACAAATGGCCTTGAGGCCCTTGGCGAACAGCTTGACGATACGCGGCTCATCGCGATGGCCGAACTCGCCTGTATTCCAAGCGAAGGGCAGGCGCGTGCACATGGAGAATCGCCAACGGCTGGACGACATCCTCAAAGAGGTGGAAGCCTCCCCGACGCTTGAGGCACTTCAAACCGCGAGCGAGGCATTGCGCGACGCACTTGGGGTCGATCACCTTGTCTATCACTGGGTTGACAGCACCGGCGAACAATATGGATGCGGCACCTATTCGGACGAATGGGTGGATCGTTATCTTGAATGCAATTACCTGCGCATAGACCCGGTTATTTCTGGGTGCCTTCAACAATTTCAACCATTGGATTGGCGCGAGCTTGACTGGACGCCCAAGGCATTGGCCGCCTTCCGACAGGAAGCGATGTCCTATGGTCTTGGCAATCAGGGGTTTTCCGTGCCGATCCGGGGACCGAATGGCCAATTCGCTCTGTTCACGGTGAATGCGAACCGGAACGATGAGGCATGGGATGACTTTATCGTCGCAAACGGTCACGCCTTGATCCTGATTGCCCAGATATTCAACCAAAAGGCCATTGAGTTTGAACCGGGCCGCACGCCGCAACAGGTGCAGCCTTTGTCCCCCCGCGAAGTCGAAGCAATGGCGATGCTGTCCAAAGGATACAGCCGGGCGCAGATCGCCAGCCTTCTGAATATTTCAGAGCATACATTACGGGTCTATATCGAAGGAGCGCGGTTCAAGCTTGGGGCGTTGAACACGACCCATGCCGTGGCGCGGGCCATTGGCCGGGGGCTGGTCACCCCCTAGCTTGAACGCATAGGCAACGGGCGCTCGATTCATCGGCTGACAGGTTTTTGATCACTACCTCGGACGGCAGTTTTTGCTGCCACGAGGTGCCCCGTGATCCGATTCCTTACCGCCCCTGACCTGAGCCGTTTCCCCGTTTTGGCCCGTTCCATGTTTCTGGATCGGACGCTCCAGTTTCGCGATCGCATGGGCTGGCCCGTTCGGGTCGATGCGGACGGGGGCGAGCGAGATGAATACGATGCGTGCTCTCCGATCTATGTCCTCTGGGAAACACCCGACGGACGGCACGGCGGGTCATTGCGTCTGTTGGCCACAACAGGGCGGGTAATGGTGAATGAGGTTTTTGCCGATCTCCTGCCCGACGGGCAGATAAGCGATCCGGCGATATGGGAATGCACGCGATTTTGTCTTGCGCCGGGGGCGGATGGGCGAGTGGCAGCCGCGCTGATGCAGGCGGGCGGTGAGATCATGCGCCAGAATGGTGTCGATCACTTTATCGGCGTATTTGATGCGCCCATGGTGCGGGTCTATTCCCGATTGGGCTCCAGCCCGCGCATTCTGGGGCGAAATGGAACGGGCCGCGGGGCGATTGGCGTCGGTCTATGGGCCTATGACAAAGCCGCGCGTGCCGCGCTAGAGGCCCGATCCGGCATTGACGGGGCCCAGATGACGGCATGGTTTCTGCAGTCATCCCTGAGCCGTCGCAGAGGCTTTGCCGCCGGCTAGAGCCAACCTCTCTGGCGCCTGTCTGGCGGTCCCTGTAGTGTGCCGCCATGACAGAGATTTCCCCGGTTCTTTCGGACGATCAGGCCACTGCCTATGACACCATCGCAGAGATGCTGCGCGGGGCCGGTGTGGATATCGAAGATGGGGTTTGCCTTCCGGCCAAGGCAGGCAAGACATCAGCCATGGCCGTCATGGGCAAGGCCGGTTCGGGCAAAACGTTGCTTCTGGCGCAGATGTGCCGTGACCTGAAGGAGGCGGGCGTCGATATCGTCAGCGGCGACTATGAGGGCCGCAACCGAAAGGATCGCCGCACACTTGCCGTGCTCGCCCCGACGAACAAGGCGGCCAGCGTTTTGCGCCTGCGTGGTGTACCGGCCACGACCATCCATCGCATTCTCTATACACCGGTTTACGACCCCGAATACGAGCGCATCGCCGAATGGTTGATGGGCGAAGGCGAACGCCCCGAGATCGAAGGATTGACCGATATCGCGCTGGATCGCGCGCAGGCCTTCTTTGCCATCAACAAAAGCGTTCCGGGCGCCTTGGCCGCGGCGGGGTTGCGCGGGTCCGACTTCATTACCGGCTGGAAGCGGCGCGAAGACCCGTTGGACATCGGGTTTATTGATGAATCCTCCATGCTGGACGATCGCCAGTTTGATGACCTGCGCGAAATTTTCCCCAATCTGGTTCTGTTCGGCGATCCCGCACAGCTGGCCCCGGTCAACCAATCGGGCACCATGGTGTTTGACCGGTTGGCGGATCAGTCCAAACTGATGCTCAATCGCGTTCACCGCCAAGAGCAAGACAACCCGATTCTGGATCTGGCCCATATGCTGGCTGATCCGCAGCTTGGTTTTGAAGATTTTGAGGCCGAAATCACGCGCATTGCCAAGCACGACGAACGGGTTCGGATCGGTCAGCGGGTCGAAGTCGATCTGATGGCGCGCAGCCCGGTGCTTGTTTGGCGCAACGCCACGCGCATTCGGCTGATCAACGCATTCCGGTCCGTGTATGACGCGCCCGATGATGAGCTGCTCGAGGGCGAACCGTTGATCTGTGACGGGATCGAACTGCCGCTCAAGCATCGGCGTAAAAGGCTCGATCTTGAGGCGCGCGGCCTGATCAAAGGGGCCCAGGTGATTTATCTCGGGCCGGGCAGAAAGCCGGGGTTTTCGCGTTTGCATGTTATTGGTGCCGAAGATCCGCAGGTATCCGCAGCGTCAATCGTCAAGATCGAAAAACCGGACGAAGAGGAACCGTTCATTCCCTTTGCCGCGCGTATGGGGGCCGCGTTCCTGCATGGCGCGGCGGTGACCATTCACAAAGCGCAAGGGTCGCAGTGGAATACGGTTCAGGTCTTTGCCCCTGATTTGTGGGCCGCCGCGCGTACAGGCCGCTCAGAAGCGGGACAGGCGCTTTGGAAGCGGCTTGCCTATGTGGCCATCACCCGCGCGCAGGAAAATCTGTTCTGGGTGGTGCGCAACCGATTGTCCCGGCCCGAAACACCGTTGTCCGTGGCTGATCTGAAATCCACACCGCGCGCGCCGCTGACCCTTTTGCAGGAGACGGAAGAGATATGAAAACCATCATCGTGACCGGTGCAAGCTCTGGTATTGGGCGTGCCACCGCCGAGACATTCTTGGGCGCAGGTTGGGCTGTGGGTCTGATCGCCCGTAGCGCCGACAAGCTGGAAACCTTGGCCGCAGACTGGCCCACGGCGATGGCGCTGCCCGCGGATGTGACCGATGCGCAGGGGATGCAGGCCGCGTTTGATCGCTTTGTTGCGAAACACGGGCGGTTGGACGTGTTGTTCAACAATGCCGGAATGTTCGGCCCCTCGGCCCCCATCGACGAAATCTCGCTTGCGGATTGGGACGAAGTGCTTTCGGTGAACTTGCGGGGGATGTTCATTGCCGCGCGGCTTGCCTTTGCCCAGATGCGCAGGCAATCCCCGCAGGGTGGGCGGATCATCAACAACGGGTCGATTTCCGCCCATGCGCCGCGCCCCGGTTCGGTTTGCTATACTACCACC
The DNA here is from genome assembly GCA_030425395.1 of Alphaproteobacteria bacterium. Taxonomy (GTDB): domain Bacteria; phylum Pseudomonadota; class Alphaproteobacteria; order Rhodobacterales; family Rhodobacteraceae; genus JAUIAS01. The sequence goes on from JAUIAS010000016.1 coordinate 44,545, forward strand.
AAACACGCCATTACTGGACTGACCCGGTCGTTGGCGCTGGATGGGCGGCCGTTCGATATCGCCTGTGGTCAAATTGATATCGGCAATGCCGAAAGCGAAATCGTGGCCAATCTCAAGACCACGAACCCGGATATGCCTACCATGAATGTAGATCACGCCGCGTCGGCGGTCCGCCACATGGCGGAATTGCCGCCAGAGGCCAATGTCCAGTTCATGACCGTGATGGCAACCAAAATGCCCTATATCGGACGCGGTTAGGGCGACGCCTCGTCTCGTTGGTCAGGTGCGGATCAGGCGAAACACCGCGGACGCGCCCCAGCCCGCCGCGATGGCAATTGCCAGAGACAAGAGGCCATAGGCCATCGGGTTTTCCCGTGACAGTGCGAACAGCCAGCGTTCCATTCCCACCTTGCGCACATCAATCGTGGTGTCATAGGTGGATATCACCTGCCCGCCGCGCAGAAGGAAAATTCGGGTGTCGTATTCCCCTTCAGTCAGGTTCGCCGGCAGGGTAATGGCCGTTCGGAACAAGGTCTGTTGATCCAGCGCGACCCCGTCTTCGAGGGATTGGTAGAGCGCATTGTTGGTGCGGATGCGGATAAGCGCTTCTGTAAAGGCCGCGCTGTCCTGAACGGTATCGGGGGCACCGACGGATCGGATCGCGCGCGGCACGGTGATCTTGTGACGCAGGTCTTCCACGTCGCTCAGGATCGTATCCAGCGGCGCGGTTGAGGCGACAGCATAAAAGCTGGGTGCTAGGTCGACCTCGACGGCCTCGGTGTTGACCCAGATGCCGAGAACCTTGTCTTTCTTGCGCACCATGACCGGCTGCGATGGTCCGGCGACGGTAATCACCACCTCCAGCGGCGGCCCTTCGGGGATGGGCTCTTCGCGTTTGACTGCGCCAAAGATCAGGATTTCAGATCCGTCAAACCGCGTCGTGATCGCGACCTGATCGCGGCTAAGACCCAGCACGACCTCTTCGGCCTGCGCGCTGATCGCACAGCAAAAGGCCAGCAGGGCGAATGCCAGAGACCGCATCAGTGGCCCCCCGCTGCGCCAAGGCTGTAAAGCTCACTTGGTTGAAACAGAAGGTCCAGCGCCAGCTTGCCACAAACCGCGAGGACCATGATGGCCAGAAGGATGCGCAATTGTTCGGCCTTCATTTTGACACCGATCCGCGTTCCGATCTGTGCCCCCACAACCCCACCGATCAAGAGCAGAACGGCCAGAACGATATCCACGGTAAAGTTCGTGGTGGCATGGAGCATGGTCGTAAACGCGGTAACGAAAATGATCTGAAACAATGAGGTTCCAACCACCACCTTGGTCGGCATCCCAAGCAGATAGATCATCGCAGGCACCATGATGAACCCGCCACCAACACCCATAATTGCCGCCAGAATACCGACAGCCACCCCCACCAGAACCGGCGGAATGACCGAGATATACAACCCCGAGGTGCGAAACCGCATTTTGAAAGGCAGCGCGTGCACCCAGTTGCGTTGACGGCGTTTGGGCGGGGGCGTGCCTCCGGCTTTGCGTGCCTTACGGATTGCGTTGAGGCTCTCAACGAACATCAGCGCGCCGATGATGCCCAGAAAGACAACATAGCAAAGGCGTACCAGAAGATCGACTTGACCCACGCTCTTGAGAAAGTTGAAGACCAACACACCAAGCGCCGCGCCGATCAGTCCCCCAACCAAGAGCACAAAGCCCATCCTGAGATCGACGGTCTTTCGTTTGAAGTGGGCAAGAACGCCCGAGAAAGACGAGGCAACGATCTGGTTGGCTTCGGTTGCAACGGCAACGGCGGGCGGAATGCCGATAAAGAACAAAAGCGGCGTCATGAGAAATCCGCCACCGACACCAAACATGCCTGACAGAACGCCCACAAGGCCGCCCAATCCCAAAAGAAGGAACGCGTTGACCGAAACTTCGGCAATGGGCAGGTAAATTTGCATGGACCCTGTTACCCGTAGTATCGCCAGAAAATCAACTGGCTACGCACCCTAGTTCCGCACTGGAATGGTGCAATTTCAAGGATTGGACTTAAAAGTTTACCTTTCCTTGACATATGGCTCACCACCGGCCTTTGGCGGGATGGCTTTGCCAACGAACCCGGCAAGGATAATTACCGTCAGGATATAGGGCAGGGCGTCCATTGCCTGCACCGGAATGACCACGCCGCCCAGGTCAATGTTCTGGTAACGAAGTGCGACGGCCTGCAACAATCCAAACAGCAGGCAGGCATAAAGGGCGTGCCACGGACGCCATTTCGCAAAGATCAGCGCCGCCAGCGCGATAAAGCCCCGGCCAGCGGTCATGTCCTTTACGAATCCCGCCTGAAGCGCAGTGGCCAGATAGGCCCCTGCCACACCACAGAGCACACCGCAGATCATGACAGCCGCATAGCGCAGCCGCACCACGGAAACGCCCGCAGTATCGACGGCTGCAGGATTTTCCCCCACGGCGCGCAGCCGCAGGCCAAACCGTGTGCGAAACAGAACAAACCACGTGGCCGGAACCGCAAGAAAGGCGAAATAGACAAGCACCGAGTGACCCGAAAGCAATTCGGCATAGATCGGCCCAAGGATCGGTACGCCCGCCAATGCATCAGCAAACGGCAGCGTAACCGGTGTGAACCTGCCCCCGCCCATCAAAGACGGCGTGCGCCCGCCTTGTTGGAACCAGTCCTGCGCAATCAAAACGGTGATACCCGCCGCCAGAAAATTGATCGCCACACCGGAAATCAACTGGTTGCCGCGAAAGCTGATCGAAGCCAGCCCGTGCAGCGCTGACAACGCCAACGATGACGCAATGCCCGCGAGCAGGCCCAGCCAGACCGATCCGGTCATGGCCGCCACTGCCGCCGAAAAGAAGGCGGCCATCAGCATCTTGCCTTCCAGTCCGATATCGAAAATGCCCGCCCGTTCGCTGAACAGGCCCGCAAGACAGGCCAGAAGCAGCGGCGTGGACAACCGGATCGTGCTGTCGAGGATCTGGATGAGGTCGATAAAGCTCACAGCGGCTACTCTTTCTTGTCCAGTGGCGCGGGTGTGGGCCGGGGCAGCGGTGCGCCCTCGCCCCGGTCGCGGCGGCGGCGGCCGATGGCCAGAAACATCCGCTCAAGCGGCATACGCACCATGTTGTCCAAGGCGCCGGTAAACAGGATCACGAGCGCCTGAATGACCACGATCAACTCGCGCGGAATGCTTGTCCACAGCGCGAGCTCTGCCCCCCCCTGATAAAGAAATCCAAACAAGAGAGCCGCGATAAACACGCCAAACGGGTGGCTTCGTCCCATAAGGGCCACGGCAATTCCGATAAAGCCTGCCCCCTCGGTAGCGTTCATTACAAGGCGCTCGGCTTCGCCCATTACGTTGTTGACCGCCATCAGCCCGGCAAGCCCGCCCGAAATCACCATGGTGACAACGGTAATCCGCATTGGGGAAATCCCGGCATAGCGCGCTGCGGTCTGCGAATGGCCATAAGCCCGGATTTCATAGCCCAGCCGCGTGCGCCAGATCAGTGCCCAGACCAGAAAACACGCGGCGATAGCGACCAAGAGGCTGACATTGGCCGGTGCTGCCTTGGAAAAGGAAATGCCCAAAGGTGCCAACAATTCGTGCAAGGTAGGCAGATGCACTGCTTCGGGGAAGCGTGCACTGGCCGGGTCCATCGACCCGACGGGACGCAGAAGATTGACCAGAAAATAGTTCAGCAACGCAGCCGCGATAAAGTTGAACATGATTGTGGTGATCACGATATGGCTGCCACGCGCGGCCTGCAGATAGGCCGGGATGACGGCCCATAGCGCACCAAACAGCATCGAGGCCCCCACCGCCCCAACAAGGGCAAACGACCAATGCGGCCAAGGCACCATCAAACAAATCAGCGCAACCCCAAGACCGCCCAGCATCGCCTGACCTTCGCCGCCGATGTTGAACAGCCGCGCATGAAACGCAACAGCGACCGCCAGCCCGGTAAACATGAAATTTGTTGCGTAATAGAGGGTGTATCCCCAGCCATAGGTCGACCCCAGCGCGCCGGTCACCATCAATTTGACGGCTGCGACGGGATCTTCGCCGATAAACAGGATTACCAGCGCCGACAAAATCGCGGCGAGGATCAGGGAAATCAGCGGGATGAGGACCACATCGGCCCAGCGGGGCATCTTGTCCATCAGGCGGCCTCTCCGGATATTCCAGCCATCAGCAGGCCCAGTTCCTTTTCGTCGGTCTGGTCAGGTAGACGTTCTCCCATGATACGCCCGTCGAACATCACGGCAATGCGATCGGACAGCGACAGGATCTCGTCCAGTTCCACGCTGACCAAAAGGATCGCAGCGCCCTGATCACGCAGGGCCACGATCTGTTTGTGAATGAATTCGATGGCCCCAATATCGACACCGCGTGTCGGCTGGCCGACCAGTAACAGCGCCGGGTGACGTTCGATTTCCCGCGCAACGACGATTTTCTGTTGGTTCCCACCTGAGAAATTTCGTGCGCTCAGCCATGGGTCGGGGGGGCGCACGTCAAACCTTGCCATTTTGTCGGCGGTGTCCGCGCGCAAGGCTGCATTGTTCATGAACAGGCCGCTTTGGAATTCCGGTTCGCGATGATACCCGAACCCGGCGTTTTCCCAGGCGTGAAAATCCATGATCAGGCCTTCGCGTTGGCGATCTTCGGCAACATGGGCGATGCCCGCAGCCCGGCGGGCCTGACCATCCGCCCCCGTCCCGACGAGAGGCAGCGGGGCTCCGTTGAGCCTGATTTCCCCGGTCCCCGAGCGCATCCCGCCAAGAACCTCGAGCAATTCGGATTGGCCGTTTCCGGCAACACCTGCGATGCCCACGATTTCACCGGCCCGCACGTTCAGGGATACATCGCGCAGACGCTCCACGCCTTTTTCGTCCGTGACCGACAGGTCTTGGACCTCCAGCACGGCGGCCCCCGGTTTCGCCGGGGCCTTGTCGACCCTCAAAAGCACCTTGCGCCCGACCATCAGTTCGGCCAGCGCGGCGGGGCTTGTTTCATTCGTGCTGACCGTCGCGGTCATCTCGCCACGCCGCATCACGCTCACGGTGTCGGTGATATCCATGATCTCGCGCAGTTTGTGGGTGATCAGGATGATCGTCTTGCCCTCATCGCGAAGCCTGCCCAGAATCCGGAACAGTTGATCCGCTTCGGGTGGTGTCAGCACGCCTGTAGGTTCGTCAAGGATCAGGATATCGGCCTGCCGATACAGCGCCTTGAGGATTTCAACGCGCTGCTGCATCCCGACCCCGATATCCTCGATGCGGGCGTCGGGGTCGACATTCAGCCCATAGTCGCGGGCCAGGTCGATCAGGCTCTTGCGGGCGCGTGACAGCGAACCGCGCAGGCTCCAGCCGTCTTCGGCACCAAGGACGATGTTTTCAAGGACTGTAAAATTCTCAACCAGTTTGAAGTGCTGGAACACCATTCCGATGCCCGCTGCAATGGCGGCTTGGCTGTCAGGGATCTGGGTTTGCTTGCCTGCGATAAAGATTTCACCTGCGTCGGCTTTGTAAAACCCATAGAGAATGGACATCAGCGTGCTTTTGCCCGCGCCGTTTTCCCCGATGATCCCATGGATCGTGCCGGGCATGACGCGGATCGAGATATCCTTGTTGGCCTGAACCGGCCCGAACGCCTTGGATATTCCCTTCAGCTCGATGGCTGGTGCTGTATCCGCCATTCCTGCCCACTCCATGGAAAACCTGCGCCGAGTTTTGCAGAGCCTGACCGGTTTGCCCAGTCCTTACGACACGGAATCCGGGCAATTGGACGAGGTAAGAGCCGGGCGTGTTCTGGCCTGCCAGAGGAACCTGCCGCCTGCGATCTTGATACCGCGTTATAAAAAGGGCCACGCTGCGGTTGCGGCGTGGCCCTTTCTCAATAACGTGTCTGAGGGATTAGAAATCCACTGCCGGGCAAGTGTCGTTTGCATAGTAGGAAACGACCTCGATATCGCCCGAAATGATCTTGGCGCGTGCGTCTTCGACTGCGGCCTTCATTTCATCGGAAATCAGCGACGCGTTGTGTTCATCCAGCGCATAGCCCACGCCTTCTTCGGCAAGACCGAGCTGGAACACGCCGGTTTCCACGTCTATGCCCGCTTTCATCGCGTCATAAACGGCCACGTCCACGCGCTTGAGCATGGAGGTCAGGACCTTGCCGGGATGCAGGTAGTTCTGGTTGCTGTCCACACCGATGGACAGGATGTTTTCATCAGCTGCGGTTTGCAGGACGCCCACACCGGTGCCCCCTGCCGCGGCATAGACCACATCGGCCCCCTGGCTGATCTGGGATTTCGTCAGTTCCGATCCCTTGACCGGATCGTTCCATGCCGAAGGTGTCGTGCCGGTCATGTTGGCGATGACGGTGGCATCGGGGTTCACGGCCTTGACGCCCTGTGCATAGCCGCAACCAAAGTGACGGATCAGCGGAATATCCATCCCGCCGATAAAGCCGACGGTATTGGATTCAGAGGCCATCGCGGCCAGCATGCCCACAAGGTAGGAACCTTCGTGTTCGGCAAAGCCGATCTGGCGGATGTTCGGGGCTTCGAGCCATGTCACGTCAATGGCCACGAACTTGGTGTCCGGGTAATCCGGCGCGACCGCGCTCAGCGGGTCGGCCATGGCAAAGCCCATGGTGATGACCGGGTTCGAACCTGCCTCGGCAAAACGACGCAGCGCCTGTTCGCGCTGCGCTTCGGATTGAAGCTCGATCTCGCGGAACGACCCACCTGTTTCTTCAGCCCAACGCTGGGCTCCATTAAAGGCGGCCTCGTTGAACGATTTGTCGAACTTGCCGCCCAGATCGAAGATCAGTGCCGGTTCGGCCAGCGCGGCACCCGCGCTCAGTGCGAGCGCGGCAGCGGCACCCATGAGTTTGGTCACGTAGGTCATTAACATCTCCCGTTGGTTTTGTTTGGGGTGCGTGTCTGTGAGCAGGGGCACCCATTGCGGCATTCGACTGGCCGCGATGGACCGATTAGGCCGCAGCATCGGGAAACGGTCAACCGCTTTTTGGGTAAATGCGGGCGCAGAGTGGGCGCTAACCTCGGGTCAGCCTCTTTTCCATGACGATCGCATCCACGCCGTCGGTGTTTTCGCGCGGGTAATAGGCCTTGCGGCGTCCGCACGCGATATACCCCTGTGCGGCATAGAGCGCGCGGGCGGGGGCATTGTCTTGTGCCACTTCCAGAAATGCGCGCGCCACGCCACGGGATGCGGCTATGTCTTCCCAATCCGCCATCAGCCCACGCGCGAGGCCGCGATGCTGGTGATCTGGATGGGTCGCGATGGTCAATAATTCGGCCTCATCGGCGACAACCCGGATCAAAGCAAAGGCGCGCGTGTCACCAACTGCAAAGCAAAGGGGGCTTTGGCAAAAGTCGCCGAATTCCTGCGCGCTCCACGGACGTTGAATGGAAAAGGCCGCAGCATGGATCGCGGCCATGGTTGCCGGATCAAGCTCTTGATCGGACCGGTGGTCAGGCATCGTCGAGGATGACAGGCGGCAGATCGCGGGCCGGGGCCGCGTCGGCGGGTTTTACATAGAGCGGGGCAGGAGGGGCCAAGTCAGCGCCACGCGCGATCCGCGCGAGAGCAAGCCGGGCAATACAACAGACGTGATCGGTTGCGGAAAACGAAGAGGACAGAGCGACCGCCGGATCGCCGTCCAGATGGGTCAGTATCGGCGACTGCATCTTGTCCGGGTCGAAATAATAGACCTGATCGCGCGGCGCAGGAACGGCAGTTTGCGCCCATTGAGCCAAATCCTGTGTCGTCTCGAAGAGTGACACACCGACCGCTGGAATTCCCAACCCCATGGACAGGCCTCGGGCCGTGCTGACCCCGATGCGGATGCCGGTGAAATTTCCCGGACCGACCCCAACACCGATGCCCGAGAGATCTGGCCAGTCCGTCTCGCCTTCGGCAAGCACCTCTTCCAGCAAGGGGACCAGTCTCTCGGCTTGTCCTCGTGTCATTTCTTCGTGGCGGATCGCCAGAACACGGGGGCCGGACAGCAAAGCGGCGGCGCAATGCGCCGCCGATGTGTCAAATCCCAAAACCAGCGGTTCAGACGGCAACAGGGCGGACCTCGGTCACTTCGGGGATGTAGTGGCGCAGCAGGTTTTCAATGCCCATCTTGAGCGTCAGGGTCGAAGACGGGCACCCCGCGCAAGCCCCTTGCATGTGCAGGTACACAACACCGCGATCAAAGCCATGGAACGTGATATCGCCGCCGTCCTGCGCAACCGCAGGGCGTACCCGGCTATCGAGCAATTCCTTGATCTGGCCGACAATCGCGGCATCCTCGCCGCTGTGTTCGGCGTGACCGCCTGTCGCATCGGCACCATCGTTCATGACCGGCTGGCCGGACTGGTAATGCTCCATGATCGCGCCAAGAATGCTTGGTTTGATATGGTCCCATTCAATGTCGTCGCCCTTGGTTACGGTGACGAAATCATTACCAAAGAACACGCCGTTGACCCCGTCCACGTCAAAGATGCGCTGCGCGAGCGGCGATTTTCCTGCCGTATCGCGGGACGGAAAATCGGCGGTGCCCAGTTCAAGCACGGTCTGACCCGGCAAAAACTTTAACGTTGCAGGGTTCGGAGTGGATTCGGTCTGAATAAACATATCGGACTTACCTTTTTTGCGTCCCTTCCTATATGCGCCCGCCATGGCGTGACGTCAAGGATTGGAACCATTCTAAAAAGGTCAGGTAATCGCCTCTAGCTGTTCCTTGCTCAGGTGGCCCGGCACGATCGTGATGGGAATCGGCAATGTGCCCGAGTTGCGACTAAGCTGGGATACCAGCGGTCCGGGACCTTTCCGGTCTGTGCCCGCCCCCAGCACGAGAACACCGATCTCCTTGTCCTCGCGAACCTGAGACATGATCTCTTCTACGGCCTCGCCTTCGCGGATGACCAATTCCGGATCCACGCTCTGACGGTCGCGCATCCATTTTGCGAAGACTTCGAAATGCGCTTCGATCCGCTCGCGCGCTTCTTCGCGCATGACTTCGCCGACGCCGATCCAATGATTGAAATCATCAGGCGGGATCACCGAAAGGATACAGACGCCGCCGCCCGTATGTGCGGCGCGCATGGCTGCGAACCGCATCGCATTCAGACATTCCCGACTGTCGTCGAGCACCACCAGAAACTTGCGCATTGCTGCCTCCCAAACGCGGCGATCATGGACGAGAGCGCGCCACCTTGCAATCAGGGACTTTCGCTTGGTGTCATTTCCCGTCTGACGCGGCCCAGTCCCAATACATTTCCCGGACGCGGCGGGTTACGGGGCCGACTTGATACTGAGTGTCGTCAAATGCCGTGACCGGCGTGACCTTTGACATATTGCCGGACAGAAAGATTTCATCGGCGTCGTGAAAATCTTCAAACGTCAGAACGGTTTCATGGACTGCCATGCCATCCGCGCGCAGGTTCGTCATATGCCGGGCCCGGGTGATCCCTGCCAGAAAGGTGCCGTTGGCCACGGGGGTGAAAACTTCGCCATCCTTGACCATAAAGACATTCGCCGTGGCGGTTTCGGCCACATTCCCCATCGCATCGGCAACCAGCGCATTGCCGAACCCCTTGGCGCGCGCTTCGCTCAGCATCCGCGCGTTGTTGGGATAAAGGCAACCAGCCTTGGCGTTCACAACCGCGTCTTCCAGAACGGGCCGGCGGAACCGGGTGCGGGTCAGGGTGGTGGTCGCTGTGGCCGGGGCCATCGGGATTTCCTCAAGACAGATGGCAAAGCCTGTCGTCTCCTGACTGGGAACGATGGCCGTGATGTCGCCATCAATTCCCCAATACATGGGCCGGATGTAAACCGGCGCATCCTTGGGGAACATCGCAAGACCTTCGCGCACGATGTCGATCATTTGCCCGGTTGAAACGGTGGGCGTGATCATCAGCGCCTCGGCGGATCGGTTCACGCGCGCGCAATGCTTGTCCAGATCGGGCGACAACCCATCGACGTAACGTGCGCCGTCAAACACGGTCGAGCCCAGCCAGCTGCCATGATCTGCGGCGCGCATGACGGGGACGTCGCCGTCATGCCAGCGGCCATCGAAATAGGTCTTGATCGTCTTGCCAACGGCCATGGAGTCCTCCCTCGGGGTTCGCGGGCAGACTAGGACAGAGGTATGTCAGCCGTCCAGACCTTTTCCACCCCGCATTTGACGGAATCAGGCTTCGACCGGTGCGACCATTCCTATGATTTCATAGGTTTGCTTGAGAATCGGCGCGGTGATTGCACGGGCGCGTTCCGCCCCGCGCGCCAGAATCCGGTCGATTTCTGCGGTGTCGTCCATCAGGCGCGCCATCTCGGTCGAGATGGGGGCGAGATGGGCCACCGCCAGATCGGCCAGCGCGGGCTTGAACGTGCCAAATTGCGCGCCGCCATGCTCTGCAAGAACCTGATCAACGCTCATATTCGCCATAGCGGCATAGATGTTGACCAGATTGCGCGCCTCGGGGCGATCCTTCAGACCGTCGGCTTCTGATGGCAGTGCCTCGGGGTCGGTCTTGGCCTTGCGGATTTTCTTGGCGATCGTGTCGGCATCATCGGTCATGTTGATGCGGCTGGCGTCCGACGGATCGGACTTGGACATCTTCTTGGAACCGTCCCGCAGAGACATGACACGGGTGGCCGCACCTTCGATGACGGGTTCCGTGATCGGAAAGAAGTCGACGCCATAGTCATGGTTGAACTTGGTTGCGATATCGCGTGTCAGTTCAAGATGCTGCTTCTGGTCTTCACCAACGGGCACATGGGTTGCGTGATACACAAGAATATCCGCCGCCATCAGCGAAGGATAGGCAAACAGCCCCAGCGATGCCTTTTCGGCATTCTTGCCGGCCTTGTCCTTCCACTGGGTCATGCGGCCCATCCAGCCCATGCGCGCGACGCAGTTGAAGACCCAACCAAGCTGCGCGTGTTCCGGCACCTGGCTTTGATTGATCAGGACCGACTTTTCCGGGTCGATGCCCGAGGCGATGAAACCGGCGGCCAATTCCCGCGTGTTGTGACGCAGCTTTTCTGGATCTTGCCAGACCGTGATCGCGTGAAGATCCACCATGCAGTAGATCGTTTCGAAATCACCAGTGTCCTGCATGTCGACAAAACGCTTGAGAGCGCCAAGATAGTTGCCAAGCGTCAACCCGCCGGACGGCTGGATGCCGGAAAACACCCGCGGTGCAAAGCGCGTCTGGGACATGGGGTCGCTCCTGTCTGGTCAAATCTGCACGCGTCGCTTACCCATGCGGGCATGGCCCGTCAAGCAGCCGGAAGGACGCCCCCATGGACAATTCCAGCCCACCAAGCCCCATCAACCCTTTGCCGCCGGTTGTGGTGGCACTGTTTTTGGTGATCGTCGGGATCGAAGTGATCTTCTGGGCGGGGGCGAACCAGTTGGTCGGTGATCCGACCTCCGTCAGCTGGCGGCGCGATGCGATCCTGACGTATGGGTTTTCCGCGGATGTGCTGAAACAGATGTGGGTTTTGGGGCAATGGCCGGTTGAACACCTTATTCGCTTTGTCACCTATCCCTTTGTGCACGGGGCTTTCACCCATGCGGTCTTTTCCGGTGTGATCCTGCTGGCCATGGGCAAAATGGTCGCCGAGGTGTTTGGACCGTGGCCGATGCTGGCGGTGTTTGTAGCGTCGGGAATCGGGGGCGCGTTGGGCTATACCGTCTTTCTGGATCAGCCGATCGTTCTGTTCGGTGCGTTTCCCTCGGTTTATGGGTTGATCGGTGCTTTCACCTTTATCCTGTGGCGATCGCTGTCGCTTGTCGGTGCCAACCAGATGCGTGCATTTTCGCTGATCGGGTTTCTGATGGGCTTTCAGCTTCTGTTCGTGATCCTGTTCGACGCACAAAGCGACTGGGTCGCTGACCTGTCGGGATTCGCAACCGGTTTCCTGCTGTCTTTTGTCGTGGCACCGGGCGGCTGGGCGGCTCTGTTGGACCGGTTACGCAAACGCTGATCAGCCCTTGCGTCGCAGGGCGGCCTTGAATTCAGCCAGCCGGAACGCGCCGATGATCTGGCCCGCGCCGAAATAGCTGACAGCGCCCGCAGCGATCAGGGTCAGCAGCGCAAGATATCTCAGCCCCGGCGTGTTCAACGCATCCGCCCCGACCCAGGCCACGGACCACAGAACGCCCCCCATGATCCCGGATGCGATGCAGATACGCGGCAAACGATGGCGGAACCGGTCATCAAATCGCGTTTCGGCCCCCATGCCCGCACGCCCGCGCAACAAGAGCCAGACCATCACCCACCCTGCCAGAGTGGTCGCCACTGCCGCGGCTATGAACCCGATCACATAGGCCAGACCGATTGCCGCCACGGCGTTGACGGCCATTGCCACCAGCGCAAAGCGGAACGGATTGCGGGTGTCTTCGCGGGCAAAATAAATCGGCTGGAGCACCTTTTGCATGACAAAGGCCGGCAGACCCAGACCATAGACCGCCACGGCGAGGGCTGTTGCCGCCGTGTCCGCGGGGCCGAAAGCGCCGCGTTGGAACAGAACGGAAACCAGCGGCTCGGCTATGACCACAAGCGCGACGGCACAGGGGATCGTGAGGGCCAGCGAAATCTCACCGGCGCGCGACAGAGCATCACGCGCGCCATCACTGTCGCGGGCCCGCAGGCGCCGGGACAGGTCCGGCAACAGGACGATGCCCACCGCGATCCCGACCACGCCAAGCGGCAATTGATACAACCGGTCGGCGGAGTATAGCCAACTGACCGCGCTGTCATAGTTGGAGGCAACCAACTGTCCGACCAGCAAGTTGACCTGAACAACGCCGCCCGCCAGTGCGGCGGGCACGGCGATACGCACAAGGGTCGCCATCTCGGGGGTCCAACGCGGCCGGACCGGGCGCACGCGAAGACCGGCCTTGTCCGCCGCGCGCCAAACCAGAGCAAGCTGCGCGACACCGGCCAAGGGAATGCCCCAGATCAGCGCCTGGGCCACCGGGCCACCCATGGCCCATGCAATGACCATCGCCGCAACCAATATGACATTGAGAAGCACAGGTGCCGCCGCGGCCGCCGCAAACCGGCCCGAGGCATTCAGCACCCCCGACAGCAACGCCGCCAGCGAGATAAACAGAATGTAGGGAAACGTGACCCGCGCGAAATCCACGGTCAGATCAAACCGCGCATCGCCGTAAAATCCTTCGGCCGTGGCAAAGACCAGCACAGGCATGAAGATCATCGACAGACCGGTCAGCACCAACAGAACAAGCGAAAGCCCGGACAAGGCAAGACTGGCAAACCCCAAAGGGTTCTCTTCGGCCTCCAGACGTTTGGAAAACATCGGAACAAAGGCCGCGTTGAACGCGCCTTCTGCAAAGAAGCGACGGAACATGTTGGGCAGCCGGAAGGCCGCCACATAGGCATCCATCACAGCGCCCGGCCCAACAAGGCTGGCGATCATCAGATCGCGCGCAAAGCCGAGGATACGGCTGAGCAGCGTCCAGCCGCCAACGGTGAGAACCCCGCTCAGAAGGCGTTGCGGCCTCATGTTGCGGCGCGCTTTGCGCCCTCTGCAATGGCTTTGCGCAGTTTTTCCTCAAGGGATTTTTGTTTGGACTTGGAGTGGTATTTCAGACCGAACAGATCCTTGACATAGAACGTGTCGACCACCTGTTCGCCGTATGTGGCGATGACTGCATTGGCGATGTTGACGTTGCTTGCCGCCATGGCGCGCGCCAGATCATACAACAGGCCGGGACGGTCGCGCGTGTCCACTTCGATGATGGTGTAGATTTCCGATCCTTCGTTGTCGAAGGTGATATGGGTGGGAACCTCGAACGCCCTTTCCCGCTTCTTGATCTTGTCGCGGGATTTCAATGCGTCTCGGGCGACCAGTTCGCCGCGCAGTGTCTTTTCGATCATCTGCCTCAGCCGCGGCAGGCGATCGGCTTCATAGGGCTTGCCTTCGGCATCCTGTATCCAGAACGCATCGGTGACAAACCCGTCCTTGGTTGTAAAGCTGCGCGCATCCACCACGTTGGCCCCGACCAGCGCCAATGCACCGGCCAGCCGCGAAAAGATGCCCGGATGGTCGGCCATCACGAAACAGGCCCGCGTGGCATCGCGATCATCGTCGGGGTGCAGGTCGATCAGGATTTTGCCCGGATCATCGGCTTCGCTGAGTTCACGCAACATCCGCGCAAACACAAGATGAGCAGTCAGGTGAAGCCCTTGCCAATATGGCGGATAATGTCGGGAGGTTTCCACCTTGAGCACTGCTTTTGGCCAATCGGGCAACTTCTCGCGAAGCGCCTTTTTGGCCCCATTGCCGCGATTTTCGCGGTTGAGGTCTTCCATCCCGGTTTCAAGGGCCCGCTTGGATTGCCGGTAAAGCGCCCTGATCAAGGCAGCTTTCCAGTTGTTCCATGTGTTCGGCCCGACGCCTCGAATATCGCAAACTGTCACAACGCACAGCAGGTCCAGACGTTTGACCGTTTGCACGGCCTTGCAAAAGTCGCGCACGGTTCGCGGATCAGCGATATCTCGTTTCTGGGCCATGTCCGACATGAGCAAGTGGTAGCGCACCAGCCATTCGACCGTTTCGCTTTCTGCCTTGTTCAGCCCCAGACGCGGAGCCACGACCCGCGCGATTTGTGCGCCGATCATGGAATGATCTTCAACGCGCCCCTTGCCGATATCGTGCAACAGCAGCGCAACATAGAGAACCTTGCGATTGACCCCGTTTTTCAGGATCGACGACGCGACTGGCAGGTCTTCGACCAGTTCACCGCGCTCGATCTTGTCCAATTGCGCGATGCACTGGATAATGTGTTCGTCCACGGTGTAGCTGTGATACATATTGAATTGCATCATCGCGACAATTGGTTCGAACTCGGGGATAAACGCCGACAGAACCCCCAATTCGTTCATCCGCCTGAGTGCGCGTTCCGGGTTTCCGTGCTTGATCAGCGTATCAAGGAAAATGCGCTGCGCCTCGCGGTCGTTGCGCATGTCGTCGTCGATCATGTGCAGTCGGGCGCTGATGGCACGCATGGCGTCGGGATGGATCAGCATCCCGGTTCTCAGGCCTTCCTCGAACACCCGCAGGATATTCAGTTTGTCGGAAAAGAACGCATCCTCGTCCTCAACCGCGAGGCGGTTGTGAATGACTTCGTAGCCGGGTTTCAGCCGGGGTTTGCGACGAAAGATACGTTCCAAAAGCGGAGCAGGTTTGGCATTCGCGGCCTCCAGTTTGGTCAGGAAGATGCGTGTCAGATCCCCAACGGCTGTGGCATGGAGGAAATAGTCCTGCATGAATATTTCCACCGCGCGCCGTCCGGCGCGTGGCTTGTATTGCATCCGTTCAGCCACTTCGACCTGCATGTCAAAGCTCAGGTTTTCGGTCGCGCGCCCGGTGATCAGATGCAGATGCGACCGCACAGCCCACAGGAAATCTTCGGCCATGACAAACCGGTTGAATTCCGTTGGCTCGAACATGCCCAACTGCACCAGATCGGCGGCGTCCTCTACGCCGTGCAGGTATTTGGCGATCCAGAACAGGGATTGCAGATCGCGCAGCCCGCCTTTGCCTTCCTTGACGTTTGGTTCCACGACATAGCGTTCGCCTTGCTTGATATGGCGCTTTTCGCGTTCCTCAAGTTTGGCATCCACGAAATCCCGGCCGGTCCCGGTGAAGAGTTCCTCTTGCAGCCGGGTGTGCAGTTCTTGGGCCAACGGTTCATGCCCGGACAGAAAGCGGTGCTCCAAAAGGGCAGTGCGGATGGTGAAATCTTCTGTTCCAAGACGCAGGCAGTCGCGAATGGTGCGGCTGGAATGCCCGACCTTCAATTTCAGATCCCACAGCATGTAAAGCATGGATTCGATCACGCTTTCGGCCCAGGGGGTGATTTTGTAAGGGGTCAGGAACAGCAGATCCACGTCGGAAAACGGGGCCATTTCACCGCGTCCATAGCCGCCGACAGCAATCAGGGCGATCCGTTCGCCCTCGGTCGGATTGGGCAACGGGTGCATGTGGCGCGTTGAAACGTGCAGCGTCGCGTTCACAAGGCAATCGGTCAGATACGTATAGGATCGCGTCAGCGGGCGCGCGGCGAACGGTTTTTCGGCAAAGGCCTCAGCAATCGTGGCGCGTGCGTTCTTGTTGGCGGCGCGCAGTACATCGACCACGGATTTGCGCGCAAGGGCGCTATCGCCGTCGGCCAGTTCGACGGCGCGCTCCATGTCAGCCAGAACCTTGGCCTGATCAAAGATATCCTCAGGCGCGGTGATCAGCGGATGCGCGGGGATCGGGGCAAGCGGCGCGGTTTCGTTAGAAACCTGAGCCGGAGAAGCTTCTTGGGGCAGGGTCAATCACAAAAACCTGTCTGTTCTGGATCGTGGCCACAGCAAGGCCGCGTTCGTTTGTGCCGTCGGGACGCAGCCGGAAGATACCGCTGACGCCTTGGAAACCCGCCGATTGGGTCAGGGCGGCCCCTGTCAATGCATTGGATTTCCCTGCCGCGACAAGCGCGCCGATCGCCGCAATGCCGTCATAGGCCAGCCCGCCGATGGGGTGGGGGCTGCTGCCATATGCGGATTGATAGCGGTCCTTGAACCTTTGCGACATCACCGGATCAGGCAGCGCAAACCACCCCCCCTGCACACCGGGCAGCGCCAGCGTCTGGGCCGGGATGTCCCAGCGTGTCAGCCCGATAAACTGCACATCTGGGGATTTCACGCCGTTTTCAGGCAAAAGCTGGGTGAACAAGGGCAGCGCCCCTGCGGTTGTCGACGTAAAGAAGATTGCCTGCGCTTGTCCGGCCTCTACCGCTGCCTTGACGGTGGGAACCGCGGCGATCACTTTTTGCTGCGACAGCTCGTAGGGAACAACACCGGCAATGCGCGCGCCCGATCCGGCCATCGCCCGTTCAATCGCGTTGCGCCCCAATTGCCCGGCCACGTCCTGTCCGTGCACCACGACAATATCGGTCTTGCCCTGCGCGGCGGCAAAGCGGGTCAGGCGTTGCGCGGTGTTTGCAAAGGTCGGCCCCAGAACAAAGACGTTGCCACCGGCGATTGTTGCGTTGTTGGAAAACGACAGGACATTGACGTTGCGGTTGGCCACGGCCAGCCCTGCGGCATTGGCCGCCTCGCCATAAACCGGGCCAAGGATGATGCGGGCACCGTCATTGACAGCAGCCACCGCCTGAGAGGCCGCCTGCTGACTGTCACCAGCGGTGGCATAGACCCGCAGATCGACCTGAACGCCCTGCAAATCGGCAATCGCCAGACGCGCGGCGTTTTCCAGCGTCTGGGCCAGCACATCGTCGCTGGGCTGGCCCGAACCGCGCGGCACCAGAAGCGCCACGGGAACCGGTTCGGACGTGTTGATCGTCGGGCCGCCTCCGCCCACCGTGACAGGTTGGCACGCTGCAACAAGCGCGAGACCGCAGAAAACGGCGCACAGGCGCATCAGCTTGCGGGCGGACGACAAAACGGCGAACATGGACAGGCTCTCCTCCTCGGCGCGCAAAGCTTGCCTTTGCGCTGCATTGGTGGCCGATCATAAACGTCAACGAAAGCGGGTCCAGCCTTGAATTTCAACAAGCAAGCTCTTGCGCCGGGGCTCTACTTTGTCGCGACGCCCATCGGTGCGGCGCGCGATATCACTCTGCGGGCGCTTGATGTTCTCGCATCTGCCGATGTGATCGCCGCGGAAGACACGCGCAGCATGCGCCATCTGATGGAAATTCACGGGGTTCCGCTGGATGGTCGGCGGGTGCTGTCTTACCATGACCATAGCCCGCAGGGCGCGCGCGACGCGCTTCTGGTTGCGCTAAAGGAAGGGCGTTCGGTCGCATATGCGTCCGAGGCGGGCATGCCCCTGATCGCCGATCCCGGCTATGATCTGAGCCGCGAGGCGGCTGCCGCAGGCCACCGGGTAACCGTCGCCCCCGGTGCGTCTGCCGCACTGGCAGCGCTGACGTTGGGGGGATTGGCCACGGATTCGTTCTTTTTCGGGGGGTTTCTGCCCAATGCCGCACAGGCGCGGCGCAACCGTCTGACTGAACTGGCGGCCATTCCGGGCACGCTTGTGCTTTACGAATCGCCAAACCGAATCGCCGCTTCGCTGGCGGATGCATGCGCAGTGCTCGGCCCGGAACGACCCGCGGCGCTGTGTCGGGAATTGACCAAGAAATTCGAAGAAGTGCGCCGCGACACGCTTGAGGGGCTGTGCGCGTCGGTGGCTGAACGTCCGCCCAAGGGTGAAATCGTGCTGCTCATCGACCGGCGCCGTTCAGAAATCGTTAAGGAAGCTGATCTAGAAGAGGATATTCGGCAGGCGCTGGCGCAAATGTCCGTCAAGGATGCCGCCGATCTGGTGTCCAAGGCGCACGGTCTGCCGCGCCGCAAGGTGTATCAGATCGCATTGGCCATGGCGAAGGAAGGATAGACATTATGACGGCGATGGATGGTCAGATCCGCTATCTATCCGGCCTTGCCGCCGAAGACGCCGTCGCCAGACAATATGTTATCAAGGGGTATCGCCCCCTGCGCAGCCGCTGGCGCTGCGAAGCAGGAGAAATCGACCTGATCGTTGAACGGCCGGGGCTGACGGTATTTGTCGAGGTCAAGAAATCCCGCGATATCGCGCGGGCGGTGGCGCGCATTTCCCCGGGGCAAATCGCCCGCATCTTTCATGCGGCCGAAATTTTTGCGGCAAGCGAAGGGCGCGATCCGATGGCCGATTTGCGCTTTGATGCGGCGCTTGTTGATGGACAGGGCGCGGTGCACATCATCGAAAATGCGATCCACGCGGGTTGATCCCCATTGCAGCCTTGCCCGCCATGCGCCATGTATCGGTAGGCCCGGTTTATTGCGGAGAAGCCCATGAAAATCGCCTTTCAGATGGACCCGATCGGGTCAGTAGACATCAACGCCGACACATCCTTTCGCCTCGCCGAAGAGGCGCAGGCGCGGGGGCATGAGCTTTTCTATTATGGCCCTGACAAGCTGGCGTATCAGGAAGGCGTGATAACCGCGCGCGGCCATGACATGACAGTGCAGCGCGTAGCGGATACCCCCGCCATTCTCGGCCCTGAACGCGAGGTCGATCTGGCGGATTTCGACGTGGTCTGGCTCAGGCAGGACCCGCCATTCGACATGCACTATATCACCACCACGCATCTGCTTGACCGGCTCAAGGGACAGACATTGGTGGTGAACGATCCATTCTGGGTGCGTAATTTTCCAGAAAAGTTGCTGGTTCTTGATTTTCCAGAACTGACGCCACCGACAGCCATCGCCCGTGATCTGGATACGATCCGCGCGTTCAAGGCCAAACACGGGGACATCATCCTCAAGCCTTTGTATGGCAATGGCGGCGCGGGCGTGTTCCGGCTGGACCAAAATGATCGTAACCTGTCGTCGCTCTATGAATTGTTCACAGGGTTCTCGCGCGAACCTTTGATCGTGCAGAAATTCCTGCCCGCTGTTTCCAAGGGCGACAAGCGGGTGATCCTGATTGATGGTGAGCCTGTCGGCGCGATCAACCGTGTGCCTGCGGCCGGTGAAACACGATCAAACATGCATGTTGGCGGGCGCCCGGAAAAAATCGGACTGTCCGACCGTGATCTCGAGATTTGCGCCGCCATCGGGCCGACCTTGCGCGACAATGGTCAGGTGTTCGTGGGCATCGACGTGATCGGCGACTGGCTGACCGAGATCAACGTAACCTCGCCCACCGGCATTCAAGAGCTTGAACGGTTCAACGGGGAAAACATCGCGGCCAAGGTCTGGGAGGCGATCGAGGCCAAGTTGTGACGCTGCGGGCGCAGATCATCAACATCATTCTGCGCCTGTTTGAAAAGCCGACGCTCAGACGTGCGAACGATCCCGTCAAGCTGCGCCGCAGTTTTGAACGCAAGGCGCGGATGATGTTTCATCCGCCTCGGGGCACAGAGTTCGTGCGCGAACGGATCGGCGGTATCCTCTGCACCCGTGTGCGACCACCTTTGGTGCCACAAGCCACGCGCGGACCGGTCCTGCTCTATTTTCATGGCGGCGGGTATGTGTTCGGCAGTGCGCGGACCCACCGCGCCCTGGCTGCGCAGATCGGGCAGCGGGTCGGCTGTGCGGCAGTCGTTCCCGATTATGCGCTGGCACCGGAAAACCCGTTCCCGGCGGCAGTCAACGATGCGCTGGGCGTCTTTACCGCGGTGGCCGGGCAGGTGGGGGCCGACAATATCATCGTCGGTGGGGACAGCGCCGGGGGTGGTCTGGCCCTTGCCCTTGTTGGTGAACTTCTACGAAAGGCCGCGCCCTGTCCTGTGGCAGTGTTTGCCTTTTCGCCACTGACCGACATGACCTTTTCCGCCAGCTCGCTGATGCAAAATGCCGAGTCCGATGTCCTTCTGCCCGCAGATCGCGCGGCGGAAATGGCGGCTGTCTACCTGTCCGGCGATGACGCCACTGACCCAAGGGCAAGCCCGCTTTATGCAGATTTCTCCGGTGGTCCGCCGGTCTGGCTGACGGTGGGGGACAGGGAAATCCTGCTGGATGACAGCACACGGATGGCGGACAAGTTGCGCGCGGCAGGGCTGGATGTGTCGCTGAACGTGGCGCAGGATTTGCCCCATGTCTGGCCATTGTTCCACGCTCTCGTTCCCGAAGCGCGTGCCACGCTGGATGAACTGGCAGGGTGGCTCAGGATGCGGCTTCATTGACCAGCCGAAAGCTCAGCGCCTCAGCGATATGAGGGCGTCGGACCTGCTCGGATCCATCCAGATCGGCCACGGTCCGCGCCACCCGCAAGACCCGGTGATACCCCCGCGCCGACAGGGCGGCCTTTTCGGCGGCCCGCACCAACAGCGTTTTGCCTTCCGCATCCGGGGCGGCGATTTCTTCCAGTGCGGCCCCTTCCGCATCGGCGTTCAGCCGTGCCTCCGATCCCTGATACCGGGCGCTCTGGATGGCCTGTGCGCGGTCCACGCGATCCGCAATCGTGGCGCTGGCCTCGCCGCTTCCCGGCAAATCCAGATCGTTGAATGAAACCGGTGGCACCTCGAGGCGCAGGTCAAACCGATCCATCAGGGGGCCGGACACACGGCCCATGTAATCCTCGCCGCAATGGGGCGCACGGTTGCAGGCGCGGGCCGGATCGGGGAGGTATCCGCATCGGCAGGGGTTGGCGGCCGCCACCAGAAGGAACCGGCATGGATATTTCACGTGGGCGTTGGCGCGCGCAACCATCACCTCGCCGGTTTCGATGGGCTGGCGCAGCGTTTCCAGAACCGCGCGGGCAAATTCGGGGAATTCATCCAGAAAAAGAACTCCGTTGTGCGCAAGGCTGATTTCGCCGGGTTTGGCATTGCGCCCGCCGCCCACGATGGCGGCCATGGACGCGGTGTGGTGCGGTTCGCGGAACGGGCGTTCGCGGCTAATTCCGCCTGCATCCAATAATCCCGAAAGGGAATGGATCACCGAGGTTTCCAACGCCTCTCGCGGGCTGAGCGGCGGCAGCAGCCCAGGCAGACGCGCCGCCAACATGGATTTCCCCGATCCGGGGGTGCCGGAAAGAAACAGATGATGACGGCCCGCGGCGGCGATTTCCAGTGCCCGCTTGGCGCGTTCCTGTCCTTTGACATCGCGCAGATCACGGAGGTTATCCGGGCGGGTTACTTCGCCGGGTTGCGCGGGGGCAAGCGGGGCAAGGCCCGAAAAGTGGCGGATGACCTCGCCCAGCGAGGCGGCCCCGACGACCTGCGTGGCCCCGACCCATGCGGCTTCGGCCCCCGATTGCGCGGGGCAGAGCAACCCACGATCATGTTCGGCGGCGGCCATCGCCGCAGGCAGTGCGCCCACAACCGGGACCAGCGATCCGTCAAGCGACAACTCCCCCAGTGCAACGACACCCTCAACGGCATCCGTGGGCACCACGTCCAGCGCGGCCAACAGCGCCAGCGCGATCGGCAGGTCGAAATGGCTGCCTTCCTTTGGCAGATCGGCGGGGGAAAGGTTGATGGTGATGCGCTTGGGTGGCAGTGCGATGGACATTGCCGCCAACGCGCTACGCACCCTGTCGCGCGCCTCTGAAACGGCCTTGTCGGGCAGGCCTACGATGGAAAATGCGGGCAAGCCCGGCGTGACCGCGCATTGCACCTCCACCGGGCGCGCCTCGACCCCCTGAAACGCGACAGAATGGGCGCGCGTAACCATGGCGTTCTCCGCATAACTCTTTGCAAAGTGTTAACGCGGACTTGGTTACCAAGTGGTAAACGTGGGCGGCTCTCAGGCCCGACCGGGCCAGTCCTTGACCGGATAGGGTTTGGCATACCACGGCAATGTATCACCATGCGCGAGGCCCCATGCACGCCATTTTAGAAACGCGTCATCGGCCAGATGGGCATCCACATAGGCTTGCGCGGCTGTGCCGACCGGCAGGGAATATCCTGCGATGCGCGCAGCAACCGGGGCAAAGAACGCATCCGCCGCGCTGTAATCTCCGCAAAGCCACGGGCCGTCGTGATCGCAAACATCACGCGCATAGCCCCAGAGTGTTTCCAGTCGGGCGACATCGGCCAGAACGGCCTCGGTTGGTGCGCTGTCGGAATAGGCCGTGCGCAGGTTCATCGGGCAATCGCCACGCAGGGCTGTAAAGCCCGAATGCATTTCGGCGGCAAGGCTGCGGGCCAGCGCCCGTTTGCAGGGATCTTTCGGCCAGTGTCCGGCATCGGGATATCGCGAGGCCAGTTCTTCGGCCATGGCGAGGCTGTCCCAGATCACCGCACCATCGCCGGCAACCAAGGTGGGAACGGTGCGGGCCGGGCGCGCCTCGGCCATTTGCTCGGCGACCCCGCGCGCATCGTTGAAATCAACGGTGCGCAGCGTGGCGGGAACGCCAAATTTTTCAAACAAAAGCCAGCCGCGCAGCGACCAGGAAGAATAGGCGTAATCGCCGATAAAGAGAGTGTTATCCATGGCTGATAAGCTATGCGGGAACCGCCCGATTGTTCCAACGTGTTTTTGTGGGGCGGGGTATCAAGGTTGGTGATTGATGACCTGCACCTCGGTGCGGCCATCGCCATGAAAGGCGATCCGGGTCAGCGAAAGCGGTTCGATCTTGTGCGCCAGAACCGCGCGCGCATCTATACCCATCGCTGCCTGCACTTGCGTCAGGATCACACCAAAATGGGCAACGGCGATGATGTCGCGCCCGCGATGTGTTTGCATGATCTCTTCCACAGTTCGCGCGACGCGGGCTGCTGCCATGTTCCAGCTTTCGCCGCCGGGCGGGATCACATCGCCGGGCGTCTTCCAATAGGCGCGGCTCAACTCGGGGTGGGTTTGTGTGATCTCGTCCGAGTGTTTGCCATCCCATTCGCCGAAATTGAATTCGCGCAGGTCGGGGTGATCGTTCAGGCGATGATGCCCGGCATCTATCGCCGTGGCCGTGGCCGAGGCTCGTTGCAGATCGGATGCCACCAGAACCGCCTTGTCGGGCAGCGACGCGCGCAGGCGGGCAATGCGGTCCGTGTCGGATAGATCGGCGGGCACATCCCGCCAGCCGACAAACGCTTTTTCATGGGTGGGTCCGTGCCGAATCCAATGCCACGTTGTCGTTTCCATGACGTTCCCTTTGCTTTCATCGGCCCAATTGTCTGTTGCGGAAAGGACGATAGCTGCCGTTGGCCAGAGGGCCAGCAGAATTCGAGGTTCCGGACCGAAAGGCAAAAGTTTTTCAGAATTTTTTGGGCTCCAGAGTGAACCAAACCGCAGTTCGGTTCGTAACCCTTACAATAGCGCAAAACACGGTGCGAACCTTGCGCCGAAAACTCAGGGGGAACTATGGCACTTGATTCCACACGCGACGTCTCCTTGTCCCGGCTTGCAATGAAAGCCGAACTCCTGGACGCAGAGACCGAGAGACAACTGGCCTATGCATGGCGCGATCAGCGCGACGAAGCCGCTCTGCATCGGTTGATCACGGCATATATGCGTCTGGCCATTTCCATGGCAGCCAAGTTCAAACGCTATGGCGCGCCGATGAACGATCTCATTCAGGAGGCGGGTCTCGGGCTAATGAAGGCCGCCGACAAGTTTGATCCCGACCGGGGGGTGCGCTTTTCGACTTATGCAGTCTGGTGGATCAAGGCGTCCATTCAGGATCATGTGATGCGTAATTGGTCCATGGTGCGCACCGGGTCCACGTCTTCGCAGAAATCGCTGTTCTTCAATATGCGTCGGGTTCAGGCGCGGCTCGAACGTGAAGCGGCGGCGCAGGGTGTGTCGCTGGACCGTCATCAGCTTCATCAGATGATCTCGACCGAAATCGGTGTGCCGCTTGCGGATGTCGAGATGATGGAAGGCCGTTTGTCCGGGTCCGACTTTTCGCTGAACGCGACCCAATCGACCGAGGACGAAGGCCGCGAATGGATTGATGCGCTGGAAGACGAAGGCACACAGGCGGCGGAACACGTTGAACACAGCCACGATACCGAACAATTGCGCGAATGGTTGCTGACGGCGATGGCCGCGCTGAACGAACGCGAACGGTTCATCATTCGTGAACGCAAGCTGCGCGATACGCCCCGCACGCTGGAGAGCCTCGGGGAAGAGCTCAAGCTGAGCAAGGAACGCGTGCGCCAGCTTGAGGCGGCGGCCTTTACCAAGATGCGCAAAACGCTTGAAGCCGAAAGCGCCGAGGTGCAACACTTCCTTTGATGGGCCGCGCGTCGCTGAAATGGATAACATTGCTTGTCGCCATGGCGGTTCCCGCCGTGGCGCTTGCGTTAGATACGCGCGCAACAACAGCCGACGTCGTGGTTCTGGGCGAGGTGCACGATAACCCGCATCATCATTTGGCTCAGGCCGAGTGGATCGGCGCGATTGCCCCGGCTGCTGTCGTGTTCGAAATGCTCGGTGAAGAGCAGGCCGAACAGGTCAACGCGGGTTGGGACGACCTCGATGCCTTGGGGGCCCGCCTTGAATGGGAGGCCAGCGGCTGGCCGTCCTTCGACATCTACGCGCCGATTTTCGAGGCCGCCCGTGGCGTGCCCGTATTCGGCGCAGCCATTCCCCGCGACGCTGCGCGGGCTGCCATGCAAAACGGCATCATCGAAACCTTTGGCCCTGATGCCGCGCGGTTCGGGCTGGATCAGGCGTTGCCAAATACCGTTCAGGCCACCCGCGAGGCGTTCCAGCAGGCCGCCCATTGCAATGCGTTGCCTGATCACCTGTTGCCCATGATGGTGGATATCCAGCGACTGCGCGACGCGGAGCTTGCCCGTGCAACGCTGGCCGCGCTTGAGGCTGAGGGTGGACCGATTGTGGTGATAACCGGAAATGGTCATGCGCGGACGGACTGGGGCTTGCCTGTTTACCTGACCGCCGCCGCGCCTACGGTGCGCGTGTTTTCGTTGGGCCAGTCGGAAGACGGCCGCGCCCCTGACGGCGTTTTCGATCTGGTCATCGACGCCCCCGGCGTTGATCGTGACGACCCCTGCGCTGTCTTTGCGAGACCCAAGGGGGGCTGATTGCCTCTGGCAGATCGGGGATGGCGCGCCTATGGTTTGGCAAAGCAATCTGAACGAGAGGCAGCCCGAATGCTTCGTGGAAAACGCATTCTCCTGATCATCGGTGGTGGTATTGCGGCTTACAAGTCGCTTGACCTGATCCGCCGCCTTTCGGAACGGGGCGCGACGGTGACCCCTGTTCTGACGCGCGGGGGAGAACAGTTCGTGACGCCTCTCTCTGTGTCGGCGCTGGCTGGATCAAAGGTCTACCGCGATCTTTTCGATCTGACGGATGAGGCCGAAATGGGTCATATCCAGCTGTCACGCAGCGCCGATCTGGTCCTTGTGGCTCCGGCCACGGCGGATCTGATGGCCAAGATGGCACAGGGCTTGGCCGGTGATCTCGCGTCGACCCTGCTGTTGGCGACCGACACGCCGGTGATCCTTGCCCCGGCAATGAACGTGCGGATGTGGGAACATCCCGCGACCCAGCGCAATCGCGCGACGCTTGCCGCGGATGGTATCGGTTTTGTCGGTCCGGATGATGGATCAATGGCGTGCGGCGAATTCGGGCCGGGGCGCATGGCAGAACCGATGGCGATCGTCGCCGCTACTGAGGCGCATTTCGCCGCCGGGCCCCTTGCGGGCAAACGCATCATCGTTACTTCGGGCCCCACCCATGAACCGATAGATCCGGTTCGGTATATCGCAAACCGATCTTCTGGCGCGCAGGGGACTGCGCTTGCCAGCGCCTTGCGCGATCTTGGGGCTGAGGTGATCTTTGTCACCGGCCCGGCGAGCGTCGCCGCGCCGGATGGGGTGACGGTTGTTCCCGTGGAAACTGCTTTGCAGATGAAAGATGCGGTGATGGCCGCCCTGCCTACGGATGCGGCGGTATTCGCCGCAGCGGTGGCGGATTGGCGGGTGGCCAGCGCCAGCGACCGCAAGTTGAAAAAGACCCGCGACGGTATGCCAGCCCTCGAATTCGCTGAGAACCCGGATATCCTTGCCACGGTGTCCCGGCTGGACAACGGGCGGCCATCTCTGGTCGTGGGTTTTGCCGCCGAAACCGATGACGTGGTGGCCCATGCGACAGCAAAGCGTCTGCGCAAAGGCTGCGATTGGATCGTGGCGAATGATGTCAGCCCGGCCACGGGGATCATGGGGGGTACGGAAAACGCCGTTACGCTGATCACCGAAAACGGGGCCGAGGACTGGCCGCGTATGTCCAAGGCCGATGTGTCCGAGAAGATCGCCGCGCGCATCGCAAAGGCCCTGTCTGACGATGGTTGAAATTTCGGTGTCATGGGAGGACGGGGCGGATCAAGGTCTCGGATTGCCCGCCTATGCCACGCCCGGTTCTGCCGGTGCGGATTTGCGCGCGAACCTTGCGGACCGGACCACGATCACGCTTGCCCCCGGAGCCCGCGCCCTTGTGCCGACCGGGCTGCGTATGGCGATTCCCGAAGGATATGAGGTGCAGATCAGACCCAGATCGGGGCTGGCGCTCAGGCATGGGATCATCCTGCCGAACAGCCCCGGCACGATCGACAGTGATTATCGCGGGCCCTTGGGGGTGATCTTGATGAATGCCGGGGATGCACCATTTGTCATCAATCACGGGGACCGCATTGCGCAGATGGTGGTGGCCCCGGTGGTGCGCGCCGGTTTCACGCTGGCGCAATCGCTGGACGATACCGCGCGCGGTGTCGGTGGATTTGGCTCGACAGGGAAAAACTGATGGCATTGGTTCTGGGGATGGCCTTGGCGCTTTGGCTGTTGGGGGCTGTGATGGGCACACCGCGCAAGCCGCGCCTGATCATGGTCGGCGTTCTCTATCTTGCGGTTTTGATGCTGCATCTTGTTTTGCCATCCGGTCACGCTCTGCGCATGGCAACGGGTGAAAGCGCGGCGCTGTGGCTGATGCTGGGCGGCGCGGTGGTTCTGGCGCTGGTATACGGCGCTGGTGTTCGTGCGCTGCGTCGCCGGGCAGACAAGCAGGCCTCGGACACCGCCCCAAAGCCGACAAGCGGAAGTTTTTCCGAGACCGAGTTGAACCGCTATGCCCGGCATATCGTGTTGCGCGAAATAGGCGGACCGGGACAGAAACGGATGAAAACCGCCAAGGTTCTGGTCATCGGGGCCGGTGGTTTGGGGGCCCCTGCGCTGCAATATCTGGCAGCGGCCGGTGTGGGGACCATCGGTGTGATCGACGATGATGTCGTCGAGAACGCGAACCTGCAACGGCAAGTGATCCATACAGATGCCAGCATCGGCATGCCCAAGGTGTTTTCGGCAGAAGCAGCGATGCGCGCCCAGAATCCTTATGTCGATGTGCGCCCCTATCACCGTCGTTTGACCGATGATCTGGCAAAGGATCTGTTTGCCGAATACGATGTCATACTTGACGGAACTGACAACTTTGCCACGCGCTATACCGCCAACGCGGCTGCGGTTGCGACGGGCAAGCCGCTTGTTTCCGGGGCGCTGTCACAATGGGAAGGCCAGCTAAGCGTCTTTGATCCTGCCAATGGTGCGCCGTGCTATCGTTGTATCTTTCCCGAAGCTCCGGCCGATGGATTGGCCCCTTCATGCGCCGAGGCAGGGGTGATCGGTCCGCTTCCCGGTGTTGTGGGTGCAATGATGGCGGTTGAAGCGATCAAAATCATCACCAAAGCCGGCGCACCGTTGCGCGCCGAAATGTTGATCTATGATGCGCTGTGGGGCGAAACCCGCAAGATCGGCCTGTCACGCAGACCCGATTGCCCCGATTGCGGAGCCGTTCAGAGCACCTGATCCAGATCTGCGATCAGGTCTTCGTGGTCTTCCAATCCGACAGACAGGCGAAAAACGCCGTCGCCCGCAAAGGCGCGGTAACTGTCCGCCGCTGATCCTGTCAGTCGAAACGACGTGTCGATCAACCCGGCGCTGTCGAGCCAGAAGATCAGGCTGCGATGATGCCCAAGAGACACCGCATAGTGGATCACCTTCAGCTTTTCGATCATCGCGTTGGCGATACGTTCGCCGGTGGCCCGGTCACCAACCTGAAAGGTCAGCATTCCAGAAAAATTGCGCATCTGTTGCCGGGCCAGATCGTGCTGTGGATGCGAGGACAAGCCGGGCCAGCAAACCGAGGTAACCGAGCGCTGCCCTTCAAGCCATTCCGCAACCGCGCGGGTTCCCGCCTCATGTGCCCGCATTCTCAGCGGCAGTGTCGAGGCACCGCGCGCGATCAGCCATGCGTTGAACGGGGACAGGATGCCGCCGTGATGGATGCTGGCTTCGATCCGCATCTGCTTGACCAGATCGGCGCTGGCCGCGACGGCCCCGCCCACGGCATCGCCATGGCCACAGACATATTTGGTGATCGAATGCATCACCAGATCGACCCCCAGCGCGCCCGCGTCGATCCCGATGGGCGATGCAAATGTCGCATCGGTGGAGTGCAGCGCGCCGCCGTCATGGGCAATTGCCGAAATCGCCGCCAGATCGGCCAGCCGCATGATCGGGTTTGCCGGGCTTTCTGAGTGAACAAGACGGGTATTCGGGCGCATCGCCGCGGCGACATTGGCGGCGTCCGACATATCGACGGTGCTGACCTCAACACCCATGCGGGGCAGGGTGTCGCGCACGAATTCAGCGACCCCGGCATACGAGATATCGGAAACGATCACATGATCGCCCGCCGAGAGAAAGGTCAG
>JAUIAS010000090.1 GCA_030425395.1 Alphaproteobacteria bacterium
AGGGCGTAGAGCGAGTCGACATAAACGGCGCCCGTGCCTTCGAGGTAGTTGTCGGCGGAAAAGCCCGAGTAGGCCACCAGCTCCGCGCCATCAGCAACTGGCGCGCGGCGCACCCGGCCATGGACGATCAGGCCATTCGCGTTGACCGAGCGGTCGGCATCCAGCGCCTTGAAGGTGACGTTTTCAATCGCACCATCAAAGCCGTTCGCTGTCACAAACCGGAAACTGCCTGCTCGAACACCCCTAAACGCATAGGATCCGCTTGCTGCAAGAGAACCGATAGTCACGAAGTTTTCTTGCACTGAAATGCTGCCAGCGGTGACGCCTGAAACCACCACGGTCACTTCAAACTGGTCTGTGATGCCAGCATTTGAAAGTGTAATCCCAGACAATGTGGCATTTGCACTTCCGGTTCCGTTGAACACAATCGCATCAAGTCCAGCGTCAAATTCCGTGCTAATGAAGGACCAACTCGCCGCTTCTGCGGCTGCCTGATCTGCATAGAACGTGAAGTCATCCGCGAAAGTTGCCTCTAGCAGATCGCCTTCATCGGTATCCGCCAGCCACGCGCCCTTGATCGCGCCCGGCATCCAGCCGGTGGCGTAATCCTTGGTGGTGTAAGCAACCATGCCCTGTTCTGGCGCATCAGGGCGCTCCGCGAGGAATGTGACACCATCACCCCCGGCGCACGCGCCATCAACGAGATGGTTGGCTGCGTAGAGGTTCAGCAGATTGAGGTCTGTCCCGGGTGCGGGCTGATCACCTTCGGAGTAAAGGCGGTCTGGGTCGCCAGCATAATCGGCGTCAGGGATCGCGTTCAGCACTTGGATGTAGCGGTTGACGTCACGGCTGGACCAAGCGATGCCGCCATCTTCAAGGAAAACAACACGGCTGGCGTTCACAGACCCGCTGACAAGCTTGGTCAGATCAACAACCGCACCATCGTCCTTGATCACCGAAACCCCACCGTCAGTTGCGACCGCGATCGTCGGGACCGGGAGCCCAGTGGCCGGGTCGATGGGCGCGTCCAAGAGGACCGTCATCGCGACGTCGTTGCCCCAATTACTGGGGAGGGTTGCCGTTGGGAGGCCGGGCGGGGGAAAAACTGACGCCACGCCACGTTGCGCAATCGGAGTATGGTATTCGCCACAGCGGTTGGCAGAAGAATGGTGACTTACCGAAACCTCGCTGATGAAATTCAGCGTCAGCGCGCCTTGCGATGTTCCAGTGTAGAAAAGTACGCCGTTTTTCATGGCTGCCGAAGTGTAGGTGTAGCCACCTTGATACCGGGGGACACCAAAATACTGGCCGACCAAAACCATCCACATCGGCAGGTCCGGGCTGTCCGCATCGTAGATTGTGATTGTTCTGGTCTCGACCACGATCACGGCCACTGCTGGGAATTCCCGCCGGCTGCCTCGGGTCGCGGTGTTCAGCGGCTCCCGATACCAGCTGGTGCCCTGCGTGCGGTAGCGCCAC
This sequence comes from Alphaproteobacteria bacterium, assembly GCA_030425395.1. Lineage (GTDB taxonomy): Bacteria > Pseudomonadota > Alphaproteobacteria > Rhodobacterales > Rhodobacteraceae > JAUIAS01. The sequence continues at coordinate 1,480 of JAUIAS010000090.1, forward strand.
GCACCCCCGTCACTGTCCAGCGAGGTGTCGTAGATGAACACATCGATGGCA
>JAUIAS010000065.1 GCA_030425395.1 Alphaproteobacteria bacterium
CAGGACGCACTTCAACCGGCACCTGGTAGGTTGCACCACCAACGCGGCGCGAACGCACTTCGACGGACGGTTTGATGTTGTCCAGCGCTTCGTGGAACACCTCCACTGGGGCGCGCTTGATCTTGCCTTCAACGCGGTCAAGTGCGTTATAGACGATACGTTCTGCGACCGACTTCTTGCCGTCGATCATCAGGTTGTTCATGAATTTGCTCAGAACGCGGTCGCCATATTTGGCGTCGGGCAGAATTTCGCGTTTCTCTGCGGCGTGACGACGGGACATCGTTTCTTCCTCTTATTTAGGACGCTTCGCGCCGTACTTGGAGCGACGCTGTTTACGGTCTTTGACGCCCTGGGTATCCAGCACACCACGCAGGATGTGATAACGGACACCGGGAAGGTCTTTTACACGGCCGCCGCGGATCAGAACCACAGAGTGTTCCTGAAGGTTGTGGCTTTCACCGGGGATGTAGGAGATGACTTCGAAACCGTTGGTCAGACGCACTTTGGCGACTTTCCGCATGGCCGAGTTCGGCTTCTTGGGCGTCGTTGTATAGACGCGCGTGCAGACGCCCCGTTTCTGGGGGCACTGCTCCAGGTGCATGGACTTGGAGCGTTTGACTTTCGGCTGCCGCGGCTTGCGGATCAGCTGTTGGATCGTTGGCATTCCGGTTCTTTCCCCGTTTCGCAACACATGTGTCATGCGGGGCAGGCCCGCGGTTTCAATAACAGCACCCGGCGCGTCCGCCTGATACCAGCCACGCCTTGCGGCATGACGAAAAAAACCGCCTTCGTCCCTGTAAGCAGGAACGACGCGGTGGGTTTCCAGAGGATCGGGCCAATGCCGGCCGGATCGTGTCCACTTAAGCTCTGAGATCGCCATCCGGGAATCCCGGCGGCGCGATGTTGCGGCGTATAGGGGGAGTCGCTGGTGTTGTCAACAGCCCGCCCCGCTTGCCAATACGACCGCCGCATTGCAGGGTCATAGCAGCAGATTTCACCCAAGGGAACGCCGCGAATGCAGGTCATCGGCTTATGTCGCTTTTCTTATCCCGGCGACGGCGGATTTCAGGTCGAACACGACGATCTGGCCGAACGGATTGCCTATCTATACGACGATGGGCGGATGGAGGACCGCTTTCGCCAGTTCGAATGCATCACCCTACCGGGGTTAAAGAATCAGACCGACCCGGATTTTACCTTTGTCATCGTGGTCGGAGACCAGATGCCGGACAAATGGCGGCGCAGGCTTGACAAACTTGTAGCGGACATGCCGCAGGCGGTCATCCGCGCCCTGCCCCCCGGCCCGCACCGCGCAGTCATGCAGGCGGCGATCAATGATGCCAAAAACGATCCAGCAAAGCCATGCCTGCAATTCCGGCACGATGACGATGACGCGATAGCCATCGACTTTGTGGAACGCCTGCGTGGTGTCGCCGCCGATTGCGCGGGCCTGATCGCCGAACGCAGACTTGTCGCGATTGATTTCATCCACGGCTATTCAGCCGAGGCCGGACCCGACGGTATTCGGGCCGTCGAAAACATCATGCCGCTCTACGGGGTCGCTCTTGGCATGGCGGTAAAGGGCGGTGTGCAGCAAACGATCATGAATTTCGGTCACAAGAAACTGAACCGGTTCATGCCGGTGATCAGTCTGACCGACAAGGCAATGTTCGTGCGCGGGCACAACAGGTACAACGATTCCCGCCAGAAACCCGGAATCAAGACGCCGGATTTCCAGCTCCTTGATCCGCTGGGCGAGGCCGAATTCGGAGCGCGCTTTGCGATCGACTGCGATCAGGTCAGGCGGGTCTTTTCGCGTTAGGGTTTGCCCTGCCGAATCCTGTTCCGGCGCAACATGAACAACCCGCTGCACACCACGATTACCGCTCCCAAGAGCGTAAGCGGGCTTGGCCAATGGTCAAAAAACAGCCAACCCAGCCCCGTAGCCCAGAGCAATCCGGTGTAACGGAACGGGGCTACGAAGGACACCTCGCCCACGCGCATTACCTGTATCGACAGGAAATAGGCCGCCGCGATGATCACAGACGACAGGATGATCAGTTTCAAGTGAAGCGGATCGACCGGCACCCATGTCTGGGTCAATTGCACCCCACCGGCCGCGGCAAACACGGCGCAGGAGGTAATGAACGTTACAGAAAGCGTAGAGACCTCGGTCGACAATCGCCGCGTGACCAGATCGCGCGCCGTCACGCAGGCAACTGCCGCCAGCGCATATACGGCATCCATGGTAAATCCTTCCGGGCCTGGGCGCAGAATCAACATGACGCCGACAAATCCCACCACAATCGCAGTCAGACGCCGCCACCCTACTGGTTCACCCAGGAACAACGCCGCGCACAGCGTCACGGTCAACGGCAGGGCTTGGAGGATAGCGGTGATATTCGCCAAGGGCATATTGAACAAGGCCGTGACAAAGAAATAGGCCGCTCCGATCTCGGCCACGCAACGCAGGGCAATCAACTGGCGATCGCGCCGTGTCATGCGAAAATGCAACCGTCCCATCGCCAGCGCCAAGCCAAGGACCAACAGCCCGGTCAAAGCAGTTCGAATGGTCAAAAGCTGGGCCAGCGGCACCGCGCCGTCGGTGATCTTGATCGCTGTGTCGCTCAGAGTGAAGGCCGCCATCGACCCCATCATTAGCGCGGCACCAATCGCGTTCGGGGACATCCGCGCCCTCATCCCAAGGCCGCCATACTGTCGGGCCTGATCCCGAATGCAGTCTTGAGAACAAAGCGCGCGCGCTTGGGGCCTAGTGTCTTGAACCCGTCCGGGTCGACCGGGTTGGAATCGTTGTCCCGGTGGATCGTGCGCAGAAACATGCGCGGCGTCGCATCTGCGAAGACCGGATAGTATTGCGCCAGCGCGCGATGGTTGCGCCGAAAAACGTTGCCCGGGTAATCAATCGGTGCCACGAGTGTCAGCCCGATCCCGAGGGGATTGCGAACAGTCACATCCTGCATGGCGATTTCGCCGCCTCCCAGTGTTGCGAATACGCCGGATTGATAGGAAATCACGAACGGTGCGCCATTGGTCGCGCCGGCAATATGCGGCGCGATGCCGTGGGTGTGTTCCACCAGACTGGTCTTGATCGCGTCGTCATCGTCCAGGCGCATGGTGCCCACGTGGGTGGTGCATGGGGGTGACGGAACCATGTCCAGCGCGGCCTTGATGGCCGGGAACTGGCCACCCACCGGCAACGCGATGACCCGCGCCCACGGGTAAGGTGACAGGATCTGCTCCAGATGGTCGCGCGCCGCCGATGGCAGGGTATCCCCGGTCAGGACGATAACATCCAGATCATGCGAGGTCTGCGCCGCTAGCGCGGGCAGGGTCAGCGCCTCGAACATCGCGAACCGGCGCTCAAGCCGAGCGGGATTGTACAGCATCTCACGTACCGCACCGATCCCCGCAGACGAATTGCTGAAGCCTCCTTCTGAAAGAAAGGAGAACCGGATCACCATTTTCAGATGCATTCGGAACGGTTGGGCCACTTGCTCTGCTCTTTTGTCCAGGGCGTTCTTCTGGCTGTCACGCTATCCGATCCGCCACGACTTGCCAGCACAAAACCTTATCCAGAAACGCGAAAGGCCCCGCCGGTCGGGCGGGGCCTTGTCTGTCTTGTTACTGCGATCAGTCGCGGTTTTCAGGCGTTTCCACCAAGGTATCGAACACATCACCGGCCGAAACATCATCCGCCGTCGGCGCGGCAAGCGCCGCTGCGGCTTCTGCTTCTTCGCGACGCGCTTCGATCACGACATTGTCGCGATCTTGCGCGATGTTGCGAACTTGCATTGTCGCACCGCCGGTCCCGGCAGGGATCAGACGGCCCACGATCACGTTCTCCTTGAGGCCGACCAGTTTATCCACCTTGCCCTGAACCGATGCCTCGGTCAGCACGCGGGTCGTTTCCTGGAAGGACGCGGCAGAGATGAACGAACGGGTCTGCAAGGATGCCTTGGTGATACCCAGAAGGATCGGTTCGCCCTGCGCGGGGCGGCCACCCTTGCTGATCGCCTTGGCGTTCGCGGCGTCGAACTCCTGTTTGTCGACGTGTTCGCCCTTGAGCAGCGTGGATTCGCCGGAGTCGGTGATTTCCCACTTCTGCAACATCTGACGAACGATGACCTCGATGTGCTTGTCGTTGATCTTCACGCCCTGAAGACGGTAGACCTCCTGCACCTCGTTGATCATGTAGTCTGCCAGCGCCTCGACACCCATGATCGACAGGATGTCATGCGGCGCGGGGTTGCCGTCCATGATGTAGTCGCCCTTCTGGACGAAATCGCCTTCCTGCACGGGAATGTGCTTGCCCTTGGGGACCATGTATTCCACCGGATCCATGGTATCGTCCGCGGGCTCGATCGAGATACGACGCTTGTTTTTGTAGTCGCGGCCAAACCGGACATACCCGTCGATCTCCGCGATGATGGCGTGATCCTTGGGGCGGCGTGCCTCAAAGAGTTCGGCCACACGGGGCAGACCACCGGTAATGTCCTTGGTCTTCGCACCTTCACGGGGGATACGAGCGACCACTTCACCGGCCTGAATTTCCTGACCATCTTCGATAGACAGAACCGCGTCCACGGACATCGGATAGGTTACAGGGTTCCCGGCATCGTTGCGCACCGGTTCGCCGTTGGCATCGCTAAGGATGATCTCGGGCTTGAGCTCGTTACCTTTGGGTGCCGCGCGCCAGTCGATCACGATCTTCTGGGTCATACCGGTCGCTTCGTCGGTTTCGTCGCGAACGGCGATACCCGACACAAGGTCGACGAACCGCGCCGTACCCGATTTTTCGGCGATGATCGGCAAGGTATAGGGATCCCATTCGAACAGCTTTGCGCCACGCTCGATTTCCTGACCGTCCTTGACGAACAGCTTGGAGCCATAGCCGATCTTGTGGCTTGCACGCTCTTCGTTGTTGGCGTCGCGAATGCTCAGCTTCATGTTCCGGCCCACGACAAGCAATTCGCCGTTGGCGTTCTCAAGCAGCTGGGCGTTCTCAAAGACCACGGTGCCGGATTGGCTGGCTTCAAGGAACGACTGCTGACCACCTTGGGCAACACCGCCGATGTGGAATGTCCGCATCGTCAACTGTGTGCCGGGTTCACCGATGGACTGCGCCGCGATGATGCCAACGGCCTCGCCGGAGTTGACCATGGTGCCGCGCGCAAGGTCACGACCATAGCAGCAGGCGCAAACGCCTTCTTCGGCTTCGCAGGTGAGCGGGCTGCGGATCCGGCAGGACAGAACGCCCGCCTCGTCGATTGCATCCGACATGCGTTCGTCGATCAGTTCACCTGCCTTGACAACAACTTCATCCGTTCCCGGACGCAGAATGTCATCGGCAGCGACCCGGCCCAGAACACGTTCGGCGAGCGACGCAACAACCTCACCGTCGTTGACGGCGGCTTCTGCTGTAATCGCGTTTTCGGTTCCGCAATCGTGCATGCGCACGATACAGTCCTGCGCCACGTCGACGAGGCGGCGGGTAAGGTAGCCCGAGTTCGCGGTCTTCAGAGCCGTGTCCGACAAGCCCTTACGGGCACCGTGGGTAGAGTTGAAGTATTCAAGAACGGTCAGACCTTCCTTGAAGTTCGAGATGATCGGAGTTTCGATGATGTCGCCGTTCGGCTTGGCCATAAGACCACGCATCCCGCCCAACTGTTTCATCTGTGTGACGGAGCCACGCGCACCGGAGTGGGCCATCATGTAAACCGAGTTCGGTTCACGCTCAGAGCCATCTTCGTCATACTGCGCCGCTGAGATCGACGCCATCATGGCATCGGTCACACGGTCGTTACACTTGGACCATGCATCGACAACCTTGTTGTACTTTTCACCCTGAGTGATCAGGCCGTCCATGTACTGCTGTTCGAAATCCTTAACCTGATCGCGGGTCTCATCGACGATCGGCCACTTGGAATCGGGGATAAGCATGTCGTCCTTGCCGAAGGAAATCCCGGCCTTGAACGCTTCGCGGAAACCCAGTCCCATGATTTGGTCGCAGAAGATGACGGATTCTTTCTGACCGCAATAACGGTAGACGGTGTCGATGACCTGCTGAACTTCCTTCTTGCGCAGAAGGCGGTTGACCAGTTCGAACGGTGCCTTCGCATTCAGCGGCAGAAGCGCGCCCAGCTTGACCCGGCCCGGTGTCGTTTCAACACGCTGAAGAACCTCGTTGCCTTCATTGTCGATCTGCTTGATGCGCGCGGTGATCTTGGCGTGCAGGTGCACTTCGCCAAGGTCCAGAGCGTGCTGAACTTCATCAACAGACGAGAAGATCTTGCCTTCGCCCTTCATGCCTTCGCGGGCGAGCGTCACGTAATAAAGGCCAAGGATCATATCCTGAGACGGAACGATGATCGGCGCGCCGTTGGCGGGCGACAGAACGTTGTTCGTCGACATCATCAGAACACGCGCTTCCAGCTGTGCCTCCAGCGACAACGGAACGTGAACGGCCATCTGGTCGCCGTCAAAGTCCGCGTTGAACGCCGAACACACCAGCGGGTGAAGCTGGATTGCCTTGCCTTCGATCAGGATCGGTTCGAATGCCTGGATGCCAAGACGGTGCAGCGTCGGCGCACGGTTCAGCAGAACCGGGTGCTCGCGGATGACCTCGTCAAGGATGTCCCAAACCTCGGGGCGCTCTTTCTCGACCAGCTTTTTCGCCTGCTTCACGGTGCTGGACAGGCCCTTGGCCTCCAGCCGCGAATAGATGAACGGCTTGAACAACTCGAGAGCCATCTTTTTCGGCAGACCGCACTGGTGCAGCTTCAGTTCCGGACCGGTCACGATGACCGAACGACCCGAGAAGTCGACGCGCTTGCCCAGAAGGTTCTGACGGAAACGGCCCTGCTTGCCCTTGAGCATGTCCGACAGCGATTTCAGCGGGCGCTTGTTGGCACCCGTGATCACCCGGCCGCGACGACCGTTGTCAAACAGCGCATCAACGGATTCCTGCAACATACGCTTTTCGTTGCGCACGATGATATCGGGCGCGCGCAGTTCGATCAGGCGCTTGAGACGGTTGTTACGGTTGATCACCCGGCGATACAGGTCGTTCAGGTCGGATGTCGCAAAACGGCCCCCGTCCAGCGGCACCAGCGGGCGCAGTTCTGGCGGGATCACAGGGATCACGGTCATCACCATCCACTCGGGACGGTTGCCCGATTCAAGGAAGCTTTCGACAACCTTCAAACGCTTGATGATTTTCTTGGGCTTCAGTTCGCCCGTGGCTTCGGCCAGATCGGCGCGCAATTGCTCAGCCTCGGCGTCCAGATCAATCGCGGCCAGCATTTCGCGGATGGCTTCAGCGCCGATATTGGCGGTGAAGGCGTCCATGCCATACTGGTCCTGCGCGTCCATGAACTCTTCTTCGGACAGCATCTGACCATAAGACAGATCGGTCAAACCCGGTTCGATCACGACATAGTTCTCAAAGTAGAGAACCCGTTCCAGATCACGCAGGGTCATATCCAGCATAAGGCCGATCCGGGACGGAAGCGACTTCAGAAACCAGATATGCGCAACCGGCGCAGCCAGTTCGATATGGCCCATACGCTCGCGGCGGACTTTTTGCAGCGTGACTTCGACACCGCATTTTTCGCAGACAACGCCGCGATACTTCATCCGCTTATACTTGCCACACAGGCATTCGTAATCCTTGATCGGGCCAAAGATTCGCGCGCAGAACAGGCCGTCACGTTCAGGCTTGAACGTGCGGTAGTTGATGGTTTCGGGCTTCTTGATTTCGCCGTAGGACCACGAAAGGATCCGTTCCGGCGATGCAAGGGAAACCTTGATCTCGTCGAATACTTTCGGCGGGGTCAGCGGGTTGAACGGGTTGTTGGTCAGTTCCTGGTTCATCTTGATACCTCAGATTTCGTGCGGGACAGGGTGGAGAGAAAAAGGGCCAAGGCCCTTAATCCTCACCATCCGCATCCAGGAGTTCCATATTGAGGCCGAGGCCGCGGACTTCTTTCACGAGAACGTTAAAGCTCTCGGGCACACCTGCCTCGAAGTTGTCCTCACCCTTGACGATCGATTCATAGACCTTGGTCCGGCCTGCCACGTCATCCGACTTCACCGTAAGCATTTCCTGCAGGGTGTAGGCGGCACCGTAAGCTTCCAGAGCCCAGACCTCCATTTCCCCGAAACGCTGACCGCCAAACTGTGCCTTGCCGCCCAGCGGCTGCTGGGTAACCAGGCTGTAGGGTCCAGTCGAACGGGCGTGGATCTTGTCATCAACAAGGTGATGAAGCTTGAGCAGATACTTGATGCCCACAGTGACCGGACGGGCGAACTGTTCACCGGTGCGACCATCGAACAGAACCGACTGGCCCGAGGTGTCGAACCCGGCGCGCTTGAGCGCGTCGTTCACGTCAGCCTCTTTGGCACCGTCAAAGACCGGCGTCGCGATCGGCACACCGCGTGTGACGTTGCCTGCCGCTTCGACAAGATCCTCTTCTGCCATGCCAACGATGCCTTCGTCGTAGACATCTTGACCATAGGCGATCTGCATCGCTTCGCGCACAGGGGTCAGGTCGCCGGAACGGCGATATTCCTGCAACGCGTCATCGACCTTGATCCCAAGGCCGCGCGCGGCCCAACCCATGTGGGTTTCAAGGATCTGACCGACGTTCATACGCGACGGCACACCCAGCGGGTTCAGACAGAAATCGACCGGCGTACCATCCCCAAGGAACGGCATGTCTTCCATCGGCACAACCTTGGAAATCACACCCTTGTTTCCGTGACGACCGGCCATCTTGTCGCCGGGCTGAAGCTTGCGCTTCACCGCGACGAACACCTTGACCATCTTCATCACGCCCGGCGGCAGGTCGTCGCCACGGCGAACCTTCTCGACCTTGTCCTCGAAACGGGCATCAAGCGCACGCTTCTGTGCCTCGTATTGCTCGTTCAGGGCTTCGACCACCTGTGCATCGGCCTCTTCGGCAAGCGCAAGCTGCCACCACTGACCGCGCGACAGACCCGCAAGAACGTCTTCGGTGATCTCGATACCGGACTTTACGCCTTTGGGGCCTTTGGCAACGGTCTTGCCAAGGATCATGGATTTCAGGCGCGCATAGATGTTGCGGTCAAGAATGCCAAGTTCGTCGTCGCGGTCACGCGCCAGACGTTCGACTTCTTCACGCTCGATCTGAAGGGCGCGTTCGTCTTTTTCCACGCCGTGACGGTTGAACACGCGCACTTCGACAACGGTGCCAAAGTCACCCGGCTTGACCCGCAGCGACGTATCCCGAACATCGGATGCCTTTTCGCCAAAGATGGCGCGCAGCAGCTTTTCTTCGGGCGTCATCGGGCTTTCGCCTTTTGGCGTGATCTTACCCACCAGAATGTCACCGGGTTCAACATCCGCGCCGATGTAAACGATGCCCGCCTCGTCGAGGTTGCGCAGCGCTTCTTCACCAACGTTTGGAATGTCGCGGGTGATTTCTTCCGGCCCAAGCTTGGTGTCGCGTGCGGCAACTTCGAATTCCTCAATGTGAATCGAGGTAAACACGTCATCGCGAGCGATCCGCTCGGAAATCAGGATGGAGTCT
>JAUIAS010000091.1 GCA_030425395.1 Alphaproteobacteria bacterium
TATCTGATCGCCGCCTTCATGACGATCGAGGTCGATTGGGGTCGGGTCTATGAAGGCCTGGATCGCGGTTGGCAATTCATTCTCGCGTTCACGCGTCCCGATTTTATCAGCCGGGCCGGGGACATCTGGGGCGGTTTGCTGGAAAGCATCGTGATGACCGTCGCCGCGTCTGTTGTGGGCATCCTTATCTCGATCCCGATCGGGCTGGGTGCTGCACGCAACATCGCGCCCCTGCCGGTTTACATGATCTGTCGCGGCATCGTGGCTATCAGCCGTGCGCTTCAGGAAATCATTGTCGCAATCCTTCTGGTTGCGATCTTCGGCTTTGGTCCACTGGCCGGGTTCCTGACGCTGTCTTTCGCAACAATCGGCTTCCTTTCCAAGCTCTTGGCTGAGGACATTGAATCCATGGACAAGGTACAGGCCGAGGCCATCCGGGCGTCGGGCGCCAAGTGGATGCAGTGGATCAATTATGGTGTGCAACCACAGGTCATGCCACGATTAATCGGCCTTTCAATCTACCGCGTCGACATCAATTTCCGGGAAAGTGCAATCCTTGGCCTCGTGGGTGCCGGAGGGATCGGCGCGACGTTGAACACCGCCTTTGACCGATACGAATACGACACCGCCGCCGCAATTCTCATCCTGATCATCGGGATCGTCATGATGCTGGAGTATTTGTCGGGCGTCATCAGGGCGAGGGTGCAGTAATGCCGGTGCTTGAAAAAGACGGTGCTCAGGTCTGGCGTCGGCACACGCTGCGCGAAAAGCTGGTGCGTTGGTTTGGCTGGCTCCTCGGCCTTCTTGTGTTTGCCATTTGTTGGCAGATCATCTCGGAATCGACCACGTGGTTCTTCGTCTGGGATGCTCCACGCATCGCCAATGACATCTGGACCCGTGCCACGCCACCACGCTGGGAATACATCACCCAACTGGGTCGCCCGATCTGGGACACGTTGAACATTGCGACATTGGGAACGATCATCGCTTTGTTCCTTGCCGTTCCGGTCGCATTCCTGGCCGCGCGCAACACAACACCTTCGGCTCTGTTCATCCGCCCCGTTGCGCTGCTGATCATCGTGTCCACCCGGTCGATCAATTCCCTGATCTGGGCTTTGCTGTTGATTGCAATCATCGGACCCGGCGTCTTTGCCGGTGTGATCGCCATTGCGATCCGATCCATCGGATTCTGCGCAAAACTGCTGTACGAAGCCATCGAAGAGATCGACCACACACAGGTCGAAGCCATAACTGCAACAGGCGCGTCGCGTTGGCAGGTGATGGCCTATGGTATCGTTCCTCAGATCCTTCCGGCATTTGCAGGGATCGCGGTGTTCCGCTGGGACATCAATATCCGGGAATCCACGGTGTTGGGCCTTGTTGGTGCAGGTGGTATCGGATTGCAGCTTTCGTCCTCGCTGAACGTCCTCGCTTGGCCTCAAGTCAGTCTCATTCTCCTTGTAATCCTTGCCGCAGTTGTCATCAGCGAATGGGTGTCGGCGAAAGTC